>DFNI01000009.1:93868-94010 GCA_002375995.1 Acetothermia bacterium UBA3571 | reverse complement strand
CCCCAGCGCACCATCTGCCTCACCCCCTCCACTTCTGAGCCGCGCTGCCCAGGATCACCAGAAGCCCAAGCAGCACCACGAGATATACCCCACGGCCCTTGAACGCACCCACGATCCGCTCCACCAACCGCTCGTCGTAGCC
>DFNI01000009.1:0-93522 GCA_002375995.1 Acetothermia bacterium UBA3571 | reverse complement strand
TCGTAGCCACCCCAGCGCACCATTCACATCACCTCCACGAACGGGGTTATCTGATTTGGGGGATTGAATGAAGTAAGCTCATTAGAGGGTTGTGTGGAAATCCAAATATCAAACCCAAAGTGTTGGGCCCACTCCCGAATCGCCACCGTAAACGCCCCTCGTATCTTTTCGGCCATCTTCGGCAGCCCGGCTACCCTACCGCACAAGGCGTGAGGGCCCGTGGCTTTGCGCCCCCTCCTTTCGAAGGGTTTGCCCTTTCGGATGGCCCGACCCTGCAGACCCTCCAAAAGTTGGCTGTATTCTAAAATAGTTAAAGCAACTTGTCAAGAGTTGGAAAACTTGGTTTCATTCTGGACTTTGCCATTCTCGCTTGTTTCAGCAATTCTGATATAGGAAAATCGCAATGTTTCTTATTTGCGATCCCTTGGCCCTTGGAAGTGATCCATGGAGATCGACTTCACCTTAAGGGACACACGTCCCATATGGAAGGATTCAGCCCCGGGTTCTTCCCTTTTATGGGGTGGCCTCCATTTGCTCCACATAGCACACGGGGCACACATCACTGTCTCCGAAAAAGGCAGCCCCACACGACCGACACTTGCGGGCACCCGCGGCGAGCATCGCCCGCTCCCTTGCCCGGGTGGCCGCTAGCAAGGACACCATCCGATCCCGCAACCTCGGCGGCAACTCCTGCCCTTCCAAGGCGTTGCGTGCCCACACCTCATCTTCGGGCGTTATGGCTATCTCTAGCAAGTGGGGCACAGAGGCCAGTTCAGGGGGCCTTACGGAGAACTTCAAATCACAGATATCATAGCCTTTTTCCTGGAGTTCCCTGACGATCTTTTCCTTTTGGAGGTGGAGTTCTTGAGCGAGGGCATGGGAGGGCACACTCAAATAGAGGGTTTTATCTTTCACGTATAAAGGGCAAGCCTTGTGGGCCAGTGGAGGTGCCTCCGTATCCCACTCCACCACAACTAGCTGTTCGCGGAATTTGTCCACTATACCGTAACGCCTCAGCAAGCTCTCAAGGGTTTTCCACAGCCCTTCTTCTGCCATCAATTTTCAATTTTATCTTCTTTTTCTCCCAGTTAGTAGTAGTAGTTGTCGCTGTTGGCTGTGGAAAAAACTCTAAGATCCCCATGGGAACTGGAATTTCTCCTGTGGAAAACTTGTTGAAAACCGCGTGAAAAAAGCACCGGAAACTGTGGAAAGCCCACGGGATATAGGGTTACCGTGGGTGGCGCGGGGGGCTTTTCCACAGATTTTGGGGTTTTGTCCACAAGGATTCCCCAGGTTTTCCACAGGACCCTGTGGAAAACCTCTACGGTGCATATTTGTTCTGCAATTCCTGCCTCAGCGAATCGATTTCGTTACGCAAGAGGGGTGTGTCCTTTAACAACTCCTGCATCTTTTGGTACGCGTGCATGATGGTGGAGTGATCGCGCCCCCCGAAGGCGGCCCCCAAGGTGGGGAAAGAACTGTTGGTGAGCTCCCGCGCGAGGTATATGGCCACTTGACGTGCATGTGAAATGTCCTTTCGGCGGGCCGGGCCCTCGAGGTCCTCTACCGAGAGGCCGTAATGGCGGGCCACCTCTTCCTTGATCACATCCACCGTGAGGCGTTGTTTCGCCGTTTCTTTGGGCGCAGCGGGGATCAACTCGTCCAATACCTCGGGGGTGATCTCCCCTTCCCCGAGCTTCATATATGCAATGACTCGGATTAACGCCCCTTCCAGGTCGCGCACATTGGTGGCCACCCGGGAGGCGATCATCTCCAGAAGCTGGTCCTCGAGCTCTACTCCCTGGCGACGGGCCTTCTCCCGGAGTATCGCGATCCGTGTCTCCAAGTCCGGAGGCTGAATATCGGCCACCAGTCCCCAGCGGAAGCGCGACACCAGTCGGTCCTGCAGCCCGTGGAGTTCCTCGGGGGGACGGTCGGAAGAAAGTACTATCTGCTTTCCGTTTCCGTAAAGCTCGTTGAAGGTGTGGAAAAGTTCTTCCTGGGTCGCCTCCTTGTTCTTCAGGAAATGAACGTCATCGATGAGGAGTATGTCCACGTTGCGGTACTTGGCACGGAACTGTTCGGTGGTGTTGTTCCCGATGGCGGTGATGAGCTCGTTGGCGAAACGTTCCGATGTCGTATAGACCACGGTGAGCTCATTCGGGGTCGAGAGCACGTAGTTCCCGATCGCGTGGAGGAGGTGAGTTTTCCCCAGCCCCACCTTCCCGTAGATAAAAAGAGGGTTATAGGCCCGGGCGGGCGATTGGGCTACTAACTGGGCTGCGGCGAAGGCGAACTGGGAGTTTTTGCCGCGTACGAAGGTCTCGAAGGTGTACTCGGGGTTGAGGGGTAGGGTCCCCAAGTAGCGGGGCGAGACGGTGGGGGGAGAGGTGAATTGAGCGGGAGCACCTTCTTCACGTACCACAAGCTTTAGGGACATCCCGGGGGAGATGTGGTCCCGGATGAGGCGATTGATGAGGTCTTGGAAACGGCGTTCTATCCCCACTTTGATGAAGGTGGACGGGACCTCGAGGACGAGATGGTCTCCGTCGACCTTCACGGGGTGCACCTCGGAAAACCAACCCACAAAACTCGTGGGGGGAATTTCCTTTATGAGCTCCCGTTTAAGGGTTTCCCAAATCGCCTCGGCCGAATTTCCCATAAATGCCCCCGCCCCAAAGGGCAAAAACAAAGCAAGTGGCGAGGCCCAGAGTCGAACTGGGGACACCGCGGTTTTCAGCCGCGTGCTCTACCACCTGAGCTACCTCGCCACGTATGGCCCTTCCGGGCCGCTGGCGGGGCCGACGGGATTTGAACCCGCGATCTCCGGAGTGACAATCCGGCGTCCTAGTCCAGCCTAGACCACGGCCCCTTCTTTGGGCGAGGAGGGGATCGAACCCCCGACCTTCCGGATGTAAGCCGGATGCTCTCCCACTGAGCTACTCGCCCGTAATTATAGCTATGGTCCGAATAGGGTGCCAAGCTCCTGTCCCCGGGGGGATTCGAACCCCCGCCTCCGGCTTGAAAGACCGGGATCCTAGACCGCTAGACGACGGGGACAATCTGGGTCGTGCAGGAATCGAACCTGCGACCCCCGGCTTAAAAGGCCGGTGCTCTGCCAACTGAGCTAACGACCCTAGTGGGCCGTGAGGGACTCGAACCCCCAACCCGCGGATTAAGAGTCCGCTGCTCTGCCAGTTGAGCTAACGGCCCAACCGCTCAAATCTTACGCGGCCTGTAGTTTCGCTGTCAAGCTCCTCCAGGGAACCCCACTATACGCTTCGCTCCCCGGCGACGCAATCCCGGAGGGCCACGGGAAGTTTGTCCCACGTGACGGGTGCCCCCGAGAAAAAACGGAGATTTTCGTTTGGTTCGGCCATTATGCCAGAAGCGAAATTTGCGACCTTGGCGGAATTGGGAGAAGTGGCCCATTACTTTCCCCCAAGAGGGGGTGATGGGGTTGCGCCTCTTCTTGAGCATTTCTGCGGTACTTCTTGGTCTCGGCTTCCTTTCTTTAGGGCAGGTGGTGATCAACGAAGTGGGCTGGGCCGGAACCGCCGCCTCGGGCTACGATGAGTGGATCGAGCTTTACAACAACTCCCCCGTCGAGGTGGACCTCACCGGCTGGCGGCTCATCCTGGGCGAGCGGGAGCTACCCCTTTCCGGTTCGATACCGCCCTGGGGGTTCTTCCTGTTGGAACGCACCGACGATACCACCATCTCCGATGTTCAGGCGGACCTCATCTATAAGGGGGCCTTGCCGAACACGGGAATAGTATTACAGCTCGTGGACCCCGCGGGCGTAGTCGTTGATACGGCCAACGCGGGAGCGAAGGAAGGGTGGTTCGCCGGCGACGTAGAAGCGGCGGCATCCATGGAGAGGATCTCCCCCGAGCTCCCAGACAGCCCGGTGTCGTGGCGCACGGGCACCAAAGGGAACGCCCACGATGCGGAGGGAAAGGAAGTTTACGGGACACCCGGGGCAGAGAATGCCGTGAGATCACGCCTCCTTCCCCTCGAGTGCTCGATTCCCAGTTCTCCGCTCTCCGGCACGGTGGAGCTCTCATGGGAGGTCACCGGTGACGTCGAGGGGATTGAGGTGAAGATCTTCGTGAAAACGGGAACGTTCTGGGAGCTCGTAGCAGAGGGCCTTCCTCCCACGGGGACGTATACCTTGGATACTACGGGGTTTCCCAACGGGAAAATCCTGGTCGCCCTGGGGGCGTTCGATGCAGGTGGCCCCCGGGGCGGCGTGGTGGTGGAGGGGGAGGTCGCGAACTGAAAAAAACGAACGGTGGACCTCGGGCGTCGTAACCCGTTCGCGGCGTCCGAGGTCCGCCGAATTTTGAGGTTTTTCATCGGGTATTTACATTCAGAAAAAAGCAGGGCAAACCATCGCCTAAGCCCGCTTCTCAAAGTATCGGAGTTGAGCTTGAGCCCCCACCCCACCTCACCTACTATAGAGCGAGATGAAAAAGCGGGAAGTACTTGAAGGGGTGCTGAAGCAGATCAAGAAGGCCTACGGCGAGGGAGCCATCATGTGGCTCGGCGAGCGCGCCGTGGCCGAGGAGGTAGAGGTTATACCCACTGGCTCCCTCTCCCTGGACATCGCCTTGGGGGTAGGGGGGGTGCCTCGGGGAAGGATTGTGGAGATCTATGGGTCCGAGGCGTCGGGGAAGACCACCTTGGCCCTGCACATGATCGCAGAGACGCAGCGTTTGGGCGGGGTGGCGGCGTTCATCGATGCCGAACACGCCCTGGACCCCAATTACACCCGGGCCATTGGGGTTGACCTCGATCATCTTCTTCTTTCGCAACCCAACTCGGGGGAGCAGGCCCTGGAGATCATGGAGCAGCTCACCCGAAGTGGCGCCGTGGACATGATCGTGGTGGACTCGGTGGCGGCGCTGGTTCCCGAGGCGGAGCTCCAGGGCCAGATGGGCGATACCCAGGTGGGCCTCCAGGCCCGCTTGATGTCCCAGGCGATGCGGAAGCTGGCCGCGGCCATCGCCCAATCGCGCACGGTGGCGGTGTTCGTGAACCAAATCCGCTCCACAATCCAATCCGGCCCTTGGGGGCCCGGGACGACCACCACCGGGGGTCGGGCCCTTAAGTTCTACGCCTCGGTGAGGCTTCAGATCTGGTCGGAGGGGAAGCTCTCCGAGGGCGGCGATCACGTAGGGATGAAGGTGAGGGTGAGGGTCACTAAGAACAAGGTGGCCCCGCCCTTCCGGGAAGCGGCCTTCGATGTCATTTATGGCAAGGGGATCGTGCGCGAGCGGGACATCCTCCACACCGCAGAGTCGTTGGGGATTGTGACCCGGTCGGGCTCCTGGTACTCCTATGGGGACGTGAGGCTCGGCCAGGGAATAAACCAGGCGGCGGCCTTCATCGCCGAGAACCCTGACATCGCCGAGCGGATCGTGGCTGAGATCCGGGAGCGGGCCGGGATCCCCGAGCCAAAGCCCCTGAGTGAGTGAGCGAGAACGAGCGTATCAGTACCTCCTCAAGCTCCTCGCCGTGCGCCCCCGTACGGTGAGGGAGGCCCAGAGGCGGTTGCGGGGCAAGGGCTTCCCCTCAGAAGTAGTGGAGGATGTTATCGCCCGCGCCCGTGAGGAGGGGCTACTGGATGATCCACTGTTCGCCCGCCTTTACACCGAAGACCGGGCCTTCCGACGGCCCCGGGCTAAGCGCCTGATCGAACAGGAGCTGGTCCGCAAGGGCATCCCTCCCGAGCTCGCCCGGGCCGCGGTGGAGGCCAGTTTGGGGGACAAAGACGATCGGGAGCTCGCGCGGGAAGCCCTCCGGCGGCGCCTCCCCGCCCTGGAAGGACTCCCCCGGGAGGTGGCCCTGCGGCGGGCCTTTTCCTACCTTTTACGGCGGGGATTTGCCCCGGGGATCGCCCGGGAGGTGGTGCGGGAGCTTTTGGGCCGCGGGGGCTCGGAGGAGGGCTGAGTGGAGATCCGGGTGGGGCTGGGGATCGACTTTCACCGGTTCTCGCCGGGGAGGAAGCTCTTCCTCGGGGGGGTGGAGATCCCGCATGAGCTGGGCCTCGAGGGCCACTCCGACGCCGACGTGCTGCTACACGCCATCTGCGACGCGCTCCTCGGGGCCGCGGCGCTGGGGGACATCGGGGTCCACTTCCCGCCCGGGGATCCGGCCTATGCGGGCATCTCCTCGTTGGAGCTCCTGCGGAGGGTGCGGGAGCTCCTGTGCGGAAGCGGATTCGCGCCGCAACAAGTGGATGCCACCGTGATCGCGGAGGCCCCGAAGATCTCCCCCCACGTGGCCGCGATGCGGGAGGCGATCGCGGGCGTCCTGGGGATCCCGCGGGAGAACGTCTCGATAAAGGCCACCACCCCGGAGCGGATGGGCGCTCTTGGGAGAGAGGAGGGGATCGGGGCCTTTGCCGTGGTCCTCATCCGAAAAAGAACGGGTTTGCTGCCGCCTTCGCAAACGGGATAAATATCCTGAGCCGTTCCCGCGCGAATAGCTTCTCTCACAAGAGTCCCTGTTCTTTGAGGGATATATATCCACTGGGACCGACGATCACGTGGTCCAAGACCGGGATGCCCAACATTTCCCAGCCTGCACCAATCGGCGGGTGATGGCGATGTCTTCTGGGCTCGGCTCCAAGTTTCCGGAGGGGTGGTTGTGGACCAGAATCACACTGGCGGCGCGGTCCGCCAGAGCGTTAGCGAACACCTCCCGGGGATGGATCTGGGCCGAGTCCAGAAGGCCCACCGTCACCCCCCCCTCGTCTCGATGACCTCGCCGGCCCCGTTCAGAGTGATGCACACGAAATGTTCCTGCTTGCGCCGGATGTACAACTGCACGTAGGGGAGGACGTCCTGGGGTTCCCGGATCCTCGGGCGCTCCCCCCAAAAGGAAGCGGCGGGCGAGTTCGAAGGCGGCCACGATTTGACACACCTTGGCCTCCCCTATCCCAGGATGGCCAGGAAATCCTCTATCTCCCAGCGGGGAAGTTCCGGCCCGGCCTTCTCCAAAAGCCTGCGGGCGAGCTCCACCGCGCTTCGTCCCTCCACGCCGGTCCGCAGGAGTACGGCCAAGAGCTCGGCGTCGGACAAGCCCCCGGTCCCCTTTCCACTAGCTTCTCCTGGGAGCGGGTGAACTCCGGCAGGTCCTTGATCCGCGCCCGGGGCATCGTTCACTCCAACGCCCACTGGGCCGAGAGCACCTCCGCCTGCTCCAACACGGTCTTGGTGGCCTTCTCCTGCTTATCGGGGGGATAGCCGTAGCGGCGCAGGATGCGCTTCACCAGCACGCGCAGGTGCGCCCACACGTTCTCCCGGTTGACGGGACTTCCCTACTCCTTTTCTATCTCGATCCCCATCTGTCGAAACGCTTCCTCGATTTTGTCTTTGTATTCCTGTTCGCTCATCGCACCATCGGTCGCGCGCAGGGAGATTTCAAGACGGTTAAACTTTTGTTGGAGGAGGTTGAGAACAGGTAGCGCCCTGTGGAGTGTGTCCACCCAAAAGGCATGGTAGCCTTCCCACAAAAACGGGAACAGAAGGGAGGGAAGGCCACCATGTGGGACAAAGCCCGCCATCAGATCCTAGAGCGGTTCTTCGAGGAGCTCAAGGACCTCATCAAGGCCCTTATGGAAAAACTCATGCTGGAGGAACGGGAGCTCTACCGGGAAAGCCACCCCACCAAGGGCAACGGCTACTACACCCGGGACCTCCTCACCCAATGCGGCGTTCTTTCGGACCTCAGGGTGCCCAGGGTGAGGCAAGGGAACTTTCACCCCAAGCTCATCCCCTGCCGCCGCCGCATCTCCCTCGAGCTTTCCGAGGCCATCCTGGCCCTGTATGCCTCTGGGGCCAGCACCAGGGACATCAGCAGGTTCCTGGCGTCGGTGCACGGGGCGTTCTACTCGCCCCAGAGCATCTCCCGGTTCACCCAGGTGGTGGAGGAGGTGAGGGAGTGTAAGAGCCGTTCCTTGGCTCAGGCCTACTACGCCATCTGTCTGGACTGCACCTTCCTGGCGGTGAGGCAGGGGAAGGCGACCAAAGAGCCGGTGTACGTGGCGCTGGGGACCAGGCCGGATGGTCGGGCGGGAAGTGCTGGGGTTCTGGCTGTTTGGGGCGGAAGGGGAGTCGGGCCGAAACTGGCGGCAGGTGGTGAAAGAACTGAGGGACCGGGGGGTCAGGGAGGTGAAGGTTTTCATCAGCGACGAGCTGCCTGGGATAGAGGATGCGGTGCGGGAGATCTTCCCCGGGGCCAAGTGGCAACTGTGTGTGCTGCACACGGTGAGGGACTCCCTGGCCAAGGTGAGGAAGGCAGACCGGGAGGCCCTAGCCCGGGATCTCAAGGCGGTGTACGGGGCGGACACAGTTGAGCAGGCCTACGAAGCCCTGGAAGCGCTGGAGCGTAGCTGGGCATAAAAGTACCCAAAGGTCGTGGCCAGATGGAAAGAGAAAAGCTACGCGCTGCTGGAGTTCCTCTCCCATCCCAAGGCCATCCGAGCCTATCTTTACACGACCAATCAGCTGGAGCGGCTGATGAAGGAGGTGGAGAGGCGGACGAAGGTGGTGGAGATATTCTGTGGGCCCGAGGCGGTGGAGAAGCTCGTATACTTAGTGTTGGTGCAGGAGAACGAGAAGCTGCTCAAAAGGAGGCTGCGTGGGTTCGCGGAAATACAAATGGGAAGCTGCCATGCCTTCGGGACACACTAACTGAGGCGCTATGGGATCTGATCCCTGCCTTCCATAGGGATCCCGTGGGAGGACGTACCGATAAAGGCCACCACCCCGGAGCGGGTGGGGACCCTGGGCAGGGAAAAGGGGATCGCCGCCCTGTCTGTGGCCCTTATCCGCGGTCAAGCAGGAGGCGGAACGTAATTGCTGCAGGCATCTCGCGCCACACGTATACCTTTGTGCATCCAAGGATTTTGAATTCATCAGACAGGTTGGGGTTTTGCTATATAAAGTTTCTTGCCTTCGTCAACTCTTAAGTTGGATTGCTGCCCATTTGACCAGTTCTCTTTGCGCTGGAGTCTCTGGATTAGAATGTGCTTCACGGACTAATTGCCATGCCTTGTCCTCTTCTAAGCCGAGAGCCATTAGAACACAAATTGCTAAAGTACCTGTGCGCCCTTTACCTGCCCCACAGTGAATCAAAACATGTTTGCCCAATTGTAGTTCCATAGCAATTGATCGAGCTAGGGCCAGAAAAGCTTCCCGATCTTTAGGGACATCGTAGTCCGGGATTTCAAACATCCGATGTACGAACGGAAGCGCACCTGTTTGGATAGCCTTTGCGTATTCTGGCGATTTTTCCAAAATTTCATCCATAGGGGTTAAACAAACAACTGTGCCAATATGGCGTTCTTTGATGATCGCTTTAGCTTCTTGGAACGGTTCCCATCGCCCTGGCATACTATGGAGATACAAATTCCCTGGAACACAACCGGGGAGTTGCACGCGTCGGAACATGTTCACCCCCTTACGGAATTTTCTACGTACGTTCACATTTTATACCTTGGCTTAAAACCGTTTGCCTAAGTGATGCCGAGAGCTTTTAAAGCAGCTGTTAAGGGGTCCCCATAGAAGATTGGATCCACGCGTTCCATGATGTCGCTAGGGACATCGAGGAAGTCACGTTTGTTTTCAATAGGGATCAAGGCGCGGCGGGCACCGTTGTCCATCGCGATGCGCAATGGTTCGGTAAGAGAGCGCACCCGCTTGATGTTCCCCTGAATGCTAAGATCGCCGAGGATCAGAAGGGCGGGGAGAGTTTGGCGCTGGCGCAGCGCTGAGTAAATGGCGACGATCAGAGCCACGCCAATCTCTCCGGAGACGCGATTCGCCAAAAGGTCAAGGACTTCTACGTGGAAATCGGTGGTGTCGAATGACTGGGCAATGCCCATCCGGACCTTGTTCCCCTGTAGGTAAGCGAAGGCCCGCTGTAAGGACTCGCGGATCGTACTGTCGACGCTCCCAGTGATCTTGAGCTTTCCGGTACCGGAAGCACACCCCACCTCGATACGGTAGAGGCCAACCTTGCCCTGATCGTCTACCACTGCAGTGTAGACTGATCCAGGCGCGAGTGGATCTGGCGAAATCAAGTTCCGTCCGCCTTCCTCCGGCACGCCAACGTACTGCTCTCCGCGAGTTTCGTTATCGATGTATGAAAAAGATGTTTGGTAATACTCATGGGCCCCCATCTTCTTGAGCTGTTCCTTGACTCGCCGCCGCCCTTCGAGTGCAAGTTCGAGAAGCTCTGCCATCTCCTCTTTGGAAAGCTCGCCGTGAGGGTATAGCAGCTTAATCAGTCCAGAAACGGTCTTGCGTACCGCTTTGACATCACGTGCATTGAGGTGGGAGCCGAGCGAGAAGTAGTGATCGATCATCTCGGTGAAGTTGTGCTTGCGCAACTCGCGCAAAGCCTCGGCGAGGTAGTCGACGATAAAGCCATAACGGTCGCTAAAGAACTCCGTACGCATTTTCGGTATTTCCCACCCTGGTAGGTAGAAATGAATTCGATCGAGGAAAGCCATGTCCTCACGTATGACATCAGGTAGCGGGGCAAAAAGGTGGGACGAACGGACCATCACATCTACCGGCTGATTGGTATTTCCGAAGAAGGCGATAGAGGCGTATCCAGAGAGCGACTCACGCCCTCGTGCAAATGTTCCCGACTCACAGTAGGTCTTGAGCATGGTGATAACTTCCTTGGGCATCTTCTGGAGATCAGCGACCTCGTCGAATGCTACTGCGTCCCAAATGCCCACGAGACCTATTTTGCCAGTAGCCATGTTGTAAAACAGATTGGCCACGGTGGTCGGGCCGGTGAGCAGAATCGCGTAGGGAGAAAGTTCTTGATATGCGTAGGACTTACCGGTCCCACGGGGCCCAAGCTCGATAAGGTTGTAATTTCGTTCCACAAGTGGAATGAGCCGACATAATAAAAGTAGCTTCAGCCTGCGGGTGAAGTGTCTTGGTTCCAAGCCGATGCTTCGGATCAGAAGGTCAAGCCACTCTTCGCTGGTAAACTGACGGCGTCCCTCACAGTACTCGTCGAGATCGAAGGTAGCTATCTGTATCGGTCGGAGCTCTTCGATCCAGAAAGGACTACGCTTGCCCGTGGCGGACTCGTCGTAGCGATATACGATCTCTATTTGAGCCCATATTCCTCCCATGAGGAGGCGATCGTACTTGCGGATAAACTCTTCGGGGATATGAACATAGCGATGTCCAAAGTTTACTAACTCAGCCCAGAATTTATCTTCGTGTGAAAGATAACGTACTTTGACCTTGTCGATCAATGTGTGGTGTCCCTTTTCTCGTACAAGAGCTTGAATTTTATTCGACTCATCTGGTCGAACGAAGTTCTCCGCAAGCGTTGAATTTACGATCCGTAACCCAGCTTCAACAGCCACCGGGTCCTCGGTGGCACAGTACTTACCAAGTAAGTACTCAAGGACAAAAACGGGCACATTAGCGCCGACTTTGACCTTGCGCACCAAGTCTTTGCGCACCACTTTCCCGGCGAATACCGCTGTCGCCTTTCGGTCAAGCGTGTCCATGCCCACTCACTCCCATCAAATGGAGATTGCCACCTCCAAATTATCAAGCCGGGCTAGTTCCACTTCACTGGCGGCATCGAGTAGGTGAACAGAGACTGTTTTTTCATGAATTTCCTCAACAATCATAAGGGCCACGGTGTTCGGCTCCAGTTTATGGGGATCCTTTTCGGCGAAGCGGAGTTGCACCGCACCGCTTGCTTCCTCAAAACCGTAGGAAGCCGAAACCATCTGAGATACGGGCTTGCCAGCCGCCCGAATCTCCAGCCGCACTTTCGGGGCCTGTCCCTTGAAGAGCCCGGTGATCTCGCCCGTGATCTGTACAGAGAAGAAGCGGGTGCTGAGCTTGCGGCTTCCAGGAGTGAGCCTCCATGATATCTCGACGGTGGCGGGGGGTACACGCTTGGGAACGAGCTGCATAATCGGGATCACAAGTTCCTGTGGAGAAAGACCTCCGTGGAAGTAGGCTCGCGCTCCCCCCTGTACCTTGAACCCCGCGAAGCCCCAGGGTGTGGCGATCTCCAGGTCGCTCGCGATGCCAAAAGCCTCTAGAGGAGTGCGTAGATACGCTCCGTCCGCGCGACCTCCGCGGCCGATCCAGACCCGACGATGCAGCCCCACGGTCTCCCCGCCCGGTGGATCCACCTTCATCTCCGGTCCAAGCTCCTCTCCAAAGAGATAGCCATGGTCAGCGGTGATAACAACGCGTTCCACACCTAGCCTAGCTAGGACACGACATGCTTTGGCGATCTCCTCCTGCACGCTGTCCATCGTGCGCCGGGCGAGCGGGATGTTGTCTCCCTCACAAAGTGCGTCGATCTCCTGGGAGGTCACCAGTACGAACCGAGCCGTCTTGATAGCCTCTTGAACGCGCCTTTTGGGGCTTGGCAAGAGGTCTTCCAGTTTTAGGGAGACCACAGGTACGCCGGCGTGTTCCTCAAGGTAGCGAACACGGCTAGCACGGTCCTTCAGAGGAACGCTGTCAACTTCCACCAGAAGATTCCCTCCTTGCGCGCTGACTCGGAGCTCGTTTTCCGCCCCGGGAAGGAGCGCTGCCATGCCGACCATGGTAATTGTGGGAGGCGTGGCAACTCCCGGCTCAAGTTCCACCTCGAAGTCCTCCTCGAGGATGGCTTTCAGCTCGCGGGCGGTCTCGTAGCGAAGCGCATCAACTAAGAAGTAAGCCACCTTGTGTGTCTCGAGCAGTGGACGTACCCGATCGCGCCAAACTTCACGCTGTGAAAGAAGTCCAGGAAGGGTAAAGCCGGCTTCCGCGTAAGCCTTGAGAAAGGCCGTGGTCAACGCACTTCCGACTGCTACATAACGCTCTCGGGCCTTATAAACGAGTCTCTCCAGGGTGCTATGCTTCTCGTGGAATTCGAAGGTGTGGAAGCGTCGTTCCATATGGCGGTGATACGTGTCGAGCAGACACCAAGGCTCTTCAGCTGACGTGTATGCATGCAGGAAGCCAGCGACGTCATTTGGCGGAGCCTTCAGCGCTTTCTCGACCCGCTCCGCCTCTAGCAGCACCCGGCCTGCCGTGGCGATCAGGGCCCAACGGGCTTGGACCTCGGCCTTAGCCTCGGCCCAAAAGCAGGCGCGGCGCCGTTCAGCAAGGTCCACAAGCTTCTTAGATGGGGCCTCAAGTAACCCGGCTTCGACCGCTTCCTGGAGTTTTTCCTCTACAACGAGAAACGTCTCGCTTCTCGCTGCCTCAAGACCGAAGCCGATGCGGTAGAGACCCAGCTCACGCTCTACCTGTGCCGCGTGGTGCAAGTAATCCTCAAGGAGGTCCCTCCTGGCGCGCCAGGTGTGCACAAGGCGGACGACGGCCTCCCTCGCAGGGCCTTCCGGCGCTATCGATACGGTTTTGAGGCGATCAGGGATCTGCTCGAGGCTCGTGATGAACTCGGTAGCCAGGAGGTGCCGCACAAAGCGCGCACGGAGTTCCTCCAAAGGCTCCTCAGATGGCAGGTCAACGCCGAATACATCGGCAAGGAAACCGCGCAACTCCTCTACGGCACCCTTGGCTTCAAGCGCGGCGTCGAGGTCGGGCCGCGTGATGAAAGCGAGGGCTATCTCCTGGGGTTCCCCCCTGTCATAAACGAGCCTCAGAACCCCCCGGCTGACACGCTCGCCCTGCTCGGCGAGGCGATCCAGATCGGCCAACGTGAGCTGGCCCGCTTCGATCTTCTTCTCCAGCTCGCGGACCTTGCCCTCGCCGAAGATTGGGGTGAGGGCCGCCCGGGCCACGACGGCGAGCCGGGTGTTCCGCGCTGGAGGTTGCTGCCCCGGTTTCATCACCACGCCGGCGACCTCGAGCTCTACGAGGGCATGGTGGGTCTCGGTGGGATCAAGGGGCACATAAACCACCAGGCGCGGAGGGTCTTCACCTTCAAGGAGCGGATCGATCTCGTGGCGCAGCTCGAAAAAGCTCCCCCGGTAGAGGGCCACGGTGGTATCGGGGAGTTCGCGATCGAGGTGTTCCGCCAGCTCGCGGTAGTGCCCCTCCGGGTCGTACCAGACGACGATGCCGTGCCGTTCCACCTGCTCGGCAATGCGCTCAAGGAGCAGTCGGCTCACCGGCCCCACGGTCTAGATCACGCCCCTTCGCTTGAGCTGCTGGGCGATCGAAGACCAGGTGTACTTCCCTTCCCTGAGCTCTTCCCAGGCTTTTTCGGCCTCCTTCCAGGGCACAAGCTCATGCAGGGGCGCGATGTTTAGCAGCACCCCGTCATCGAGGTCTGGCTCCAGGTTCAATTCGGCGACGCTCTTCAGCTTATCGCGGAAGTCGTACAGCTCGGAGACTAATGCCTCCTGCCTCGCGATCTCCCTCTCCAGGCCCTTCACTTCCCGCCCACCGGTTCCGAGTTGCTTGCGGCGCTCGTTCATCTCCTTGAGCTTTTGCTCCTCCAGGCGGATTTTGGGTTCAACATAGTTCACGAGGGCCTTATAGAGCGTGTCCTTGTCCAGGCGGTGGTAGTAGATCCAGAGGGCGTAGTTCTTCCTTTCCGACTGCAGGAGCCAATAGATCGGCGCTTTGCGGCGGCTTTTGGAGTAACGTTTCAAATGGTGTGCCCAGAACCCGCCCGCGCCGGTCTTGCGGAAGTAGTCGCGAAGGCTTTTCACCCCGAGGATCTTGCAGGCCTCCTCCTCGATGGCCTCCGCTTTTTCGCCGAAGATGATCTCCAGCACCTCCCGCACGCGGGCCACGATGTCCTGCGTATGCCCCTCGTCATCAACCAAAATTCCATCCCAAGGGATCTCGATGGGGTAATCCTCAGTGGTCTTCTTTAGTGGAAGCCCATTTTCGTCCTGGAGCATTCCCGGAGAGCATACGGGCAGGGGATCAAACGGATCGGGGAGTTCGGGCGGTTCTTTCTCGCCGGTGGCATAGCGGATGTCCCAGCGGCCGGAGGCCGCTCCCACAGCGTAGGAGACTAAATCGGCCACCAGAGTTTGCAGGTCCGGTTCAGGGGTGTCCTGTTGCTTTTCCTGGCTCTTCCTCTCCGTCAAGGTGAGCTCGATAGCTCTGCGATCCTCTTCGGTGAGCTTGTAAAGTCGGTAAGTGATCTCATCGATCTCCTGCTGGATGCGCTCCAGTTCCTTTTCAGCTCTCTCAATCCGTTCAGCCCAAGCCATGGTCCGTTCTTCCAGACCCTCCCCGTCCGTCTGAAGTATGGCGGGGAGGATGAAGAGATGGCTGTTTTCATTTGCGGTGTCGAGCTGGCGTTTTAGGTTACACATTGCCATAGCTTTATCTGTCAAGCACTTTCCTCGGCTATCCAAGGACTCAGGTATGGGCGTCTTCTGGATGACCCCCACCTCGTATGAACCAAAAACTATCTGAAGTTCAACAAGTCCGATAAATGTCTTGCTGTTTGTGAGGCCAAGTAGTGGAGATAAGGTTCGATCAGAAGAGAAGATGGCCGGGCCCTTATGTCCAAAAATGCAGCCGGTAGGAAGTACTCGCAGGTTCAGGCCTTTTTGTGTCCGTAGCGGCCACGTCAGCCCTGGGCGGAAAAAATAAAGCTTTTCCGTGCCCTTCAGCTGCCATACATTTGAGTAAGGCTTTCCTGTAGCTGGATTAACGCGCGCCTTAATTTCCTCTCCATCCCGTTCCCAGTTGACTACCAGGTGGAGGTCCGCGTAGTAGGGAGAATACTCACCACCTTTGGCAAAGGGAACCCAGCGTTTGCCCTGGAAGGTCTGCTCCTTGCACCAGTCTTGAAAGGCTTTAAAGTCCTCACGCCAATCTGGGCCCTTGCGGCCATCCAAAATGCGCCTCGGTGCCACCTCCCACCAGGCCCGCACGAACCGAAAGTCGTCCGCTGTAGCCAAACCTTGCTTTGCTGTCCGTTCTTCGCTCTCGAACGGAGGGAGTTCTGTGAACAGCCTGCGAATCCGGTCTGAAACCCAGTAAGCGAAGGGAGTTCCCGGAATTTGCCTGAATACGTTGGGATCGAGGACGAAAATCACGTTCGAGGATTTCCCGTTCCTCAGCTTCTCGAGTTCCTCTTTTAAAGATTCTCCTTTTGCCTTTTCCTCTCCCAGAAGCCTGATAAAAACCGTTCTCATCGAGTGCTCTCCTCAAATCTCCAAGAACGATTTCAAGGCTTTGGTAATCTCGTTAAACTTTTCCTCCGCCTTTTCCAAGAACTTTTCTCCGACAAGAAATGCCGTCACTTTATCGGCATCAGAATGTTCAAAGATATGCACGATTTCATAGCGAACCGCGGCCTTGGGATCCGGGTGGTACGTTATGGGATATAAGGAAAGATAAAATATTTTGTCCAATTTGGCATCTGGGATATCTAGCCAAGTTTTGGGGTCATCTTCATTACGTTCCTTAACCGAAAAGCTGTGGCCTATGAAGGAAAGCTTCCCCAGTTTCTCAAAGAGATGTTCGTTAGGACTCACAGTTGTGGTCAATTCAATCCAGGCTCTTTTTGAAGGAAGAAATGCATCAAGATCGGTTAGCACCTCACCGGAGGCGTCGCAAAGTTGTGCTCCATAAGCCACCCTTCCCTCATAGCCGAGTTGAAACAAAAGGCCCTGTACCAGATGTCTGTCTGCCAAATTTTGCATTTTAGCTCGCCCTTTGGGGGAATTTGCA
Source organism: Acetothermia bacterium UBA3571 (assembly GCA_002375995.1). GTDB lineage: Bacteria > Bipolaricaulota > Bipolaricaulia > Bipolaricaulales > Bipolaricaulaceae > UBA3571. Next base: position 76,855 of record DFNI01000009.1, on the reverse strand, counting down.
ACTCTAACAAACTCGGCGGCCTCGTCGAATCCGCCAAAGGCCCTCGAGATACTCTGCTCACGATGGATTGGCGGCCGCCGATTCACAAGAAACGCGTGTATAATTAGGTCATTGTTTTTGGCATCTACAAAGAGATGGGCTTTTTTGTTGTTAGCTACCCCGAAAATTATCCATCGCAAGAAGGCGAGAAACGCGTGATCATCGATCATATCTCGATTAGCTCACCGGGAGCTACCTTTTTCATGGGCCCGGTAGCGTAGACGATGTCGAGAAGCTTAAGAAGGTTCATCCTGCCGTATCTTTTGATGACTTCATGTAAGATCTCTTTTTCATCATCGGGTATTGCCTCCTCAACGTTGAGGGATTCGGCTAGTTTCGTAGGTCGGTAATCGTGAGCAACGCCGAAGGTGGTCAGTTCGGGGTTGTCCGCAAGTATTCCGTCCTCCACCAAGGCATCAAGAGCGTCCAGAACCTCGGTTGAAAATGGGCCGTAGAAATAAAACCGGTACATAGCACCTGTAACGGTCCTTCCCAGTTTTTTACGTGCGAGCAAATCCGTTAAATACAACAGTTTCATCAGCTTCGTCCTACCAATGCGCTGTCGGCTTTTTCTCAAACGGAGGGTTAAGTAAATTAATAAGCTTTCTAGCTTGCTCCGCGCCCCCCCGGTCTCCTTCATTCCAATCCCCTCCTTTGGCCGCCTGCGTACCGCATTTTACCGCGCGAGGTCATTTGTGATCCACTTCGTCAAACCTTTTCCAAACAATACGCTGCCGTTTCCACCATTGCCGTGTCAAGCACTCCATACCCCAGGTCGGCCAGGGCCACCAGATTGGCCTCACCGAGCAAGATTTCCTCCCGCCACTTTCGGAACGAGGAGAGGAAGAACCCGGTGCGCGACGTGATCGCCCCCAGCCGCCCGTGCGGTACCAGCCATTCGAGACCCCGCTCCACAAAGGCGGCGTAGAGATCGTTCTTGGTACGTGGATAAGCCTTTTCGATATAGGCCTTTGATGGCTTGCTCGCTTCGCCGAAAGGCGGATTCATCAGAACCACATCGTACTGGTTCCGGCAGACGTCGATGAAGGCAAACCCCTGCGCGGCGTCTTCGGCAAAGAGCTTCCGGAGATAACCCCGATGGTTGGTGAACTTCTCCGCGTATTCCCGAAGGGCATCCAGAACCCTTGCTTCGGCCTGCCGCCAAAAACTTTCCTCGGTTGCGGAAACATCGAAGCTCTCCTCCCGCACGTTCCGTTTCCGGATCGCTTCCCGGAAGAGAACCTTGGTCTCTTCCTCCCACTGCTCACGGGCAGCCTCGATGGCGTCTCGGATCTCCTGCTCGATCTTAAGGAGCGAGCCTGCCTCACTAGCGAGCTCCATCTTGTGGAAGACGGCTTTAACAAGCGAGGCAAGCGCAGGGGGATGCAGGGTTGCAACAAATTCCTTGAGGAGCTCGGTTTCACCCGGCATCGGCTCGGCCACCACGATGTGCGAGCGCGTGATCTTGGGCCGCTCTTCGGGCTTGAGCCCCATCTCCTGGTAGGCCCGCTGCGCACGGAGCCAGAGGGCAAGGGCCGCGATTTGCCCCGCGCGCGGATCGATGTCGATGCCATAGAGATTGCGCTCCAGTATGAGTTTCGGCACCTCGCGGCGGAAGGCCTCGCGATCGGGATAGTCCTTCCTGAGCTTCGGCCCCAGGTCCGGGTCATCGTAGGCCTCCTCATAGATGGCCTGGAGGAGATCGAACGCGTAGAGCAGGAAATGGCCGCTCCCGCAAGCGGGATCGAGGATCTTAAATTCACGGGGGTCTTTCTTGGGGCGATGTGGTACGTAGACCTTGCCCGCGTCCGAGGAGGGCGTTTCACCGGAGTTGAGGAAGTCTTCGTTTGGTTGCCAGATCAAGTACCGGCAACGTTCCTTCAGTACCGTCTCGCCGCGTCGCATCTCGTACCAGATGCGGCCGAGGGTGTTGTCGGTCAGGAACTCGACCACGTAGCGGGGCGTATAGAACTGGTTACGGAATGCCAACTCGTAGGAATTGCGGGGGGCAGGACTTTCCTTCCGCGCCTTCTCCCGCATCTCCTTAGGGGTGAAGTACTGGTAAACCCAGCCGATCGTCTCGTCCTCGCCCCAGACCTCGGCCAGCTCCGGATCGTTGATGAGTTCTAGCACCTCTTCCAGCACCCGGTGGGAGGGGAAGACCCGATTCGCCGGGTCGTGGGGCGAGAAAAGGGCGGGGATCTCCTCCTGGTAACGTTGCGCGAGCCAAAGCAGGAAGTGTCGGTACGCGAGCTCTTTCTGCCCGGCGTTGTATAGATCCTCTTCTTGTGGATGGTCCGCGAGATAAAAGAAGAAACCTTGGGACTTCAGCCCCTGACTTACCGCCTCGCGGATCAGACCGCGGGCTTCCATCATTTTGAAAGCCACCAGGCGGTTGAGGTGAGTGAAGGAGATCTCGCGGATAAGTTGCTCCACGGCTTCCTTTGGACCGAATCCGAAAGACTTGATGTGCTCGAGATGAGCGACGAGGTCACGACGATAATTTCGTTCTTCCTGGGGAAGGTGGACGAAGTTTTCATCGCCTTCTACCATGCCACTGCGGTGGATGCCGTAGCGCCCTTCCAGGATCTCCCCGATGTTCTCCTCCAACAGCTTACGTGTTTGAGTGACTGCCGATCGAAGTTTGTCACGCAGTCTTTTGTCCATACCTCACTCCAAGATCACGCGGACGCCTTCCTCGATAAGCTTGAGCAAGTGGTTCCGCAGGCGTTCGATGAGCTCTTCGACGTCTTCCTTTGTGGCTACTGCGCTGTCGACCAGTTCGGCGACCCGAACCCGCTCGATGCGTTCTTCTGGCCGGAGTGCATGTTCGAGTTTGGCCAGCGACTCTGAGAGACGACTTGACAGGGCCGCGATATCCCCCTCGATTTCACTTAGACTCGCGCGGCAGTTCACGCAAACGAGCTTGTCGTCGCGTAACTCAAGTGTGGCGCACAGCCGTTCTGAGAGAGGGCGGAGAACAACACTTTGCATCTGTGGGGGGAGCTTGACCCACTCGGTCTTGCTTTTGACCTTCTCGATAGCCTCCTGGTACACCCTACAGCGCTCATTGTGCTGCGAGACGTAGAACTCTCGGTACTTTGCGGAGAGCTGCTCAGTCAAGTGCCGGATCTCGGCCATTTGCTCGAAGAAGGTTTCGGAGTCAAGGAGTACTGTGAGGCGTTCGGCGACCTCGGCGAGCTCGTCGTCGATGCCGCGCTGTTTAAGTTCTGGCCACATGCGCTCGACCGCAAGGCGTGCGCGGTCAAGGATGCTGCGGCCATCGCCAGCTAAGGCTGCGGCGATCCGCCGGAGCTTCTCGTGATTGTTAAGGAAAGTGTGTCCCTCACCGGCGAGCGCGCGCACACGGTCTTCGTCAGTTCCCCGGATGATAGTCTGTAGCTGTGTGTAATAGTCTTCAGCCCACTCGCTCACCGGCAGGTTATCGGCCCTGATAGCTTCGAGGCGGCGGCTTTCTTCCTCTGCCCACTTTTTGACAGCTTGTCCGATTTTCGTTTTGTCGACTTCAAGGGTATTACCGGTGAGTTCTTCGTAGTTCTCCACAGCTGTCGTGAGCGTTTTGAGGTCGAGCGGAGTTGTGGGAGTGAAGAGCGCCCGACGGAACGCCGAGATCTTCACAAACACCTCGTGACTTCTGGGATCCTGATAGTTGTCAAAACGCTGGCCTTGATAGCTGATCTCAATGCTCCCGGCCCGGAAGAGGACCGCGAGTGCCAGGCGGATGATGTCGGGCTCCCAACCGTAGCCGAGCCCGCTAAAGTAGCTTTCTAATGCTTTGCCGATCCGTGTTTCCCGATTGCCGTAACTATGTTCCCGTCGCAGATAGCTGAGAATCTCATGGGCGATCTCAGCGTTTGGATTCGGCACAAACTTTTCCCCTTGTTTCACGACGAGCCCCAATCCCTCAGGGCCGTCGTAGAGAACTCTTGGGAGTGCATTGAGGTTAGCTGCTGTGAGAACTTTGCGGGCTTCATCGCCTTTGAGCGGTCTGGCACCCAGTTCCAGCTTGGGATAAAGCTCAGGGACCGCCCACTCCAAAAGCCCTTTCAGGATCTCATCCAGGTTTTGGCCAAGCGCAGAGGCGTCCCTCGCAGTACCGCGAAAGACGCCGGTCCCTTGTTCTAGGGCGACGGTTAGCTTTTCACGTAACCGACTTCTCAATCTCTCAAGTTCGTGCTTTTCCCCGTCCAGGAAGGTTGACTCGTGGGAGGCGATACGCCCCTGGGCCCGCAGCCGATCATACTTGCGGATCATTTCGGTCGACGCATGTACCTCGGCCACCAGGTTGTCGATCTCTGGGTTCAACGCGAAGATCCAGTAGAGCCGGTTTTGGTTATCCTCAAGACGACTTTCGCTCCGGATCTCTTCAACCAGGTCGCCAAAGCTCTCCTCGTCATCGGCGGCGCGAAGGACCAGAGGAATCTGCCCTTCCTCACCGAGGCGCTCAGTTCCAAGCGAAATGCCGAACTTGAAGGACCGCAGGTTGCGGTACCTTAGGGTCTTTCGTCGAGACTTAGAGAAGATCTCGCTGAGGACCTCTTTGAGGACTTCTTGGCGATCTCTGGGTTTGGGCTGCAGGTAACTACGTCGCTCGGCTGCCCAGCTTTTCTCCTGTGCCGTCTGAAGTTTCCACCCTTCTTCTGTGTGACGGACAAACTGTCCCTCGCGCAGGCGTTCCATAGCAGATTTTACTTTTTCGATGGGAGCAGGATCTCCCACTTGCTCCACCAGACAGGCGGCGATGTTTTGTTCGGTGCGCGGGAGGTCACGTACGAACTCCAAAAGGGTGAGGACTTTCGCAACGCGGAGCTCCATACTGTCCGTACCGAAGCGGCGGGCAATATCATCGATGTCCTTACGCCGCTCGGAGGAAAGGTTGCCCTCCACGAGCTCGTAAACTTTGTCCAGTGTAACCAGTGTTCCAATAGGCTTTTCCGCAAGAGCCGTGCGCGGCGAGACAAGGATCTCGTAGGCCTGTTTGATCAAAGTCCGGTTGCTGCCACCCAAGTGCTGCGGCGCGCCTGGTTGCAGACGCATCCCTGAAACGATGTCGATGGAAAGTTCCATGTAGTGCGGCAGGTAAGGGTAGAACTGAATGAATTCGTCTTCGGACACGTCGCTCTTGCGCGTGGTCCGTTCTAGGCGACATGCCGCGTTGAGTTTTCCTTGGTGTTGTTGATAGAGGTTTCGTAGAATAGACACGGCCTCATCTTTCTTGGCCAGAACGCGCTTTGTGGTCACCTCACGGATATCTGAAGGAGCCAAGTCGACTCGGTAGCGGAAACGGTCCTTCAACCGGGCGAGTTCGATCCGTTTTGAGTCGATAGCAGCCACTACTTCTTCAAGCTTTTCCTGTGAGGTCACGATCACCCAAACGGGCATAATCGCCTGCCGTTTCTTGGTTCGGTTGACCCCCTCCTTGCCAAGCTGTTCGATGACGGCGCGTAGGTCGTCGATCTTATCAGCACTACGGGCTACGTATTGGCCTACCTCATCGATGATGTAAACGAGGGCTTTGCCTGGTCTGCGGCGGGCCATCAATTCATACGCACGCTCCACGAACTTACCTACTGTCAGAACGGTCTGCTTCAGCGCTTTCGCCCAGGTGTCAGCGGCGGGGTAAGTGTTCGGTTTCATGGCGTGAAGGATGGCACTGGAACGTGCGATTTTCTGTGCCCCTTTGCGAACGATGCGCCAGACGGCATACGCCTCCCGAAGCTCCTCGGGAATCCCCGGGGGAAGCGGTCGGCTCAGATCTAGAGGGCCTCGGACTTCATTTCTATAACGACGGCCGCAGATATCTATGAACTCGGCAAGTCGACCCTCGGCCTCAAGTTCAATCTCAAGCTCTGCGATGTCGAGGTCTTCCGCGTAGTCCAGTTCGCGGAGCAGCACGGTATACATGACCTCGGCAAGTTTTTGCTGACCGGTTTTGACTGCGCGCTCCACAGACACATCAAACATTAAGACCTCAATCGGGATCCGTGCGTTGATGTAATCTATATACTCCGAGATCCGAGGATCACCAATCACCTGTTTAAAGAGCTCACTGGCCGCGTAGCCCAGCACTTTGCGGTTAGCGAGCACATAACCGAGGTTCTTGACAAACGAGGACTTTCCTGAGCCGAAGAAACCCGATACCCACACACCAACCCCGTCGTGCGGTTGTGCTGGCATTTCTGCAATGGCTTGAAAAAGGGTCCGGTAGTGCTCACGAATGCTCTCGGTGGCCACATACTCGGTAAGCTCACGGTAAACCGTCTCCTCATCGGTTTGGTTGACCTTAACGACCTCCTCAATGCGCTGGCCAAGATCGCGCTTTAGCAATTCTCCAATGGTTCTCACGAGACTTCCCCCCTCAATAGATTTTCACCCGGTAGTTTCCCATAGCTTCCCAATCCTTAAGTCCAAGAAACCGTAGTCCGGTCGTGCCTTCAAGAGTGCCGGGGTAGAATAGCACGATAGGTACTAACGTACGTCCATGTAGCTCGTCGAGGAGGCGGGACATGCGATAGATAGCTGGCGCCATAGCTGCAGCACGTAGTAGAAAAACTATATCACTTGCTGGATCAAGTCCTTTAAGACGCTTAACCACCAAGTCTGCGAGCGGTGCCCAGTCCGGGTCCGAAAGATAAACTGTGACCTGTTCTTGGGCTGCAAGAAATCCTCGTTCACGTTCTAGCTCTGCGACAGCTTCCAAACCTTCACACTGCTCAATCGCTTCCCAGAGAAGTTTTGCAAGCGAAATATAGTGGACCTGCCGCCCGGCTTGTTGTAGACGTGTCCCAAGGCGTCGAACCTCCTTGCGGAGTACCCATTCTTCCTGAGGCCTGTATTGCAAGATTGCAAAGGGTAGGTCGTGATACACACTGATGCGGAGTGGATTTGCTGTCAAATCCTCCTCTAGGAGTTTAATGCGCTCGTTCAGCGAGAGCATATGCATACTCCTCAAGTGAAGCAGCTGGGAAATCGATACGGATAACGCTCCCGGCTGCTTGATATTCCAATAGACCGTGCTGGTGCGCCTCCAAAAACAACTGCTCGACATCACGCGGAGAAAGAAAGAAGAGGTGCCAATCACTGCTTTCCAGTATCTTTCGGCCTGACTGTGTCTCCCGCCGGAGGTAGAAAGCGATATATGCAAAAGAAAGCAAGGGTAAACGAGCTGGACTGATTCGCTTTTTAACCTCTCCTTCGAGAATCCCAAAGTCTCGCAATGTGGCAAGCAATCCTTGTGTTACCCTACGGATTGTTGCTTGGGACCAGCTAGTGGTGGTCTTACCTTCTTTGCTCCATTGGAGAATTAAACGCTCCAACTCTAAGGGGATGACATCTTTACGTCCGCTTCTATACAAGGAATGAAGAAACTGTGTGGCGACGTCGTAAACAAGAGGGTCGGCGCGTGCTGTATGAAAGTACAAGATCGGTTTAAGATATTCCTTGGGGAAAGCTGCCCGCACGAAAGCTATTAGTGCCCGCAGTGTCATGGGATCACTTAGGTAGCGGCGACGAAAGACAGCTAGAATATCTTCCACTCTTGATCGAGAGGATTTGGCGAAAAGGTTTTGGGAACGAAAACGATCTAAGTTTTCCTGCACAGAGGAGGTAATGTCCCAAAACGTGAACAAGGTTATAGTATCCTCAAATAAAGCTCCCGCCTTTATGATACGGGATGTATACATTCCACGATTGCATATAGCTGACATCTCGCTACTGCATATTATAGGCTCAAGGGACGTTCGGTGGTGGCATGCTTTACCTGGAGTTGCCCCGGTTAGGTGGACACCTGGAGGCTTTGGAAAGGCAGGAGTGATTGATGTCGAGGACACGACCACCGTATCCAACGGAATTCAAACGGCAGAGGGATGGTGGAATTGATGAGGGCCGGACGCAGCATAAATGGAGTTGGCCGAAGAGCTCGAGCCCTGCTATGAGACTATCCGTAACTGGGTGAGGCAGGCAACCGCGATGATGGCCTCACCGTTTCTGGTTTATTGCTCAAGAGAAGGAAGTGCTGCACAAGTTACGCCGGGAGAACCGCCAACTCAAGCTTGAGCGGGAGATCCTGGCAAAAGCCGCGGCCTGGTTCGCTTGGGAGGCCGGCTCGCTAGTGTGTTCGGTTTCGGAATGGTATTGACACCTCATCCCCTTTTGATCGTCCGGCCACGCCCCAGAAGACCTCAGCCGGTGTTCGTCCTTGGGTCCGGTGCCCCTGATGGCGCCGCTGCCCATTGTAGAACCTCAAGTGCCCGTCCGGTGAAGCCCGCGTTGTCTCCCGATGATGCTCAGGAACTCGTCCGAGCGCACGATTCTCATCCCCTGGAACTTTCTTAGCGCCAAAAGGTGAAGATCCTTGGAGACTATGTAGTCGGCCTTGGCCGTGAGCCTGCAGCCGAGGATCTCGTTGTCCGCCGGGTCCTCCGCGATCACATCCACCTTGGGACACCGCTTGTAGATCCTCTCGGCAAGGCCTTTTACCGCTTGGATGAACTTCTCAAGTTCCTCCTCGCTATGGGGATAACGGCTCCTTATCCTGGGGTAGCGCAACACTCGTTCAAGTTCTTCGAGTATGTGTCGGCATAAATAGAGCTTATAACGGCGCCCGGCCTCCCGAAGGACCCGGTGGTTGATACCCCCCGGCTTGAGGAAGGCAGCTGCAATGACGCTGGTGTCGAGGACGGCCTTAATCACCCGATCCCGACCTCAAGGCCTTGAGCGCTTCCAGTACGTCCTTTTCCACCTCTTCCTCGGGGATGTCCGCCAATCGCTCCCGCACTCGCTCCAGAGCACTCTCCAGCTTTTTCAGAGCCTCGCCCCGCTTCTTGTCCACTACCGCCACCGGCCGGAGGACTATGGTGTCCCCCGACTCCTCGAGCTCCAAGTAATCGCCCACTTTGAGGCCCAGCTTCTTTCTGATAGCAGCGGGGATCGTGATCTGAAATTTTTCTTTCACCTTTACCAGGGCCATAAGTCCCCCTTATCCGAAAGTTTAACTTTCTCACCAATATAAACCGGAGCCCCACGTTTCGCAAAGGGATAACGCACGTTCCACGGTAGCGAGCTTCGCCCGTGAAGTAACCGTTTCAGAAGCCTTAAATATTGAGGAGGGACTTTTAGCCGAAGAGGCGGAGGATGTCCTTCATGGTGATGAGAAAAAGGAGCCCCAAAAGGATGAGGAACCCCACGGTGTGGATCGCCGCCTCCACCTTCCGGGGAATGGGCTTCCGGATGATGAGCTCCACCAGCGAAAAGAGGATCCGCGAGCCGTCCAAAGCGGGAAAGGGGATCAGATTGAAGAAGGCCAGGTTCAAGGAAATCAGGGCGATGATGAACATCACCCACACCCCGCCGGCCTGAATCCCCAACCCCAGGATACCCGCGATCCCCACCGGCCCCGATACCATTTCCCCAGCTTCCCGCGGACGCCTGACCAAAAGCGCGATGGCCCGCTTGAATCCCGCGAAGGTCTCTTCGAACCACCGGCCCGTTAAGGAAAAGCTCGTCTCCAGGGGAGGACGGCGGTAGACGATGGGAAGGGCCCGGAAGGCGACCCCTCGAATTATCTCCTCGATGGGATCCTCGGGGAGTGAGATCGCCAACATCGAATCCCCTCGCCTCACCGTGAGCTCCCGACAGCCCGCATCCAGGGCGAGGAAGAGCTCGGTGAGGGAACTCACTTCCTTCCCACACGCAGCTTCAATCACATCCCCCTTCCAAAGGCCCGCCCGCTCCAGGGGACTGCCGGGCTCCAGGGCCTCGATCTCCGGGGCAAAGAGACGGGGGGCGAAGTACGCACCGACGATATACCTTTCATCCTCGGCGCTGTACTTGACCGGGATTTCGAAGGACATTTCTTCCTTTCCACGACGCACCACGAAGGGAACTGGATCCGGCGCGATCTCCTGGATGCGGCGGCTGAGCTCGGGAAAGTTGGCCCTCCAATCCCAGATCGGCCTTCCTCCAACCTCCAACACCACATCCCCCACCCGCAGGTACTCCGCGGCCGGAGCATCGGCCACCAGGGCCGCCACTTGAGGCTGTGGGAGGCCGAACCCCACGATCCCCAGCCAGGCGATGACGAAGGCGGCGGCGAGGTTCATCAGGGGGCCGGCCAAGGCCACGGCGATCCTGATCAGCGGGGGCTTACCGGGCAACGTCCGTTCGAACGGGATCCCCTCCTCGAGGTCAAGCCCCTCCCCGGCGAGCTTCACATACCCCCCCAAGGGGAAGATCCTCAGGGAGTATTTGGTCTCACCCCGCCTCCAGCTTACGAGGGCGGGGCCGAAGCCGATGGCGAACTCCACCACCCACACCCGGGCGAGCTTCGCCACCAGGAAGTGGCCCAGCTCGTGCACCCCGATCAAAAAGAGTATCGTCCCTATGAACACAAACAGCGTGATCATCCGAGCCTCTCCGCTTCCACCCTGAGGATCTCCGTCGCGTCCTCCTCCACCTTGTAGTCCTCCGACAGTCTAGCGCCCACGGCCCAGATTATCCCCCTTTCGTCACACAGGAGCGGCACGCGATCCCTCTCGTCCGGAGGAATCCCTGCGGAGGAGAGGACATCTTTGAGCTTTTTGGGGTTCGGGAAGCCCAGGGGGCGGATCCTGTCCCCCGGGCGGCGGGTGCGTACGTAAAGGGGCGGGGCCACCTTGCGGGGGTCGATATAGGCCACGTAGGGGGAAGGAGGGGTCAGGGATTCGGGACGCGGGACCAGGGAGAGCCGGAACCTCCAACCGAGCTCCGGGATCTCCCGTTCTCCTTCAAAGGGGAGCTCCCATTCCCCTCCGAGGGGAGCCCTCCCTTCTGGGCCCGGCGGAGCGAGACGGAACCGGAGCCGGTCGCGCCACCGCTCCACGATGAGTCCCTTGGGGAGCGTGGCCATGGCGTGGCCCTCCTCCATCTCCAGGATGTGGAGGACCTGTTCGATGTGGACCCGGTCGATCCCCCGCTCCGAACCTAGGACCTCTGCCGCCATCTTTCGCACTACTAGCGTCCTCAGGCCCTTGGGGAGCTCGAGGAGCCTTTTTACCGAGAGGGTATCCTGATCCGTCCTGGCCTTTTCCAGAGCTTGGGACGCCGCCCATTCCAAGGATTCCTCCGCCTCGGCCCAGAGCTCCGCCGACCGCGCCAGCGCCCCCTCGGGATCCGGCGCGAATTTCTCCAGATACGGGAGGAGCTCCAGGCGGATGGCGTTCCGCAGGAGCTTCGTGTCCCGGTTGGTGGGGTCCACCACGTAGGGGATGTCGTGGGCCCGGCAGAACTCCTCCGTCTCGTGGCGGGAGACACAGAGCAGGGGGCGGATGTAGGGCGGGGAGAAGAAGAGGATCCCCCGCATCCCTCCCGGGCCGGCGCCGCGCAAAAGGTGCATCAATACCGTCTCCGCGAGGTCGGTGCGGGTGTGCCCCAGCGCGATCTTTGTGGCGCCGACATCCTTTGCGGCCCGCTCCAAAAAATCGCGGCGCGCTAGCCGGGCGGCTTCCTCCAAGTTCAGCCTCTTTTCCTTGGCGAACGCGGGGACGTCGCGGCGCTCGTGGGCGAGGGGCAATCCGAGGTCATCGGCGGCCCACCGCACCGCCTCGAGGTCCTTGGCGGTGTCGGGGCGGATCCCGTGGTCAAGGTGGGCGATGGTGAGTCTGAGCTCGTAGTCGCGCCTGAGCCACCAGAGGCAATAGAGGAGGCACATGGAATCCGGCCCCCCGGAGACCGCGACCAGCACGTGATCCCCTGGGGAAAGCAATCCCCGGCGCCTCACTTCCTCCCGCACCCGCTCAAAAACGCCCATACCTTCCCCATGGTAGCTGGAAAGATCGTGAAAGCCAGGCATTTTGTGGGCGGGGTTGACGGTGCGTTGTTCTCGGCCCTATAATTCGAATCGGTTCGAATGAATAAGGGGCCAACTATACGTGATGTTGCGAAGCAAGCGGGAGTTTCTATTTCAACCGCTTCGCTTGCCCTTAACGGAAAGCCGGGGGTGAGCTCCGAGACCAGGGCCAAGGTCCTCAAGGCCGCGGAGAAGCTCGGTTATCACCCCCATGCTTTGGCCCGAAACTTGGCCCATGGCCGCACTCGGAACTTGGGCCTCATTACCCCTATTTCTTTGGAACACCTTTTTGCTTCAGCGGGTTTCTTCTCCCAACTTATCCGGGGGATGCACCGGGCCGCCCTGGAAGCCGGCTATAACTTGTCCCTCCACATCGCTGAGTCCGAGGAGGAAGCTGCAGAACGTATCCGCGACGTTGTGCGAGGACGGAGCGTGGATGGACTCCTCATCACCAACCCCACCATCGCTTGCCCCTATCTCAAGGACCTCAAGCGTCACCATATTCCTTATGTCTTCATCGGGCATCCTCTCGAGGAGGCCGTATATGTGGACAACGACAACGTAGGGGTGAGCCGTATTGGGGTACAGCACCTCATCCGCTGCGGGCACCGGCGGATCGTCTTCTTGAACGGCCCGGCACGGTTCACCTTTTGCATCGACCGGCTGCGGGGATACCGGGCAGCGCTGGAAGAGGCGGGGATTCCGTTCCGTGAGGAGCTCGTCTGGCAATCGGAGCTTGTCGAGAACGCTGCCTATGAGGTGGTGCACAGGTATGCGCCTCATCATGAGTTCACCGCCGTCTTTGCAGGAAGCGACGTCCAGGCCGTGGGTGCCATCCGCGCCCTCCGTGATCTGGGATTGGAGGTACCTGATGACGTAGCGGTGGTATGTGTGAATAACACCGACCTAGCGCGCCACTTCATCCCATCTCTTACCGCTGTGGACCTCCACGAATATTGGCTCGGCTACTGGGCGGTTAAGCGCTTGCTTCAAGAGGTGGAAGGCGAGCATACCGAACACCCCCTCTTAATCTCAGGTGAGCTAGTGATACGGGAGTCCTGCGGATGCCGAGAACAACGACCGGGCCCGGAAGGAGGTGGTGCCGCGGAGGGAACGGAGCGTCCGACCGAATGATCCACTAAAAAACGACTTGTGGGAGGGTGAGAGATTATGTCCAAACGCATCTGGGTGTGGTCCTTGATGGTGGCCTTCGGCCTCTCCGCCGTGGCGTGGGCCGGGCCAGTGGTGGTCAAGTTGTGGCAGTCCGAGGGCTACGGCCTCGAGGCCGTGGAGAGCTTGATCGAAAGCCTGGTCCCCGGCGTGGACCTCCAGGTGGTGGAGTACCCCTACAACGAGCTCCGCATGAAGCTCTTCACCACCCTCGCAGCCGGCGACCCGAAGGTGGCCCCCGACATCGTGATGGTTGACTCGATCTGGCTCGGCGAGTTCGTAGAGGGCGGATACCTGGCCGAGCTCACCGATGTGGTAGCCGATGAGGCGGCCGACTGGTTCGACGCCTTCCGCAACGGCTCCCAGTGGCCCGCCGGAAGTGGGAAGTATTACGGCCTGTGGTACGACACCGACGTCCGGGTGACGATGTATTGGCCGGATCTCCTCCTCGAGGCCGGGGTGAACGCCGGTGACCTCCTTTATTGGGATACCTTCATCTCGGCCTGCAAGAAACTGAACGAGGCCCTGGCCCCGCAGGGGATCGGGGGATTCCGCCTCGATATGGGCGGGGCGTACGCCGCCGACTTCTTCTTCTTCCCCTTCCTGTGGGCCGAGGGCGGTGAAATCCTCGTGGCGAAGGACGGTAAGCTCGTCCCCGCGTTCAACTCCGAGGCCGGCGTCAAGGCCCTCCAGTTCCTCGTCGACCTCGTGAAGGTGGGCGGCGTCGAGCCGCAGCTGGACATATTCTGGGGCAACGACTGGGCCGCGCGTAAGTGGGCCGTCTACATCCACGGCAACTGGGCCACGAGCGAGTCCCGCTTCCCCGGTACCACCGCCGCCGAGCGCATGAAGAAGGTCGCCGTCCTGCCTTACCCCGTCTCCGAGCCCGGTAAGGTCCCGGTCACACTCTCCGGCGGATGGATCATGACCATCCCCGCGGTCGTCAAGGCCAAGGCCCCGGATCGCTACGCCAAGGCAGTCGAGGTCATGGAGGCCTTCCTGCGGGCCGACGTGATGGCCGAATACGCCAGTGCTCTGGCACGGATCCCCGTGCGGGCCGCCCTGATGGAGGAACCCTACCGCAGCAAGCTCGCCGAGAACATCGAATTCTTCGACTTCTATTCCAAGATGGCCTCCATCGCCAAGGTCCGCCCGGCGATCCCACAGTGGAGCCAGGTGGCCGATGCCATCTTCGAGGCCATGCAGAAGGCGATCTTCCAGGGGGTCGATCCGCAGACGGCCCTGGACGAGGCAGCGGCCAAGGTGAAGGCCATCCTGGGCGGCTGAGGCCGGGAACCAAGAGGGAGGGGAATCCGGTTCCCCTCCCTCTTTTTTTGTCTTTAATATTCCGCCAGAGGACACGGCCATGATCAAAGGCATCCTGAACAGCGAGCGGACCCTGCCGTACGTGCTCATGGCGCCACTGCTCGTGCTCCTTTTCTCTGTGACACTCTTTCCGTTCCTGTGGAACTTCTACGTGAGCATGCACGACCTAAAGACCACCAACCTCCAATCGGGCGCGCCGTTCGTGGGTCTGGCCAACTACTTCAGGCTCTTCCGGGACCCCACCTTCCTCCATTCCTTGAAGATCTCCAGTTACTTCGTGCTGGGCTCCATGGTGGGCCAGTTCGGCCTGGGGCTCCTGTTGGCGATGATCCTCCACTACCATCCGGGCCCAGCCCGGGTGTTCCGCGTCATCTTCGTGATCCCCTGGATCCTTTCGGCGTTGATCATCGGCTACAGCTGGATCTGGATGTACAACTACCGTTTCGGCCTCATCAACTCCCTCCTGCGCCTGGTGGGACTGAGGCCGATCCACTGGCTCAACGACATCCGAATGGCCCTATGGGCACTGGTAATCGCCAACATATGGCGCGGGACGCCGTTCACCATGCTCTTCCTCGAGGCGGCCCTGAAGACGATCCCCAGTGAGCCCTACGAGGCGGCCAAGGTGGACGGGGCCACGTCCTGGCAGAGCTTCCGTTACATCACGCTCCCCCTCCTGCGGCCGGCGATCGCCATCAATCTCATCCTCGTCACCATGTGGACCTTCAACCTGTTCGACACCATCCTCGTCATGACCAAGGGTGGGCCCGCGAACGCCACCCTCACGACGGCCATGTACATGTATAAATCCGCCTTCGAGTACGGCCTCTTGGGCTACGGGTCCGCGATCACCATCGTGATGCTCCTGATAAACGCCCTCCTGGCCGTGCTCTACTTCAAGACCATCGGGAGGCGGGCGTGAAGAGGGGAACGATCCTCAGGAAGACACTCGTGTACTCCTTCTTGGCCCTGTACGCCATCTTCACCCTCCTCCCCATCTATTGGGTATTCGTCACTTCGGTGAAGCCCTCCGCCGAGGTGGAGAGCTTCCCGCCCACCCTCCTCCCCCACAGCTTCTCCCTCGAACACTACGAGTTCGTCTTCCTCAAGACCCGGGTGGTGCGGGGCATCGTGAACAGCCTCATCGTCACCGTGGCGGTCACGGCCATCTCCCTCGTCTCGGCGAGCTTGGCCGGATATGCCCTGGCGCGGTTCCGCTTCCCCGGGAAGAACGCCCTCACCGCCGCCATCCTGGGCCTGTACCTGATCCCCCCGGTGGTGAACGTGATCCCCCTTTTCCTCCTCTTGCGAACCCTGAGGCTCCTGAATACCCTGTGGGCCCTGATCTTGGCCTACCAAGCCTTGGTCCTTCCCTTGCTCACGTTTCTCCTGCGGAACTACTTCGAGAGCATCCCTCGGGAGCTGGAGGAATCGGCGCTGGTGGACGGATGTACCCGGCTGGGGGCCCTGTGGCGGGTGACCTTGCCCCTCTCGATCCCCGGACTGGCCACCGCGGCCATCTTCGCGTTTATCTTCTCATGGAACGAGTTCATCTTCGCGCTGCTCTTTCTGTTCTCCGACGAACTCAAAACTTTCCAGCTTACCCTAATGGAGTTCGTGAAGCTTTATCGCATCGATTGGGGCGCCCTCACCGCAGCCATGGTGATCGGCATGGCCCCGGTCCTCTTCTTCCTCGCGGTGGCCCAACGCTACCTGATCGCGGGCCTCCTGGGCGGCGCCATCAAACGTTAAGGCGCGTTAAAATCGAAAATCATCCAGAAAGGAGACGCAGTGAAGAAAAACGTCGAAACTTTGGCCATTGTGGTGCCGCATACGCATTGGGATAGGGAGTGGTACCTGAGTTTCGAGGAGTTCCGCTTTCACTTGGTTGAAGCATTAGATCGGGTCCTCTCCCTTTTGGAAGCCCACCCCCACTACATGTTCACCCTGGACGGCCAGGTCATCCCCCTTTTGGATTACCTCGAGATCCGCCCCGAAATGGAAGGAAAGATCGGGGAATTCATCCGCGAAGGAAGGCTCCTCATCGGGCCCTGGTACGTGCAGCCGGACGAGTTCTTGGTCTCAGGGGAGTCCCTCGTGCGCAACCTCCTTTACGGGACGCGGATCGCCCGGGAGTTCGGCTATGTGATGCTGGAAGGATACGTCCCCGACGCCTTCGGCCACATCGCCCAGCTCCCGCAGATCCTTTCGGGTTTCGGCATCGGGAGCGCCTTCGTCATGCGGGGAGCGGATCGGGCCTGCCAGGAAGCCGGAGGACCGGATTTCGTCTGGCGCGCCCCCGAGGGTTCCGCCGTCCTCTGCCACGTGATGGAGATGGGGTATTGCAACGCGGAGCGGCTCGCGGCGGATCCCACGGAGTTAACCCGGCCGCTTGAGCGGCTCGTGGAAGCGGGGCTTCTAAACCCCGAGGGCGAACCGCTTGCGGCGTTCCTAGGGGAACTTTCCCGCCGGAGCCGCACCGGGGCCATCCTCCTCCTCAACGGCTGCGACCACCGAGGCCCCCAGATGGACCTTCCCGAGGTGGTGGAGGGACTTTCAGCGCGGTTCCCCCATTTCCGCTTCACCATCGGGACCCTCTCCGACTACACAGCGTGCTTGAAACGGGCCCGGGATGCCCTTCCCGTGGTGGAGGGAGAATTCCGCACGGCGAAACGTCATCCGGTCCTCGCCGGGGTCCTATCCGCGCGGATGTACCTCAAGCAGGCCAACCACCGGGTGGAAACGCTCCTTACTCGGTACGCCGAACCCCTGGCGGCCCTGGCTCGGATCATCGCGGGGGTGGAGTTGAAGGGGTTCCTGGATCACGCCTGGAAACTCCTTCTCCGTAACCATGCCCACGATTCCATCTGTGGGACCGGCATTGACCCCATTCACCGGGAAATGGAGGTCCGGTTCGCCCGCGCCGAGACGGTGGCGGCGCAGGTGGCGCGAGTGGCCCTGGGAGCCGTGGTCACCGACTCAGGAGATGAAGCCGATGGCGGCGTTTCCATCTTCGTCTTCAACCCCTGCCCCTGGGAGAGGCGGGCCGAGGTGAGGGTGGAGGTCCCCGCGGAGGCGGCCGGGGGTATCCTCCGCGGTCCCCGGGGAGAAGTGATACCTACGGCAGTTGAGGGGGAAAAGCTCGTTTCGGAAGAAATCCTCTCCGGGGTCACTCACCGGCGCAAAACGGTGATCTCCTTCCAAGCGGAGCTCCCGCCCCTGGGCGTCGTGGGCTTCTCCCTCGATCCCGAGAAGGGGGAGATGGGGAAGGGCGGTCTGGTGGTGGATGACCGCACCCTAGAAAACGAGTTCTACCGGGTGACGGTTTATGAGAACGGGACCTTCGACCTCCTGGACAAGGACACGGGGCGGCTTTTCCGGGGATTGAACCTCCTAGAGGATTCCGGTGATGCCGGCGACGAGTACAACTACTCCCCACCCCCCAATCAGCGCGTCCTCACCTCCGCGGATATCCGGGGCACGGTGAGGGTCGTCGCCGACCTACCTTGGAAGGGGACGCTGGAAGTATCCCTCGTTTTCCCGCTTCCCGCCTCCCTGGATCCCGAGCGGGAGGGCCGTTCCGGGGAGACGGTGGAGGTCCCGGTGCGGTTCAGTATCTCCCTCCAGCGGGGGGTCAAGCGGGTGGACATAGAAGCAGAGGTGGATAACCGCGCCCGGGATCACCGGTTGCGGGTGGCCTTCCCCACGGGAATCTCGGCCGAAAAAAGCATCGCCGAGGATACCTTCTGGGTCATCGAGCGCCCCACCACGCCCCCGCCCGGCGAGGGTTGGATCGAGGTCCCGCCCACCGCACATCCCCAGAAGTCCTTCGTCGCGGTGGAGGATGGGGAAGGAGGGTTCGCCGTCCTCAACCGGGGACTTCCCGAATACGAGGTGACCCCCGGTGGTACCGTTTACCTGACCCTGCTGCGGTGTGTGGGGTGGCTTTCCCGGGACGACCTCTCCACCCGCCGGGGCCACGCCGGTCCCCCCTACGAGACCCCGGAGGCCCAATGCCTCGGCACACACCGGTTCGAGTACGCCATTTACACCTACCCAGGGCACTGGGAGGAGGGAGAGGTCACCCGGGCCGCCCAGGAGTTCACCGCGCCCCCCCTCGCCATCTCCGTGGAGGGAAGGAGCTCACCTGTATCCCGGGGCTTCCTTTCCCTGAGGCCCGCGGGGGCCGTGTTGGGCGCGGTGAAGCTCCCCGAGGAGGGGGACGGGTTGGTCATCCGGGTGTACAACCCCCTGCGGAGGCCCCTGGAGGCGGAGCTCGTGACCTCCTTTGGGATCCAGGAGGCCTGGGAGGCACGGATGGATGAAACCCAGGTGAAACGCGTGTCCCCCGCGTCGCCACACCTCCTCCGGTTCCCGCTGCGCCCGGGAGAGATAAAGACGCTGAGGCTCAAGCTAGCGGGATAAAGACGCAAAGATCACATCTGGGGTTATCCGCGGCCTCCTTATCAGCCTGCGACCGGACAGGGACCCCCAGTCAAATCCCCGCTCCCTCGAGGAAGTATTCGTGGGTCCCGCGTCGCAGCTGGGCCCGATCGATGATGGGAGAAGGGGACGCCACTACCACTGCGCCCGGGGGGACGTCCTCCCTCACCACCGCCCCGGCCCCGATCTTGGCCCCTTTTCCCACCCGGATGGGGCCGAGGAGCACCGCGCCCGCCCCGATCACCACTCCGTCCTCGATGGTGGGGTGGCGCTTCACCGGTTTGCGGGAGACCCCGCCGATCACCACCCCGGAATACATGTGCACATCGTTTCCGATCTCGGCCGTCTCCCCGATCACCACGCCCATCCCGTGGTCGATGGTGACCCTTCTTCCGATTCGGGCCCCGGGGTGGATCTCCACGCCCGTGAGCAGCCGCACCAGGTGTGCCAAGAACCGGGCGAGGAAGCGGAACCCGTGGTTCCAAAGCCAGTGGTTGATCCGGTGGGCCCAGATGGCGTGCATCCCCGGGTAGAGGAGGAGGACCTCCAGGGGATGACGGGCCGCTGGGTCTCGCTCGAGCATCGCGCGGATATCCTCGCGAATTCCCTTAAATAGCATCCCCATCACCCCCGCGAATGGTCCTGTGACGGGAGTGGGTGCCTGGGATGGGGTACATCGCGGAAAATACGGAGGATGAAACGCCCCACGCGGCTCTAGAGTTGTGCCGAAGTAACATGAAAACCTCCTGGGAAAAGACGGACTCAGGGCATAATGCCCCCATTCCAAAGGACCTCAGACCGACGCTTATGCGGGATTCAACAGGTGGGGCTACACATGGAGGTGAGAGCCCACATACAAAGGCGACCACCCACATACATTAATTTGAATCGCACCATCGCTCTCACCCCCTTGTGATCTCTGTCCTCACAAAGAGCTATTGTAGAGGATGCGGTGCCGCCACACAACGCCTGGGGAGTGACGCTTATGACTTTGGGGGCAGCGGGCCTTTTGCGAACCGGGTCTTCCGGGGCTAAGCTGTTTGGTTGTGGACAGGAAACTACGCGCGGTCTTTCTGATCTCGGCCACCGGAGGCGGGCACATCGCCAGCGCGCACGCCATAGCCGCGGGACTAGAAGCCCGAAACCCGGGAAGGTTCGAATTCATATATATCGACGCATTTCGCGAGTACTTCGGGTTTCCGCTGCGAAAGGCACCGGAGATCTATGCGCGCTGGATCGCCTTGAGTCCGCGAAGCTATGGCTTCGCCTTTTCCGTCACCGATAGCTTCTATTTCTCTCGGTTTTCCTTGAACGGCTTTCAAAGCCGCTATGGCCGCAGGATTATGGCGCCCCTCAAGGCCCTCAAACCGGACATCATTTTGCCCATACACGCTCTCCTTGTGCGCCCCGCAGTCTCCGGGCGCGAAGCCTTGGCACTTGGGGTTCCTGTGGTCACATTCGTGACCGACTTCGCCCGCCCCCATTGGGGCTGGTTCCATCCCGGTTTGGACCTTTGTCTTGTCGCTGGGGAGGTAGCCTTTCAGCGTGCCCAGGCCATGGGGATTCTCCCCGAGAGGATAATAAACGCAGGCCTCCTCGTTCATCCGAAGTTTTCCGACAACAAAGAAGGAAAAGAAGACGCACGGGTAAAGCTTGGCCTGGACCCGGAGCGTCCCACGGTCCTCGTTCTGGGGGGCGGGGAAGGAATGGGAAGGTTGGGCCGGGTGGTGAAGGAACTGGACCGGGTCCTTTCTGGGATTCAGCTTCTCGTGGTTTGCGGGAGGAACCGGGGACTTGCGGAACGCCTTTCCACCACCAAGTGGCGCAACCGCGTGCGGATATTCGGGTTTGTGCGAGAATTGGAGGTATTAATGCGGGCAGCGGACCTCCTCGTCACCAAGGCCGGCCCCCTCTCCATCGCCGAGGGCCTCACCGCGGGGCTTCCCCTCCTCATCTACGAGGCCATCCCAGTGCAGGAGACAGGAAACGCCCTGTGGGTGGAGCAGGTGGGAGCGGGGCAGTTCATCCGGGATCCGGTGAGGCTTGCGGAGGTGGCCGCAGATTGGCTCGCGCATCCCGCGACCCTCCGGGAGCTATCGGCCCGGGCCCGGACGGTGGCCACCCCCGACAGCGCCCTCCGGGCCGCTGCCGCCATCGAGGGGCTTCTCGGCTTGGGCCGCTAAGGTGGAAAAAGATGGCACGGCAGAGGTTTGTGGTCGAAGAAATACCGCTTGGATCGCGGAAGCTACGCCGGTTCGTGGCGGTGCAGTGGGAGATCCAACGTGGCGATCCCAATACGGTACCCCCGCTTCGAGGCGATCTTTTGGGGAACCGCCTTCTGGGCCTGGTGGGCTTGCTTACCCCTGCTCATCCGTACCACCGCCACGCCGAGGTCACCCATTTCATTGCCCGGAGGGGAAGGACGCTTTTGGGAAGGGTTGCGGCGGCGGTCAACCACCGCTTCAACGAGTACCACGGGGCAAAGCTCGGCTTCTTCGGCTTCTTCGAGTGTGTAGATGACTTCTGGGTGGCGCGGGCGCTCCTCGATCGGGCCCGTGGATGGCTTCTCAAAAGGGGAATGGAACATATGCGGGGGCCGGGGGGCTACTCCAACGCCACCCATGAGCCGTATCAGGCGGTCCTCATCGAGGGGTTCGATACCCCCCCTACGGTAGAGCTCACCCACAATCCCCCTTACTACGGGGAGCTCCTCGAACGCTATGGACTGCGGAAGGTCAAGGACTACCACGCTTACTGGCTTTCCCCCGAGAGCCCCGAACATCCTCGCCTGGAGCGCATCGCCCGGGAGGTGCGGTCGCGTCGTGATATCGAGACCCGGCCCGCGGTCCTCCGCCGCCTCCGGGAGGAGGTGGGACTTATCGTCAAGATCTACAACGAAGCGTGGGCGGCCAACTGGGGATTCCTTCCCATCACCGAAGCCGAGGCGGACGCCATGGCCCGGAGCCTGAAACCCATCGTGGACCCCGAACTCATCCGATTCGCCTACGTGGGAGGGGAGCCCGCGGCGGTGATCGGACTCATCCCCGACCCCAACGTCGCCTTGAGGCCACGGTGGCGGTGGCCCCTGGATACAGACCTCGTCCGGGTGGCAAGGCTCCTCGTTGCCAGGCGGCGCATAAGGAAACTCAGGCTCATGTTCTTCGGGGTACGCCCGGGTTTCAGAAAGATCGGGGTGGACGCGGTGTTGTACCATGAGGCCCTCCACATCGGTTGGGAACGGGGGTACCGGGCGGCGGAGGCATCCATGATCCTGGAGGAGAACGACCTCATCATTAAGGCCGCGGAGGCCATGGGGGGGCGCCGCTACAAAACCTGGCGTATATACGAGATGCCGATCTCGTGAACTCCGGCGTTTGGGCGAAAATCTATGCGTGATGGGGATAAAAGCGGTTCTTTTCGACATGGACGGGACAATATGGAAAGCCCCCGTTGACTGGGGCGAGGTACGCCGCCAGATGGGGATCCCCGACGACCGCTACCCCGTGGCTTACCATCTGGCACGCTTTCCCCCAGAAGAGCGGGCCAAAAAGGAGGAGATCCTCCGGCACTTCGAAGAAGAAGGGGTCCGGCGAGGAAAGCCGCTTCCCGGCGCACGGGAGCTTCTGGAACTTTTGCGCGGACGCGGGATCAAGTGCGTGCTCGTCACCAACAATTCCCGCAGGAGCGCTGAGGCGGTCTTGCGGGAGATGGGGCTTGAGTTCGACGGCGTCTTCACCCGGGAGGACGGAGCCTTAAAACCGGAACCCGATGCCCTGCTTTTGCCCCTCCGGGCTATCGGGGTCAGCCCGGACGAGGCGGTGCTCATCGGCGACTCACATCACGACCTCCTGGCCGCCCTGGGTGCAGGGATCAGGGAGATCATCCTTATTTCCCCCAGCGCCCGGGCCCGTTCCTTTTTCCCGAAGGATGCACGTTTCCGCGAGGCCCGAGATCTGCTCGAGGCCCGTGAAGTGCTGGAGGAACTCCTCTCCGCGACGCGGTAGTATCACCGCCTCGGGAAGAGAAGGTGTTTGCCTTGCGGAGCGAAAACGGGGTAACCTAAAAAGCTATGAGAAAATGGATCTTGCTTGCCTTTTTGTCGGTGGGTTTTGTGGCCAACGCGGCCGAGGTGGAGCTTCTCTTTTTCCACCTCGCGGGATGTTCCCAGTGCGCGCCCATGAAGGAGTTCCTGGCCGAGCTCGCGGAACGGTATCCAGAGCTTGAGGTGAAGTCATACGAGGTGGGGCTTTCCCCCAAGAACTGGCGGCTTATGATGCGACTCGCCGATGCATATGGGTTAAAAGACGTGGAGGTCCCGGTGGTATTCGTGGGGGACTTGGGTGTGGCGGGTCCTGCGCCCGGGAACACCCTGTTGATAGAAGAAGAGGTCCAACGGTGTATCGCCGAGGGATGTCCTTCGCCTCTCGAGCGATTGGGCCGGGGCCAGTGGATCCCGAGCCTCAACCCGCTTGAGACCGTGGTGTTGGTGTTGTTCCTGGCTTGGGCCCTTTACATCGTGCTTCAGGGTTAGGGAAAGGAGGGACATGCTTTCTAAGAATCCGGCGGAACTTTCCAAACTCCCGGCGGAAGTGCGTGATCGGGAGATCCTGCGGCTCGGCCTCATCGCGGAGCTCGATGCCATCAACCTTTACGAGCAGCTGGCTGCGGCCACGGAGGATGAGGTCATAAAGCGGGTCCTCTTGGACATCGCCCGGGAGGAGAAGACCCACGTGGGCGAGTTCCTGGAACTCCTTTTGCGCCGCGACGCCGAGCAGGTCAAGGAGTTGGAGGAAGGGAAGGAGGAAGTAGAGGAGCTGGGGAGCTAGAGCTTGTCCATCCCTTCTCAACGGGTTTAGAATCTTTTAGAAAAAATCCGGGGATGAAGCGGTAGAAGAGGCCCGTTTCTTCCCCCTTTTGTGGAGGTGTTTGGGGTGCGGAGATTCCTTTCCTTCTTTTTGGTGTTCCTTTTAGGCCTCTCCCTTTTGGGAGCGGAGAAGAAGACGCCATCGATCGGACCTATTCCCATGACCCCTCTCTCACAATTGCTCTACTTCGCGGTGGCCTCAGAAAACCCCGGCTCGATCTACCAAGTTGACCTGCGCACCGGCGACGTGTCCACGCTATACACGCGCCCCCACGGGCAACTCTATAGCTTCACCTTCCACCCCGGGATCCCGGAGAAGCTCTACTACGTGAACGCCAACGATACGAAGATCTTCCGGGTCCTTTGGCTCCGCGACCACTGGTCCGAGGAAGAGGTGATCTACCAGCACACCACCTACGTGAGGGACATCGCGTTTGGCCCCGAGCCCGTCACCGGAACCCCGGCCCCGGGCGGGCCCCCGCTGCGGCTTTTCTTCAGCGAGGCCACCGGCGCCGGCGGCGGCAAGATCTATTACCTCGACGGGCGGAACCGTCCGGTGCTCTTCTACGAGGTCCGGATGTGGTGGGCTGGGGATTTCGCTTTCGACGAGAACGGGGTCTTGTACCTCAGCTCCGGCAACCGGTCCCCGGCCAAGCTTTACAAGGTGGAGGGAGGCACGGTTTATACCCTCTACCGGCATCCCGAGCCCATAAAGGGGTTCGTTGTCCGCGGGGGGAAGATTTACTTCGCCAATTGGAAAGGCTCCGTTTACGTCCTGGATCTCACCACCGGGGAAGTGGAAGAGCTGTTTACGAATCCCCGGCGGTTCCGCTGGCTTTCGGACGTGAACTTCCGGTACTGAGGAGGTGCGGTGTGGGCGGACGTTTGAAGGCGGCGGTGCTTTGGGGGATCTTGGGCTCGGTCCTCCTCTTCTTTGCCGCCAGCGGTGCTTCGAGGCTAGCGTGTGCGTTCCTTTTGGGGGAGCTTAGGACGTCCGGCAGGGTAACCACTCCCAGGGGCGTTGAGGAAGCGCTGCTGGAGGGAAGCATTGTGTTGGAATTTCCTGAGAAAGCCGGCCCCTTCCTTGCCCAGCTCAACCTCATCGTCCCCCGGGGCGTCCGCACCCCCAAAGGCCCCTCGGGAGTGATAGGCCTTTCCCTTTTGGATCCCCCTGTGACCGTACGGTACGATGAAAAGACCGGGGAGGTCTACGCGGAGTTCAAGGCGGAACTCCACTATCCCCTCATCGATCGGGTAAAGGGATTCAGAAAGGTCCAGGAGGGAGGCTGTCTCCAGGTCTTCTCCTACACCGAAGCCATGGAAGGGGTGTTGAAGGGGAGGATCCGCGGGGACCCCCGTCGGGGAAAGGAGGTCTCCCTAGAGGGCACGCTTTCTTTCTCCCTTTCCCGCTCGGTCCTCGGACAAGTGAAAGCCATGGAAGTCCCCCTCAGGGCGCTGGCGCTGTTCTGCGGGACGCAGTGGGTCGATTTCCTAAAGATCCAACCCGTTTTCATCCGCGCCGGCGGGAAGACCTCCGGGTGGAGCTTCCCGGCCCTCATGGACGGCGCCCGGGAGATCTGGGGCCGCTGTGGGGGCGTGCGTTGTATCGCCTTCGAGGTCCTTCCTCCCCGTTACGTGAACGACCCCGATTACTGGGTCATAGACGATTGGGATGAGGGGTACGCGCTTATGGACGAGGTAGAAGTTCCGGATGCGGTGGAGGTGTTCGTTGTAGGTGAATTCTCCAAAGAACTTACCTTCGGGATCGGGATGCTGGGGACAGGAGGCGGTTGGTGCTCTAGCAGCGGCACCGCTTCCGCAAAGGTTATCACCAGCGACCTCCAGCTGGATGTCCCTTGCGATTGGTGCTCACCTTGTGGTGATGTGAATTACTATCACCTCGCCCACGAGCTCGGCCACGCCCTGGGCCTATGCCACCCTACTGGCAGCTGCCCCAGTTGGCGCCCCAGGGGAAGCGATGATTCTGTGATGGAACCCAGCGGCTTCTGCGCCGACAACCCCGATGTCCAAAGCGCCCACAACTGTCGTGAGGCCATCAATCCCCTCCTGCGGGCTTCGCTCTACATCGGCAAGCGCGCCTGTACGGGATCCCCGGACATCCGGGACTAGGGATGAGGACGAGGTGGGCGTGCAGCCTGGTGGTGACCGTCCTCACCGGGTTTGTGCTTCTTGCTGGACCGGGACTCAAACAATCTCTCACCTTCTCCCCCGAGGGCTTTTCCTCGCTTGAGCTCGAGTTCTTTTGGACCGAAGAGACCGTCTCGGCCTCCCTCGGGGGGCGCTGGGAAGAGACGGGATTCGCCTACGGGGAGGTGGGAGGCTCCCTGTACCTCGAGCCGGTGGGGGTCCTCGCCGACTTCGGAATCGGGGCGGCGGGGGATTGGGAGGCGTCGCTGGGGGGAGAGCTCACCCTCCCGCCCCTTTCCCTCCTCGCCACCGTCTCCTTTGGGAGAACGGGAGTAACGGCTTGGAACGTGGAAGGTTCGTTGAGCTGGGAGATCCTCTCCCTCCAAGGGAAGTTCGGATGGGAGGGGGGACTCTGGGGAGCTCTCGCCCTTCATCTCTCCCCCGGTCCCGTTTTCCTAGGGGCGGGGCTCTCTCTTTCCGCGGATGAGGGGCTCTCCGAGCTCCGGGGTGGGATCGGGGTCTCGGGGGATCTCGGCACTGCTGCCTTCCAGACGATCTATACCCCCTCTTTGGACGAGCTCCTCTTTGTTACGGAGTTCGACCTCCAGAGCGAACATCTCTCGGTGGGGTTCACCGCCGTGTGGAATCCTTTCCCCCGGGGTGAGGTACATCCCGCGGCGGATATGTCCGGGGAACCATATCGCCAGGGGATCCTGCGTTACCTAGAGGAGCTCCGGGTCGAGGCTTCGCTGGCCACGCCACCCAGGGAGGCCGGGAAGCCACCGGCCGAACCCATGCCCCTTCTCGTCATCTCGTCTCCCAAGGGTTCCACCTTTATGGTGGGGGAGGAGATCACCTTCAGCGCCCGAGGTTCCCGATCCGCCATGGGCCCATGGAAGGAACTCATGTGGGAGTTCGGGGACGGGACACGGGCGTGGGGGATGGAGGTGCGGCACTGCTACACCTTCCCCGGGCTCTATAGGGTGGTGCTCATCGCCCGCGACGTCGGGGGCACTCCGCATCGGGCGGAGCGGATCCTGCGGATTCTGGCCCCGGAGCTCGTGGCCGACTTCACTTGGGAGCCGGAAGAGCCTACGGTCTTGGACGAGGTCTGCTTCGTCGATCGCTCCCGCGGAGAGATCGTTTCCTGGCATTGGGACTTCGGCGATGGGACCTCCTCGGATATTTCCTCTCCCTGCCACCAGTATGAAGCCAAGGGCGAGTACCAAGTCTCCCTCACCGTGGCCGACCGCTACGGGAACGAGGCCACGGCCGTCAAGGTCCTCACGGTGGTCAACCTCCCGCCCCACCCCGATCCGAACGGACCCTATCAAGGGGTGGTCTATCAGGAGATCGTTTTCAGCGCTAAGGGCTCCTACGATCCCGACGGCCATATCGTGGAGTACCACTGGGATTTCGGTGATGGGACCACGGCCCAAGGGGAGGTCGTCTCGCACGCGTACCCCGAGCCGGGGACATACGAAGTATGTCTTTATGTGGTGGACGACGATGGCGCCGGCGCGGAGGCCTGTACCACCGCGGAGGTGATGTATTATCCCGAGGTGGGAGGTTGCCCATGAGGGCTTCTCTCTTGGTCCTTCTTCTTTCGCTTTTCGCATGCGCTGTTTATCCATGGGACCTCGAATTGTCTTCCCATACGTCCCTTTCCCCCACAGCGTGGACGGAAGTCTTCGGTATCGGGGTAGGACACGAGGCATGGGGCATCCGCGCTGAGGCGGAGTTCGATGCCACGGGCCTCCTTTCCGCCACAGTGGGGACTGGCTACCAAACGGGCTCGTTTTTGCTGGGAGGCGAAATAGGGTTTGATGACGCCGGTTTTTCCCACGTCACGGGGAACATCGAGCTACAGCTCACCGAGTACTTCGGGTTCTCGGCAGACGCAACGGTGGACGCAGGAGGATTCGCCGGTGCCACCCTCTCGGTGTGGTACGAGGCCGGGGTGGAGGAAGGGAACTCCGGGTTCACCGGGCTCCTTGAGCTCGACCGCACCGGGGCTGTGGCGGGACAGACCCTGCGCTTCGGCCTGTACTTCCCCCCCGTGTCCCTGGAGACCACCGCCTGGTTCGACGAGATGGGATTTTCCTCCCTCGAGTTGAGTGTGGATCTCTTGGGCGAGTGGGCCGCCGCCGGAGTAAGCCTAAGCTGGGATTCAGCTGGCCTTCGGTCGGCTGGGGGAAGTGTCTCCACCACGGTGGAGGAACTGGTGGCTTCAGGGGAATTCTCCTGGTTAGTGGAAGGGGACTGGGCATTCACGGCCGAGGCCGATCTGGGCGGGGTTGTCCTTATACAGGGTGAGTTCTCCCAGTGGGATGGGGACCACAGTTGGGAGGTCGGGGTCGGGGTTTCCCTGGAATACGTGGAGGTACGTGTGGGACTCGGGGGCGAAGAAGGCGGCCTCCGGTACACGGGTTGTGTGACCCTTCGCTTAGAAGGGTTATCCGCTGAATTTCGGGGGAATTTCCCCCCGGACGGCGAGTGGGGGCTTGAGGTCGCGCTCGAGCTCTACCTTTCCCTGGGGGAGGAAAACGAAGAAGGGGGCCACTGAGGCCCCCTTCCGTTATTGTTGGAGCGAACCGAACTCTACCTCGGGGTTACGCTCTGAGCCTGTGGGCCCTTGGGCCCGTCCACGACCTCGAACTCCACCGTCTGGCCCTCGCGCAGGGACCTGAAGCCGGAGGAGTTGATGGCGGAGAAGTGGACGAACACGTCGGGGCCATTTTCCTGCTCGATGAAGCCGTAACCCTTCGCGTCGTTGAACCACTTGACTTTACCGATTGCCACGGGTCATTCCCCCTTTCCTCTTTTACTCGACCGCCTAACGCCACTACCCAAAGCCCAAGGGAATAACCCGTGTGCTGCGGGGTCACGCATTGCTGCGGCCTGCAGATCTAATCATACCCGGGATGTGGAAAAAGTCAACACAAACGTTTTCGACCCTTCCGCGCCTTTGCCGCCCAAGGAACCCCCAGCATCGCGCTCGGCGCCCCCTCCGGGAATCGCTAAACTTCCACCCGAGGTGGGAGTCATGAGGACGGCGGTGGTCGCGTTTCTTTTGCTAACGCTTGCGGCAATTTCCCTCGCGGGCCCGTTTCCCATCTACGTGACCGTGGTGATGCACACCGAGGATCCGCCCACCAACCCCGACTTCACCCGGGACCGGAAAACCTACCTCCAGTGGAGGGACGCCCTGGTGGAGTTCGCCGAGCTCCTCCATCGGTACGGGGCGGCGTTCGACTACCAGTGTGAGTGGACCTTCCCCGCTGCAGCGGCGACGTACGATAGGGGGGATGTAACTGCGAACACCGAGGGGCTGAACGTCCTGAAATACCTTCACGACGTGTTAGGGGTTTCCATCGACCCCCACGCCCACGAGCGGATTTACAACTACGCCGATGTCGCGGGACTCGTGGAGGATGGCCTCGTGCGGTGGGCCACCCTCCCCGAGATCGCCCGGATCTGGATCGGGGAGCACGGCGAGCGCCCCACCATCTACATCCCCGCCGACCAGCGGGAGCTCATCCGTTCTCTGTTCCCGGAGGGATGAAGGAGGTGGCACGTTGAGGCTTATCGTCGTGATGGCAGCGGTGGCCCTCTTTTCGTCCGTGGGGGCGGCGGTCACGGAGATCCACGACGTGGTCTACCGCACGGTAGCCGGGCTCTCCCTGGCACTGGACATATGCCTCCCCGATTCCCCGGGTCCGCACCCGGCGATCCTTTTCGTGCACGGGGGCGCCTGGCATACCGGGGACAAGCGGCGGCTCGCGCCCCTGGCCCGGTTCTTAGCGGAGCGGGGGTACGTGGGTTTCTCCGTAAATTACCGCTTAGCGCCCGCACATAAGTTCCCCGCGGCCCTGGAGGACCTGCGGTGCGCGGTGAAGTGGATCCGGGTCCACGCTGCGGACTACGGGGTGGACCCGGATCGGATCGCGGCGGTGGGCACTTCCGCCGGAGGGCATCTCGTGGCGTTGCTTGGGACCGCCCCCGAGGCCTTGGCGCCTTGCGGGAATCTGGGAGTCTCATCCCGGGTCCAGGCCGTGGTTGCCCTGTTCGGCCCCATGGACCTCCTCTCGGCAGTGGGCACCCCGGCCGAGGCGGCGGTGGAGAGCTTCTTGGGCGCATCTGCCCGGGAAGATCCCGACCTCTGGCGGGAGGCCTCGCCCATCACCTGGGCCAGCGCCGACGATCCTCCGTTCCTCCTCGTCCACGGCCGCGACGACCGCGTGGTCCCCTACGAGGAATCGGTGCGGATGGCCGATGCCTTGCGCCGGGCGGGGGCCGAGGCGGAGCTCCTCCTCATCCCCGGGGCGGGCCACGGCTTCATAAACCGCCCCGACACCCCGGCGGCCCTCCGGGCAGTGGCCGCCATCGTCGACTTCCTGAACCGCTTCCTCGGCCCCTAATCCAGGCGTTCCACGCGGAGGTGGATCAAGACCTCGCCGTCGGGGGTGGACTTGGGAAAGACGATGCGCTTCTCGCCCCCGGGGAGGTTCGCTAGGCGCCAGGGGAGCCAGAGCCCGAAAAGCCCCCCGAGGAGATCGTGCTGGTCTTTTGCCTCGGGATCATCCTCGTCCCACACCATGACCTCGACGTAGAGGAACGGGCTCACTCTCCCCTCGAAGAGTACCGTAGAGAGGACCTTTTCCTCGCCATCTCCCATGGAGTAGTGGCCTGAAGTGGGGATCCGGAGGGCGCGCTGTATCGGCCTCCCGGTGGAGGTGAAGCCCGAGATGACCCGGGCCACGACGAAGATCTCTCCGTTCATGAAATCTCCGTTTTCCACCGTTTTTATCCCCTCGAGGCGGACACGGACCCGGAGCCCCTCGGGGAGGGAGACCCGACGGATGGAATAGCGGAAGGTGACTTTGGCCGGGGTCTCTCCCTGAACGTAGACCGCTTCTCGGACCTCGGCGGTGTAGGTCCGTGTCCCCGAAGTCCAAGAATCGGGGGAGAAGACTCGGATATGGGGGGTGAAATCGATGAAGGGGGCCTCGCGCACCTCATATGGTCCGCTGTCTCCTTCTCCTTGCTTCCGTCCCGGGAGGCCCGGGGGAAGGGGGAGAGCTAGCCTTTCCCGCAGGGTCTCCTCGAGGTGGGCTAAGGCCTCGGGGGCGAAGCTATGGCCCCAGTCGTACTTGTAGTTCCCGAGGAATTGAATGGCGATCCCCAAGCTGGGCCCCATCTCGGCGGCGGGAAGGGCAAACAGGGGGACGCTTTCGGTCTCCTGCAGGAGTTCGGCGCCCTCGTCGGCGATGGTGTACCAGCCGGCGCCGGGCCAGACTAGCTTTTGGTAGATACTTTCTGTTCCCACCACCGAGATGAACCCGATGGGGTTCCCCTTGAACCGGGGCCACTCCACCAGGTTCCCGTCGAACTCGATCCGGTCCAGGGTGACCACCACCCACGCCTCATCCGCCCAAACCGTCAAGCCGAAAAGGAGGGCAAGGAAACCGATGATCGCCCGCATATCCACCACCTCAAAAGGGATATACACGATCCCCGGCGCGTGGTTTCAGACGCTTTTGGAGCTCTTATTGCACGATGGATTCAGGGCACCGGGCAGGGGTAAACGCAGCCCGCGTCGGCTTCAGAGGGCAACGTAAAGCCCCAGTCGTTGTGGGCCTTCACCTTGTAATGGTAGATCAATCCGGGAGACACGTCGTGATCCTCGTACGAAGTGGAAGTTACCATGGCGATGGGGTTGAATTCGCCGCCTGGGGTGCGGTCGCGCAGGACCTCGTAACGGGTGGCGCCGGGAACGGGATCCCAGGTTACCACGATCTTGTCCAGATAATCCCCATCGCTTGCGCTTACATTGCTGGGCGGTTCCGGGGGGTAACCCGCGTAACCCCGTACCGGCGTGGACTTGGGGCCACAGCCGGCGTCGTTACACGCCTGGACCTCGTACCAGTACCAATATCCCATGTGCTCCCGCCCCACTTGGTCGGTGAAGCTGGTGTAAGGCGTTTGGGCCAAAAGATCGTATGGACCGTTCTCCGCTTCGGCACGGAAGATGCGATAGTTTGTCGCACGGTCCACCGCGCTCCAGGTGAGGCGGATCCCCGTTTCGAGTTCCCCGGTGGTGGCCTGTACGAGGGGGGCCACCTCCGGGGGGAGGAGCTCCTGCAGGAAGCCACATCCCCCCAGGGCGAGGAAAAGGAGGACGAGCGCCCCCACTGCAAACTTGCCCTTCATCGTCCACTCCTTTAGCTTCGGAGATAATACACCCTAGGGTAATTCTTGTTACACCCCAGGGCAAATCGGCTATGCCCATGCGGATATTCCCATCAAGGTGAGCCACAGGGTCCCGGCGGAGAGCGCGGTGGAGAAGAAAAGGGCCGCTGCGGCCAGATCGGGACGGCGCTTGAACTCGAAGGCCAAAAGGAAAGCGTTCACCGCGCTGGGAACGCTCCCCTCCAGGATCAGGGCGCTCCGCAACGTGCCTTGGAGGCCCATGGCCGACGCCAGGACCCAGGCCAGTGCGCTCCCGAGGGCGAGCCTGCCGGCGGCCAGGCCCATGGCCCCGGCGAACACCCGTCGCGGGTCAATTCGCGCCAGTTCCAAGCCCAAAAGCGCCAAGAGAAGGGGGATAGCCCCGTCCCGTAGGGCCCCGGTGGTGCGGGAAAGCCATAGGGGGAGCCCCGGGAATTCCCGGGCCACCAGGGCGGCGGCCACGGCGTACAGCCACGGCACCCTGAAGATGGCCTTCGCCGATTCCACCGGACGTCCCAGGCCCCCGGCGGCGATGGCCACCCCCAACGTCGCCAGATACACCGTGTTCACCGCCAGAAACACGGCCCCTATCTCCAGGCCCTTGTCCCCCAGCGCGAAGAGGAGGAGGGGGAACCCGAGGTTTCCGCAGTTCCCGAAGGTGAGGACCAATGAGGCGGCGGCCCGGGCATCCCGATCCCCCTTGAAGAGGACTTTCCCCAACGGAAGGGAGAGGAAGTACATCCCCAAGTAATGGGCGGAAACAAAGATCGCCACCGTGCCCATCTCTTCCCAGGAGAGGGTGGCCGTGCGCAGCGACTCGAAGATGAGGACGGGGGAGAAGGTCCAGAAGGCGAGCCGGGCGATGGGGCGGGGATCCAGACGCAGGAGCTTCCCGGCGACATACCCCACCCCCACGAGGAGGAAGATCGGCACCAGGACGCCGGAGAACACCGGGGCTTAGGGTATCAGCTCCCGGGTCGCCGGGCGAGGGCGAGGAGCCGTTCCGGCGACGGCTTCGGGAAGCACTCCAGGATGAGGCCTCCCCGGTAGCCGATCTCCTTTAGGGTGCGGAAGACCTCGCCGAAGGGGAGGTGCCCCTCCCCGGGAACCCAGCGGTTGGAATCGGCCAAGTGCACGTGATAGAGCTTTTCCCCTGCGGCACGGATGGCCTCGGCGAACTTCGGTTCCTCGATGTTGGCGTGGAAGGTGTCGAACAGGATCCCCATGTTTTCGGCGCCGACTTCCTCGATGAGATCCAGGGCCTCGGCCACGGTGTTCACGAGCCTCGTCTCATAGCGGTTCAGGGGTTCGAAGGCGAGCTTTACATCCGGGTCGTGGGCGGCGCACTCCCGCAGGGACTGCACGAGGAGCCCGCGGTCTCCGTCGGCGCCGCGCAGCGATCCCACGATCACCACCGCCCCGAAGGGCTTGGCGAATTCCATGTGTGCTTTTATGCGGGCGATGGCCCGCTCCCGCACCGACTCGTCGGGGGAGGAAAGGGAGAGGCCTTCTTTCCCCGCGGCCTGGCCGGTGGTGATGGAGACGAGCCGGAGGTTTTCCTTTTCTAGGACTTGAGCCACCGTTTCCCGTTCGACCCTCGTGGGATCGGTAATCGCAAGTTCCACCGCGGTGAAGCCCGCTTCCGCCGTCTTCCTCAAACCTTCCCGCCAGCGTTCAGGCAAGAAAGGCGAAAAGGGCGTCGGATCCTGCAACGGGACGATAATGCCGTACGGCCACTTCTCACGGTCGCTCTTCACCCCGGATCACCGGGAGACACCATATCCGCTCGAACCCCGTCTCTCCACCTATGTGGGGACCCTTTAGTTTGAACACAGAGGGAGGTCAAAAAGCCTTAACTTCACCGACTTCTACCATAAAGAGCTCAAGGAGTTTCGATTGCAACTTGAAAATCTAACTCGACCTACAAGCTAATAAGCGTGGCGAGGAAAGCTTAAAATTGGGGGTAATGCCTTCAAAAATGGGCAACATGGAAAGGGGGCGAGAAGGTGATCGTGAGGTTATGGCATGGACGGGTTCCGGCTCCTAAAGCAGCCGCTTATCGTGAGTTCTTGAACAAACGGGCGATTCCGGATTATCGGGCCGTGGACGGAAACATCGCGGTTTACATCTTGGAACGGCAAAAGGGAGAGATTACACACTTCATTACCCTCACCTTCTGGGAAGACATGGAGGCCGTCAAGAAGTTCGCCGGAGACGATCCCGAAGCGGTCAAGTATTATCCCGAGGATCGGGAGTTCTTGCTGGAGTTCGAACCCCGGGTGGTCCATTATCGGGTAGTGGGATACGCCCAAGGGAAGCAGGTCTGAGCGCCAATTTTCTCAATCCATTAAGTCGAGAATCGCTTGGGCGATTCGCCAGCGCCAAGCCTGGTAGTCGTTGGGCTCCATGTAAGCCAGGATCCCCCGCAGTTCCGGACCATAGTGTTCGAGCTGTCCCCTCAGTTCTTTCAACAGAGCTCGGGCTTGGGCCACCGCTTCCCTTTTTCCGGGATTATCCCGGGAAGCAGCGATGGCCTCCTCCAGGGTGGTGAGATACCGCATGTCATCGACCCCCTCGCGAAACCCCTCCCAGCGCAGGGTTGGCAGGGTGGGGGCGAAGTTCTTCTCGGGATCAGGATAGGCGTAGGCGAAGTCGCCCCTGGGACCGTCGGCGGCGTCGTAGGGATCGCCGAAGAACACGTGGTAGGTCCAGGCGGCGAGCCCCGCGAAAGGGCTCGCCCAGAGGTAGAATCCCGCGGCGGCCC
This sequence comes from Acetothermia bacterium UBA3571, assembly GCA_002375995.1. Classification (GTDB taxonomy): domain Bacteria; phylum Bipolaricaulota; class Bipolaricaulia; order Bipolaricaulales; family Bipolaricaulaceae; genus UBA3571. The sequence goes on along the minus strand of DFNI01000009.1, from coordinate 42,025 downwards.
GGGAGAATTCTGGCCTTCCCCCCAGGCCCCTTACGTTGTAGTAAACCCACGCCCGATCTCCTGCGGCCTCGATCAGGGCCGCGAGTTGGGCAAAGGGGTACTGAGGCAAGAATAGATCCACCGTCCAGCCGTTGTATGACCGCAGATCGACGAAGGGTTCAGCCTCAGAAGGGAGCTCTATGACACCGTTCAACGAAACCTCGACCATCGCCCCAGGAACCCGCTTGATGAGCGGGGCCAGCCGGTAAAACTCCGCTTCCTTCTCCGGATGGCCGAAGGGCTCATCCACGGGGAAGAAATAGATCTCGGGCCAGCTCCGTTCCCTTCTCAGTTCGAGCACTGACCTCACCGCTTCCACGTAAGTCCTTTCCGCCTCCTCCTCTGATAGCCCCCATCGCCTCAGGTCTCTCCACAGCCGTGAGACCCCACGCCAGTGGACCGGGCCGGGAAAGCCGAGCTCTGCGATCAAGTCCATGGCGGCAATGAACTCCCCGTAATCGATCCTCACCTCTCCATCGGAACCGCGCGATACGGTCAGTGGGATATAGAGGCTGGGGCTTGTGATACCGTGGGCGCGCATGTCTGCGTAGTCCTGACGCATGTAGACGAGAGGATCTCCTGTGAGTTCCCTCCCGGCGAATACCCGCAAGGGTGAATAGGCCAAGGAGTAGTCCTTTCTCGGGGAGGAGAGGACGAAGGGAAGGACCACGAGTTCAACGGTTATCTCCTGCTGGGGAGCGTTCTCCGGCTCCACTACGATCCGCCCCCGATAGGTGCCCGGCGGGGCTTCGCGAGGGACGTGGATGATAAGCCACCACTGACGGGAGGTCCCGGCAGGTATGTCCTGCGGGCTATTGTAGTTCAATATTTCGGGGACCAGTTCGGTTTCATCGGGCCCTGCGCGGGCGTGGCGCCGCTTCTCCATCACCTGCACCACCCGGAGGTCCAAGGCATTCCGCGGTATTTCATAGGTCCCACACCGCAGGGGGCTTATCTCCACCCGTACGCGGGAAAGGCTACGACGGGCATGGATCGCGAAGCTCAAAGGTTCATACTCCCCCGGTGTGGCGAAAGTCCAGAGCTTTTTCGCCATCGCGTCGGCATTGGGGAGCGTCTCGGGAAGGAGGTGCTCCAAGTAGTCCACTGCTAAGGCCACGTAGTCCGGAAACACCACAAGGGTGGAGCGATCCATTGTCGGCCCCTCCGGTCCCGTCGGGACGAAGTCCCGGTCGGTGGTGAGCAGGATGGCGTCGATCCACATCGGCCCTGCCCCGGGATCATCGCGACGGATGGCGAAGGTGTGGGGGTTGCCCTCGGGACTGAGGGTTAGATCCATGCCACGCGGATCGAGCTGGGCCCAGCGGAAACGAGCCCTTCCGAATCCATAGTTGCCGCCATAGCGGACGACACGGGCCGGGACCGTTTCCTTTTCGTCCACCGTCCAGGAGAACTCTGCTTCCTCTGGACCATAAGCGATCCATACGAACCGGTAGTCCCCGGGTTCCAAGACGCGGAAAGCCCACCGGGCATACCAATAGCCTGGGGGGAAGAAGGGTCTGCCCCGGGCACCGGGCCGGAAGAGAAAGAATTCACCGCCGCTGCAACCCCGGCAGAAGACACCCCGGGTGGCGGCGCTTCCGTAGGGGAAGTTGCTCGCGGCGAAATCTTCTCCCTCGATCCACACGTACGGTGCCGCGAAAGTCCAGACACTCACCACCAAAACCCACAACGCTACGCATCTTCTCACGGTAGCTCCTTCACCAGATGCGTACGCCGAAGTAGCCGGTGATGAACTTCAAGGAGACGTAGAGGAAATAAAGGCCGAAGATGAGCTTCAAAGTGGCGGGCCGGAAGCGTTTTATCGCCCGCGCCCCCACCTGGGCGCCTACGATGGTTCCCAGGGCCAAAAGTGAACCTGCGGTGAGATCCACATACCCCTGGGCGAGCTTTATCCCGCCACCCACCGCTGCCAAAGGGACCATGGTGGCCAGCGAGGTTCCCATGGTGATGTACACTGGTGCGCCGAAAAGGTAGATGAGCCCCGGGACCAGGGCGTAGCCTCCTCCCAACCCCGCGATCCCGGTGACTACCCCTACTGTGAACCCGAAAGCTGAAAGGCCCCAGCTGGATCCCGGGATCGTGTGTCCCTCCCGCGTCGGCTTGCTATGTCGCGCGAACCCCTCCCAAGCCATGCGGGCCGCCGGCCACAAAAAGACCAGGCCCAAAATGAGCTCGAAAAGCTCAGCGTGGGAAATAAGCTTCGAGAAGAGCCAAGACCCGAGCGCCACCCCAGCAATCCCGCTCCCGCCGAGCCAGAGAGCCGCCCTTAAGTCTAAATTTCGCCGACGCAAATGCCCATATGCCCCGGAGATCGCGGTGAAGATCACTGCGAAGAGGGTGGTTCCGATGGCAGTGGGGGCATCGAACCCAAGCCAGAAGTGGAGTACTGGCAGCATCACACTGCAACCCCCAGTCCCGATGATCCCGCCCAAGAATCCGGCGGCCCCACCCACTGCGGGGATGATGAGCCAATCGCCCCAGCTCATGTAGGCACCTCCGCGCAGGCCAAGGCCTCGAGACATCTGAGCAGTCTGGGGATCTCGGGGTTCGCCAGGCGCCAAAGAACCCGCACCCCGTCTCGGCGGGACTCCACCAGTCCGGCTCGCTGTAGTGTTGCCAAATGCCGGGAGACCACCGAAGGGTCCAGCCCGAGGAGCGGCACAAACTCGCACCCACACCGTTCCCCGCCCTCGAGGATGGAGAGGATTCGTACCCTAACGGGGTTTGCTAGCGCTTTCGCCACCTCCGCAACCCGGAGCTCGTCCATTATCCTTTCTTGCATCTTTGCACAATTATGCAAGAAATGGCCGGGTCAACAAACCCCACGTATGAGGTCTGCAATAGGCCAACACACCGTGATCCCATTGGAGGCCCAGGTTACCGCCACCTCGTCCAGGAACACCACCGAACTCATCCGGAAGATCCAGCCTCAGCTTCCGCACCTGCTCCATCGGTGTCCTCCCCTCCGTCCCCGCCCTAAAGGTCCGGTAATACTTCTCGCCCGTAACGCGTCACGGAGCTATTCCAGGGCGTGGGCGATCTTCCTCCTTCCCCAACCCCGCTCCCTCCTCAACCCACGTGCCCTTCCTCGACCTCCAGTAGAGCGCGGCGGGGGGAACGTTTCGGCCGCCGCGGGCGGTCGTAAAGCCCGGACTCCCCTCTCTCCCTGTACCGTCGCTTGCGCACGGTGTTGCGGGACATCCGGGCCGTCTCCCCAATGCTCCCGCATTCTCGACAAACCTTCACGATCTTGAGCCGCAACGCTACTTCGCCCTTCTGGGCGGCCGGGGAATAAAGTTGTGGCAAGGTGTAGTGAAACATCCCGGCATCCCTTTTGTTGGTTTATCAGCTCACGAATAGGGGGATGCCGCACGTCTTCGAGAACTCCTCGAACGTCACAAGGTCCGGCACCCGGGGTGGGGCACCATGTCTTGGCGCACTTACTGGCGACAAGTTGCGAAGCCGCCAGGGGGTCCCTACAATTGCGAGTGATTACTGTGGCGGGGGTGATGGACGTGTTTAAAGTGCACCTTTTGCGGAAAGATCTTCCCCCCTTGGGCCCCGCCAATAACGCCCCCTCCGGGGCGTGATCCTACCTAGCTAACCCTCGCGGATTTAGTGCCCTTTCCGTGTGAATCCGGCTCCCCGTTTATGGGGAGGTGGTCCTTCTGTTGAAATCCCTTAAGGGGGTTAAGGTGTTCACAAGTGAGGTGGAACGCGCGAAGAAGGCGGCGGTGCTCAAGGTGGGAAGCGAGACGATCGGGGCGGCCCGGGAATTCCTGGCCGAGGAAGGGTTCGTGGAGCTCCTCCCCGTGATCGTGGCGCCCATAACTGATCCTCTCCGGCACAACACCGATCGGGCGGTGATCGAGGCCTACGGCGGCCATTGGCACCTCACCCGGTCCATGATCTTCCACAAACAGGCCGCGGTCACAGTGTGTGAGAGGATCTTTTCTTTCTCCCCCAACATTAGGATCGAGCCCCCGGACTGGGGGAAAACCGGACGGCACTTGTGGGAGTTCGTGCAACTGGACCTGGAGGTCCGGGATGGTACCCGGGAGGAGCTCATGGATCTGGGCGAGCGGCTCCTCGTTTACGTATTGGAGCGCGTTCGGGAACGTTGTGCCGACGAATTGGCTTTCCTTGGCCGAAACCTCCGTGTCCCCCAGCGACCGTTCCCGGTCTTCACCTACGGTGAGGCGAGAAAACGGTACGGGGACGATTTCGAGGTGGCGCTATCCCGGGAAATGGAGACTCCGTTCTGGATCATCGATTTCCCCGTGGATGTCCGGGAGTTCTACGACCGGGAAGACCCCGAGCGGCCGGGGGTCCTCCTGGATTACGACCTCATCTACCCCGAGGGCTACGGGGAGGCCCTCTCCGGAGGGGAGAGGGAACACCTTCTCCACAGGATCCAAGAGCGGATCGCTCGCCAGGGGCTCGATCCGTCCCAGTACCGGGGGCTCCTCGAGCTGGCGGAGCGGGGGCTTCCCCCTTCGGCGGGCTTCGGCATCGGGATCGAGCGCCTGATCCGGTATATCTGTGGCCTTCCCCACGTGGCCGAGGCGCGCCTCTTTCCCAGGGTCCCCGGCGAGTTATCGGTGGTCTAGGGAGCGTCCCCCGCTAAGATGGGGGGATGCTCGTTGTAGGTATCGCCGGGCCGGCGGGAAGCGGGAAGTCCACCGTGTGCCGGTTGCTTTCCCGCCGGCCCGGGTTTGTGCATCTGGACTGCGATCGGCTCGCCTGGGAGACCTATGAGCCGAATGGCCCGGCCTACGGGGCCCTCATCGCAACCTTCGGCCGGGGTATCCTGACCCAAGGGGGGGGCATTGATCGAGCGAAGCTGGGGAAGCTCGTGTTGACGGATCCGGAAAAACGCCGGCGACTCGAGGCCATCGTCCATCCTTTGGTGGCGGAGAGGATCCGCTCCGAGATCGTGGGCGCTCGGGAAAGGGGAACGAGGGTGCTGTTGGTGGAAGGGGCCCTCCTGTTTCACTCGCCCCATGTGCCCCGGGAGCTCTTCCATCTCCCCATCTGGCTTGAGGCCCCGGAGGAAGTGCGGCGTGCCCGCCTCCGGGCCGCCGGACTCCCCGAAGAAGTGACGGAAGACCGTCTTGCCGCCCAGCGGGAGCTCCGCCCTCCCCCATGGGTCACGGTGGTGGACGCCACCCCGCCCCCGGAGGAAGTGGCCCGCCGGGTCCTCTCCCTGATCCAGGGAGCGAGGGGTGGTTCGGGCTAGGTGGCCCCGCTTACCTGGGTTAAAGTGTCCGCGATGGCGGAGAAAATTTGGGGGAAGTTCATCGAGCGCCCGAACAGGTTCTCCCTGTGGGTGGAGATAAACGGGAAAAGGGAGCTCGCCCACCTCCCCAACCCCGGCCGCCTCTCGGAGATCCTTACGCCGAGACGGAGGATTCTCCTGCGGAAAGCAAAGGGGGCGAAGCGGAAGACCCGCTGGACCGCCATCGGGGCGGACCTTTCGGGGATGCTCGTCTCCCTGGACTCCACTCTGCCCAACCGTTTCCTCCCCCAGGCCCTCCGGGAGGGTGCCGTTCCTCCCCTCAAGGGTTGGAGGATCGCGGCCCGGGAGCCCCGGCTGGGGGTGGGGCGTTCGGATTTCCTGCTTGTGCGCGGGAACAGGAGGCTTTTCCTCGAGGTCAAATCGGTGACGTTGGTGGAGGGAGGGGTGGCCCTCTTCCCCGACGCCCCCACGGTCCGGGGACGGAGACACCTTTTGGAACTGGCTGAAGTCGTGCGCCACGGGGCTTCGGCGATGGTGTTGTTTGTGGTGCAGCGGCCGGACGCGAACAGGTTCGGGCCCAACGCCGCCACCGACCCCGCGTTCGCCGAGGCCTTCGGCGAGGCGCTGGAGGGTGGAGTGGAGATGTACGCCCTCGTTTGTAGTTTCGACGGAGAGAGGCTCCATCCGCGACGGTTTCTGGGGCCTGAGGCTCTGGTGCTCTCCTAAGCTCAAGGATCCGGGGTATCGTTCGGCTTCTCCAGCCATCGTTTGATCTTCCGATCCCATACAGTCTGCTGGTCCCCATCCGTTCCGTGCTCGGTTTCTTTGTCATATAACCGCTGTATTTCATCGCATTTTTCGACGTAACGCTCCACTACCTTCTCGATTTCCCGTTGCAGCGCAGAACGGGCCCCTGCGCAATCTTTGCCTTTTCCCAAAAGCTTTCCCTCCCTAATCAGCCCATCGATCAGCCGCTGAGCCTTCTGAGCATAGATATGCGCGAGGTGGAAGTGCCCTTGTTCGTGGCCGAGGAGCGCCGCCGTCTTGGAACCTGGCTTCACCCAGGATCTTTTGGGGAACATGAATGCCCGGATCTTCAAGGTCCCGGGCTTGGGTTTTACTACGCACTCCCCTTCGCTGTGCTCCGTGACGTTTTGCCACGAGGAGAAGGCAATGCCCCACGCGATCTCCGCCTCCTCGGAGACTTTTTTGTCCCCGGGAACTTGGCCCTGGAAATCGTCCCAGCTCAAGCCCCCGTGGTCCCGGTCCTCGTAGAAAACGATGCTTGGGGTATCTCTTTCCTGAGCTTGGGTCTCCACCTGGGACAAAGCGAAAAGGCCCACCCATATTGTGAAAACCACCGCCAGCACGCTTCTCATGGAACCACCTCCCTATGGCTACAGTATATCGCCGGTGTTAACCTGCAGTTGTAGTAAAATTTGTGCTAAGATGATCAGAACGGAAGGGCTTACCCGGCGGTTCGGCGGGGTAGTGGCGGTAGAGGACCTTTCCTTCGAGGTCCGCACCGGGGAAATTGTAGCGCTGTTGGGGCCCAATGGAGCGGGAAAGACCACTACGGTAAGGATGCTTTCGTGCCTCATCGCCCCTACCTCCGGGAGGGCATGGGTGAACGGACGTGAGCTTCACGAGGATCCTTCCTATATCCGTGCCACGGTAGGTGTCCTCACCGAAACCCCGGGACTATACAGACGTCTCTCGGCTTGGCATAACCTCCGTTTCTTCGCGGACCTTTACGGGGTGCGAGGAGCCGAGGAGAAGATCGAGGAGTACCTCCGGTTTTTCGGACTTTGGGAGCGAAGGAACGACCCCGTGGCCACGTATTCCAAGGGGATGCGCCAGAAGCTCGCCTTGGCCCGGGCCCTGTTGCACGAGCCCAAGGTCTTGTTGTTGGATGAGCCCACCGCCGGACTGGATCCCGAAAGCGCGCGATCCGTGCGAGAATTCATCTCCGAGCTCAAAGGCGAGGGCAGAGCCATTCTCCTGTGTACTCATAATCTTCCTGAGGCCGAGCGCCTCTGCGATCGGATCGTCCTTTTGCGGACACGCCTTATCGCACAAGGCACACCGGAGGAGCTGAAGCGCCGCCTTTTTGGGACCAGGGTAGTAGTGGAGCTGGCCAACCCCTCCCCCGAGCTCGTCTCGTCCTTGGGGATCCCTGAAGCAAGATCCGCGGAGCTGGTGGGGGAAAAGCTCTATGTGGAAGTGACGGATCCCCGCCGGGACAACCCCGTTCTCGTGCGGAGGTTGGTGGAGCTAGGGGCCGAGATCATCGCGGTGCGGGAAGCTGAGACCACATTGGAGGACGTCTACCACGAACTAATGGGAGGTGCCGATGCCCAGGGTTAAGGCGATCCTCCTCAAGGAATGGGCTGAGGCGATACGAATAAAGATGGTTCTCTTCAGTGTGGCCTTCCTTCCTCTGTTCATGACGGGGTTTGCCACGTACCTTGTATGGCAGGGGAAGGCCCTTCCTGAGGAAGCACGGGCCGCCCTCCTGAACACATCCCTTATGTACTTCTTCATCCTCCCGGTGGTGATCCCCCTTTCCATCGCTGCTTATTCCATTGTAGGAGAAAAGGAGCAAGGGACCCTGGAGCCCCTTCTGGCCACCCCCATCCGGGACTGGGAGCTGTTTTTGGGCAAGGCCCTGGGCCCGGTGGTCCCCGGGCTGATCCTTTCGTGGGGCGCGTTCGGCCTCTTCCTCTTGGCCGCGAAGGTGATCCTGGGGGCCATACCCAAAGGGGTGCTTTCGCTCCCGTGGCTCCTTTCCATATTCGCGTTGGCCCCGTTCCTGGCGCTGTTCGCCGTGTTTGTCACCATGATCGTTTCTTCCCGCACCACCGACGTACGGGCAGCGTACCAGTTCTCCAGCTTAGCGGTACTGCCCGCGTTGATCCCACTTCTCGTTTACATCGGCCGCCTCACCGCGGTTAACCTCACGTTCGTGGGGATTGAGGCGGGGATCGTGGTTTCCCTCAACGTGGCCACCCTTTACATTGCGGTCAAGCTCTTTCGCCGTGAGGAGATCCTTACCCGGTGGAAGTAAACTTGGAGCTGGAGTGGACTATACCTACAATCTCGCTCCAGGAGGTGGCCTATGGCGTACGTGACCAAGAAGGAGCTCATCGAGAAGATAAAGCCGATCTTGGAAGATTTGGGAAGGGCGTTGGAGGAATTGGAGACGGCCTTGGACGAGGCGAAGGTCAACTTGGAGAAGACCAACGACGCCATCGCCGAAGCCGAAGAGGACTGATATTTTTTGAACCCAGAGGGCAAATGCGGGGGGCTATGCCCCCCCTTTTTTCTCCACAGGAGTTCCACAGATCTTCCCGAGCTCTTCCACTGGGGGTGATTAAGATTACGGGTGTAAGGGCGAGGGAAGGGATGAAGAGCTGCCCCGCCCCCTAAACGAAAGCCCGCTTTCCCACCTCCGGGACGAGGGGCCCATCAAGGGCCCCTCGTCCTTAATTAGCGGGCCCGTTTGGTGGAACAGGTCGAAAAACGGCCCGATCCCGCGCTTTGGGTTACCATTTACGGACGCACCGCAACTTTCATCGGACAAAGGAGGGGCAAATTGGCAATTCTCGTGGATAAGTCAACGCGGCTACTGGTCCAGGGTATAACCGGGAGCGAAGGTTCGTTTCACACGAAACGGATGGTGGCTTACGGGACCCAGGTGGTGGCCGGGGTAACCCCGGGCAAAGGCGGACAGAAGGTGGACGGAATCCCGGTCTACGACTCCGTGGCGGAGGCCATCGCGGCTCACCCTGAAATAAACACCTCCATAATCTTCGTGCCCGCGCGATTCGCCCCCGATGCGATCCTGGAAGCAGCAGATGCCCGGATCCCCCTGGTCGTGGCCATCACCGAGGGCGTTCCCGTACACCAGATGCTCCGGGTTTATCACTTGTTGAAGCTTTACGGCGTGCGCCTCCTCGGGCCCAACTGTCCCGGAGTGATATCCCCGGGAAAAGCCAAGGTGGGCATCATGCCGGGAGAGGTCTTCAGTCCCGGTCCCGTGGGAATAGTTTCCCGCTCCGGTACCCTCACCTACGAGATCGCCTCCCACCTTTCCCGCGCGGGGATCGGCCAGTCCACCGTGGTGGGCATAGGGGGCGATCCCATCGTGGGTAGCTCTTTCGTGGACATCCTCGGGCTCTTCGCCCAGGATCCTGAGACGAAGGTGGTGGTCCTGGTAGGGGAGATCGGGGGGACGGCGGAGGAGGAGGCGGCCCGGTTCGCCGCAGAACACCTGAAAAAGCCCATGGTGGCCTACATCGCCGGCTTCTCCGCTCCTCCAGGGAAGCGGATGGGCCATGCGGGCGCCATCATTTCCGGATCCTCAGGTACTGCTGAAGCGAAGGCCAAAACACTCGAATCGTATGGCATACCCGTGGCCCGAACCCCTGCGCAAGTGGCCGATCTCGTAAGGGAACTATTGGAGTGAGAGCTCGACCCCGCCCCCTTCATCTCCCGGGAGATCACGGGGGTGGAGCCGTGGTCTTGCGGGCAATCAGCTTGGGCCGCACGCGCTTCTGGAGCTTCCGACGGCGTTTCCCTTCCAAAATGTCCATCAACCACTCCGCCGCCATATACCCCATCTCGTATGCGGGCTGGGCCACGGTGGTGAGCTCGATCAAGGGGAGGGACGCATAGGCGATATCGTCGAATCCGATCACGGAAAGCTCCTCGGGAACGGGTATTCCCCGCTTGTGGGCGGCCACCAATACCCCCAGCGCGATGAGGTCGTTGGCGGCGAATATCGCCGTGGGCCGCCGCCTCTTCCCCAGGATCTCGGCCGCCACCCGCTCCCCTCCATCCCACGTGAACTCGGTGTGCCGCACCCAAGTGCGGGGGACCTTCACCCCGTGGAAGCCCAAGTACCGCACGAACGCTTCGGCCCGGACCTTCCCGGGCACTACATCCTCGGGCCCGCTTATGCACGCGATCTTCCGGTGGCCGAGCCGCAGAAGATGCTCGGCAGCGAGCTCCGCGCCCTTCTCGTCATCCACGATCACGTACGGTGCGTCCACCCTGGCGGAGATCCGCGACACCAACACAAAGGGGGTCCTGGTTCGGGCGAGCTGGGGGAGAAAGGGGTCCTCCAGGGCCACCGAGGTGATGATCTGTCCATCGACGCGCTTGCGGCGGAGGAGGAGCCCGTAGTCGAGCTCCCGTTGGGGGTCGTCCCCGGTGTTACAGAGGATCACCCCGTACCCCCGTGAGCGGGCCGCGTCCTCCACTCCTTTGGTGATCTCAGCGAAGAAGGGGTTGGTGATGTCGGGGACCAAAAGCCCGAGGGCCCGGGTACGCCCCTTGACCAGGCTTCGTGCCAGTTCGTTCCGTTCATACCCGAGTTCCGCGGCTAGACGCTTGATCCGCTCCTTGGTGCTTTCCCGGATAAGGGGCGAGTCGTTCAGCGCCCGCGACACAGTGGACGGAGAGACCCCCGCTGCCTTGGCAATGTCCTTGATGGTCACCATTTCTTTCCCCTCTTACCCCTTCAATCCCCTCCGTTCAAGACCGGAAAAATTCCTCAGCCGCCAGGGAGGACCACCTCGCTTAAGGCAAAGGAGGTAAAGATCCTGCTGAGGTTTCTTGTGTAACCACTTCGCACATCCATGTTGTAACCGGTGGCCGCAAAGGCCGCGCTGAGGAAGGGGACAAGTCCGTACGCGGCGGCGAAGAACGCCTCCTCGCTTTCCAGGGTGCCCCGCAGCACCATCAGGACCCCCACCCCCAACGCCTCTCCCACCACCGCCCCGGCTGCCGCCAAGAGGTAATCGCCTTGGGCCCCAAGTGATGTACCGGCAAGGCCAACCCCCAAGCTGGCCCCCAAGGGGACTCCTGCCAAATATCCGTATACACCCGGGAGCCAGCAAAGCTCCCCGGTGTTCGCCCCCTCCTCGGCGGTGATCTCACATATACGGGTGCCGACCCAATTGCCCACGAGCCCGAACAACGCCCCGCCCGCGGTGCCCACGATCACCTGACCCGTGAACCGTATATCTTGGCCCACGGCCCCGCAGGGCACCGCTCCCAAGACTGAAAACACAAGAAGCCATAACCCAAGGGCTTTGCCCACTCCCTTCACCGTCATCGCCTCCTTGATTTCGGGGTCAAGTTATTCCAACCCAAAAAGGCCTGCCACACAATTTAAACTGTCTCAAAATTCGCGGACAAATGAAACCGCTGCCCTCAGTGGGGTTCCACGAGAACCCTTGGAAGACGTCGGAAAGCGAGTCGCAATTTCTCTCCGGGGCTATGCCGTTCCCGGGAGATGAAGGTCACGGAGCGGACACCCACCCGACCCCGGATCTCCCAGTGATCCCCGCGGAATTCCACTTCTTCCACCACCGCCTCCAGTGGTCCCTCGCCGGGTTCCACGTCCTCGGGGCGGAAAAAGAGGAAGACTTCTTCCCCTTCGGGGAGGTCCACGACTTCCACCGGGATCCAGACCCCCTCGGACTCCACCCGGGTCCCTTCGGGACCATGGTGGAGGATACCCTTCCAGAGGTTCGCCCCTCCCAAGAAGGAGGCTACGAAGGGGGTTTGGGGAGAAAAGTAGAGCTCTTCCGGGGAACCCTCTTGTTCTATCCTACCCTCCCGCATTACCGCGAGCCTATCCCCGAGGGAAAGGCCTTCCTCCTGGTCATGAGTCACGTAGACGGAGGTGGTCCCCCTCTCCTTCAGGATGCGTCGGAGCTCGCCCCGGAGTTCTGCCCGGAGGGCCGCGTCCAGGGCCGAGAGGGGCTCGTCCAGTAGCAATACGTTCGGTTCCGGGGCCAAGGCCCGGGCCAGCGCCACCCGCTGCTTCTGCCCATGGGAAAGCTGGTGGGGTTTTCTCCTTTCGCATCCCCGAAGTCCCACGAGCTCCAACAGCTCCCGTACTCGCCGCTTGCGCTCACCTCGGGGAACCCCGTGGAACCGCAGGCCGTAGGCGACGTTGGCGTACACGGTCATGTGGGGAAAGAGGGCATAGCTTTGGAAGAGAAGCCCCACGTTGCGCCGCTCGGGTGGAAGATGGAGGACTGATCGGCCATCGATTCGCACGTCTCCCCGGTTTGGATACTCCAGTCCGGCGATGATCCTGAGCACGGTGGTCTTCCCGCAGCCCGATGGTCCCAAAAGGACCAATATCTCTCCCCCACGCACCCGGAAAGAGACCCCCCTTGCCGCCACCACCTCCCCGAAACGCTTATACAGGTCCTTTACCTCTAGCTTCACCTTTCCTCCCATCGTCCTCTCACTCGCTGGGCCTCCTCGATACCTTAACCTCACATCACAAAGACGCCCACACATCCCTTATGGCATGTCCCTTGCGGCTTACGAGGAGAAAAGCTACAATCGTCCGCGGTTTTCCCAAAAGACGGAGAAGGAGGGGGATCTGCGATTCCCAACACACGTTCGGCTGCACGACAGCTCAGAAAAAGCTTGCGCCGGAGGCGCCGCAACGATCTACGGCGGAGCGCCATCCGCTATTGGCGTAAACAGATCCTAAAGTTGCTTTCCGAGGGAAACAAGGAAGAGGCGCTGAAGATCTTTCCCAACTACCAAAAGGCTGTAGACAAGGCTGCCTCCCATGGGGCGATCCACAAGAACAAAGCGGATCGCCTCAAGGCCCGCATGTGGCGCCGGATCGCCGAAGCCTGATCGAGGTGGGTTGATGTATAAGTACGACTTCCTGGGGAAGGCGAAGATATTCTCGACCTTGTCTTTGGTTTTGGTATTGGCAAGCGTTGTGATCCTGGCGGTCGTGGGGTTCCGCGCGGGGGTGGAATTCACGGGCGGAACCCAGCTTACCGTTACCTTCTCCGAGAAGGTGGCCGCCGATGAGCTGAGGTCGTTCCTGGGACAGTTCTCGCCGCCGGGGGTGGACCTCGCCGCCACCGCGATCCTACAGGAGACGGAAATCGAGGGACATCCTGCTTTCCTCATCACCATCCCCCTGAACGTGGAAGAACACAGGAAAATCATCGATCGGATTCAGGAACAGCTTCGCAACAAGTTCCCGGTCCTGGAGATCTCTCCCACCTCGGTGGGCAAGCAGGTCTCCGAGGATCTGATCCGGCGGACCTGGCAAGCGATCCTCGTGGCCATCTTCGGGATGCTGGTCTACATATCGTGGAGGTTCCGCTTGAGCTACGCCGTGGGGGCGGTGGTGGCGTTGGTGCACGATGTCCTCATCGCCTTGGGGATCTGCGCTTTATTGGGAGTGGAGATGAGCCTTCCCGTGATCGCCGCCCTCCTCACCATTGTGGGTTATTCCCTGAACGACACCATCGTGATCTTCGATCGTGTGAGGGAGAACCAGAAGGCCATGAAAAAGGCATCCCTTTTTGACATCATCAACCGCTCCATTAATCAGTCCCTCACCCGGACCATCAACACCTCCCTCACCACCTTGATCCCCGTGGCGATCCTCTTGGCCTTCGGGGGCCCGGTGTTGCGAGGGTTCGCCTTGGTGATGCTCATCGGGGTGATCGTGGGAACTTACTCCACTATCTTTGTGGCGAATCCCATCTTCTATCTTTGGACCAACACCGCCCAGAAGCTCCGGGCGAAGCGCTGATCAACTTCTGAAGAGGACCTTTACGCGCCATCTGGTCCACGAATAGGCTATACAACCAAGGAGGAAGGGCACTGCCCAGAGTTTGCGCACGCGCCGGGGATCTTGGAAGGCCCGCCAGAGCCACTCAAACCCCGCTTTCCGCACCCATTTAGGTGCTCGGGGAAGCCTACCCGACCAGATATCGAATGTGCTGCCCACGCCCATCAGGATCCCAGCGCCACACCTCCGGTGAGCGAGGATCCACCGCTCCTGCTTTGGAAAACCCATGCCCACCAAAAGGATCTCTGGGGAGAGGGCCCGCAGCTCTTCCACTGGGCCCTCACCGGAGAAGAAGCCGTGATGGTAACCCACCAGGCGTAGCCCCGGGAAAGCTCCGGTCAGTGCCACCGCCGCCTTTTTCACCACCTCGGGCCGTGCCCCGAGGAGGTAAACGGAAAAACCCTCCTCCGCGGCCATCCGGCACAGCTCCCAGGCGAGGTCCACCCCGGCCACTCGGGGAAGCTGCTCCCCGAAAGCTCTGGCAGCGAGGGAGACCCCTATCCCATCGCACACCACATATTGGGCTGCATTTAGTAGAGTCCGGAGCTCCTTCTCAAGAATGGCAAGGGAGAGGCCACGGGCATCCGGGGTAAAGACCACTATCCCCCGCTTCCCCTCCCGGAGCCGGCGACGCAATTCCTCTACGAGGTCCAGAAGGGGGAGAGGGGTGAAGCGGACCCCCCACAACTCCAAGTGCTCACCCCGACGACGGATCGGAGGAGTAGGCCCCTTCATTTTCTGGGCTCTATCACCACGTGGCGTCTGTTCCCCTGTCCTACTGAATAAGTACGTACGCCGGGGTGATCGGCTAGCGCCAGGTGGATCAGGCGTCGCTCCGCCGCCGGCATGGGTTCCAACTCGATTCTCTTCCCTTCCCGCAAAGCACGCTCCGCGAGCTCCCGCGCCCGGGACACAAGTTCCATCTCCCTGGCTTTAACCTTCCCGTTTACGTCGAGTAGGAGGCCCTTCCTTTCCCCATGCCGCCGCAGGAACAACCGAAGGACGTGAGCCAGGGCATCTCTGAACTCAGGGTCGGTGGGAAAGGTATGGAACGGGCCGCGAAGGTTGACGTAAAGCCGGTCCTCTTCAGGCACCACCTCAACGGTTCCCTTCTCCTCACCCGCAGCTTCCAAAAGCCCTTGCAGGAATTTCCTCACTTTTTCAGTTCTCTCCGGCATCTTCGGGTTTTGGCGCCGGGGCCACGCGGGAAAGCTCCCAGTACACGATCCCCTGGAGCAGGCTTTGGATGGAGGAGTAGAGGAACCAATACAGCCAAAGACCGGCAGGGAAATTGCGGAAAAGGAAAGCGAAGAACAGGGGAAAAATCCAACCGATCAGCTGTGTTCCGCCCGCAGCTTGGGCACCGGAACGTCGGGTGGTGATCCACTGGCCCAAAAGCTGCACCCCCACCGTGAGGACGATGATGATGTAATAGGGGTCGGGGAGGGAGAGGTCCGGGATCCACAGGAAGGGCGGGGAAAGATGGAACAACTCCGCCGAGTTGAAGATCGACTGCCAAAGGAGGATGAGGAAGGGAAACTGAAGCAAAAACGGGAAACACCCTCCCAACGGGTTCACCTTTTCCTGACGATAAAGCTCCATCACGTGCTTCTGGAAAGCCTCTTTGTCGTCCTTATACAGGCGCTGGAGCCGTTGGATCTTGGGCTGCAGCCTTTGCATCTTGGCCATGGAGCGGATCTGGGTCCGAGTCAAGGGGAAAAGGAAGAATTGGGCCGTGATGGTGAAGAGGATGATGGCCCAACCGTAGTTTCCCGTGGCCCGATAAAGGATCTCCAGGAACCGAATGACTCCCACCAGGAACTGCGAGAAGAACCCGAGTTTTACAATCCCCTCAAGTCCCGCCTTCTCCAGGAGGATGTAGCGGTTCCGACCCGCGTAAAGGGTGCCCCGGAGGAGTAACTCCCCGGAGAATGCGGGGATCTCCACCCCGAACACGGGCTGTCCGGCGTCGTTCCTCCCTTGGAAAGGCTTCAGCCCCTTGACTCCCTGGAACCTCCAGAAAAACACGCTGTCCTTGGACACAAGCCCGATTCCCTCGAAGGAACCGGAAGCTAAGGGCGAGGAGCGCTTTTGCCCATCGTAAAGATAGACGAGCTCGGGGACCCCTTTCCCCTGGGGGTAATGGCCGAGGATAAGCTTTATCCCTTGTCCTTGGCCCCGGAAGTGGATCTCCACCGGCACGGTGTAGAGCGCATCTTCCACCACCACGAACCGCTTCTCTACCTCCAGCCCCTCTCCCTGCCAAGCGAGCTTCACTTCCAGGACCTTTTCGCCCTGTTGGGCATACGAGATCTGGTAAATAAGAGGCTCGTCCAGGGGCGTCCCTTGGGGCCAGATTTCCAAGGGGAGGCTCACGTCTTGGATGAGCTCGGGCTCTTTGTCCTGGGTCCAGCCCGGGACCACGTCGAGTTCCCTTGTCCCGTAGGGAGCGAAATAGAGATAGCTTGAGGCGAGCACCCCGTTCTCGGCCCAAAAGCGGTAGCGAACGAGAGCGTTTTCCACCACCAACGCCGGGCCACCCCCGGGGGAGGTTCCTTCTGTGACCTTCAAGGTGTACCTTTCCCCCGCTGATCCGAGAACGGTGAAGCTCAGCGTCAAAAATAGGATGAGAAAGGCTTTTCCTGCCATGCTAGTCACAAATGTATCCGCCCCAAAATCCCGTCGCAAGCTGACCACAACGGAACACGCAAACGGAACACCCCTCACGCGGTTATCCTTTCCAGTGCGAAGGCACAAACACCCCAACGGTGGCGCCAAAGATTCACATCAGGAGCAGTTTCCGAGCGATCTCGCGGTGGCGGGGGATGTAATCGTAGAGCTTTTCGTTCACGAGATGTGCGTTCCGCACCAGGATCACCCCGTTCACCATCACGAGGTCGGCGTACTGGGCTCCGCAGTGCAGTAACCCCGCCACTGGGTCCGCCGCCCCGGAGAACTCCAGGGCGGAGATATCCCACAGAGAAAGATCGGCACACTTCCCCGGCTCCAGGGACCCGATCTCGTCGGCCCGGTGTAATACCTGGGCGCCGCCCACCGTGGCTATGCGTAGGGCCTTCCGGGCGGGCATGGCCTCGGCCCCGTACCTCACCCGCGCCACCAGCATCGCCTGGCGGGCCTCTCGGATCATGTTGGAGTGGTCGTTGGAGGCTGAGCCGTCCACCGCAAGCCCCACCCGCACCCCGGCTTCCAGCATCTCCACGATGGGAGCGATCCCCGAACTCAGGAGCATGTTGGAAGAGGGGCAATGCGCCACCCCCACTCCGGCTTCCGCGATCCTTTTTATCTCGGCGGTGTTCACGTGGACCATGTGGGCGAGCCACACGTCGCCCTCGAGCCATCCCAGCTCCTCCAGGTAATCCACCGGCCGCACCCCGAACCTCTCCCGACAGAACTCCTCCTCATCGAGGGTCTCGGCGAGGTGCGTGTGGAGAAGGACCTTGTGTTTGCGGGCGAGCTCGGCGGTTTGTTTCATGAGCTTTTGGGTCACCGAGAAGGGAGAACAAGGGGCCAGGGCGATTCTGAGCATCGCCCCGAAGGAGGGATCGTGGTACTCGCGGATCAGGCGTTCCGAGTCCGCCAGGATCTCCTCCTCCGTCTGCACCACGTCATCGGGGGGAAGGCCTCCGTCCTTGCGCGAGAGG
Organism: Acetothermia bacterium UBA3571; assembly: GCA_002375995.1. GTDB lineage: Bacteria > Bipolaricaulota > Bipolaricaulia > Bipolaricaulales > Bipolaricaulaceae > UBA3571. Next base: position 24,432 of record DFNI01000009.1, on the reverse strand, counting down.
GACATGGAACCCCGGGTGGGATGGAACCGAATCCCGAGCTCCCGGGCGGCCTCGATCTGCACATCGATCAGCCGTTCCTTCCCCCGGGGGAAGAGGTAGAGGTGATCGGTGGTGGTGGTACAGCCCGAAAGCAGAAGCTCCATCCCCGCCACGATCGTCGAGACGTACACCGCCTCCTCGTCGATCCCCCGCCACCGCTCGTAGAGGAAGAGGAGCCAGTCGAAGAGCTTTTTATCGGCGGCGCCGGGCACGGCCCGGAAAAGGGTCTGGTACATGTGGTGGTGAGTGTTGACCATCCCCGGAAGCATCACCCGGTCGCGGCCATCGATCACCTCGTCGAAGGGACCCGACGGGGGATCCCCTTCTCCCAGGGCAGCGATCCGGTTTCCCTCGACGAGCAACCAAGCGTTCCGGAGTTCCCTTCCTTCCGAATCGAAAGTGGCAATCACCTCCACGTCCCTGAACAGTATCCGTCCCATCCTAACCTCCTCGCCCTAAGCGCTGCCGGCCGGGGCCCGCGCCCGAAGGTGGTTCAGTTCACTGAAGGTACGGGATTTGGCGGTCGGCGAATAGCCCGGGGATCCCACCAGTGTGCACGAACACCACCACATCGCCGGGCGCGAACAACCCCTGCTTGGCGAGGTCGATGAGCCCGGCCATGGCCTTTCCCGTGTAAACCGGATCGAGGATCAGGCCTTCCAGGCGCGCCAAGAGCCGGATCGCCTTCACTCCCTCCGGGGTGGGGATCCCGTACCCCTTGCCCACGTATTCGTCGTGGATGCGGGGCCCTCCCCCGGGCATCCCGGCCCCAATCTCCAGGAAGCCCGTGGCTTCCTCCCAGCCCTTCTCCAACTTCTCGTTGAGGAAATCGGCGGGCCGGGAGATGCTGATTCCCACCACCTTGGCCTCGCCGTGGCAGTAGAGGTGGCTCCCGAGGAGGAGGCCCAGACAAGTCCCGGTGGTGCCGCAGGCCACCACGAACCAATCCGGGGCGAGGTTCAGCTCGTGGAGCTGGCTCACCGTCTCCCGCACGCACCCCGCGTATCCCAACGCCCCGTGCAGGGGCCGGCACCCGTTGGGGATGTAGTAGGGAACCTCCCCTCGGCGGGAGAGCTCCTCCGACAGCTCCCGCACCGCCTCTTCCAGCGGCGAATCCTTCCCGTAGGAGTCCCCCTCCACGTAACGGAGCTCCTCCACCCCCAGGATCTTGTCCACCAACAGGTTCCCGGTGGCCATCTCCGGTTCTTCCCCCACCAATATGAGGTAGGTCTTCATCCCTAGGAGGTTGGCGGCCGCAGCGGTGAGGCGGCAGTGGTTGGACTGTACCCTTCCCGTGGTGATGACGGCAGTGGCCCCGAGATCCCGGGCCTCCGCCATGGCGTACTCGAGCTTACGGAGCTTGTTTCCCCCTAGCGCCAACCCGTTGAGGTCGTCCCGCTTCACGAAGATCCGCGGTCCCCCGAGTTCCTCGCTCAGGGCACGGAGTTCCTGTAGGGGGGTGGGGAAGATCCCCAGCCGGACCCGTTTCACTTTTCCTATCTGCATCCCTCAGAGCTTGAGGTCCACCTCGTGGCAACGCTCCAGGAACGCTGCCAGGAGATCCACCGCGGCTTGGATGTCCCGTTTGTGGGCGGCCTCCACCGCGGTGTGGACGTAGCGGGTGGGGATGGAGAGGGTCACCACCGCCGCCCCCTCCCGGGCGAGCTGGATCCCCCCGGCATCGGTCCCGCCCCGGGGGAGGATCTCCAGCTGGTACGGGATCCCCCGCTCCTCGGCCAGCTCCACCAGGAACTGTACGAGCTTCGGGTGGGAGATGGAGGCCGAGTCTTTAAGCTTTATCGCCACGCCCTTGCCGGCCTCGGTGACCTTCTCTTGGGGTTTGGTATCGGGGATATCGCAGGCGATGGTGACGTCCAACGCCACCCCGATCTCGGGGGCGATGGCGAACGCGCTGGTCCGGGCCCCCCGTAGGCCCACCTCCTCCTGGACCGTGCCCACGAAGTAGATATCGGCCCGATGTGCTTGCACTTTCCTCAGGGCCTCGATTCCCACGTACACCCCCACGCGGTCGTCCAGGGATTTGCCGGAGACGAGCTCCCCCATCTCTACGAACTCCTGATGGAGGGTCACCATGTCTCCGATGGAGACCAATTCCTTTACCTTCTCCGCCGGAAGGCCCACGTCCACGAAGAGCTCCTTCACCTGGGGGATTTTCTTGCGTTCCTCCTCCGGCAGGATATGAACGGGTTTCACCCCGATGGCCCCGATGAGGACGCCAGACTTGGTGTGCACCCGGACCCTCTGGGCGATGAGCGTCCGGGGATCGAACCCGCCCAAGGGCTCGATCCTCAAGAACCCGGTCTTCTCGTCGATGTAGGAGACCAGGAACCCGATCTCGTCCATGTGGGCCGCCACCACCACCTTGGGCCCCTCTCCCACTTTGTGGGCGATGACGTTCCCCAAAAGGTCCGTCTCGATCCCGTCCACAACCCCGCTCAGCGCCTCGCGGATGATGGTCCGGATCTCCTCCTCGTGGCCCGGGATCCCGCTTGCCTCAGAGAGTTTCCTGAGTAACTCCACAGGTCCTCCTTTCCGCGTGTCTATGCTTTATCCTAGCGTGACATCCAAATAGAGCATGACCAACGCCCCCAAGATCAGCCCCAGGGTGGCCAGGCGTTCGTGTCCCTTCCTGTGGGTCTCGGGGACGATCTCGTCGGAGATTACGTACAGCATCGCCCCCGCGGCGAACCCCATGGCGTAGGGGAGGATGGGGCGCGCCACCCCCACCGCCCAGGCTCCCAAGACCGCCAAGGGGATCTCCACCAACCCCGCTCGGATCCCCACCACGGCGGCGTAGAAGAAGGTCCCCATGCCGGCGCCCAGGGCGGAGATGGCCACCGCCAACCCCTCCGGCAGGTTCTGAAGGCCGATGGCCCACATGAGGGAAAGGGCGTTGGGGAGGTCCCCGGAGCCAAAGCCCACCCCCACGGCGAGCCCCTCGGGCATGTTGTGAAGGGTGATAGCGATGATGAACAGCCACACCGCCTTGATCCGGGCGCTGGGCCTCCCCTCCCGCCCCCCTATCACGTGCAGGTGCGGTACCAAATGGTCCACCAAATCCAGGGCCAAGGCCCCGAGCACCACCCCGATCACCACCGGCCAGATCCCCCCGTACTCGATCCCCGGGAGGATGAGGCTGGTGAAGCTGGCGGTGAGCATCACCCCGGCGGCGAACCCCAACGCCCCGTCAAGAAGCCCTTCCCGGGGCTTGCGCCACACCACAACGAGCAACGCCCCCAGGGTGTTGAACAAGGTGATTATGATCCCCCCGATCAACCCCTGGAGGATGGGGCTGCCGCCGGAAAGGGTCGCGATGAGAGCGCCCATGATCCCTTCAGAGGACGTGTATGGCCCCGCCCAAGGGGGCCTCCGCCGCCTCCCCCAGGGCCTCGGACAGGGTGGGGTGGGGACGGATCGCCGCGCCGAACTCCTCCAGAGTCAGGTCCCTGAGGATTGCCAGCGAGGCCTCCCCGATGAGCTCCGAGGCCCACGGCCCCACGATCCCCACCCCGAGGATCTTTTTCGATCCCGCCTCGGCGACCACCTTAATCAGGCCGCGGTTGTCCCCTAAGGTGAGAGCCCGCCCCGAGGCGGTGAACGGGAATTTTCCGATGACTACGTCATACCCTCGCTCCCTGGCCTCGGGCTCCGAGAGGCCCACGGTGGCTATCTCGGGCGACGTGAACACCACCGCCGGGACCGGCGGCCTGGGCCCCGGTTCGTGGCCGCAGATCGCCTCCGCCGCGGCCTTGCCCTCCCAGTGGGCCTTGTGGGCGAGCATCGGCCCCGGGACGACGTCCCCCACGGCGTAGATCCCGGAGACCGGGGTCTCGAACCGCTCGTTCACCTGGATGAACCCCCGCTCGTCCCGCTCCACCCCCAGCTCCTCCAATCCCAGCCCTTCGGCGAAGGGACGCCGTCCCACGGTGACGAGGGCCAACTCCGCCTCCACGGTGAATCCTTTTCCATCGGGCCCCTGAACCCGGGCCACGATCCCGGCCTGGGACCGCTCCAGCCCCATTACCCGGCTTTTGGTGTGGGCCTCCACCCCCAACTGGGGAAGCCCCCGGACAACGTGGGAGACGAGCTCGGGGTCGATCCCCGGGAGGACCTGATCCATGAGCTCCACCACCACCACCTCCGTCCCCACGGAGGCGAAGAAGGTCCCGAGCTCCATGCCGATATAGCCCCCGCCCACGATGAGGATTCTCTCGGGCCTTTTGGGGAGGGAGAGGGCCTCGGTGGAGGAGATTACCCGCTCGCCGTCGAAGGCAAGCCCGGGGATCTCGACGGGCACGGACCCCGTGGCCACCACCACCGCGTCGGCCTCGAGTTCAAGGTCGGCTCCCTCCACGCGGACGATGCGGGCGGAGACGAGGCGGGCCTCGCCGTGGACGATCTCGACGCCGTTGCGCTCGCACAGGAACTTGACCCCCTGGGCCAGGCGCCGCACCACCGAATCCTTCCACACCTGGAGCCTTTCCCAATCGAGGGAGACCTCCCGTACCTGAAGCCCCAGTTTCGAAGCCCCTTTAACTTCGTTCAGGAGATGGGCGGCGTGGAGGAGGGCCTTGGTGGGGATGCAGCCGCGGTTGAGGCACGTCCCCCCCAACGCCTCATCCCGCTCCACCAGGGCCACGGACCTTCCCAGCTTCGCGGCGCGGATGGCCGCGGAATATCCACCAGTGCCGCCCCCGATCACGACGACATCGAACTTTTTCCTCACCCCGATCACCCAGGAGAGATCTTGCCCGATTTTCTTCCCCCCACCAAGAGCAGAGCTCAGGGGGAAACGGAAACGGTGACCCGGGCCGCCCCCATCCGGCCTTGGGAGTCGACCACGATGAGGATCGCCGTCCAGTCGCCGGGCTTGGGGAAGGAGACGGTGACCGTGGGCCCGGAGGCGGTGAGCCTTAGGTCTCCGAGCCGGAACTCCCAGCGGTACTCCGTCACCACAGCACCGAAGGCCTTGCTTCCCGTGCCGTCGAACTCCACAGGCTCCCCCACCCGAGGCCGTTCAGGGGCGAAGGAGATCACCGCCTGCGGTGGGGCGAAGGTCACCACCACCGGCTTGGGCTTCCGATACGCACCGAAGGAGACCTCCGCCACCCCGTACCCCGGCACCTCTACTTCCACCTTCGCCGGGGTGGTGAGGACATAGCGCTCGGGAAGGGTCTCCTCCACCAAGCCCACTGCGTAGCGGCCCGGCGGGAGCTCCAGGGACACGAGGCCGGCGGCATCGGTCTTAAGCCGCCATTCCCCTCTCTCCCCAGAGATCACCAACTCCACCCCCGAGACACCGGCCTCGCCTGGGTCGTGTGTTCCATCCTTGTCGGTGTCGTGGAAGACGGTGACCTTGAGCCAAGCCCGCGGGCGCAGCGGTATCTCCACCACCGCCTCCGCACCCCGTTCCACCTCCACCTCGGGGAGAGGAAGCGACGGGGTGAACGCCGGAGGCGGTTCCGTGAGGGAAATTTGGTACTTTCCGGGAAGGAGGGGAGGAAACACGAAGATACCCCCCTTCCCGCTCAGGGCCTTGACCCCGTCCGCCTCCAGGAGCAGTCCCTCCACACCGTCATCCCCGGGACCGAAGGCGAGGTCACCGTCCCAATCGATGAAGACGCGCCCCCGGATCCGTCCTCTAGTTGGGCCGAGGAAGGGGAAGTCGGCGGAAAAACGGAGGGAGAAGCTCGCCTCCCACCGGGATTCCCCATCTTCCAAGGTGTAGGAGAAGCTCCCGTCGGCCTCCCCTTCCCCTGTGGGGATGTCCCGGACGGAGAGAGTAAGCGCCGATCTAGCTCCCTCGGTGCGGAAGGAGACCGTGGGCGTCCCGATGGTCCCGGGCAAGCGGATCCTGAGGGTAAAAGAACTCGAAGGCACCTCGCTCCCTTCCCCCACGGTACCGGTGGCTCTTGCGGCGAGGGAGAGTTCCAAGGCGTCCGTGCGGGCGGTCAGACCTCCCAAGAGACTCAGGGACCCCGTCGTGGACCCTGCAGCGAAATCCTCCTTCAGGGAAGCCACCACGGAGGTGTTCCAGGAGAGCGGGTTTTCTCCCCGCAAGGAAATCCGCAACTCAAAAGCCCGCTCGTCCACGTCCCGAGGAGGCAGCGAGTGGAACCGCCGCGCGAAACCCAGGACGAACCGGGGCCGCAGGGGGAGATCCAGGGAAAGGGAACCTCGGAACTCGTGGGAGAGGAGCGCCCCGGGAGAAGCTTCACGGACGAGTGAGGCGAAGCGGTAGGAGATGTCCAGGGGAAACGTCCCGGTGAGGCTCTCCCAGTGCAACGAGAGCTCATCTCGAGGGGGGTGACGGGGGTATCCTGAGGAGATCCCGAGGTAGGTGGCCCTGAGCCGGAACGCCTTCCGTGAGAGTTCGCTCCCAAGCTGCAAGGCGCTACCCGAGGAAGAAGTATCGGTCCCCTGGGAGATGGTGCCCCAAAGGGTGAGGTCCTCCGCGGCCTCCCATCTGATGCCTACGTCCTGGAAGGAATAGCCCTCGGAGGAATTCCCTCCCCACGCAAAGTTGATGACCATATCGTGGGCTTCGCCGGTAAGGGAGATCCCCTTGATTTGGGGGGTAAAAAGCGCTCGCCATCGGCCCAACCCCGCGACCTCCCCCCCGAAGAGGGGCTTACCCGAGACGCCGAGAAAAAGCCCCGAGATTCCACTTCCATGGAGGTAGAAGCTCCTTCCCTTGCTCCTCCAGCTCAGCCGGAGGTCTTCCAGCCCTTCCAGCGATGCCCCAATGCCCGCATCTACCCGGTAATTGAATAGCTCTATGTCACCGGAGCCCCGGAACGAGAAGCGGGGGTTCCCTTCGGAATCGAGCTCGGTTCCCAGGGTCACATCCCACCGAGGATAGAGGCTCCGGGGGACGAGCTCCGGAGGCGGGGGGAGGAAGTGGCCGGAGGCCTGGAGCTCCCGTTTCAACAGGGGATCGTGGAAAGAGGTCACCGTCACCCGGAGGGAATACCCGGCCCCGGGCTCGGCGCGGGGCGGGACCTCCGCTCGTATCTCCACGGCCTCCTCTTCTCCTGGCAAGAGATGGACCTCAGTGGCGGAAGGAATGGCGCGCCAGTCCCCGAAGCGCTCGAGCTCCACGAGATACACATCGGGCACGTTGCCCGTGTTCCGCAGGGAAAAGGTCCATGTGGCCTCCCCTCCCACCTGGAGCTTACATGGGGGATCCACCCAGCGCAGCTCCAGGTCCCTGTGGGGGAGAACTTCCACCTGGGTTGAGGCTTTGGCGGTTACCGTGGGGTCACCGGACGAGGTGACCTCAAGGGTAATTGTGTAAGTGCCCGCGGGGACTTGGGCAGGCACGATGAGGTTGACGAAAAGATACCCTTTTTCGCCGGCGCTTACGGCCAGGGTGGATTGCTTGGGAAAAAACTCCCAGGCCTCTGGGGCTTCCAGCTTTAGAAGATAAAAATCATCCTTTGTGCCCAGGTTGTGTACGGTAAAGACGTGGGTGACGATCTCGCCCGGATTGGCTACTTTCGGCGGGGTGGCCGTTACCTCCACGGAGTAAGGGGCCCCTGAAACGTTGAAAGCGCCTATAAAAAATAGGAGCAGCCCCGATATAAAGGGCTTATATCCGCATCCCATACCCATCCAATCCTAGGAGGTTTCATGAAAGGCGGTGGGGCAATTTTTGAGTTTTAGTCAGGGTACATTTGGGCAGCGGAGCGGGAAAAGGGTTTGTAATCCCCGTTACTTGGACGGCGGCACCTGGACCATGACCCCGCCCTGAACCAGGTACTCTCCGCCGAAGTCGATGGTGGCGAAGGCGTAATAGATCCCCTCGGGGAGAGGCTCTTCTGTGGGATCCTCCACCACGATGATCCGTTCCTCCCCGGGGAGGGTGGGGAACTCCCCGATGGGAAAGCTCCGCACCGTCTCCCCGAAGATATCCCGTACCTCCACGGTACCACGATTGACAGTATGAGTATTTCCGGTATTGGTGTAAACGATTCGCAACCTGAGGGGGTTTGTGTTCAAGAGCTCCACGGAGCGGATCTCGCCGGCGGGAGAGGCGTGTTCCGGATCCTGACGAAGTAGCTTCACCGCGTAGGCCACCATCACCCGGGTCCTTCCTGTGGCCTCTGCGGGAGCCGTTTCCCCTTCGGATTCAGGGGGATATTCCGCTACCAAAAACAGGGCCCATCGGTCCCCAAAGACGCCTTCTGGCACCCGAATATTGACGGTAACCTCGGCCTTCTCGCCCGGGGCGAGCTTCAGGGCGGTGGGGGAATAGGTGATCCAGGGGGCACAGGAACCTTCCAATGTGCCCGGGGGAAGAACCTGGAGCTTCCCCTCAGGGGTGCGCCGCCAATCGTGGAGGGTTATGTGCACCTCAGCGGTGGTTTTCCCCACGTTCCTCACCAGGAAAACCACCGTGCCCATCTCCCCCGCCGCGATGGGGACCTTTATGGAAAGTGGGGCCACGGTGATCGAAGCCCCTGCTTCCAGGGCCAAAACCACGAAAGCTAACAAAAGGACGAACCCTTGTCTTCTCATTTAAGCGGTACCGATCTCACCTCCAGGTAAAACGTCAACTCTTCCCCCGATGCCCGGTCCCCCAGCTGAGCGAGATCGATCCTCAACCGATAGGTTTCCATATCATAACCGACGGTGCCGGGAAAACCCGGGAGAGCAGTCCACCCGGAACCACATGGCTCGATCGAGAACCAATTCCCCGAATTGGGTGGGTATTCGAGCTCCATCGGCTTAGCCCCTGGAGGCAAGGGGGGGTCAGGCAGAGAGACTCCATCCTCGAAAGCGTAAAAACAAGCGTCTATCCGATAATTCCCAAAGGCCAACACGTGGATCTCCACTTCTTGGGGATACGGGTAGGTCACATACCGACTTACGGCGATATCCTCCTGTTCCACCGTCTCTTCTCCCAGCTTATCGATCACGCACACGAGGACCGGGGGAAAAGACAATCCAGGATCCACAAAGGAGGCTGAATGAAATCCCCAACGCGGACGTGGGGGACAAAATCCCTCTTCACCTGGAATTTTAAACATAAATGCTAGGTTCTCCCGGGCCCCTCGCAGGTATTCGAGAACAATCCGGGTAACATCGATCCGGGGCTGCAATCTGGAGATAGTACCGATGTACTCGCCTTCGGGTTGGTCTGTCCAGCTCCGGATCCAAGACCCATCCCATTCCACCGCGTAGACCTCTGCTGAATCCCGAACGGAGAGCATATCCACAGTCAGATAGAAATTTACCCCTTCCCATACACATATGGGCACATTTCCGACATTGATCCTAAACTTTATATAGGTACGCTGAATCCGACAGAACTTGAGTGGCCAATAGCTCCAAACCCACGTCACCGGATGCGAATCCCCGTTGTTCCAAATCTCTTGGAACGAAAAATCACCGTTCCATAGCTGTACAAATCCGGCCTTGTCAGGGGTCAGCACGTATTGGCTTTCCTGCGCAGAGGAGGCGGGATGAAAGAAGATCCAAACCAAAAACACGCTCAAAACCCAAAGGGGCATTCTCTTGGGCCCCCTTGGGATGTGATAACAAATGCCCTTACGTCTTTTTCCCCTTAACATCCCGATAAAAGATACAAAAATCGCGCGAAAAGGGCGAACGGAAAAAAACAGCGAAGAGTGCGACGGCCCTCATATGTCCTCATCCGTGATCACCCCGGCGAGGTAGGGTGGGATTCCAGCGGGCGGTTCTGCGACTACGGGAAGGTAAAGTTCGCCGCAGAACCCCTCTCCAAGCTCCCCAAGAGATCCCATGCCTCCCGCCAGCGTGGAAAAGATGGGTGCCCCGTAAACGGCGGGTGTGTATATCTCTCCCCGATTCCACTGTGGGATGTAGGATAATAAGAAATCGAACGAGGTCCCCTTCGGAAGTTGCCGCATCGGAACCTGAAGTATCCAGAACCTGAGGGTTCCCGGCCGAAACTCACCGACGCCGGCGGGACCACAGAGGGTCCACCTCAAGGTTTCCTTCCCGTTCTGAGGGTATAACATCACGGGAATGGAACACCCACCGTTCCTTGATATCACATCCCAGGATGTGATCGGTTCCTCTACCTTTCTCCAAGGGAAAAGCACTGCGGTGGGATCGCCCCCCTCCGGGGAATCGGGATCGTCGGAGAAATAGACCCCAGTTTCGGTAACCGCCATGGCGTGGGTGGCAACGAATGGGACCGAAGCCGGGTCCCCGATGACGGCGGCGTACTCGAGCCGAACGGGAACGCCCGGGAAGACATCCCGGAAGCGGGTCCGCAGGAAGGTGAGCCCTCCGAGCTCGATGAGTTCGACCTTGGGTTCCAAAGAATCCACGATCACCTGCAGCGGAGCCGGAACCAAGTCCCAAAGCTCCACCTCCCGCTCTAGACTCGTGGGGATATAGACAACTTCAAACTCCACGGTGTCTCCTACGCTTCCCACACGTAAGGAAGGGAACGAGGAGGCTACAGTGGCCTTCTTTGAGAACACGGGAACCCCCGGGAAAAGGGAACCCACACCGCCCGCCACCTCACGGGTAGCCACCGCCGCGGGATCCAGAAAGATCTCCGTAGCAGGATCATCGGCAGCCAGGGCGAATCCGGGGCTATAAACGATCCCTTCTATGAAGAGGGTGGGAGGAGAACCCTCGTCCCCCACAAAGCGGGCAGCGAACCCCACCCGGGCCCGATCTCCAATACGAAGGGAAGGGAGGTGTATAGCCAAGGCCGGAATGCGGCCGAGGTCGAGCCGCTTCCAACCCTCGGGCAGGGCTTCCGGGACGAGCTCTGGCGAGAAGAGAACAATGAGGTACAGATCCTGGAGGGAATTCAGGGCGAACCCTGTGATCTCGGCGGTATAAGAGATCATGTCGCCGGGATCCAGGAGGCCGTCGCCATCGGCGTCGTGAAAGAGCTCGGCGGTCTGGAGCACGGCGAGAGGGGGCGGGACCGGAACCAAAGGGGTTGTGCGTCCTCCCTCCAGCGCCCCGGCCGCGCCCACGGGGCCTTCAGGTCCCTCCTGGATGTAGAGGGTCGCGGATGCCGATCCCCCGGTGTTGGCGGGGGAAGAAAAGGGAAGGAAGGCTAGGGCCACCAGAAGTGACCCTAGCCCCAGCGTCCTTGTCATCTCACTCAGAGGTTCTTCTCCTCCACCACGAACACAATGGTGAAGGTGATGGTCTCATCGGCCGCGCGATCCCCCAGATTCTCGGGCTTGAGCTTCACGTCATAGCTCAACGTGGTCCCATCGTCGGCGATGTTGTTATCATCAGTGAACTCGAAGAGCTCCTTGAGGTCGGTGTAGGGACCATCATAGTTTTTGGGATAGTCGATCTTGTAATAGGGGAGGACGAAGTCGGTGGACCCATCGTTGATGATGATGAGGTCATCTGCATTGCCGAAGTCGCCTTCATTTACATCGGCATAATAACAGCCGTAGAGGACGAAGTTGGTGATGGCCTTGATCAGGACCGTGATGTCTGGAGAATCGGCATCCCAATCGATGACCGTTCCGGCCCCCCAGCCGGCGATGTCTTCCTGCTTGATGGTAAGGTCGTCCCAGTTGTCGGTGACGGAGACGCTCACGACCGCGTTCAGAGTAAGGGTTGCAGAGGCGCTACCGCCCGTATCCGCAAGCCCCACAAAGGGTAAAAGAAGGATTGCTCCGCCCAAGAGGAAGATCGCTTTGCGCATAATAAAACCACCTCCATGGATTTTGCTTCCTCCATGGGGTGGTTCGGCAGCCCGGCCACCCTTCGCCCCAGGCGGGGCGCGAGGGCCCGTGGCTTTGCGCCCCCGGGTTTCCCCGGGTTTGCCCTTTCGCCACTCCCTTGAGCTGAACTTTATACAATCACATTCAACTAGTCAAGCTCCAAAGGTGATGTTCATGACCTTGGTAGCCAAAAGGAAAACGCCCCCGCAACCGGGGGCGCATCCCTACATGAAGCGGGCTCTTGCGTCTCACTCCACCGGACAGCTCCCTCCCCCACAGCTCACCGTTACCGTCTTGCTAACAGTGGACTCCGCCCCGCTGTCGTCCACCACCCGCAACGTCACCACGTAATCGGCCGCCTCCCGATAGGCGTGCGATACCATCCTGCCCTCGCCCGTGGTCCCGTCCCCGAAGTCCCAATAGTAGGCCACCACCTCTCCATCGGGATCCACCGACGGACTGGCGTCGAACCCCACTTCTTCCCGGATCACCGGATCATGGGGCCAGAAGGTGAAGTCCGCCACCGGCGGGGTGTTGTCCACGTAGATCCAGGTAGTGGCCCGTCCCACGCCCGAAGGCCCCGTGACCACCAGCGTCACCAGGTAGGAGCCGGGACGGGAATAGACGTGAGTCACCCGCACCCCGGAGGCCACCTCGCTCCCGTCGCCGAAGTCCCAGAGGTATTCGGAAATGTTCCCCGCGGGATCCCGGGAGGCGCTCCCGTCGAAGACCACCTCCAGGGGGCTTTGCCCCTGGGTGGGGTTGGCCTGGATCACCGCCACCACCCCTTCCTCAGATACGCTCAGGTTGCAGCCCCATAGGATCCCCAGAGCCCCCAGGCCCAGTGCCATAAGAACCACCTTTTTCGGTGCCCCCCTCATCCGGAGCATCCCGGACCTCCTTGCACCGTGATCATTTTGGTCACGGTGGCGGTGGCCCCCAGCTCGTCCACCACCGTCAACGTCACCGGATAGCTTCCTCCGTACCAGTAGCGGTGCTGCACCACCTTCCCTTCCGCCGACTCTCCATTCCCGAAGGACCAGCGGTACTCCACGATCTCTCCGTTGGGGCTCGTGGAGGCCGAGGCGTCGAAGGTGATGAGCTCCCCCGCCCCGGGCCGCTGGGGGCCGAAGGTGAAGTCGGGCGTGGGCGGCGGCGGCAGCACCCGTACCCTCAACGTGCGCTCATCCGAAAGCCCATCTTGGTCGTAAACCCTGAGGGTCACCGTGTACTCCCCCGGCCGCTCGTAGGTATGCGACACCAGCGGTCCGAACGCCTTGGTCCCATCACCGAAATCCCAAATGTACTCAGTGATCTTCCCGTCCTCGTCGAACGAAAGCGACCCGTCACACGTGACCACTAAGGGGGCCTCCCCGTATTTGGGCCGGAGGTAAAAGAGGGCTTGAGGGGGTTCGGGAAGGAGCTTGCATCCCCCCAACGCCAATGCTATCAACCCCAAAGCCGCGACCCCTAGCCTCCATTTCATCTCTCTCACCCTCCTTCAAAAGGGGAACTCGATCTGAATCCCCCCGGCGAGCCAGAACCCGAAGAATCCCACCCGATCCGGATCTCCGTCCCCGTTCAGGTCCACCTCTCCTTCGGGGGAAAGGAGAGGTGCCTCCGGCTGCCAGTGCCCCCGAAGCTCCAGACACACCTGCAGTCCCGGGAAGAACCCGAATGCAGCGCGCATGAAGGCCGCACCGTAAAAGCTTGAGGCCACAACTTCGAGCTCCTTTTGGGGAGGGACGTAGGTGAAGGTCCAGTCCTCCTCGGGGTAGTCAAAATCCCCTCGATACTCCACCACGGCCCGGGCCACCCCTCCGGAAACCCCCAGGGAAAGGGCGCGACCTAAAAGCGGAAGGGAAAAAAGGAACCCAAGGCGCATATTTCGCAGTGCAAGCGAAAGGGAGACCGGATAATCCTCACCGTCAATGGCAAAGGTCCCAGCTGTGCTCGTTTCCGCCTTGAACACCGCCACTTCGAGCCCCAGGGTGATCCCCAGCTCCAGTGATTCCCCAATCCTGAGGCCCATGGCGTCGTCCATTATCTCTAGGGGCGGGATATCCCCCTGGGCTCCCAGATCCGCTCGGAAGAACTCCAAGGCCCCGTTGGCCGCCCCGATGAACAGGTTCAAGTCCGCCGGATCCATGGGGCCCCATCCCAGGGAAACCTCGGTTGTGAACCCCAGGGACAACCCCGGGAGGGCACAGGCGAAAACGATCCAACCGAAAAGTATCGCGCGCATGATCCGTGACGAAGGCTACACCCAAGAAAGCCCGGACCTTAGGACAGTGGCCTTGGGGATCGGGGGTATTGTTCCGGAGCGGGGGGTCCCGTTTTCCCTTGCTTAGGGGTCAAACGTCTTCCCCAGAGGTCTTCCTCGGCCCGAAAAGCCCAAAGGGTCCCTTCTTCTTGGGCTCATCGGGAGGAAAGCCGTGTTCCCCCAAAATGGGGACGAAGGTGCAGGGGCAGAGGGCACGCTTGTGGGCCCTCCCCCGTTCCTTGGTGTATACCCAAAGGTATTGGTCGTAACGCCCCCCGATGGGAGCTACAAGCCTTCCCCCCTCAGCCAGCTGTTCCCATAGGGGCTTGGGGACTTCGGGGAGGCCTCCGGTAACGATGATCCGGTGGAAGGGAGCCTCCTCGGGCCAGCCCAGGGTACCATCTCCCACGCGGATATGTGCGTTTCCGTACCCGAGCTCCTCGAGCCTCTCCCGCGCCCCCTTCGCCAACTCGGGAATCCGCTCGATGGAGAAGACCTCCCGGGAAAGCTCACAGAGAATCGCCGTCTGATAACCGGACCCGGTCCCGATCTCGAGGACCTTTTCCTGTCCCGTGAGCCCCAAGGCCTCGGTCATCAACGCCACGATATAGGGCTGGGAGATGGTCTGTCCATGTCCGATGGGAAGAGGGGTGTCCTCGTAGGCCAAATGCCTTATGTGTTCCGGGACAAAGAGGTGGCGGGGGATCTTCCCCATGGCGGAGAGGACCCGCTCATCGCGGATCCCGAAGCGTTGAAGCTCCTCCACCATGCGCCGGCGCTCATCCGCCAGCGGATCCTCCCTCATCCTTCAGCTTGAACGCCTCCAGGGCCTCCCTAGCCCGGGGGAGGAGCTCCTCCGGCACCAAGATCTCCACCTGTGCCAGGCCATCCACGGTAAAGGGGTAGACCGAATGGGGGACCTGGGTGCGCTTCTGCGCCGGGATCCCCTCCCCCTCCAGGAAGCCGATGAGGAGGTCGGCCTCTACCTCCCCCCACACCACCGTCAAAACCGCTAAACGCTCGTCCATCCAGCCTCCCGAAGATCGAGCTCATTATGCACCAAAGCGATGCAGGTTTGCGCCTGAAGTGACAGAGGTCCCAAGGAGATCCGCGGAAGGCCCTCGAGGTGGGAAAGATCCTCGGGAGTGAAATCCTTGTGGTCGGAGAGGAAGAACGCGACCCGCTCGGGGAAACCGACCTCCCGGATGAACTCGCCCCCCTCCTCCAGGAGATAGAGGGAGTACCCATCCCCCTCAAGCTCGCCTCTTACATCGGAAAGGAGCCCCCAGCGGGCGTGGATCCCGGGGGTGGAGGGGACCCACTCCCCCCGTGGTGCGCCCTGCGCCGCGGCGATGGCCTTCCGGATCAGGGCCGCGGTGGAGCGCTCGTCGGGGTTGAGGTACCGCAAGGTCCTCCCTTCCAACCGCACGATGAGCTCCCCCCGGATCACGAAGTACAGCCGGACATCGCGGCGGATCCCGTGGGAAAGGAGGAACGCCTCGGTGGCGCAGCGACAAAGGATATCTAACCTCCCCGCGCTCCCCGGGAGGTCCGCCAAGGGGAAGTCGGGGGTCATGGGCCCCGTGTGGCTCAGCACCACGAACGCCCGCGCTACCTCAATCACCCTCCCAACCGAAGGGCTCCGCCTCCCAGGGGAACCGGGGGAGGACCTTCCCTTCCACCACCCAGGGGAGCCGGGCCCCGAGCCCCAGGCGCTCCGGGGTTGTGCCCAGGGCGAGGCCTATCGGCGTGTCTTCTCGCAATCCACGGCGCCAGACCAGGGCCATCCCCACCTGATGGCCCTTGGGCGTGGCGACACAGCTCGTCACCCAACCGATCACCCGTCCTCCCCGGTCCAGGACCGCTGCCCCGGCCCGCACCGGCCGCGCCCCCGCCGGGACCCCGAACCGGATAATCTCCCGCTCCCACTTGGAGAGAGCCTCTTTATATGCCTCCCGCCCGATGAAGAAGGGCTTGTGGAGCTTCACGTACGCCCCGAAGCCGGCTTCGTGGGGCAGGACCCCATGGTCCCCCGCCAGTTCATGCCCCCAGAGGGGAAGCCCGGCCTCGCACCGCAGGGAATCCCGGGCCGCGAGCCCGCACGGAAGCACCCCGAGGTCCTTGCCCGCATCCAGGATTGCCTCCCATACGGCCTGGGCCTTTTCCTTGGGGACGTAGATCTCGTACCCCATGGGCTCGCCGGTATAGCCGGTCCTGGCGCAGATCGCCTCCGCCCCCGCGAGCTCGAGCTCGATGAATTCCATCTTCCGCAGGGCCCGGAGCTTCAGGGCGTCCCGCCGCGGAAGGAGCTTCGAAAGCACCTCCCGGGACTTGGGGCCCTGAAGCGCCAAGTCCACCAGCCCCCCCTCCTCGTCTTTTAGGAACCGGAGCTCAACCTCCCCGGGGGGCTCCACCCAGGGGCGATCGGGGTCGGGGCGGATCTCCCCGGAGTTCACGGCCCGGATCCACGCGAAGTCCCGGTCCTCGTTGGCCGCGTTCACCACGAGGAGGTACCGGTCCCTAGCCAGGCGGTAGATCATGAGGTCGTCGATTACCTGGGCTCGGTGGTCCAAAAGGAACCCGTACATGGCCTGGCCGGGATGGATCCAGGCCGCGTAGTTGGAGAAAACGAGTTCCAGGAAGGCCTCGGCGTAGCGGCCCGAGACCATAATGGTCCCCATGTGCCCCAGGTCGAAAAGCCCCGCCCGCTCCCGCACCGCCCGGTGCTCCTCCAGGGCCGAGGAGAACCAAAGGGGCATGTCGTAACCGGAGAACTCGGCCATGTTGGCCCCGTGCTCGCGGTGCCAGGCGTTGAGGGGCGTTTTCTTGGTGAGCCGTGACGGATGACGGGTGACGGGCGGTTCGGACAGGGAGGCCGAGGGGTGGGAGGCGCGTATGGTCTCGCGCAAGAGGGGTTCACCCACGAAGTAGGGCTTCCGCACCGCGAAGAGCTCGGGATGCTTTCCATAAATCTCTTTTATGTCCCCCGTAACCCCGAGGAAGAGCGCCTCGGTATTCCCCTCGAGCTCGCCGGTTTTCCTCACCCGGAAGCGCTCGCCGTCCAGGGAGAACTCTAATCCCGCGTCACCCGTCACGCGTAACGCGTCACGGATATCTTCTATCACCGCGGGGCCCTGGACCTTGCGGTAGATGTCCTCAGGATCGAAGAGCACGTAACAGTCGGAAAGGGCTGAAAGCCACTTCCTGAGCTCCGTCCCCTTTCCCTCCGGGGCGATCACGAGGTACATCGCCTCGCCGTAGGGGCCATCGGGGAGCCGGGCTACTACCCCCTCGGAGATCAGGTTCCCCTCCCCGTCGAAGAAGAGGGACCTCACCCCCTCCCCGGGCTCGAGGGAAACCACATCCGCGGTCCCGGCCTCGTGCAGGAGGTAAACCGACCGCCGACCCCGGAGGACGAAGAAGTCGGGTGACGCGTAACGCGTGACGGGTGGCGCGGATGGCGGTGCCACAGGTTCCTCGATGAAGCGGGAAAGGAGCTCCCGGGTCCGGGCTCGGGCCTCCTCTAGGACCTTCAAGGGGAGCTTGCCCCGGGAGAGGGGGCCCGTGACCCCGATGTAGGTGAAGGGACGAATCTCCCGGAGCACCATGGCGGTGATCCGGGCGATCTCCTCCATCTCCTCTTTCCCCATCCCGCGCTCGGTGACCCAGGGGGTGCCCATGCGGATCCCGTGGGCATCGGCGGCAGAGGTGTCCCCGGGGATGGTGTTCTTGTTGGTAACAAGGCCCACCAAATCCAGTATCCGGGAGGCGATCTCCCCCAACATCGTCTCGCCGTTTACGGTGTCTATCGCGCGGAGGTCGATCACCAAAAGATGCGTGTTCGTCCCCCCGTAGGCGAGCTTCAGATCCTCCCGCTCCAGGGCTTCTGCTAAGTATTTCGCGTTCTCCACGATCTTTTCCTGGAGGGCCCGGAACTCCGGGGTCCGGGCCAGGGCGAAGGCGGCGGCGATGGCGGCGAACTTGTTCACGTGGGGTCCCCCTTGCGCCCCGGGGAAGACCGCGAGCTCGATCGCCTTAGCGATGTCGGGATCGGTGGTCATGATCACCGCCCCCCGGGGGCCGCACAGGGTCTTGTGGGTGGTGAACATAACGATGTCGGCGTAGCCGATGGGGTTGGGGTAGACCCCGGCGATGGCCATCCCCGCGGTGTGGGCGATGTCGGCCAAAAGATACGCCCCTACCTTATCGGCGATCTCCCGGAACGCCGCCCAATCGGGGGCCCAAGGGTAAGAGGTGTAGCCGGCGATGATCATCCGGGGCTTGTGCTTTAGCGCCAGGTCCATAATCCGGTCGTAGTCCAAGCGCCCCGTCCGCGGATCCACCCCGTAGGAGACCACCTGGAAGCGGCGCCCGGACTGGTGGAAGGGGGAGCCGTGGGATAGGTGCCCACCTTGCGCGAGCTCCATGGCCATGATGGTGTCCCCGTGCTCAAGAAGCGCGTCGTAGATGGCCATGTTGGCCGCGGCGCCCGAGAGGGCTTGGACGTTCACGTAGATCTCTTCGGGGGGCACCTCGGGGGTAGCGAAGCACTCCGCCGCCCGCCGGCACGCCAGCGCCTCCACCACGTCCACGAGCTCCGTGCCTTTATAAAAGCGGCGGTCGGCGTAGCGGCGGTTGTAGGCCAGACGCTCCGCGAGATCCAAGATCCTCTCCTCGGGAAGCCTGAGGTCTTCCTCCCGGGGATACCCTTCGGCATAGATGGAGGTGAACACGCTCCCCAGCGCCTCCCGCACCGCCTTTGGGGTGAGGGATTCCGAGGGGATGAGGATGATCTTTTCCTCTTGGCGGCGCTCTTCGGCCCGGATGAGCCTCACCAGGGCCTCATCCACCTCCGCCAGGGCTGATCTCAACAATCCGTTCATCCTCCTCCTCCAAGCGCACGATCTTCCCCGGGGAAATCGCCCCGGGCACCCGCTGCCACGCCAGCTCCACCGCCAGGTACATGGCTCCGGAGACCAGGGAATGTCCCCCGACCAGGAAAGGAGCCGGCGATTCCGCTACCGCCCGGGCGAGCTCCCGCAGACGGGGATCCCCCAGGGCGTCCCACTCCAGGAGATCGAAGGCGAAGCGCTCCTCGGGGCTAGGCCATACTCCCAAGGCCCCGAAGAGGGTACGTACGTCCCAAACCACCACATCTCCGATGGCGGCCAGGGCCGCCACTAAGCCCCTGGGCCCCCGGGAAGCCAGGAGTTCCTTGAGCAGCGAACGGACGGGGAGGCCCTCGGCCTTCATCCCGCGGCCCTCGATGAGGGCCTGGGTCCGGCATGCACTGGCGCGCTCCAGGAACCTCAGGAGATGTCCGCTTATCCTCCCCACGAGGAAAAGGTGCTTTCCCGGAGAGACCAGGATCTCCAGGAGGGCCTCCGCCCGGCCCCGGGGAACTCCCGATAGGGCGTCGGCGAAGCCCGATGGCAGCCTTTCAGCACAGGAAAGGACCTGAAGCTCCCCCGGGGTATCGATGTCGAGCTGGGTCTTAGCGTTCCGGGGAAGCTCGTAACACCGATAGCCCGCGCGCCAATGGGCCCACCCCAAGGCATTATCGCTGGAAAGCTCCCTCAGGACCTCGGGATTGGGTGGCACAAGTAGGGCGAAATCGGTGGAATAAAAGTTGTTGAAGACCCCGAAAGGAAGGGAAAAATCCAGCTCTAACATATCTCGGATGTCCTCCAGGTCCAACAGGAACCCGCTCCCGGCGGAAAAGTAGAGCAGGCGCTCCACTTCCAGTCCCTCTACCAGCGCGGCCAATGTCCTTCCCAAGTGGAAACCCCGAAAAGGGGTGGGGTGGATCTCGGCATCCACGCCGCGCCAGTCCCTGGGCTCAGGGGTGAGGAGATGGACCGGGATACCGAGGCTGAGGACTTTCTCCACCAGGGCCCGGGTGGCCACAGCCCTCGCTTTCCCCACTATCCCCGGGGAAGGAGCCGCGGCCACTACACAGGCCGTTCCACCCATCCCTTACGGCTTTACCTCGTAGGGAAGGAGGGCGAGCTTTCGCGCGCGGTCAATCTCGGTGGCGAGCTTCCTTTGGTGCTTAGCACAAAGGTGGGTGATCCTTCGGGAGAGGATCTTCCCGCGGCGGTTCATGAACTGCCGCAATACCTCCGGCTCCTTGTAAGTGAGCTTCAGGCCGTGCTGGCATACACGGCAGACCTTCGTTCTTCCCGGCATCTCAGAACGGCACCTCCTCTTCCGGTTCGGGCTCCGGCAAAGTCGCCTCCGGCACCTCCGCCTCGTATTCCGGCGTTGTCTCCGGCCTCGGGCCTAAGAAGTGGACGTTTTGGGCCACCACTTCCGTCACTTTCCGCTTCTCACCCTCTTGGGTGGTAAAGGAACGTATCCGCAGCCTTCCATCGATGGCCACCAGCCTCCCCTTCTGGAGGTAGGTGGCACAGGTCTCGGCAAGTTTACCCCAAACCACCACGGGCACATAGGTGGTCTCTTCTTCCCAGTTGTTGGTCTCCGGGTTCAGGACCCGGCGGTTGACGGCGATGGCGAAACGCACCAGGGCCTGTCCGCTTTGAGTGTAGCGGAGCTCCGGGTCGGCCGTCAGGCGCCCGGTGAGAAGGACCCGGTTGAGGTCAGACATCCTCAGTCACCGTCCGTCCGTACTATCTGGTAGCGTAAAAGCTCGTCGTCCACCCGCAGCCGTTCCTCAAGGGAAGAGACCTCACTCGGCGGCAGGGTGAAGTTCACCAACACATAGTATCCTTCACGGAAGTCGTCGATCTCGTATGCCATGATCCTGGTTCCCCATTCGTCCACGTTCTGGACCTGGCCCCCACGTTCCTGGATGAGTTGGTTGATGCGCTCTATCTTCTCTTTCCTTCTTTGTTCATCCAAATCAGGGCGAATTATGTAAACCACCTCGTAGTCTCTCAGCTCAGACGCCACCTTCATAACCTCCTCTGCAACTGGGTTTTTCGCCGGTTGACGAACTGTACTACAGGGTTTTATCTTTGTCAACCTGGAGGCGTTAACCCCGATCCCTTGGGCATTCCTCTTGACAGGAGAACAAAGAATGCCTTATAATTAGACACACTTTAACAGAGGGGGGTGTAGTGGATGAACAAGGGGGAGTTGATCGCCAAATTGGCTGAGCGGGCTGGGATGACGAAGAAGGATGCGCGTAAAGCCTTGGATACTCTCATCGACATCATCATCGAGGCCGTAAGCAAAAACGAGGAGGTTCTGCTCACCGGCTTCGGCAAATTCGAGGCCCGGGCTCGCAAAGAGTCCCAGCGTATCAACCCGCAGACCCAGCAGCGCATCAAGGTACCCAGCAAGGTGGTACCCGTTTTCCGCCCCGGTCGCAACTTCAAGGAGGCGGTGCAGAAGAAACTGAAGGCGGTCACCGAGAGGGGGCAGCTCAAGATCAAGAGGGCCTAAAGCCCTGCCTTTTAGGCGGATAAAAAACCCGGTGGCTGCCACGCCACCGGGTTTTTTTATCCGGGGGAGCAGGGTTTCCCTCGCCCATGCCGATTCGAACGGCGGCCTTGCGGGCCAGGCGCTCCTCCCCGGGGCAGGAGGGGACCCCAGGGCGCGTCCTGGCCTACAGGGCTGTAAACCCGTACAGGCTGGCTCCTAGCCGCGGACCAGCTGCTCAACGCAGCGCTGCTCCCCCGGAATTGAAAAAGGCACACAAAAATTATAAAGGAACAGAATCCGGCTTAAGGATAAAGTCGGTCCAGCATCCGCGGGAAGGGAATGGCCTCCCGAATATGCCTTATCCCACATATCCACGCGATGGTCCGCTCCACCCCCAGCCCGAACCCCGAGTGCGGCACCGACCCCCAACGACGCAGATCGATGTACCACTGGTAGGGCTCCCGTGGAAGCTCGTACTCCTCGAGCTGCCGCAGCAGCTCCTCCTCCGTGTCCACGCGCTGGGACCCCCCGATGATCTCCCCGTACCCCTCGGGGGCAATGAGGTCCGCACATAGCACCACCGAGGGATCGTCCGGGGCGCGCTTCATGTAAAACGGTTTGATCCTCGCGGGGAAGCGCTCCACGAAAACCGGCCGTCCGAAATGGTGCGAGAGGGCGTCTTCGGCGGGGGCTCCGAAGTCGTCCCCGTGTTCCATGGGCACACCGTGGGAGTTCACGATCTCCACCGCCTCGGCGTAGGTCACCCGGGCGAAGGGGCCCTCGACCTCCCGCCGCAGAAGCTCCACGTCCCGCTCCAGGATCTCAAGCTCCCGCTTCCGCTCCGAGATCACGTACTCCACGATGTACCGTACCAGCCGCTCCTGCAGCGCGAGGTTATCCTCGTGCTCGAAGTAGGCCATCTCCGCCTCGGCCATCCAGAATTCAGTTAGGTGCCGACGGGTCTTCGACTTCTCCGCCCTGAAGGCGGGCCCGATCCAGTAGACCTTCCCCAGGGCCATGCACGTGGCCTCTAAATAAAGTTGCCCCGACTGCGAGAGGTAGGCCGGTTCGCCGAAATAGTCTAGGGGGAAGAGGGTGGTGGTCCCCTCCACTTGGGTCCCCACGATGATGGGGCACTCGGTGGCCACAAACCCCTCCCCCTTGAAGAACTCCCGGATCGCCCACAGGACCGCATCCCGGACCCGGAGGATCGCGAACTGTCGCCGCATCCGGATCCAGAGGTGCCGATGGTCCATGAGGAAGCCGACCCCGTGTTCCTTGAGGGTGATGGGGAACTGCTCTTTGGGGATCTGGACCGGGGTAAGCTCTTTCAGGAGAAGCTCGTATCCCCCTGGAGCCCGGGAATCGGCCCGCACGGTGCCGGTGACGACCAACGAAGCCTCCTGGGGCAGGCGCTCACAGAGCTCGAAACTCTCCGCTTCTGTGTCCTTCGCAGTGGCCACACACTGCAGGAACCCAGTCCCGTCGCGGACGATGAGAAACCGGATCTTGCCCGAGGAGCGCTTGTTGAAGAGCCAACCCCGGATGGTGACCTCCTCCCCCACGTGGCGTGGCAACTCCTCGATATACACCACCTGAGGCATCAGGCCTCCTTGAGGTCCCTCCTCCAGAAGAGTCTCACCATGTACTCGTCCTCCAGGGGCTTTATCTCCAAATCCCCTTTGTGGGCGGAGTGGATCGCTCGGCCAAGGCGCATGGCCAGGTGGGGCGTGGTGGTGGCGATTTCCAGCTCATCCCCTTGGTCTTTTATCCACAGGATCCGCTGTAGGGGCCGTTGCCCCCGGGCCTCTTCCTCCTGGTTCCGCACCAGGTTCAATATCTCCTCTCTCTTTTCCACGAGGTATGTTCCGCCGAGGTAGAGGAGCCCCCCGGGGTAACGGTCCTTTTCCCGGCGACAGGCAGGACAGAGGGCCCGATGGACCCCCTCCGGGAGGTCTTCGGGGGGATGTTGCCAGTGGCCATCGCGGTAGAAGAGCCCACACCGTTCACATACGGTGGGCTCGGGGTACTTCTTCCCCTCGTAATAGGGGTTATCGGTCTCGTGCCCCACTAGGCCGCGGCGCTCACGCATCCAGCCCCTCCCCCTCCTTTTCCCCGATCTTCCGTTCGATATAGGCGATGGCCTCGCCCACGGTGTTTATCTTTTCGGCATCCTCTTCCGGGATCTCGATCCCGAACTCGTCCTCGAACTCCATGATGAGGTCAACGAGGTCCAGGGAGTCGGCGCCGAGGTCCTCCCGGAAGGTGGCCTCTTCGGTTACCTCTTCCAACTCCACCATGAGCTTTTCCGCGATGATCTCCTTTATCCTCTCAGCCGTTCTGCTCATTTCCGCGAAGCACCCCCTTGATCGAGATTTCAGGCGCAGGGCGCAAGCCCCCCATCGACGCAGAAAACGTGCCCAGTTATATAAGAAGCCTTTTCGGAGAGCAAGAAGGCCACAAGGTGGGCCACCTCCTCCGGCTTCCCCATCCTCCCCAGGGGGATACGGGAGAGGTACCCCTCCACCACGTCCCCGGGCAAGGAGGCGGTCATGGGGGTCTCAATAAGTCCCGGGGCTACCACGTTGGCCCGGATCCCGTAGCGGCCTGCTTCTTGGGCGATGGTACGGCAGAGGGCGATGAGCCCCGCCTTGGCGGCGGCGTAGTTGGCTTGCCCCGGGTTTCCGGTGAGCCCCACCACCGAGGAGACGAACACCATGGCCCCGCACCGCCGCTTCATCATCCCCCGCAGGAGCCCATGGGCGAAGTTATACGCCCCGGTGAGGTGGGTGCGGAGGACCTCTTCCCACATCTGCGGTTTCATCCGCACAAGGAGCGTATCCCGAGTGATCCCAGCGGAGTGCACGAAAAGCTCCACCGGCCCTGCCCACCCCTCCACCGCGGAGATGGCCCTTCTCGTCTCCTCCGCGTCACCCACATCGCACCGGAAGAACCGCGCCCCTTGCCCCAATTTAGCCTCGGCCTCCCTCCCTCGCTCTTGGCTCCGTCCCACAAGCGCCACCCGGG
>DFNI01000024.1 GCA_002375995.1 Acetothermia bacterium UBA3571 | reverse complement strand
TGTTTGGTTTACGGCAGGTTAACACCTGCCGGGGGCCCGCGCTTTCATAACATCACTCCCGTTTGGAAGCCGGGCCACCCCCCGAGGGGCTGGCGTTCGTAGCCATCCGGCACTCCACCCTGCGCCACGACGACCTCCTTCTTCCCCAACCGGTACCGCCCAGGGCCGAGTCCCGCAGCCGCCATGGCGTCGGTCACCACGCACACCTTGTCGAGACTTTTCGCCCATAGCGCCAATTTGATCAAGCTTGGGGGCAGGTGATGTCCATCGGCAATGAGCTCCACCGTAAGGCAGTCCAGGATGCGCCGCCTCCACCACTCCGGCGATCCGATAGCCCGAGATCCGGCGCACCGTGGAGCACCCCGAGTAGAGGTGCGTGACGTGGCGGAAACCGGACTCCACCCCGGCGAGCACTTGGGAGTACGTAGCGTCGCTGTGGGCTATGGAGACCAGTACGCCCCGGCGGCTGGCCAGCCGCGCGCATTCCAAAGCCCTTGGGAGTTCTGGAGCCAGGGAGATATGACGGAGGGAGGGATATGTCTCGAGGAGCGTCCGTATTCGCCGGGGATCCGGATCCTGGAGGTACTCCGGGTCCTGGGCGCCGGCCTGTGCTGGGTTCAGGTACGGGCCCTCCAGGTGGACGCCGAGGATCTCCGCTCTGGGGAGCCCCCTCCATGGCCTCCTCCACAGCCCGCAGGGCCCTCTCGATCTCCTCCCAAGGGGCGGTAAGTGTCGTTGCCAGGAACGAAGTGGTGCTGCCCTTGGCGTGGACCAGCGAGATGGCCGCTAGGGCGTCCAAGGAAACATCCATCACCTCGTGTCCCCCGCCCCCATGGAGGTGGAGGTCCACGAAACCCAGGGCCACGTACGACCCATGCACCTCGATGGCCTCACCCTGCGGAATGACCTCCCCTCCCACCAGGACGATCTCGCCGCCGCGGATGATCACCGTGCCTCCGGGATCTCCCGGAACGGGGTCAGCACGGTCCCCCCTTACCAACGACAACGCCCGCGTCATGCCCGGTAACGTTCCAGGGTGTCCGGGGAGAGGAGGCCGGCGGAACCGCGGTCCAGGAAGAGGTGCACGTCGGGATGGGTGCGCAGGATGGAGGCCGGGCAGGCGGGCGAGATTTCCCCCTCCAGGGCGCACCGCACCGCCGCGGCCTTCCTCGCCTCTGGGACCACCGAGAGTATACGTTTGGAACGCAGGATCTGGCGTACAGACATGGTGATCGCCCGTTGCGGCACCTCGTGCAGGGAAGGGAACCATCCCTCGCTCACCTGTTGACGGCGGCAGCTCTCGGCGAGCTCCACGATGATGTAAGGCGCGTCGGTCTCGAAGTCCGCCGGGGGATCGTTGAAAGCGATGTGACCGTTCTCCCCAATCCCCACGAAAGCGATATCGACCTCCTCACATTGGATGAGCCCGTTCAGGCGCTGCACCTCGGCCGCCGGATCGGGGGCATCGCCTTCGATGAAGTGGACGGTCCCCGGGCGCACACGGTCCACCAGGCGTTCCCGCAGGTACCGGCGGAAGCTCGCGGGGTGATCGGCCGGGAGGCCTATGTACTCGTCGAGATGAAACATCACCGTGCGTTCCCAGGGCACCTCCTCCCGCACCAGGGCCTCCAAAAAGGCGAATTGGGACGCACCAGTGGCGGCCACGAACACGGCCTTACCCTTCCGCCTCACCGTTTCCCGCAATGTACGGGCCGCCAAGGCGGCCGCGGCACGTCCTAAGGCTTCAGTTTTATCGAATAAGTAAATCCTCAGCATGATGCCCTTTCTTCCACAGCGGATTCGAGCACGGCGCGGGTCCTTTCCAGTCCCTCCAGATCCGGAAGCTCCAACACCCAGCCCCGTGCTCCCAACGGCCGCAGGGCTCCATATGCCTCCGCGAGTTCGCCCCAGGATCTCGGGGGAATGTGGACGCCGGTATTCAAATCCTCGTAGGCATAAAGATGAACATGCACGATCCGGGGGGCGAGCGTTTTCACCAGCTCCGCGAGGGAAACTCGACCCTCTCGCACCGGAGGACTCGAGCGGGCGTGCCCGGCGTCGAAGGTTACCATGACCCCACTCCGCTCCACGAGCTCTAAAAAGCTCTCGGGATCCGAGGCCCACCCCCATTTCAGGTTCTCCAAACACAACACCCCCCCGGCCGTGTTCACCATCTCGGCGAGTTCCGCCAGGTTCGCCACAGTTCGCTCCCAGTGGAGCTCCTCCATGGGGATGGAATTCGCTCCCACGTGAATGGTCAGGGGCGGTCGGTACCTCCGGGACGAGAGCCAGGGAGAGAGGAGTTTCACATACATTTTTAGATATCCCAGGGAGGCTTGGGCGACGAGGGGGTCCTGGTGTCCCACCTCCACGTCGGTGGTAGGCAGGTGGAAGGAGGTATACAACCCCGCCTCGTCCAGGGCCATGAAGAACGCGTCGAGCTTTACCGGGTTGAGGGGAAGCCGAAAGTCGTTGAGATACCATTCGATGCCCCCGTACCCGTTTTTCAAGGCGTAAGCTATGGCCTCGCGATATGAGGCACGGAAGATCCGCGAGGAGAACATGAGCTCCATCCTCACCCGATGCGAAAACTCGCCGCCATGGACTTTCCCGTATAGCGGTTGATGGCGTAGGTAACCGCGAATACGGTGAAAAAGAGCACCACAGCCAACGCGCTGGCCAATCCGTAATCACCGTCGTTGACACTGTCGTAGATGGCAATCGACAACGTCCTTGTTTTTGCGGAATAGAGAAGAATGGAGGTGCTTAGCTCGGTGAGGAGGGTGGCGAAGGTGAGGATGGTGCCCGAGGCCAGGGTGGGGAAGATGAGGGGTAAGGTCACCTTGCGGAAGGTTTGGAACCAAGTGGCTCCGCTCAGGATCGATGCTTCTTCCAGGGCGGGGTCCAGTTGGGTCAACCCGGCGGAGACCGAACGGAAGACGTACGGCGTCCGGCGGATCACGAATGATATGATCATGATCCAATAGGTCCCCCGCAAAATAAGATAGCCCGAGGAAAAGGAGGAGAGCAACGCTACTGCCACCACTATCCCCGGGAGAATAAAAGGCAACATCACGGCGTAATCCAGCACCGCGCTCCCCGGAGGTCGCCGCCGCTGGACCACGTAGGCGATCAGTGTCCCGATCATCGCTGCCCCCAGGGAGGAAGACGTTGCCAGGATCAGGGTGTTCTTGATCGGCCCGGAGAGGAATTTGGGGATGGCGAGGTAATGGCTCAGGGTGAATCCCCGTGGCCAGAGGCCGTTCCAGGTTTTGAAGAACGACATGACGATCAGTGTGAACTGGGGGAAGAGGGAGACTAACACCACCCCCCAACAGAACACGATGGCCAGGGCCTTGGCCACGGGATGGCGGTGTATATGCAGCTTGGAGCGAGAGGCAGAGATCGTTTCGTACTCACGGCGGCTCACGATATAACGCTGGAGCCATAGGGCCCCCCCGGTGATGAGCACACTTACGAGGCTTATCGCAGCCGCGGCGTGGAGGTTCCAGAACCCATTTACCTGGAAATAGATCAGCGTGGGGAGGACGTAGGTGCTGCCCCCCACGATGGCGGGGACGCCGAAGTTGCTGATGGCCCTGATGAATATCAGGATGCCACCGGCGGCGATGCTGGGGATGATGAGGGGCAGGCTGATGGTACGCAGGATCCGGGGTAGCCTGGCCCCCATGACCGCGGCGGATTCCTCCAGAGTGGGGTTGGCTGTCTCGAACGCCCCCTCGCTGAGGAGGAACACAAACGGGTAGTACATCAAGGTCATGGCGAGGATGACACCGAAGGGGCCGTAGATGGGGGGGAGATCGATCCCCACCCGTTCGAATACGTATCTCAACGCACCGTTGCGCCCGAGGAGGATGATCCACGCGAACGCCCCCAGAAACGCGGGCATGATCAGGGGCACTACGCTCAGGGAAAGGAGTACGTGCTTCCCCGGGATCTCTACCCTAGCCACCAGGTATCCCATGGGGACGCCGATGAGCATGGTGAGCCCCACCACAGCGAAGCTGATATAGAAGGAGTTGATGAGGGAACGGCGGTACAGGTTGCTGGTTAGGAACTTCTCGAAGTTCACCAGGCTCATATTGGAAAAGGAGAGTTCCCTGCCGTTGGGAACAAAGGCTATGAGAACCGTGCGGAGCAAGGGGTAGGCGAGGAACACAACCACGAACAGGACCCCGAGGCCGAGTACGAGGTACACAGTGTAATCCTTGTGCAGTAACCGTCTCGCGCTTGGTGTGATCCCACCCATCACGCTACCCTCTCCCCCGCGTAGAAGACGAGCATATCCCGGGGGTCGAAATCCAGGACCGCCTCATCCCCCTCCTGGAGGCCGGGCACCGCAGCGGGCATGTCCACCTCCACTAACCCTGCATCCCCGGATATCGCCACCTGGTAGCGTACGAACTTCCCTAGGAATTGAACCACCCGAACCTTACCTTTGAACACCCCTTCCCCGGACGTGGAAGGGAAGATGCGGAGATGCTCCGGGCGCAGGGCCACCGTGACCTCGTCACCGAAGGCTTTGATCCCGGCCCGAAGTGCCTTGCGCTTCTGGGCGGCCCCAACCGCTACCACCAGCTTATCCCCCTCCCAAGAAATGATCCTGGCGGGGAAGAAGTTCATCTCCCCTATGAAGCCCGCTACGAATTCGTTGGCGGGGTCGTCGTAGATCTCGCTCGGCGTCCCGATCTGGCGCACCACTCCACCCTCCATCACTCCCAACCTATCCGCGATGGCCATGGCCTCCTGCTGATCGTGGGTCACGTAGAGAGTGGTCACCTTGGCCTGCTTCTGGATCCGGCGGATCTCCGTGCGCATATACACCTTGAGCTTCGCGTCCAGATTGGCCAGAGGCTCGTCCAGAAGCAAAAGTCTGGGACGGTACACCAGGGCCCGGGCTAGGGCCACCCGCTGCTGCTGGCCCCCGGAAAGTTCACTGGGGTTGCGACGCAGGACGCCCGGAAGACCCACCAGCTCCATGATCTCCCGCACCCGGCGGTCGATCTCCCCGCGGGGAAGCTTCCGGATCCGCAGGGGGTAGGCGACGTTGTCGTACACAGTCATGTGCGGATACAGAGCGTAATTTTGAAACACCATACCGATGCCCCGGCGGAAGGGAGGGATGGCGGTGAAGTCTGTATCCCCGTAATAAATCCGCCCCCCGTCAAGCCGTTCGAGCCCGGCGGTGCACCGCAAGAGTGTGGTCTTCCCGCAGCCGGAAGGACCAAGGAGGCAAAACAATTCCCCCTCGAAGATGACGAAGGACACATCGTTGAGGGCCACCACCTCGACGTTGCGTGTGTGGAAGACTTTCCGGACCCTCTCGTAGCGAAGATCTGGCATGTCCTCCTCCGGCATCATTACCGGGGCCCGGTAGCCCCGGGCCCCGGCACGTACTGCGTCCTCAGCCGATGAGGTCCACGAACTCCGTGGTCAGCTCGTCCCGAATCTCGGCAGCCTTGACAGCATCGTAGGGAATGAGAGGAATATCGTTGAGTGGCGGCAACCCTTCCGGTGCCATGACGTCCGGGCGCACGGTGCGGCGGAACCGGACCTTGACCACGATCTCATAAGCTTCCTTGGTGGTCACCCAGTCCATGAAAAGTTTGGCATTCTCCGGATTAGGGCCGTTTTTTATAATGCCAGTAGCGTCGAAGCGCGCTCCGGTACCCTCACAAGGATAGATCACGGTAACCGGCGCACCCTCGGCCATCTTTCGGGCCACGTTGTAATCCCCGGTGACGCCCACTACATACTCACCCCGAGCCACGGCCTCGGGGACGATCTTGGAGGAAGCAACGAAGGTCACATTGGGGGCGAGGAGCTTGAGGAACTCGAAGCCGTAGAGCTCGTGCATCTGGAAGATTTGGGAGTAGGCGGAACCGGAGGTGGCGGGATTGGCCATGATTATTTTCCCTTTGTACATGGGTAGGACGAGGTCCTTCCAGCAGCGCGGATACTCCCACGGCTTGAGGAGCTCGGTGTTCACAATAAAAGCCTGGATAGGCATGGACATCCCGTAATACTTGGGCGGCGTACGTGGATCCTTGAAGGGGATCTTGTCATCCTCGGCAACCTTGTAACCGAGGAAGTAGTCGTAATATCCCTCGAACGCTTCCTGGGCGATGCCAAGAAGGATGTCTCCCGAGGGGTTCGGCCACTCGGCGCGGAGCCGCGCCAGGAGCTCTCCCGAGCCGGCGGTGATTACCTCTACCTCGATGTCGGGATATTTGGCGCTGAAGGCATCTACCAAGGCTCGAGTAAGGGTGGCAGAAGTGGCGCTCCAGATAACGAGTTTTCCAGTGGGAGCTGCTGAAATTCCTAACGCCAATGACGCCAAAATCGCGAAACTCATCAGGCACTTTCCATACTTCATGAGTATGCACCTCCTAGATAATCCCTTCTGTCCGAATGTTGAAACCCTCAATAAACCTTCAATTCATCGTGCCGTGAGCACCACCTCCCTTCACAAAGTGTAAACGTTTAACCCGTTTTATTATACAGGCCACACTCGCTGATCAACCAGCATGGTCTGGCCAGCCGGCGAGGAAACCACCGTTCACATAGATGATCTGGCCCGTGATGTAATCGGAGGCCGCCCGGTGCGAGGAAGATCACAGCCCCCGCGAGATCCTCAGGGACCCCCGCTCGTCCGGACGGTATCCGCGCGAGCAACTCCTTCACCCATTCCCGGTCCCTGAAGAGGGGCTCGGTCATCTCGGTGCGGAAATGCCCGGGACCGATGGCGTTGACATGGATGTTGTAGTTGCCCCGGTTTCGTGGATGGTTTATCATTTGGTGGGCGAGAACGTATGTAAGCTTCGCTGATCGGACATCATACCCCCGCTTCCGCCAACCCGACTGTGGCCCCTCCGGCTGTGTGCTTTTGGGGAATCCCCGCTTCCTCTTCCCTGTACTTTTTTCGAACTCCACCGGGGACATATACCCCAGCCCCGAATGATGCCGACGCCGGTTGTACCAGCCTTCGATGAACCGGAACACCTCCCGCCGAGCTTCTGCATGATCCATGAACTTCCCCCGCCACAAAAACTCGCACTCCAGCGTGGCTAAGAAGCTCTCGCACAACGCGTTGTCGTAACAGTCACCCACCGTGCCCATCGAGGTCTTCACCCCCGCCTCCCAACACCTCTTCCCGAAAGCAAGGGAGGTGTATTGGGTTTCATGGTCGGAGTGATGGACCACCTCTCGGGGACGCCGTCCCCGGATCGCCATTTCTAGCGCCCCAAGTACTAGCCCCGTCACGATACGGTCCTCCCATCGCCCACCCCACCACCCGCCGGCTGAACGCATCCACCACCACTGCCAGGTAGAGGTATCCCTCCCCGGTGGGGATGTAGGTGATGTCCGCAACCCAAAGCTCATCCGGCCTCGAAGCGCTGAAGTCCCGTCCCACTAGATCCGACGCCGGCTCCGCCCCGGGATCACCCATGGTGGTCCGCTTCTTCCTCCGCCGGCTCACCCCAGCCAACCCATCCCGGCGCATTAACCACGCCACCCGCTTGCGGCCCACCCGGACCCCTTGGACCCGCAGCTCCGCATGGACCCTGGGCGCCCCGTAGGTCCCCCGGCTTTCCGCGTGCACCCTGCGGATCATCTCCAAAAGCTCCCGGTCCCTTTGTGCACGCCGGCACGATCCCCTCTTTCTCCACGCATAGTACCCGCTGGGGGAGACGCCCAGCACCCGGCACATGGCAGCCACTGGATAGTGATCCCGGTGGGCGCTCACGAACTCGTAGACCCCGGTAGCGAGCCGGCCTCCCGAGCGAACCAGGCCGCGGCTTCTGCCAGGATCTCCCACTCAAGCTTGAGCTGGCGGTTCTCCCGGCGTAACTTGCGTAGCTCTTCCTTTTCCTGGGTGGTGAACCCAGAAAGGGTGAGGCCGTCGTCGCGGTCAGTCTGCCTCACCCAGTTGCGGATGGTCTCATAGCAGGGCTCGAACTCTTTGACTAACTCCTTTATGCTGCATCCAGCCCTCACCAACTCCGCCATCTGCCGTTTGAATTCCGCTGGATATGGTGGTCGTGTTCTTGGCATCAACCACACTTCCCTTTCCAAAGCCTACAGGTGTCCACCTAACCGGGGCAACTCCATCCCCACATAAGGGGTCCTTTTGGCTTGGGGTCTTGGGATCTCGGTGGGCCGCGGTGAGCGGGCCCGCATGATCCCCCAGACGATCAGGGCCGCTTTCCTGGCCCACTCTTGGCGGTCGAAAGGGAGCCGGGTAAACGCCATCAGGGTTTTGAAGTTCGTTGGTTTCATTCTGATTACCCCCTGTAGCGTGTTGGCTGCAGGGGGTGTCTTACCTCACGTCACAAGCTCAGCTTTGGATATCTTCTTGATCTCTTTTGATCTTGATGATATATAGGAATCTTTACCTGTCGCGTTTGTTCCTCACTTGCGCTGTGAGCCAAAGGATCCAGACCTGCTTTTAGGCAAAGTAACAATGTTTTTGAGGATTACAAACAACTAACAGCTATTCATAAACAAGGCTATTCTAAAGTACTTCGCTTCAAAAAAAGCCGCGGCCCTGGTGGGTGGTGCAGGACTTGAACCTGCGACCTCACGCACGTCAAGCGTGCGCTCTCCCAACTGAGCTAACCACCCTAGAGGCGGCGCCCGGATTCGAACCGGGGAATAAGGGATTTGCAGTCCCTCGCCTTAACCGCTTGGCTACGCCGCCACCATCGCTATTTTATACCCCCCGCACCTGTGGGGTCAATCGACCGGCTTCCGTTGTAGATCGGCCACGCGCGCGATCTCCCCGTAGAATGGGAAGTTGTGGATGTCGTGGTCTACGGGTACTTCGGCAAGGGGAACCTGGGGGACGAGGCATTGGCCGAGGTCTGGCGGGGCGCCCTTGCCGAGTCTGGAAGGGTGAAGCTCTCCGCGCCACTCCAAATTCCCCGGGGCGACGTGGTGATCTTCACCGGAGAGCCTCTCCAAGACCGGACGTCGCGCCGCTCCCTCCTCTTCTATTCCCTCGCCATCCAGGCCGCCGCCCGCAGGGGGCGGGTCGTATTGGGAGCGGTGGGAGTGGATGTCCGTTCCTTTGTGGGACGTCAGCTGCTTCCCCGTATTTTGCGTCGCGTGGATTACATTTCCGTGCGGGATCCCCACTCCCGAAAGCTCCTTGGCTCCTTGGGCATCGGGGCCCGGGAGTTCCGGGATGCGGCTCTGCTCTTGCCCCCGTGTGAGACCCATCGCCGGAGGGGAGTCCTCTTAAACTTGGTCCCGGGGCTTCCTCCCGGCACAAGAGCCGAGGCGCTCCGGTTTGCCCGTGGCATAGCCCGTCGCCTCGGCGTAGAACCCAAAGGGTTCGTTATGGCCCGAGGGGAAGACGAACAAGCGTTAGTAGGCCTCGAGCTTATCGCCCCCCGCACGGTGGACGAGGCACGGGAGGTCATTGGGGGAGCAACGTTGGTGGTGGGAGCGCGGCTCCACTTCTTGGAATTCGCCCTCCTCTGCGGCACGCCCTTCGTGGCCGTCCCGTATGCTCCGAAGGTCAGCGCCTTCCTGGCGCTGGTGGAGCGGGACCTGCCCCATGAGATCCCCCGAATCCCTGGGGCTAGCGTGCGGGATACATTGGAGAAAATCCTTTCGCCCCATTATGGTGCAGCGCTGAAAGTGGCCCGGGAAAAGCTCCAAGCCGAGGCCAGGGAAGGGGTAGAGGATGTCGTCCGGTTCCTCCGCGCGATGGCATGAGCCGGTGATGGTGCAAGAGGTCCTCCGGTTCTTGGCCCCGGGGCCGGGGAAGGTGGTGGTGGACGCGACCGTGGGAACCGGGGGGCACGCCGAGGCGATCCTCGAGAGGGGGGCGGAGCTCATCGGGATCGACCGTGATCCCTTGGCGCTCGAGATAGCACGGGAAAGGCTTTCCCGCTTCGGCAAAAGATTCCACTTGATCCAAGGAAACTTCCGCCATCTCGTCCAAATCCTCCGCGACCACGGAGTTCAAGAGGTGGACGGAGTGCTCTTCGATCTGGGGATGTCCTCGTTTCAACTGGGGGATCCGGAGCGAGGCTTCAGCTTCCTAACCGAGGGCCCCCTAGATATGCGAATGGACCCCTCCCAGCACCTCACCGCATACGAGATCGTGAACCGCTGGCCGGAGCGGGAAATCGCCAGGGTCCTGCGGGAATACGGGGAGGAACGCTTCGCCAGAAGGATCGCGCGGGCCATCGTCAAATCCCGGCCCATAGAGACCACGACCCAGCTCGCCCGGATCGTCGCCCGCTGTTACCCCCCCGGCTACCACCGCATCCATCCGGCCACCCGGACCTTCCAGGCCTTACGGATCGCGGTAAACGACGAGCTCAACGCCCTGCGGGAGGGGCTGTTGGCAGCGATCAGACTGCTCAGGCCCGGCGGGGTGGTGGTGGCGATATCTTTCCACTCCTTGGAGGATCGGATCGTGAAGCGCGCCTTTCGCCAGCGCTGGATCGCCGGGGAAGTGGAGATCCTCACGAAGAAGCCCCTTACTCCCACCGCCGAGGAGGTGGTGAGGAACCCTCGGTCGCGATCCGCCAAGCTCCGCGCCGCGCGCAAGCTCCCCCCTGAGGATTCCCGGAACGCCCACGCCGGCGAAAAAGGTTCGTGCGCCGGGTAGCCGATGTCTTCGTATCGAGAGACAAGCCCCCTTATGCTCTCTTCGATGTACGAGGACTTCCGCGAAGATGGCAATTGGAAACGGTACTTCAGTGGCCTCGTGGCCCTTTCGATCATCGCGGGGCTGGTATTTTTGTACCTTTGGCTGAACACGAAGGCCATTTTGGTTCAGCGGCGGGTTTCGGAAGTGGCCCTCGAACTGAAACGGCTGGAGACGGAGCTTTGGGGGCTCGAGTACCGGGTGGAGGCGGCCCTTTCCCCCGAGGCGCTGATGCAGCGTTTGAAGGAATTGAACGAACAGACGAAGCATACCGGGGAACCGCCCCTGGAACCATTGGGAAAGGACCAGATCATCCTCCTTCCCGGGGATGTGGAGAGAGGCGGCGATTAGGCGGGCTACCTTCGTCTTCGTTCTCCTCGGCATCGGAGCCCTGGCGGTGGTGGCCAGGCTCTTCCAGCTCCAGGTGGCGGAGCACGGATACTGGACCAAGCTCGCACGGGAGATCCAAGAGGAAGTGATAGAGCTCCCGGCCCGCAGGGGAACCATATACGATCGCAACGGCCTCCCTTTGGCCCGCGATGTTCCGGCCTACGACATCGCCCTGGACAACTACCACATGACCAAGCCAGAAGTACTGGTGGAACTCCTTTCGCGCATCCTCAATTTCCGCGAAAAAGAGGCTGTGAAGGTGGTCTACCAGGAAGGCTACTTCACCTGGGTGAAGCGCCGGGTTCCCCGCGAGGTAGCGGAGGAGCTGCGGCGGGCCGCGGATGAGGCCGGGGTGAGGGGGTTGATGTTCTTCGAGACCTGGACCCGGGGATACCCCCAGGGGATTTGTGGCCTGGATATCTTGGGCGTGGTGGGAGTCGATGGGGTGGGGCTCGAGGGGTTGGAATACCGCTTTGACTCCCTTTTGCGGGGAAAAGACCCGGTCAGGTTGCGCCTCGTGCGAGGACGGGACGGGACAGTGTTCGAGTACTGGGAGGAAAGCCCCGGGACGCCGGGCCAGGACCTCCACCTCACCCTCGACGCCCGGATCCAAGCCATCTGCGCGGAGAAGCTGGACGAGGGAGTGGAAAGGTTCAGGGCGAAGAGGGGGTTCGCGGTGGTGATGGACCCTTGGACCGGGGAGATCCTGGCGTTGGCGCAGTCGCCGCGGTTCGACCCCAAAAACCCAGATCCGGCCCTTTTGCATCCCTGGGCCATTACGGACCCCTTCGAGCCTGGCTCCACCTTCAAGGCCCTGGTGGGGGTCGCAGCCCTGGACCTGGGCCTGGTGGAACCCGATGAGGTCTTCAACGGCAACTCCCCCATCATCGTGGACGGGGTTCCCATTAGAAATGCGATGAACCACCAATTCGGCCCCTCCACGTTCACCCGTGGAATCACCCAGTCCATAAACACCGTGTTGGTGCAGGTAGCGTTGCGGCTGGGGGTGGAGCGGCTGTGGGAGTACCTGCGGCGGTTCGGGATCGGGGAGCCCACGGGGGTGGAGCTCCCCGGCGAATCCTCGGGTACCCTGAGGCCGCCGGAGGAGTGGACCCGCGTGGATCTGGCCACCGCTTCCTTCGGCCAGGGGGTTTCGGTGAACGGGCTCCAGCTTGCCCGGGCGTTCTGCGCCATCGCCGCCGACGGCCTCCTACCCCGGCCCCACATCCTGAAGGGCGGGGGGAGGGAAAAGCGCCGTGTGGCCTCGGCCGAGGCGTGCATGACGATGCGAGGGATGTTGCGCCAGGCGGTGGAGTTGCCGGGGGCCACCGGGCGCTATGCCGAGGTACCCGGGTTCGAGGTGGCAGGGAAATCGGGAACGGCCCAGAAGGCCCTTCCCGAGGGAGGGTATTCCCAGACCAAGGTAATGGGAGCCATGGCGGCCTTCTTCCCCTGGAAGCACCCAGAGTACCTGGTCCTGGTGGTGTACGATGAGCCTTCGGTATGGCCCAACTGGGGCGGCTCCACCGCGGGTCCCACGGTACGGTGGATCATCGAGGAGATGTACCACCAGGGCCTAATCTCTCCCTATGTTCCGGCCGCGGACTGAGGCCCACCGTGGTCCTTCGGTGGAAGGGATCAACGGGGCCTTCGTTGTCTGGATCCGTATGAACCGGTAGAATTGAATGGCTCCGGAGGGATGACCGAATTGGTAAGGAGCCGGTCTCGAAAACCGGTAGGGCCCTTGTGGCCTTCGGGGTTCGAGTCCCCGTCCCTCCGCCAGCGCCCGTAGCTCAGCCCGGATAGAGCGCTGCCCTGCGGAGGCAGAGGTCGCAGGTTCAAATCCTGCCGGGCGTACCAATTTTTGCCCTGAAAGGGTGTATTTATTTTTGCCCCAACTTCGAAAACTTCCCCCACGAAGTGGTGTCTCGAGCCCTATGGGAAGAGGCCGTAATATGGGGCGCTATGAAGCTGACCTTTGTAGGTGCGGCCAAGACGGTTACCGGTTCCTGTCACCTGGTGGAGGTTGAAGGCCTGAAGATCCTCCTCGACTGCGGGATGTACCAGGGCCACGACGCCGAAAGGAACCAGAACCCGTTTCCCTTCGATCCGGCGAATATCGACTACGTGATCCTCACCCACGCCCACCTCGATCACTGCGGCCTCATCCCGGTGCTCGTGCGGGAAGGGTTCCGGGGCCACGTCATCTCCACCCGGCCCACGGCGGAGATCGCGAGGCTGATCCTCCTGGACGCCGCCCACCTCCAGGAGGAGGAGGCCGAGAGGGAAGCCCGCCGGGCCGCCCGCCGCGGGGAGCCCCCACCCCAGCCCCTCTTCGACGTAGGGGACGCCCTTTCCGCCATGGACCATTTCTCGATCCGGATAGAGTACGGGCGGGAGCTGGCCTTGGACCGTGGGGTCTCGGTGGTCTTCCACGACGCCGGCCACATCCTGGGCTCCGGGATCGTGGAGCTGCGGGCCGGGGGAAAAACCGTCGCCTTCTCCGGGGATCTCGGCTCCTGGAATCGTCCCATCGTGCGGGATCCCTCCCCCGCCCCGCCGTGTGACCTCCTTATGTGCGAGGGCACCTACGGCGACAGACCCCATCGTTCCTTTTCCGAGTCGGTAGCCGAGTTCCGCGACGCGATAAACACTGTGCTTTCCCGTGGGGGCACGGTCCTCATCCCCTCCTTCGCCCTGGAGCGCACCCAGGAGGTCTTATATGTGCTGTACGAGCTCTGGAAGCGAGGCGAGATCCCAAGAAGTGTCAGGATCGTCCTCGACTCGCCGTTGGGGAGCGCCGTCACCAGGGTTTTCTCCAAGTACTCGGATTGGTTCGACAAAGAAGGCCGGGAGCTCTTCGCGCACCCGGAGAACCCCTTCCGGTTTCCCGCCCTTTCCATAACCCGCTCGGTCGAGGACTCCAAGCGCTTAAACCACGTGGGCGGAGGCTACATCATCGTCGCCGGAAGCGGCATGTGCACCGGAGGCCGGATCGTCCACCACCTGAGGCACCGCCTCTGGAGGGAGGAGGACGGGGTGGTGTTCGTGGGGTATCAAGCCCGGGGCACCCTGGGCCGGGCCATTGTGGACGGGGCCAAGACGGTCCGAGTCATGGGGGAGGAGGTGGCGGTCAAGGCTGGGATTTGGACCATCAACGGCTTCTCCGCCCACGCCGACCGGGAGGAGCTCCTGCGTTGGATCACTGGGGCCCAGGCGGGACAGGTGGTTCTCGTCCACGGGGAAGAAAACGCCTTAGAATCTTTGGCTCAGGGGCTTTCCGCATCGGGGATCGACGCGGTTATCCCCTCTCCCGGCGACTCCATCGCGCTTTAACCGGCGAGGATGAGGCTCAAAGCCCCCACCCGGGAGGAGATCCTCGAGGGGCCGGTCCTCCGCACCATGGCCCGGATCGGGGGACCCGCGGTCCTCTCCTCCCTGATCTTCACCTTCTATAACCTGGCGGACGCCTTCTGGATCGGGAGGCTTCCGGCGGAGGAGGCCGGGGCGGCGGTGGCGGGAATTCAGGTCTCCTGGCCCATCGTTTGGTTCTTGATCTCGTTTGTGGCCGGGTTCGGCGGGGCGGCGGTGAGCGCGTTCGTGTCTCAATACATCGGCGCCGGGCGCTTTCACGAGGCGAACCGCGCCTTCAACCAGCTCTTCTCCGTGGCAGTGTTTTCGGGGATAGCCCTGGGGATACTGGGCTTCGCCATCTCGCCGTGGCTCCTTGGCCTTTTGGTGCCGGAAGGGGGGGTGGCCCGGGCCGCTAACCTCTATATCTCTGTGATCTTCCTGGGGCTTCCGTTCATGCTCGTCCCTGGCCTCTTTCACTTCGGCCTCGCCGCCACCGGGGATACGATCACGCCGCTCCTCGTCAACGGCGGGGGGACGCTGTTGAACATCCTCCTCGATCCCTTTTTCGTCCTAGGGTGGGCGGGGCTCCCCCGGATGGGAATTGTAGGGGCGGCCTATGCCACGTTGATCTCCCAGGCCGCGGCCACCGCGGCGGGGACGGTGATCCTGGCCCGGGGTAGGGGCCATCTGCGGTTGATCTTTAGGGAAATGCCCCCGGACTGGGGGTTCGTGCTCCGGGCCCTACGGGTGGGGATGCCGGCGGCGGTGGGACAATCGAGCGTCGCGTTCGGGTTCGTGGTCCTCACCGGGGTGATCGGGAGGCTCCCCAACGCCGAGGCAGCCCTGGCGGGCTACGGGATCGGAGACCGGATCCTGGGGCTCCTCTTCATCCTCACCGATGGGCTCTCGGTGGGGCTCACCACCATGGTGGGACAAGCCCTGGGGGCGGAAAAGTACGCCCGGGCGCGGGAGCTCGTGTGGAAGGGCCTATCCCTCCTTTTCGGACTCCTGGCGATGGAAGCCCTGGCCCTTTGGATGCTGAGAAAACCGCTGGTGGAGCTTTTCATCCCGGGCCGGAGCGACGTGATCGCGGTGGGGGCGAAGTTCATCGAGATCTTCGCCGCGGGGATGCCGTTTTTGGGAGCATTCTTCTGTGCTCAGGCCATCTTCCGTGGGGCCGGGCACAACGTACCCACGATGGTGCTCGGGATCCTGAGGCTCTGGGCGCTACGGATCCCGTTGAGCTATGTTTTCGCGTTTCCCCTGGGTTGGGGGGATACAGGGATCTGGTGGGGCATGTCGTTATCCAACGTGATCTCGGGCCTCG
Organism: Acetothermia bacterium UBA3571; assembly: GCA_002375995.1. Taxonomy (GTDB): domain Bacteria; phylum Bipolaricaulota; class Bipolaricaulia; order Bipolaricaulales; family Bipolaricaulaceae; genus UBA3571. The sequence goes on along the minus strand of DFNI01000024.1, from coordinate 26,600 downwards.
CGGCTCTGGCACTCCTTTGGTCCGGCACCTGGCAGCGCCGCGTGGTGGAATAGAGAAGGCACCTAACACCGAACGGATCAAATCTCGGCCCAGTTGGGGCCGATCTTGATGTCCACCTTGAGGGGGGCCGCGAGCTCGTAAACCCCCTCCATCGCCTCCTTGATGGTCTTCCCCGCTTCCTCGGCGATGTCCTCGTCCACCTCGAAGATGAGCTCGTCGTGTACTTGGAGGATCATCTCCGCCGGAAGCTCCCTGTCCTTCCACAGCCGGTGACACTCCAACATCGCCAGCTTCATGATATCGGCCGCGGACCCCTGCACCGGGGCGTTGATGGCGTTGCGGCGTGCCGCCCCCACCAACTTCCCTCCAGGGGCTTGGATCCACCGCTTGCGCCCCAGGATCGTCACCGCATACCCCCGCTCCTCCACCTCCCTCACGGTGCGGTCGATGTACTCCTTCACCTTGGGGTAAGCCGCGAAAAACCTCTCGATGAACTTCTTCGCTTCCTCTTGGGGGATCCCCTGGTCGCGGGCGAGGCCGTACGGGGTGATCCCGTACACGATCCCGAAGTTCACCCGCTTGGCCACCGACCTCATCCGGGAATCCACCTTTTCCGGGGGCACCCCGAAGATCTCCGCTGCCGTGCGGCGGTGTAGGTCCTCCCCCCGCTTGAAGGTCTCGATCAAATTCTCATCACCCGATAGGTGGGCCAGTACCCGGAGCTCAATCTGGGAGTAGTCGGCCCCGATCAGGACCTTCCCCTCGGCAGCCACGAACGCCCGGCGGATATCGATGAGGCCCTCCCGCAACGGGATATTCTGTAGGTTCGGCTCCGACGAGGAAAGCCTGCCGGTAGCGGTTCCCGTCTGGTTGAAGGAGGTGTGGATCCGCCCGGTCTTCGGGTTCACGTATTGGGGCAGCTTCTCCACGTAGGTATTCCGCAGCTTCTCCAGCTCCCGGTAAGCCAAGAGCTTGGCGGGGAACTCGTGCATCCGGGAAAGCTCCCGCAACACGTACGCGTCGGTGGATGGTCCGGTCTTGGTCATGGCGATCACCGGGAGCTTCAGGCGCTCATAGAGCACCTCCCGCACCTGAGGGGTGGAGTTGGGGTTGAACCGGGTCCCGGCGAGCTCATAAAGCTCCTCCCGCAGCTTTTCCAACATGACCTCGAGCTCTTTGGCCTGTTCCCTGAGCACCTCAACGTCCAAAAGCACCCCGCGGCGCTCCATCCACGCGAGGACCTCGATCAGGGGGAGCTCCACCTCTTCGTAGAGCTTCACCAGTTCGTTTTCTTCGAGGCGTTTCCGCAGCGGCCCCACCAACCGCGTGATCACCTCGGCGTCGGCAGCGGCATAGGCCGTGGCCCGCTCCACCGGGACCTCCTCCATCCCCCGCTCTCCCCCGGCGGCCAAAAGCTCCTTGTACTTCTGGACCCGCTCCCCCAATACCTCCTGGGCGATCACCTCCAGCGCGTGCGATGGAGCATCGGGGTTCAGGAGCCAGTGGGCGATCATGGCGTCGAAGGAGATGCCCCGGAGGGTGATCCCGTAGTTGGCCAAAACCTCCATGTCGTATTTCAGGTTTTGGCCGATCACCCGGTGACGTTCGTCCTCGAGAAACGGCCGGAGCCTCCCGAGCACGTAGTCCAACGAGAGCTGTGACGGGGCCCCGAGGTAGTTGTGGGCCACGGGGATGTAGAACCCCTCATAGGGAGAAACAGAAAGGGCGATGCCCACGATCTCGGCGGAGAAGGGGTCCTTGCCGGTGGTCTCGAGGTCCAAGGCGAACTCCTCGGCCTCCTCCAGCCGGGAAAGGAGCTCCTCGAATGCAGTTCGATCCAAAATGGCCTTGTATTCAGGCTTCCTTTGCCCCACTGCCTCCTCTTCCCGCCACTTCTCGTAACGCTTCTCGAGGTCCAGCTCCCGGATGATGGAGAAGAACTCGAGTTCCCCCAGGAACCTCACCAGCCGCTCCAGATCCAATGCCTGCGGGGCACACTCCTCGAGCGATATCTCCAGGGGAGCATCCTTCAGGCGCACGAGATCCCGGGAGAGTAGGGCCTCTTCCCGGTGAGCCCTCAGGGCCTCGGCTACGCGCTTGTTGGGGATCCGCTCGGCCGCCGAAAGTACCCCCTCAAGCGAGCCGTACTGCTGAAGAAGTTTCCTCGCGGTTTTCTCGCCGATCCCCTTCACCCCGGGGACGTTGTCGATGGAGTCTCCCACCAGGGCCAGGAGGTCCACGATCTTTTCGGGGGGCACCCCATACCGTTCTTCGATCCCCCGCCGATCCAAAAGCTCCAGCCGATCGGTGGGGCGACGCCCGGGCTTTAGGATAAAGACCTTGTCCGAGACGAGCTGGGCCATGTCCTTGTCGCCCGTCAAGTTCAGGGCGGGAACACCTCTTTTCTCAGCGAGCTTGGAGAGGGTGGCCATGATGTCGTCGGCCTCATATCCCTCGAGCTCCAGGCGCTTCAAGCCGAACACGTCCACCAGTTCCTTCACCACCGGGAGCTGTACTTTGAGGGGATCGGGCATTTCCTTGCGGGTGGCCTTGTACTCGGCATAGGCCTCGTGGCGCAGGGTGGGCCCTTTGGCGTCGAACGCCACCACCACGTACTTAGACGGATACTCCCGCAAGACCATAAGCAGGGTGCGGGCGAAGCCGTAGATGGCGTTCACCGGCATGCCCTTGGAGGTGGTGAGCTCGGGGAGGGCATAGAAGGAGCGGAAGAGGGCCGAGTGCCCGTCGATCAAAAGGAGCCTCTCCGGCACTTCCTCTATTCCCAAAAGCTCATAGATCGTCATCGCCTGGAAAGGAGTGCACATACCGCCAACGCCAAAGCATCGGCGGCGTGGTCCGACCCCAGCCCATCGATCCCCAGGAGATGTTCCACCATTCCCAGGACTTGGGCTTTAGGGGCATCCCCGTAGCCACAGATGAACTTCTTCACCTGCCGCGGGGAGAAGCTGTAGAACTCCCGTCCGTCAGCTAAAAGCGCCACGATCCCCGCGACCTGGGCGGTGAGCATCCCCGCGGAGACGTTCTTGGCTAAGAACACCTCCTCCACCGCCACTACCTGGGGTTCATGTTCCCGCACGATCCTATCCAACACGGCAAAGATATGCCTGAGCCGCGCGGGAAGCGGTTCCCGGGAATTCGTGCGGATCGTCCCCTTGGCGAGGAGCCGAAACTCGACCCCTTTCCCCTCCACCACCCCGTAACCGGTGGCGGAAAGCCCGGGGTCTACGCCCAAAGCCCTCACTGGGACGTAAGCAATTCCTTTAGCTTCGCCCAGCGGGGGTCCACCTCCTTCTCCAAGGCCTGACAGCCCGGTTTGTGTCCCTCGACGTTCAGGTTCGCACCGCAATGGGGACAGATCCCCTTGCAGTCGGGCTTGCACAGGGGCTTCCGCTCGATGGCCAGCCGCACCCCGTTCTCGATGTAGGGTTTGAGCTCCAGGTACTGCATCCCCGGTGGGACCTCGTCAATGGGCACCTCCAGGAACTCGTCCTTGTCGAAGTGCTCGAGGATATCCGTGAGGCACCGGGAGCAGTTCCGGTGGATCGCCCCGCGCACGTGGAGGAAGAGGTAGATGTGGTCGTCCTGATAGAACGCGGAGCCGCTCGTTTCTACGGGACCCTCCAAGTATAGGGTCTCGTCGTACCACCGGATGGTGCCCAGATCCTCCTCGCCCGAGAAGAGGACAGGTCTCCCCGGGTTGGCCCACACCTGTTTGAGCTCGAGCCTCATGGCAGCCTCCTTCTCCCGCGGAAAATCCACGGGATCGCCGCCTAAACTTTGCGCCATCCCCCCCGCACGTCAAGGCCTCCCGTCTCCCCGAGGGGTGCGGTGAAGGCTCGTGTTCCAACGGGTACAATGCGGCAAGAAAAAGGAGGCCAAATGGGTCTTTGGATCGGCATCGGAGTCGCCGCGGCGGTGGTATTGTGGTTGATCGTGACCTACAACCGCCTCATCCGATACTCGGTCCGGGCGGACGAGGCGTGGCGCAACATCGACACACTCCTCCGCCAGCGGGCCGATCTCATCCCCAACCTGGTGGAGACGGTGAAGGGGTATGCCTCCCACGAGCGGGAGATCTTCGAGCGCGTGGCCGAGGCCCGCTCCGCCTCCCTCAAGGCCCGCTCTCCCCGGGAACAAGGGGAAGCGGACAACTTCCTCGCCGAAACCCTCAAATCCTTGTTCGCGGTGGTAGAGAATTACCCTGAGCTCAAAGCCAACGAGAACTTCATGGCCCTCCAGCGGAGCCTAGAGGAGCTGGAGGAGAAGATCGCCCGCTCCCGCCGCTACTACAATGCCGTGGTGCGCGACCTCAATACCGCCATCCGTTCCTTTCCCACCAACGTGGTAGCCGGGCTCTTCGGAATCCGGGAGCGGGAGTTCTACGAGCTCCCCTCCGAAGCCCTGCGGGAACCGCCCAAGGTGAGCTTCACGGGATGAGACGCCCGACATTCTTCCTGGTTCTCATTTTCCTCGGCATAACCTCGACCCTTTTGGGCGAGGAGATCCGGGACTACCGGGTGACCCTCGGACTCGAGTCCGATGCGTCCCTGTTAGTGACGGAGAGGAGCACCGTTTTCTTTGATTTTCCCCGCCACGGGATCATCCGGGAGATCCCCTACTCTTACCGCCTCTCCACCGGCGAGCGGTTCAAACTCCGAATCGCAATGGAGGAGGTGCGGGCGGACGGCGATCCCGTACCGGTATCGATCCGCCGGACCGGGGGAAAGTTGGTGCTCAAAATCGGCGACCCGAACCGGTACGTAGAGGGGACGGTGACGTACCTTATCCGCTATCGCGTCCAGCGGGCCCTGCGTGTCTACGGGGACGAGGTGGAACTCTACTGGAACGCCATCGGCACTGACTGGACCATGCCCATCGCCCACGCCGAGGTACGGATACAGTTCCCGGAGTCCATACCCCGGGATGCGATCCGGTTCGTGGGGTATCAAGGGGGTTATGGCTTCCGGGAGCCGTTTGAGCTTTCCCTCGCGGACAGGGAACTCGTGGGGGAGGCGGAGGCGCTCGGCCCGGGTGAGGGTCTCACCGTGGCGGTGCGCTTCCCCAAAGGCTATGTCGCCCTTCCAGGGTTCGGGCAGTCCCTCCTGTGGTTCCTCGCCGACAACGCTTACGCGGGGATCCCTTTGGCCACCCTGATCGCCATGTTCGGGATCTGGTGGGTCAAGGGCCGGGATCCCCGGAAGGGAACCATCCCCGTGGAGTACGGGCCGCCCAAAGGAGTAGGGGCGGCGGCGGCCGGGGTCCTGGTGGACGACCGGTTCGACCCGAGAGACCTGGCGGCGGGGATCCTCTCGTTGGCGGTCAAGGGATACCTGGAGATCGTGGAAATCGGAAAAGGGGATGAACCGGAGGATTACGAGCTCCGCCGCCTCGAAGGCTCGAGAGAGCTCACCCCTTTTGAGGAGGCCCTCTTGGAAGCGCTCTTCCGGGGAAAGGGAGATACGGTCAGACTTTCCGCTCTAAAATACGAGTTCTACCAAGAGGCCGCGGGGCTTGCGGCCAAGCTCTATATGGAACTTACCGAACGGGGCCTTTATCCGGCCAATCCCGATCGGGTGCGGGGCTTTTACCGGACACTGGGGATCGGGATCGCCGTTTTGGGGGCGATGTTGGGGGTATGGCAAGGGTCGCTTTATTTGGGCCTTGCGGTGGGACTTTCGGGCGTGATCGTGCTCCTTTTCGCCCCGTACATGCCGCGGAAGACCCGCAAGGGCATGGAGGCCTTGCGGGCGGTCCTGGGCCTCGAGGAGTACATCCGGCGGGCGGAAAAGCCCTATCTGGAGCTAGCCGCAGCGGAAAAACACTTCGAGGAGTTACTTCCCTACGCCATGGCCTTCGGGTTGGTGGAGCGCTGGACCGGAAAGTTCGAGGGGCTCCTTAAGGCCCCGCCGACTTGGTACGAGGGCCGATTTCCCACTTACAGCCCTTACCTGTTCGGAGCAAGGTTGTTTGTCTTCCAGCAGGCAGCCCATACCGTGGCCACTGCAGCCCCCCGCTCCGCCGGTGGCGGCTGGCGTGGCAGCTCGGGCTTCGGCGGCGGGGGATTCTCCGGCGGGGGGATGGGCGGCGGTGGGGGAAGTTCCTGGTGAGGCAATATGGAAGCAATACTGGTAATTGCCGCTTTGATCGCGTTCTTTTTGGCCTGGGAATATCGGCGGGCCAGCCGGAAATTGAGCTCCGGGGCGAGGCAACTAGAGGAAGCGTGGAGCGAGGCAGTGAGCGCGTTTCAAGAGAGAATCGCGATCCTCCGCGATTTCTCCCGTATCCTAGCGAAGGAGGGGCTCGTTCCCGAAGGACGGAAGGCCCTCGAAGAGCTCGTGGCTGACGCCACCAAAAGGGAGCTGAATGTGGAGGCGATCCACGTTCTCGACGAGAAGATCCGCACGGTGCTTTGGCGGGTGTTCGCCGCCCTTCCCCGGGAACGCCCGGGCGAGCTGCGCCGGGCCCAAAACAGGCTCGCCGAGGCCGCGGAGGAATACGACATAAAGCGGCGCCGGTATAACGAGCTGGTAAAGGCGTGGAACGAGCTCCTCGGCCGCTTTCCCTACCGCTTCATCGCCGCTCGCCGCAAATACAAGGCGCGCGAATTTTTACCCACCCGCTCCGAATGGGAACTTTCTTGAAGACGGAAAAGCTCAGGCCGTCACTAGGCGGCGGTAGTACTCCAAGGCCTCGGAAGTCCAGGCCTTGAGGCGTTTGAGGGCCTGCTTCTCCAGCTGGCGCACCCGCTCTCGTGAAACCCCCAGCTTCGCCGCCACCTCTGCCAGGGACTGGGGCTTGGCCCCCTCGAGTCCGTAGCGGAGCCTGATGACCAGGGCCTCCTTGGGCGGAAGCTGGGAGATCAACTCCAGGAGCTCCTCCCGCATGAGCTCCTGCAGCGCGAGCTTCTCCGTGGTGGGCATCTTTTCGTCGGCGACGAGCTCCTCCAGGGTCTCGTCGCCTTCGGCGCCCACGGGCATATCCAGGGAAACAACTTCTCCGATGGTGCGCTCAAGCTCCCGGAGCCGTTCCACCGTGAGCCCGGGGTAAGAAATGGTGTCCACCGTTTCAGAAATCCCATCGTCCCCGAAGCTCGCCTTGAGCTTGGCCCAGCGGACTAGGGCCCGGAAGAGGTAAGCCGGGATGCGGATGAGCTGGGATTGGCGTTCGATGGCGGCGCCGATCGCCTGGCGGATCCACCAGCGGGCGTAGGTGGAGAAGCGGAATCCTTTCTCGGGGTCGAACCGCGCCGCCGCCTCCAGAAGCCCGATGTTCCCCTCCTGGATAAGGTCAAGGAGGTCGAGGCCGGTGTCGCCGTATTCCCGGGCGATGGAGACGACAAGCCTCAAGTGCGCGAGCACCAAGCGGTTCCGCGCCTCGACATCCCCCTCCCGCATGCGGCGGGCGAGTTCCCGTTCCTCTTCGGGCGAGAGGGGCGGAATCCTGGCCACCTCGGCGAGGTACAGGCCGAGAATGTCCACGTCGTGATCCTCTGCTCCCTCTTCCCAGAAGGCCTTCTGCTTCTCCACCATCGTTTTTTCAGTGTACTCCCTGGCTCCTTCCCCTCAAGGTCTCCGCGGTGTTTTTCCGCGCCGGATGACGTTAAACTTCGGCACGCGGGCATGGAATTGTTCGAGCGTGTGCCGGAAGATCCGATCCTCGTGCCCCGGCCGGAGGTATCGTGGGAGAGGAAGGCAGTGTTCAACCCCGGGGTCGCCGTCCACCGGGGTCGCGTATATATGCTTTACCGCGCCGTGGGGGAGTACGAGCGTTACGTATCTCGGCTGGGCCTCGCGGTGAGCGAAGACGGGATCCACTTCGAGCGCTTTCGGGAGCCGGTGTTCGAGCCGCGAGAGGCGTATGAGCGTTTTGGATGCGAGGATCCCCGCATCACCCCCTTGGAGGGCCGGTTCTACATTACTTATACGGCCCTCTCGGCCCGGGCGTTCTCGGAGCGGGGGAACTACGTGGGGCTCGCTTCCACTGAGGATTTCCGCACGTTCGAGCGGCACGGGGTCGTGCTCCCAGAGTTCGAGGACAAGGACGCGGTGATTTTCCCAGAGCGGGTGAAGGGAAAGTACGTGATGTTCCACCGCATCGTCCCGGACATCTGGATTGCTTATTCAGAAGACCTCGTCCACTGGTACGGACACAAGAAGGTAATGTATCCCCGCCCGGGGTGCTGGGATTCGGTGAAGATCGGGGCCGGTCCCCCGCCGGTGAAGACCGATGAGGGGTGGCTGCTCTTCTACCACGGGGTGGACAAGGCGCGTACCTATCGGATGGGGGTGGCCCTCTTCGACCTCAATGACCCAGAGAAATTGATATCGCGGCCCCTGGAGTACGTGTTGGAACCCCGGGAGGAGTGGGAACGGGAGGGAGATATTCCCCACGTGGTATTCGCCTGTGGGGTGGTGGAGCGGGACGGGGATTTTCTCCTTTATTACGGGGGCGGGGACAAAGTGGTGGGGGTGGCCCGGGCTCCCGTGAAAGAGGTGGTGGAGTTCGCGCGCCGGGGCTGATTTTGGCATCGTTTGCAAAACGCCCGTGCATCGTATTTGGTCCCTGCAGAAAAGGGTTGCCGTTGACGGAATCCCCAGTGAGCGATAAAATATTTGATGCTCTTTAATGTTAGGGGGGTGATAGCGACGCAAAACCCGTGGACGAAAAATCTTTATAAAAAGGGGGGAGTGTTATGCGTAAATGGCTTTTGGGAATCCTTATCTTCGGGCTCGCGGCAGGCCTCGTGGCGGCGCAGGATGTGAAAGTCATCACCATCAAGGCCTGGACGGTAGGCCCCGATGATCCCTCCATCACCCGGAAGCTCAACCTGGAAACCGCGGTGGAGCGCTTGAACCAGATGCTCGAGTTCTCCGGTGCCCGCTTCCGTGTGGAGCTCGAGGCCACCTTCGTCACCACCAGCTGGTCCGATTACAAGCGTGCCAACCTTCTCGCCCTCCAGTCGGGCGATCCGGCGAAGATCGCCGACATCATCATCACCGGGCACGAGGACATCGGACCCTATGCGGAGGCGGGTTATATCGTCCCCTTGGACAACTACATCGCCGATTTCCCCGAGGTCTATAACGACTTCTTCCCCGCCCTTTGGGAGGCTTGCCGGTACAAGGGCAAGATTTGGGGGATTCCCCAGGACACCGAAGCCCGCATGTTCTATTACCGGAAGGATTTGCTGAAGGCGGCCGGTTACTCGGAGGAATTCATCGAGTCCATCCCCGCTAAGGTCGCGGCCGGCGAGTTCGTCCTGGACGACATCATCGCCCTGGGCCAGAAGCTCCTCGAGGCCGGCGTGGTGGATCCAGAGATGGCCATCTGGCACCGCCCCACTCCCGGCACCGACTGGTTCCAGTTCATCTACGCCTTCGGCGGGGAGCTCTACGACCCGGAGACCGGCAAGCTCGTGGTGGACAAGTCCGCAACCCTCGCCCTGTTTGAGTTCGTGAAGAAGTTAGTGGACCTCCAGCTCACCCCGAGCGCCATGTCCCAGATCTCCTGGCCCGAGATCCACACCAACTTCTCCGGCGGCAAGGTGGGGATCAACCTCACCGGCGGCTCCTGGAACTTCGCCGAGTGGCAACACGCGCCGTATAACAAGAGCTTCGAGTACCTGTGGGAGAACATCGGCTTCGCCCCCATTCCCGCCGCGGAGAAGGGCGGCAAGCCCGTCTCCGTATCCCACCCGCTGGTGCATCTGATCACCGCCGCCTCCCAGCACAAGGACCTCGCGTTCCTGATCGTCACCATGGCCTCCGCCGTGGATCTGAACACCCGCCACGCCATCAGCTCCGGGCACCTGGCCATCCGCAAGAGCCAGCTCTCTTATCCGCCCTACTACGCCGACGTGTTCGCGCGGAAGGTGTCCGAGCTGTGCGCTCCCTTCGCCCGGTTCAGCCCCAACCACCCCAAGGCCCCGTTCTACTGGGAGACCCTCTTCCGCGACGGGATCGTCGCCGTGGAGGTGGGAGCCCTCAGCCCCGCTGAGGCCCTCGAGAACTTCATCAAGCGTATGCAGACCGAGCTAGGCGATCAGGTGATCATCCGCGAGTGAACCCGGGTGAAAAAGGCCCCGCCCCTTTTCCTCAGGGCGGGGCCTTTTTATAATCTGCTCGTTGTGGGAAATATGTCGTCAGGGGATCCCAAAAGGACCGGCCGCGCCAAAGGGTATCTCCAGGCTTTTTTGTTTTTGCTCCCTGGCCTTATCCTGATACTGCTCTTCTTCCTGGCGCCGGTGATCATCACCGCCGTGATGGGTTTCACCAACATGGATTACCGCTTCCAATGGAACTTCATCGGGCTCGGCAATTTCTTCCGCATGGCCGATGATTTCCTCATCCCCAAGATCCTCATCAACACCCTCGTGTATACCTTCGGCACGTTGGCCATCTTCAACGTCACCTTCGGGTTGATCTTGGCCCTCCTCACCACGAGCATTAGTGAGCGGGTGGGGCTATTCTTCCGGGCCCTGTGGCTCCTTCCCCGATTCACCCCGCCGGTGGTGTACGCCGCCATCTGGCTTTGGATCCTCTCTCCCACCCGCAACGGACTCCTCAACGGCCTCCGGGTCGCCATGGGCCTCCGCCCCATCGCCTGGATCTCCCAGTTTCCCTGGGGCGTCATCATCATCACCAACGGCATCATCGGTGCCTCCATGGGAATGCTCATCTTCACTTCCGCCATCAAGGCCATCCCCCGGGATTACCTGTGGGCGGCGCGGGTGGACGGGGCCTCCTGGTTCCAGGAAGTGCGGCATATCGTCCTTCCCCTCATACGCTGGCCCCTGATGTTCATCACCGCCTATCAGACCCTCTCCCTCCTCACGTCCTATGAATACATCCTCCTCATCACCCAGGGAGGGCCCTTCCACGCGTCGGAGGTATGGTCGCTCTACGCCTACAACAAGGCCTTCAGTGCATATGCGGGGACCTACGAATTCGGATACGCGGCGGCCCTGGCCACCGTTTTGGTCCTCATCGGCACAGTGGCGTCCATCGCTTACTGGAAGATCTTCCGCTTCCGGGAGATGATGGCCCAGCCCCGGATCGAGGTGTCCTGATGGCGACACACAGGTTTACGCCGGGATCGTTGGAGCGAGAGCGGAGAAAGCAAAAGCTCCTCCGGTTCTCGATGTATGTGTTCCTCATCCTGGCTTCTCTCCCCATCGTGGTCGGGTACCTTTGGCTTTTCGTGGGGGCCTTCACGGGTAACCTGGTCTACGGGTTCGTTCCCCAGGAGCTTACCGTGGCCAATTGGAGCTTCTTGTGGGAGTCGCCCTCCCCCGCTTGGCCCAATATCTGGCGTACCTTCGCCAACACCTTTTTCCTCGCCGCGGGGGTTACGGTGATCATGGTGGTGGTCTCCACTTCTGCCGCCTACGTGGTCTCCCGGATGTACTTCCCCGGGCGCTCCATGATCCTCGCCTCCACTTTGATCTTGCACGCGTTTCCCGCCATCACCCTCCTCATCGCCCTTTACTACATCCTCCGTACCTTGGGACTCCTGGATTCCCTGTGGGGCGTGATCCTCGTCCGGGCCGGGTTAATGGTGCCCTTCGGCATTTGGGTGATGAAGGGGTTCTTCGACGATATCCCGTGGGACATCGAGATGTCGGCCCTGATAGATGGGGCCACCCGATTCCAGACCTTCTGGAAGGTAATGCTCCCGTTAGTGAAGCCGGGGATCGCGGCCATCGCGGTGTTCGCGTTTATGGCCGGGTGGGCGGAGTACATCTTCCTCGTTACCTTTGTGCGGGATCCGAACAGCTGGACATTGAGTTCCTACATCAACGCGATCATCGGAAATTATCGGTTCACGAACTACGGGCTCCTGGCGGCGGTGTCCCTCTTCTATATGTTCCCGGTCCTCCTCTTCTTTCTCTTGACCCAGAAGCTCCTCATGAAGGTGACGGTAGGCGGGATCAAAGGTGGGCGGTAAAATTACGGAGTCGCGGCGATCATGGCATCGATCAGGCTCGAGCGGCTGACGAAGAAGTTCGGAAAGGTTGTCGCCGTAAACAACCTGAACCTGGAAGTGCGGGACGGGGAGTTCATCGCCCTTCTCGGCCCCTCCGGGTGCGGAAAGACCACCACCCTCCTCATGATCGCCGGGATCTATCGCCCCACCGAGGGAAATATTTATTTCGACGATGTCCTCGTGAACGACGTGGCACCCAAAGACCGCTACGTGGGGTTGGTGTTCCAGTCCTACGCCCTCTACCCCCATATGCGGGTCTACGACAACATCGCCTTCCCCCTGAAGCTCGCCAAGGTCCCCCGAAAGGAGATCGACCGCAAAGTCCACGAGGTGGCGAAGCTCACCAAGATCGAGGAGCTCCTGGATCGCATGCCAGGACAGCTTTCGGGAGGGCAACAACAGCGGGTGGCCCTGTGCCGTGCCCTGGTCAAGGAGCCCGAGATCCTCCTCCTGGACGAGCCCCTCTCCAACTTGGATGCACGGTTGCGCATCGAGACCCGGGCGGAGATAAAGCGCTTGCAGCGGGAGCTTGGGATCACCTCCATCCTCGTCACCCACGACCAGGTGGAGGCCCTCACCATGTCGGAGCGGGTGGCGGTAATGCACCAGGGGGTGCTGCAACAGTACGGCCCCCCCGATGAGCTCTACGACCGGCCCAGGAACCTGTTCGTGGCCTCCTTCATCGGGGATCCACCCATGAACTTGATCCCCGTGGAGTTCAAGAAAACCGATGGGAAACCCGCTTTGGTGACCGACAGCTTCGTCCTCCCGTTGGCGGAAGCGTGGGGTGAGGTGCTGGGACAGATGGACCAAGGGGAGTTCACCTTAGGGATTCGTCCCGAAGATGTGCGCCTCTCTACTGAGAAAGAGGGAAACGCCTTGCTCGGCGAGGTCTTCCTCACCGAGCCCCTGGGGGGTGGAACGTTGGTCCACTTCAGGTTCGGCGAGATCTCCTTCAGGGTGCTGGCTCCCCGGGAGATCAAGGTGGACGTGGGCGATAAACTCTGGATCATTCCCGACCAAGAGAAACTCCATCTTTTCACAAAAGACGGCCTTTCCGTACGGGAGGTGGGGCGTCAGGATGCTCACTAAGAACGATCGCGAAAGGGTTATAAGGCACGCACCGATCCTCCGCTTCGACGAGCGGGAACCGTTCCTTCCGGTCAAAGTAGGGGTGGAAGTGTTCCGCAAGCCCGAACGATCCCCTTCGTTCCCCAGGATCGTGGACGTCCCCGAAAACGCCTCCTACACCGTGGAGTACGCCATCTGGTGGGACTGGGACATCCAACACCTCTACGAGCTCGAACACGTATGGGTCTCGGTGGACGAGGAAGACAAGGTGGTCAATGTGGAGGCTAGCTGGCATGGAACCTACCGTCGCTTCCCCTTCTGGAAGGAAGAGGAAGGACATCCCGTACTCTATTCCCAGCCCGGGAAACATGCCTTGGCCTTCGACCCCCGGGAGTTCCCGGTGATGGACACCATCGAAGCCTGCACTTCCCAGGCCGGCTCCATGGGCCTTCTGGTGAAAGACTTCTTCGTGAAGGAATTCCCCGCTAAAACCAAGGACTTGGACCGCGCCGTGGAGAGTTACCTGAAAACCAAGGCCTTCCAGCCCTCCTTCAAGTTCGAAAAGGTCTACCGCTTTCCCGATGATGCGTTCATGAACTGGCACGAACTCAAGGAGTACATTCCAAAACGCGTCAAGGAGATCGTCACCCAACTTTCCCTCCAGAAGCAAAAATAGGGCCCGCCCGAAAAAACAGGGGGGCCCCGTCGCTTCCGGAGGAAAAGCCCTTACCTCCGCACCTCGACGTAGAGGTGGCGTTTTATCTCCTGCTTGGTGGATTTCACAAATGGCTGGTCCACCAAATCGATGTCTTCTTTGCTCTTTATCCGCTTGAAGACGGCCAAGTTCCTTTGGGCCTCCCTTATCTTCTCCCACAGGAGATCCTTGGCCTCTTCTTTTTCCGTTATCCCCTGCTCCCGTAAGGCTTCCCAGTTTGGGTAAATGAGCGCTGCCACCACCACCTTGTCCTGGCGCCGGGCTTCGTAGACCATCACCTCCTCGATCTCGGGAATCCGAGAAAGCTCCCATTCTACCTCCTCCGGATACACGTTCTTCCCCGACTCCAATACGATCACGTTCTTCTTGCGGCCGGCAAGATATAGCCTTCCCCGCCAGTCCAATTTCCCCAGATCTCCCGTGCGGAACCAACCATCCTGGGTGAGCACCTCTTTGGTGCGCTGGGGGTTGCGGTAGTAGCCCATCATCACGTTGGGGCCCCGGGCGAGGACCTCGCCGTAGCCGTCGGGCCCGGGGTCCTCAATCCTAAGCTCCACCCCGGGAAGGGGTTTGCCCACCGTGCCCGCTTGCCGCGCGAAGGGGGTGCTGAAGGTGAGGACCGGGGCCGTCTCCGTGAGCCCATATCCCTGGATGATCCCAAGCCCCATGCGTCGCAGGCCCTTGGCAACACGGGGATCCAAAGGAGCACCCCCGGAGACGAAGAAACGGAACTCCGGCGAAAGCAGCTTCCGCTTCAGGGCCTTACCGATGAGCTTCGGTGCCACATAGTAAAGAATCCGGCGGACCGGCGTGGCCTTCACGTTCTCCTCGATCCTCCGCCACATGGCGTGGAAGAGTTTGGGGACCCCGATGAGGATGGTAAAGTGGGAGCGGCGGGCGATCTCGATCAGGTTGCGATAATCGTCGGTGTAAAGGACCGTCGCCCCAACGCTCAACGGCGCAAGCAGCGTGGCCGTGAGGCCGTAGATGTGATACCACGGAACGATCGAAACCACCCGATCCTCGGGGCCCACCCGGATGCTTTCGGTGATGGCGATGATGTTGGAGGTAATGTTGCGGTGGGAGAGCATGACTCCTTTTGCGTCCCCGGTGGTGCCCGAGGTGTACATGAGCAGCGCCAGCTCTTCCGGATCCGGCTTGGCGTCCGCTGGCTCGATCACCTCATCGGGGATGAGCTCCCAGAGGTGAGGGTACTCGTCCTCCTTTTCCAGGGAGTAGACCTCTTTCAAGCTGGAGACCTCTTCCGCGAGCCCAGAGAGGTCATCCCAGCGATGGGAAGCGACGAACAGAAGCTTCACTTCCGCTTCCTCGAGGATCCTCTTTACCTCCCCCCGTTGCAGCTCGGCATCCAGGGGCACCACCACCGCCCCGGCCCGCAAGGCCGCGAAGAAGCTCACCGCCCATCCCAGGGATGGCTTGGAGATGATAGCGACCCTATCCCCAGGATCGATTTCCCGGGCGATCCACAGGCCGAACCTCCCCGCGAGGTCCCACAGCTTCCCGTAGGAGAGCTCTTTGTATTCGATCTTGTGCCCCCGGATCTTGGGGATCCTGATCGCTATCTTTTTCGGGTGCTCGTGTACCGCCTGGGCGACGATCCCCTGGATCGTGGGATATGTCCTTTTCCGCTGCACGCTCTCACCTCCCCCTTACCTTCTCGGAGATGTACTCGTGGGCCTTGAGGGCCGCGATGGCCCCCTCCGCCGCGGCGATCACTGCCTGGGCATACCGTCCCACTGGCACCCGCACGTCCCCCGCCGCGAACACCCCGGGTCGGCTCGTCCGCATCCACTCATCCGTCACCACATACCCCCCTTCATCCAGCTCCACCACCCCCCGCAGCCATTCGGTGGCCGGGCGATACCCGATCTTCACGAAAACGCCCTCCACGGGAAGGTTCTTTAGCTCGCCGCTTCCCAGGTCCTTGAGTACCACCTCCTTCACAGCGCCGTCCCCGCGGACCTCCTCCACCACCACGTTCCAGAGGAACTCGATCTTGGGGTGGGATAGGGCCCGTTCTTTGAGGACCGCCGCGGCCCGGATAGCGTGGGGGTCATCCGCGGGATGACGCACCGCGACATACACCTTCTCACAGATGTCGGTGAGGAAAAGGGCCTCCTCCAGGGCGGCGTCCCCGGCCCCCACCATTAGGACCTTCTTTCCGCGGAAGAAGAACCCATCACAGGTGGCACAGTAGGAAACCCCGCGCCCCTTGAATTCCCGGGCGCCCTTGGCGGGAAGCTCCTTGGGCACACCCCCGGTAGCGATGATAACCGCCCGGCCTTTAAGCTCTGTAGCATCGGCCTCCACCACCCAAAAATCTCCTTCTCGCTTGAGCCCCCGGGCTTCCCCCCGTTGAAACCTTACCCCCAGCTTCTCCGCCTGCTTGCGCATCCTCTCCCCAAGCTCCGCTCCGGGAAGGGGCTCGGGGAACCCGGGGAAGTTCTCCACGGTTACCGCTTCGGCGAGCTGTCCCCCGGCGATGGCCTTCTCCAGCACCACCGTATTCAGTCCTGCCCGCTTGGCATAGATTCCCGCGGTAAGGCCCGCAGGTCCTCCGCCCACGATGATCACATCCCAGATGTCGTCCATCATGTTCATCTCCGTCTCATCTAGAAAGGTCGATTTTTGGCCTTATTATAATTCCGAGTTAACCCAAAACACCCAAGGGCAGGTGTCTTGTCCCGGTGAGCTCCCGAGGTTAGGTTAAGGCGATGGCGCAGCGAGTGGTGTATCAAAAGGATGGGCTCCTCCACATCCGGTTCGATTACGACCCGGACCTGGTGAACCTGGTGAGGGGGCTACCCGAGCGGCGCTGGGACAGGGCGAACCGCTGCTGGACCGTCCCCACCCAACACGTGGTGGCGGTGGTGGAACTTCTTAGGGAGGCGGGGTTCTCCTTCGACGAGGCGACATTGCAGCTATACGAAGAACGGCGCGCTGACACCGGGGGCCTCACGATATCCCAGCTTAACCTCCAGGTGCGGAACGCCATCTACGCCGCCTTTCCCGGACCCCTGTGGGTGGTAGGGGAGATCCTCGGGTTCCAGAAGAGCGCCCACAAGGACGTGGTGGACTTCCGCTTGGCGGAACGCCGGGAGGACGGCTCCATCGTGGCGGAGGTCTCGGCGGTGCTTTTCCCCGAGGCCCGGGCCTACATCGAGCGAAAGCTTTCCCAGGCCGGGAACCCCTTCCGCCTGGAAGACGAGGTGAAGGTCCGGGTGCTCGTTCAAGTAGACCTGAAGGTGGACTGGGGCGAATACCGGGTCATTGTACAGGACCTGGACATCAACTACACGTTGGGAGAGGTGGCCCGCCGACGGGAGGAGATCATCCGCAAGCTCGCTAAAGAGGGGGTCATCGACCTCAACAAATCCTTGCCTTTCCCTCTGCTTCCCCTTAGGGTCGGCCTGATCACGAGCCTGGGCTCCGATGCGGAAAAGGATGTGTTGAAGACCCTGCGGGAATCGGGGTTCTCTTTCCGGGTCACGGTCCACGGGGCACGGGTCCAGGGGCCCTACACCGAGGCCTCGGTCCTCAATGCCCTGGACTGGTTCCGGGAGAGGGCCCAGGAGTTCGACGTGGTCCTCATTTGCCGGGGCGGCGGGTCCCGGACGGACCTCGCTTGGTTCGATTCGGAGGCGCTGGGCCGGGCGGTGGCCACCTTCCCTATCCCGGTGGTGATCGGGATCGGACACGAGCAAGACTTCTCCGTGTTGGATTACGTGGGCTGGCGGGCCAAGACCCCCACCGCCGCGGCGCAGCTTTTGGTCCAGCGGGTGCGGGAGACGCTCCAAGGCCTTGAGGACGCCCTGGAACAGATCCTATCCCAGGCCCACAGGGCTTTGTCCGAAGCCAAAAAGGCCCACCAGGAAAGGGTCCGACACTTTAACCTCGCCGTCGCCCAAAAGCTCCGGGAAGCCCGCCGTGATTTGGGGCGTCTCTACCGCGCCCTCCCCCGGGCGGCCGGGATGGCGTTGGGGAGGGAGCGGGATTACCTCGAGCAGGTGGGGGAGCGGCTCCGCCGGGGATGTTCCCGGGAATTTTCCGAAGCCCACCAGAGGATCCAGGAGCTGCACACCCGGGTCCTTTCCCAGGCCCGCGCACTTTTGACCCGTGAAGCACACCGCCTCTCTGACCGGGAAAAAAGGTTACAAGCCCTGGATCCCCGTCGGGTCGTGGAGAGAGGGTACGCCATCATCCGCCGTGTGGGAGACGGGATCGTGACCGATCCCGCCCAGGCCCCCCGGGGGACCCAGCTCCGCGCCGAGCTCCGGGGCGGGATGTTGCGGCTCCTTTCTCAAGGAGGTGAACGGGAGGATGGAGGATAGAACTCAGGCCGAGCTTTCCTATTCCCAAGCGGTCTCTCGCTTGGAGGAAATCCTCGAGCGGATCGAAAAGGGAGAAGCGGACATCGACGAGCTCTCTTCCTTGGTGGAGGAAGCAGCGGGCCTGGTTTCGCTGTGCAAAAAGAAGCTGACCCAGGCCGAAATGCAGGTAAAAAGGATCACCGAACGCCTGGAACGGGAAGAGGACGAGGGCCCTCGAGAAGCCCCCTCAATCGAAGGGGGTGCGCCCGCGGAAAGCGGAGACGAGGAGGTTCCTTTTTAGGCGGTAAGCACCCGCACCAGGTTCGTGGTCCCCGCCTTCCAAAAGGGGAGGCCAGCGGTGAACACCACTCGGTCGCCTTTTTGGACAATGCCCCTTTCCTTTGCCGCCTGTATGGAGGCCTCCGCCAACGCGTCCGTGCCTTCTGTGGGCGTGATGGTCAGGGGGATTACCCCCCAGACAAGGGCCAGGGCCCGGGCCACCCCCTCCTCCGGGGTCGCGGCTACCACCGGCATATCGGGGCGCAGGGAAGCTACCAGCCGGGCGGTCCAGCCGGAGACAGTGGCACAAATGATGGCCCTGGCCCCGATATCCCGGGCGATCCCCACCGCGGCCTTGGCACAGGCCCCGGGGACCTGACCCACGAGCTCGGGCACAAGCCCCGGGACGCGAATGGGGAAACCACTTTCCTCCGCCGCCTGCGCCGCTTCGGCCATGGCCCGCACCGCCTCCACCGGATACCTCCCCACCGCCGTTTCCTCGGAAAGCATCACCCCATCCGCCCCGTCCCAGACCGCAGTGGCCACGTCGTTCACCTCGGCCCGGGTGGGCACCGGCGACTCCACCATGGACCGCAACATCTGGGTGGCCACGATCACTGGCTTGGCCCGAGCATTGCATAGGTCCACCAGGCGTTTCTGCACCACCGGCACGTGATATGGCCCGATCTCCACGCCGAGATCTCCCCGGGCCACCATGACCCCATCGGCGGCGGAGACGATGTCTTCCATCCGCTCCGTGGCCACCTTGAGCTCTACCTTGGCGATGACCCGGGTCCGGTCCCCTACGTATTCCCGGGCCTCGTCCACGTCGGCGGGGGACTTGACGAAGGACAACGCCACGTATTCGACCCCCAGTTCGGCCGCCATGCGGAGGGAGTCGCGATCAGAGGGGGTGAGGGAGGGGTAGGGAAGTTCCACCCCGGGGACGTTTACCCCCTTTCCCGAGGAGACAACGCCCCCGCGCAAGACCCGGCACCTGAGGGCCCGATGGGACTGCTCCACCACCAGAAGCTCCACCGCCCCTTCCCCGAGCAACACTCGCCTTCCGGCCGGCACAAACCGGGGAAGATCCCCGTGGCGCAACGGGATCCCACCCTCTCCCAGGATGACCTCGTTCCCGGGGGCCAGGCTGATCTCCCCCGGGAGCTCCCCGAGCCGGACCTTCGGCCCCTGGGTGTCGAGCACGATCCCTAGAGGGCGTCCTGCGGCCCGTCCGGCTTCTCGGGCAAGCTTTATATAGCGCTCGTGATCCGCTGGGCTCCCGTGGGCGGTGTTGATCCGCACGAGATCCATCCCCGCGTGGGCCATGGAGGCCAAGATATCCTCGGAGGCACAAGCGGGGCCCAAGGTGGCCACTATCTTGGTGCGCTTCCCCATCGTCCTTTTTAGGGTAACGGGAAAGATATCCCCGCGCACGGGGGTTGCGGTGGATTTAGCTATGGGATAAGGTTTTGTGTGGCAGCGGATCAGCGCCTTCGCCCCGTTCACCGCCTTCGCCGCAAAAAGGAGATCGACCGGGTATTTCGAGAAGGAAAACGTCTAGAGGGTCAGTATTTTCGGTTTATCCTTCTGTCCAAAGAGGAGAAAATTCCTCGGATCCTCATCGTGGTGGGGCGGAAAGTGGGCAAGGCCGTGGTTCGGAACCGGGTGAAACGGGCGGTGCGAGAGGGGTTCCGTAAGAACAAAGGGCTCTTTGGGGGGTTAGACGTAGTGGTGATCGCGAAGCCGCCCGTGGGAAATATTAGGAAGCCCAAGGAGATCGAGACCATATTTCTGCGGGAATTCAAGGAGGTGAGGGATGCCTCAGGAGATACTTCTGACCAAAGAGGGCTACGAGCGGAAGAAGAAACAGCTGGAAGAGCTGGAACACAAGCTCTATCAGGAAATTCCGGCCCGCCTCAAGGAGGCCAAGGAGCGCGGGGGTGATCTCCTGGAAAACCGCGAATACGTCTACCTCAAGAACGAGCAGGAGGTCATCGAGCGCGAGGTGCGCAGGCTCCGGGAGCTCCTCGAGAACGCCCGCATAATCTCCGAGGACGAGATCAAAGGGGACACGGTGGGCATCGGCACCCGGGTGATCCTGGAGGACACCGAAACGGGGGAATTCGACACCTATACCCTGGTCTCCCCGCCGGAAGCGGACATCTTGGGGAAGCGGATCGGGATCGACTCCCCAGTGGGGGCGGCCCTCATGGGCCACACCCGGGGGGACATCATCGTGGTCCAAACGCCTTCTGGCAGGCGGCGTTACCGCATCCTCGGGGTGGAGAAGGGGTGAGGGTGTCCGAGGACCTGGTCGCGGTAAGGCTTACCAAGCTCGAGCGTCTCCGGGCCCGGGGTATCGAGCCCTATCCCTATAAGTTCGAGCGCTCCCACACCACCACAGCGGTGCGGGAGCGGTTCGCGGACCTTCCCCCCAACACCCGCACCGGGGAAGAGGTACGGTTGGCGGGGCGGATCTTCTCCCTCCGCCGCATGGGAAAACTAACCTTCGCCGACCTCCGGGACGGGAGCGGACGGATTCAGCTCTTTGTTTCCAAAAATGTCCTGGGAGAGGAATATGACCTTTTCCTGGAGCTCGACCTCGGGGATATCGTGGGCATCTGGGGCGAGGTGATCACCACAAAAACCGGGGAGCTCTCTGTGGAGGTCCAGGGATTTGAGCTCCTGGCAAAGGCCTTGCGTCCCCTTCCCGAAAAGTGGCACGGCCTCCGCGATCCGGAGAAACGCTACCGCTTCCGGGAGCTGGACCTTCTGACCAACGAGAAGTCCCACAAGGTCCTCCTGGACCGGGCACTGATCGTGAGCACCATGCGCCGGCACCTCGAGCGGAAGGGGTTCATCGAGGTGGAAACTCCGATCCTCCAGCCGATTCCCGGGGGAGCGGCGGCGCGCCCGTTCATCACCCACCACAACGCGTTGGACCGCGACCTCTACCTCCGGATCGCCCCCGAGCTTTACCTCAAGCGGCTTCTTGTGGCCGGCTACGAGAAGGTATTCGAGATCGGGAAAAATTTCCGCAACGAGGGAATCTCCACCCAGCATAACCCGGAGTTCACCGCCATGGAGGCCTACCAGGCGTACGGGGACTATTACGATGCCATGGAGCTTGCGGAGGATCTGATCTGCGAATGTGTGGAGGCGGTCCATGGGGCCCTAGAGCTCCAGTATCAAGGCCGCAGGGTGGATTTCTCCCGCCCCTGGCGGCGCGTCACCCTGTATGAACTCCTCTCCGGGGAGTTCGGCATCGATCCGGAAGCCCCGCTGGAGGCGCTCCTCTCGGAGCTCGAGCGTAAGGGGGTAGAGTGCCCCGAGCACCTAAGGGCGGGGCCCAAGGGAAAGCTCCTGGAGCACCTCCTGGAGCTCGTGGAGGGGAGGCTGGTGGATCCCACCTTCGTGATGGATTATCCCCTGGACATCTCTCCTTTGGCGAAACGGAAGCGGGGAAACCCGGAGCTTGTGGAGCGATTCGAGCTCTTTATCGCGGGGTTCGAGGTGGCCAACGCGTTTTCGGAACTTAACGACCCGGAGGAGCAAAGGGAGCGTTTCCTCATGCAAGAGCGGCTCCGGGCCGCGGGAGACGAAGAGGCCCACCGGGTGGACGAGGCCTTCTTGCGGGCCCTGGAGCACGGGATGCCCCCGGCGGCGGGGATCGGGATCGGGGTGGACCGGTTGGTCATGATCCTCACCGACTCTCCCTCCATCCGCGAGGTGATCGCCTTCCCCCTCGTGGGTGAGCGGCGATGAAGGCCAGTCTTGCTTCCCGGGTCTGGGGGGTTTCGGAGGCCTTATCCGAGAAGATCCTTCTCCTGGACCAGACCGTCCTGGACCGGGTGAGCGGGTCGCGTCTTTTGCGCCGCCTGGACACCCTCTTCCTCCTCGCCACGTACCTGGGAGACGGCTATATCTGGGGACTTTTTGGGTTTTGGCTCATCTTTTGGGGCGGACCGCGGGACCACCGCCATGTCCTTGCCGGCCTGGCCGTCTCTGTGGTACAGTTAACATTGGTGAAGCTCCTTAAGTTATTCTTTCGACGAGAGCGCCCACCGGCCTTTGTGCCGGTGAGGCGCTTTTTTATTCTCGATTCGCACGCGTTCCCTTCCGGCCACGCCACCTTGGCCTTCGGGATGGCGACCTTGACCCTCCGCTTTTACGGCGACTGGATCGGGCTGGTCCTCCTCACATACCTTTTGGCCGCGGTAATCAGTCTTTCCCGCATCTACTTGCGGGAGCACTATCCCTTGGACGTTTTTGGGGGGGTGATATTGGGGAGCGTAACCTCATGGATATTGGCGCCGTTACTCGAAAATGCGATTCCTTGGGGGTGACGAAGGATTATGGAAAAGTTTTTCTCCCAGAGGGCCCGAAACATCCGGCGCTCCGTTATCCGGGAGCTCCTCAAATACACCCAGCAGCCCGATGTGATCTCCTTCGCTGGGGGGACGCCGGATCCGGAGACCTTCCCGCGGGAGGAACTGGCGAGGATAGCCTTCCAAGAAATCCAGAAAAATTACGCCTATAGCCTCCAATACTCCACCACCGAGGGCAATGTAGAGCTTCGTCGCGCCTTCTTGGAAATCCTCCGGGAGGATGGGATCGAGGCTGAGCTAGAAGAGATCATGATCACCACGGCCTCCCAGCAAGGGTTGGACCTGGTGGCGAAGACGTTCCTCGACCCCGGAGACGTGGTGTACCTGGAGCTCCCCAGCTACCTCGGGGCGATCCAAGCCTTCCGTGCATTCGAGGCGGAACTGGTGGGCATCACCCTTGAAGAAGACGGAATGGACCTCGAGCGCCTGCGGGAGCAGGTCAAGAAAGACCGCGCCCGGGGAAAGAACCCGAAACTCATTTACGTGATCCCGGACTTCCAGAACCCTGCCGGGGTCTGTTGGTCCAGGGAGAAGCGGGAGGGGCTTCTCGCGATCGCGGCGGAGGAAGACCTTTTGGTGGTGGAGGACGCCCCCTATCGGGCGCTCCGGTTCGCCGGAGAAAAGCTTCCCTCCCTAAAAGGCATAGACCGGGAAGGCCGGGTGGTTTTCCTCTTCACCCTTTCCAAAATTCTGGCCCCGGGCCTGCGCCTGGCCGCGTTGGTGGGGACCGAAGAGATCGTGAACAAGGTGGTGGCGGTGAAGCAGGCCACCGATCTCTGCACCCCTGCCCTCACCCAAGCCTTGGCCCTCCGGTTCTTGAAGGAGCACGACATCGAAGACCATATCGGAAAGCTCAGGCGCTGTTACCGGGAAAAACGGAACGCCATGATCGCGGCGTTGGAGAAGTATATGCCCGAAGGGGTACGGTGGACCCGCCCCGAAGGGGGCCTTTTTTTGTGGGTCACCCTGCCCCCCGGCTTGGACACGGAGAAGATGTTGCCCAAGGCCCTGGAGCGAAAGGTGGCCTACGTCAGCGGAAGCCCGTTTTTCGTGGACGGAAAGGGGCAAAACACTATGCGCCTCTCCTTCGCCATCGCCACCCTGGAACAGATAGAGGAAGGGATAAGGCGCCTGGCGGAGGTGATCAAAGAGGAGTTGGCGGCCCTTCCCGCCTCTGTCGGGGTTTGATCCTCATTTTAGCGCCCCCGGACCGCTTCGGGGGCGTTTTTTTCGCGCTTGCGTTTTCCCCGGAACTTTTTTAGGCTCCAAGCGATGCTCGAGAAGATCCTCAGGGTTTTGGAGGAAAAGGAACGAGAACTGAAAAGGCTGGAGGACCGCTTGGGGGACCCGGAGATCGCAGGATCCCCACGGTTTGCCGAGCTTTCGCGACGATACGCCAAGCTCTCCGAGCTCCTGCGGAAGGGGGAGGAGCTCCGCAAGCTCATGCGGGACTTGGAGGAAGAGCGCGAGTTCCTCGAGAGCGCGGAGGACGAGGGACTCAAGGCCGAGCTCCGGGAGGAGATCCGCAAGGGCGAGGAACGCCTGGAGGAGCTCCTTTCCGAGATAAAACGGGACCTTCTTCCCGAGCGGCCCGAGGATCAAAGGAACGCCATTGTGGAGATCCGCGCCGGTGCAGGGGGGGAGGAGTCGGCCCTGTTCGCCGCCGATCTCTTCCGGATGTATAGCCGCTACGCGGAGCGCAAGGGCTGGAAGGTGAAGGTGCTGGACTCCCACCCTACGGACCTTGGGGGTTATAAGCAGATAACCTTCGTAGTGGAAGGGAAGGGGGCATATGGGCGGCTCCGGTACGAGTCCGGGGTCCACCGGGTGCAGCGGGTACCGGTAACGGAGTCCTCGGGCAGGATCCACACCTCCACCGCCACCGTGGCGGTGCTCCCGGAGATGGAGGAAGTGGACGTCGAGATCCGGCCCGAGGACCTCAAGATCGAGACCTTTCGGGCCGGGGGGCCTGGGGGGCAACACATGCAAAAGAACGAGACCGCAGTGCGCATCACCCATATTCCCACCGGGATCACCGTGGCCTGCCAGGACGAACGTTCGCAGTACCAAAACAAGGTCCAGGCGCTCCGGATCCTCCGGGCGCGGTTGTGGGAGTTGGAAGAGAGGAAGCGGCAAAAGGAGCTCCAGGAGACCCGACGCCGCCAAATTGGTACTGGAGATCGCTCGGAGAAGATCCGCACTTATAACTTCCCCCAGAACCGCGTCACCGATCACCGCATCAACTTCACCACCTACAAACTCCAAGAGATCCTGGACGGGGATTTGGACATCCTCACGGATCCCCTTTTCGAGGCGGAGCTGGAGCAGGAACTCTCCCGGGTCGGCTGAAAGGCGATAGTATACCGAACGCCTTTGTTGTGAGGTTTTGTGCGTGGGAGTAAAATTGCTTGCCCCATGAGGGCTTTTTTTATCCCACAAATCCGGACAAAGGAGGGAGGATGGCTGATAAGCTCAACCCGTTTGCCATCGCACAGAGGCAACTCGATGAGGCAGCGAAGATCTTGAAGTTAGATCCTGGTACTCATGAGCTTTTGCGGTGGCCCATGCGGGAGTTCCACGTCCGCATCCCCGTGAGGATGGACGACGGCACCGTGAAGGTCTTCGAGGGGTTCCGGGTGCAATACAACAACGCCCGTGGCCCCACCAAGGGTGGAATCCGTTTCCATCCCGAGGAGACCTTCGACACGGTGCGAGCGCTGGCGGCGTGGATGACCTGGAAGACGGCGGTGATGGACCTCCCCTTGGGCGGGGGGAAGGGCGGTGTGGTGTGTAACCCCAAGGAAATGTCCGAGGGGGAACTGGAGCGCCTCTCCCGGGGGTACATCCGCGCCATCGGCCACTACATCGGTCCGGATATCGACGTCCCCGCCCCCGACGTCTACACCAATCCCCAGGTGATGGCGTGGATGATGGACGAGTATGAGAAGATCGTGGGGCACTCCGCCCCCGGGGTCATCACCGGGAAACCCCTGCCCTTGGGCGGCTCCGCCGGCCGAGGCGACGCCACCGCCCGGGGCGGCGTCTACGCCGTGCGCGAGGCCGCGAAAGTCTTGGGAATCGAGCTCAAAGGAGCCACCGCTGCGATCCAGGGCTACGGAAACGCCGGTCAGTTCGCCCACAAACTCGCCGTCGAGATCCTGGGGATGAAGGTGGTGGCCGTCTCCGACTCCAAGGGAGGGATCTACAACCCCGAGGGGCTTCCGTTCGCCGAGGTAGTGAAGTTCAAGCGGGAAAACGGGACTATTGTGGGCTTCCCCGGGGCGGAGAAGATCACCAACGAAGAGCTTCTCGAACTCGACGTGACCGTGTTGTTCCCGGCCGCCTTGGAGAATCAGATCACCGAGGAAAACGCCGACCGCATCAAGGCCAAGATCGTGGCCGAGCTCGCCAACGGCCCCACCACCCCCGAGGCCGACGTGATCTTGCACCAACGTGGGGTGTATGTGATCCCCGACTTCCTCTGCAACGCCGGTGGAGTGACCGTTTCCTACTTCGAACAGGTCCAGAACGCCTACAACTTCTACTGGTCTGAGGAGGAGGTGCACGAGCTCCTGGACCGCAAGATGACCGCCGCGTTCCACGCGGTGCACGAGGCCGCCCAGAAACACAAGGTCCACAATCGGCTCGGGGCTTACTTGGTGGCGGTTTCCCGGGTGGTGGAGGCCATGAAGCTCCGCGGCTGGGTTTAAGTGGCCACTTCTTGTAAAAGGAAAAGGGGGCGCCGACAAGCGCCCCCTTTTCTTCTCTTCCAATTGGCCCTAGAGTGTCCGGTTTCGGAATGGTGTT
>DFNI01000025.1 GCA_002375995.1 Acetothermia bacterium UBA3571 | reverse complement strand
ATTTTCAACGAGGCACTTCGGGGGGTTGACCCGGCGCGCGCTTTCAGAGATGCTTGGGAAAAGCCATCCAGACGACTCCTCCAAACATGGCTTGGTCTATGTTAGGACAAAGGGAGGTGGAGGATGGCCCTGCAAGTGAATGTCCACGAGGCGAAGACCCATCTCTCCAAGCTCCTTGCCCGGGTAAGTGCGGGTGAGGTGGTAATCATCGCCAGAGCGGGGAAACCCATCGCCCGACTTGTGCCTATAACAGAGCGCCCCCAAAAGCGAGTCCCCGGGAGCGCCAAAGGGAAAGTGTTTATCTCGCCTGATTTCGACGCCCCGCTCCCCGAATCGGTCCTCGAGGCCCTTGAGAAATGAAGGTCCTCTTAGATACTCACGCGTTCCTTTGGTGGATCACCGATGATCCACGTTTATCGCCTCGGGCTCGGGAGATCATCGCCGATGGTACTAACGTGCTATTTCTCAGCGCCTCAAGTGGTTGGGAGATAGCGATCAAGGCCAAACTGGGGAGGCTCCGTTTACCAGATGAACCTGAACGGTTCATTCTCAAGCAACTGGAGTCAAACGCCATAGAGGTTCTTCCCGTGCAGATGAGCAATGCCCTTCATGTTTACGCACTCCCGGATCATCACCGGGACCCTTTTGATCGCCTGCTCATCGCCCAAGCCCAACTGGAAAAGTTACCCATCTTGACCGCCGATCCGCAGATCTCCCGATACGAGATCGAGACTGTCTGGTAGCCTGATCTTGTTGAAGAAAACAACTACGGGCTCGCATCTTGAATTTTGACGTTCAGGTTGTTTTACCGTTCCGCTTGTTTGGCCAACCACGGCAAATCCGCGAGGATTCACTTCCGCCCGCATGCCAACAAGACCGAGAGGGTCTACGAGTAGATGCTTAAAAAGAAGTCCGAAGTAGGGCATACGATCACGATGAGGATACGCAAAGCAGCGATACGAGCGGCCCGTCTGGGGACGCGTTTCCTCCCTACACCCATGGCCCCAGCCAAAGGAAATACTCCCCGTGGTGGACAATCCCGCCATCCAGTACGCGGTCGAGGAAGTACCCAATTCCGGAATCGGTAGCCTCCCGCCCGCTTGACAGCTCCCTCCCTTGGTCTTACTCTTGGGTAAGAAAAGAGGGTAAGATGGCCGTAACATCATTATCAGTCAAAGGACAGGTTGTGATCCCCAAGGCCCTGCGAGAGGCGCTGGGGCTGAAGCCCGGGGATAAGCTCCTCGTGGTGAGAGAAGGAGACACGATCGTTCTCAAGCCTTTAAGGGGAAAAACGGCCGCCACACTCTATGGAAGATACAAGGGTGTGAATTTGCTCTCGGATCTTAAAGAGGAGCATCTGCAAGAAATCCAGGGAGAATCGCGTCAGAGGAGTTTGTGATCATGCAAGTTGTACTCGACTCCTGGGCGATTCTCGCTTGGTTACAAGGGGAGCCTGGGGGTGCACTTGTCCGGGATCTCCTCGGTTGGGCAGAAGGTGATGCAGCTGCGGGAGGGAGGGTGAGAAAGCGTTTAGGCGAGGAGCTAAAGCGACCGAAAATCTATGTTAGCGTAATCAATCTCGGCGAGGTGTTTTATATCTTGGGTCGGAGGGTCGGGGAACGGAAGGCTCGGGAGACCATTGAGGAAATTAAGGCCGGTGTGATTGAGATCGTCCCCGTTTCAGAGGAACTCGTCTTCGAAGCCGCTTCACTTAAGATCAAATATCCGATCGCCTATGCCGATGGATTTGCTTTGGCTTCCGCCATTGCCAAAGGCGGAATGCTCCTCACCGGTGATCCCGAGCTCAAAGAAGTGAAGGAGGTCCCAATCATTTGGATCGGCGAATAGAGGGGGCGCATCTTGAGTTTTGGCATTTTAGGTGGCCGCCTTTATGGGTTACCTGACTACTCGCCACAACGCCCTTCTGAAATTTATCTTCGATCGCAGGCTCCGGGAGGCGGAGCGATCTTGTGAGGGAGCACTAAGTGCGCGAAGATTATGAGAACCATGGAGGGCGTTCGTGGTCAAGGATAAAGAGAGCTATTCTGTAATCGCCACGAAATTGAAGGTGAGGGGAGAGGGAAGCTCCTCGATCGGATCAAGATAAATCCCAAAGTGATGCTGGGGAAACCAGTCATTAAAGGGACCAGGATACCTGCGCGGTAAGCTGCGGACGCGTTTTGAGTTTTGACATTTGGAAGCAACCGTTTCTCTTGTTTGGCCGGCCGGGAAACGATAAGGATCAGCTTGTTCCTCTCGCCTCCCTACATCAAAACCGGACACCCCTGCGTCTGGGGCTCATCAGAGCTCCAGCCGCAGCCTCCGCGCCCCCATTCCGGAGCACGGACAAGGGTTTCCTCTGTGAGCGCCTCGATTCGCACGCCTATAGTGCCCTCCCACAGCACCTCATCGCTCAGGTCTTTTCCAACTCCCTGTGGATCGCGGCACGGACCTCGTCCTCGGTGACTGGGCCGAAGAAGGAGGGCCTGCCATTTATGAAGATCCCGTCGGCAACGCCGTAGCGGGCCAGGGCCTCCGGCCCCGCGGGGACCTCCACCAACGCCACCTTGTCCCCGAGCTCGGCCGCCACCTTGCGCAGGTAAACTACCGTCGCTGCCCCCACCGGACAAAACTGTGAGCCGATCACTAGTACCTCCACCGGGGCCTTGCCCTCCACCGGGATATTCTCGACCAGGGGCTCAACCTCCACTTCCGCCTTGGAGAGCGGAAGGTACATCAGTTTCCCCCCGCCCTCCTCGCGGATCACCCGGAAGCCGCGCTTGGCGAAGTGGGAGTGGTGCATATATCCCTCGTAGTCGGTGGCCCCAACGAGCACCCCCTTGTAGCCTTCATCTTTGAGATGCTCGATGAAGGCCGAAAAGAGGGCCCTCATGTAGCCCCGCTCTTGATGTGACCGCTGGATCCACTCGCAGTAGATCCAGGCCACTCCGGGCTCGGTCCGATAAGGAACCAAAGCCCGTTCCGACGGGGCCCAATAGATGTGGCCGATCACCCGCCCGTTTTCCTCGACATGCAGGCCCTCCACGTGTTTCCCCAGGCTCTCCGCGAACCAAGACCGGGAGAGCTCAAGGCCGTCGGCCCAGAAGGGTCGAGGAGCCTCGGTAGCACAGGGATAAGCTCCCGCCGCTTCCTGGGGATCCGTCAGGGAAAAGATCCGCATCAAAACCACCTCCCAAAGTATAAGTGTAGCTACGTGAGAAGAATCCACCACCCTCGACAAGCCCGGGGACCGCGATGGAGGAGCCTGAAAACCGCCGTAGGACACTAGCAGCTTTAAAACCAAACCACTGAGCGCTTCCAAAAACTCCTTCGGAGTAACGCCGGCTTGGCGCAGGATACCTTGGAGCGCCCCGATTGCCAGCTCGCCGTGGAGGGGGACAACACCACCCGATCTCACCCTCTGCCGTGCGTTCTTTCGACTTTACCTAAAAGCCATCATACTGGCTGGGTATCTCCCCGCCATCGGGGAAGAGCATCTTCTCCCCGCCGAGGTATCTCAAGAACCGTTGGAAGGCCGCGGTGACGGTGGGATGGGACCAAGGAAGCCCATCCGGCTCCTCGCGATAGGAGAACACGCGAAGGATGCCAGAGGAAGTTTCGTATTTGGCGTCAAAACGGGCCACGAATCGATCCCCATAAAGCACTGGGAGCACGTAATAGCCCCAGCGGCGCTTGGCCGGAGGTTTGTAGACTTCCCACGCGTATTCGAAACCCCAGAGCTCCCTCAGGGCTTTCCTGCTCCAAAGGAGCGGGTCCAACGGAGATAGGAACCGGATGCAGCCATCGAACCGGTGGCGGCGGGCTTCCTCCAGCCCTTCCTCGGCATCCGGAAGGGCAAGGAAAGAAGATCTTACTCCTTCCACATGCACTAGGGCGAGCCTCTCGGCCGCGATCAGCCGCTCCACTAACCCCCCTCTCCTAACCTCCCGCAGGGAAGCCCAGCTATCCGCATCGCCCCGCAGCGGCAACAGGCCTGCGTCCCGGACCCGCTTGAGGAGAAACCACTCCCTGAACTCCCCCGGCGTAGGGAACGGTGAATCGAGGAGCAAAGCCGGGATGACCCGCTCGGTGAGGTCGAAGTAGCGGCGAAAGTTCTTCCTGTAGGCAACGCTTATTCGGCCCCGGTTCCAGAGGGCGATCAGGGCCACGTTGGCCACCCGGGTGGACTTCCACGCTCGGCGGGCCTCCTGGGCGATCCCCAGCTCCCTCAATTCCGTGCTGGAGAGTGGACCGTGCTCCTCCACCGCTCGGTAAACGACTTCAAGCGCTTCAGGATGCTCCCTCCTCAGCCGCTCTTCCCGCTCGCGTTCCCACCGGTTCCCGCCCGCCTCCATCCGGACCCGGAACCAAGGGAAGTGGCGGATGGGGATGAGGGAAAGCATCTTGTCCCAATACTCGAACCCGAGCCTCTCTCGGTGGACGAGGTCCAGGACCTCACCCGGGTGTGTCCCGTCCACCCGGGCCTGGATCACCAAGTCGTGGCTCCGGCCGAGGACCGGCAAGGGATCGAGCTGGAGGACGTCCAGGTCGGTAAAGCATCGCCGAATCCCCTCTTCCCTAGGCGGATAGGACCGTCCATGCAAGCCCAGCGAGTAAAGGTGGTACCAGCGTGCTTCCTCCCTGGTCCAGTAAAGTTCCATCAGCTGCCCTTTTCCTGGACGAAGGTGAGGATGAATCCGAATGGGTCGCGGATGGTGAATTCCCGGATGCCGTAGAACTGATCAACGGGTTCCATCAATACCTCCGCCTTGTCCTTCACCCGCTCGTAGAGGGCGTCCACGTCGTCCACGTAGATGTAGATGATGAGGCCCGCCGGATTTTCCAGGATTCTGAGCCCGGGATACTCCCTTTTCGCCGCCCGTCTCTCCCACAGCATGAGCTCCACCCTGTCCAAGTCGAGGGAGGCCCACTCGTGGGGCGGCAGCTCAGGATAGACCGCGGAAAGCTTCCCGCCCAAAACGTCGCGATAGAACCGGATCCCCCGGTCCACATCACCTACCAACAGCATTGGCGCTACCCTCCGAAACACCTCTCACCTCCTCTTCTCGCCGGTCCACGGTGAAAGACCGTGGCCGGGCAGCCAGGACAGCGGCCGTAGAGCTCACAGAGATCACACCGCGCCCCACAGGGAGATGTTTCCCGCCTCTCCGCAGGGATCCTGAGCTCGAACGCCGGGTAGGGGACATCCTCCGCTTCCGTCACGGAAAGCTCAGCGTTCCTAAGGCCCAGGGTTTCTTCTGGACTTTCCCGGATGGAATCAAGCCACCATTGGTGGCTTTCCGGCACAAACAAGGTCCAGACGAACCTGCTCCCGAAAGCTCCCGCGAAAGCACAATAGGGACAATCCTTGAAGGCTTTCGCAAGCTCCCGGGCCTTCTCGGCTGAGCCTGCCTCCCCGATGATGAGACCACAGATCATACGTTCGGCCATGCTCACCCCTCCACGAGGGCAGGACATCTTCCCGAATGAACCGGTCACCCAGGCACACGGGAGAAATGCCCATGGATAATCCGCCACTCCCCGTCCTTCTTCAGGAAGATCAGCGTGACCCTGCTTGTGGTGCGCTCCCCCTCGATCTCTTCCTCCCGCAACGAGATGGAGTAGGCCACCACCGGGGAGAGGAGGTGCACCCTCGTGTCATAGAACCTCATCCTCCAGCCCGGCGGCTGGTTCTTCCGGATCCAGTCCATGATCCACAGGAACCTCTCTTTGCCGAAGGGTTCAGGGATGTGGTTCTCCACCTCGCAGAAGCGAGGATCGTCGACCCAGAAAAGGTTCGCCATCCCTTCGGCATCCGCCGCCTCGAAGGCCCGCTCATACGCCGCGATGAGCCCCAAGATCTCCTGCACATCGACCTCGTTCACCCAATCTCACCTCCCCTGATGGCCGCGGCCAGCCGCTCCCCCGTCCGGAAGGCCCGTGCCAGGAGCTCCGGCCGCTTTCGCACGTCCCCGATGTCGGAAAGACGCCGGGCCAGCACTTCCCCCACCGGCCTCGCCCCCAGGTCCCGGAGGCAGGCCTCCAAAACCCGGGCGCAGCGGCGCAACTCCGCCATGGGGGAGAGATCGCATACCGCCACCACCACCCCGAACCGCCCCCGGTGCCGGCTGCGGAACCGTGCCTCCCCGGTGGGGGCCCTCACCATCTCCACCTGGGAACAGTCCACCCGGTCGATGAACGCCTTCATCTGGGCGGTCACAGTGCCCACGTACATGGGGGAACCCAGCACGATTCCCGAAGCTCCCAGGACTTTTTCTAAAAGCCACGGGAAGTCGTCCTCGATCACACACCGTCCCGTGGCAGCGCATGAATAGCAGGCCCGGCACGAACGGATGTCCAGCTCCCCCAGGTGCACTTTCTCCGTCTCGATCCCATGGACCCTGGCCCCGGCCAACACTTGCTCCACCAGGAGGTCGGTATTTCCCCTACAGCGCGGGCTCCCCACGATCCCGATTACCTTCACTATACCTTCCCCTCTTCGGCTCAGCGGAGTTCTTACCCAGCACAGGCGGAGAAATACTTCTTCCAATCGATCTGGGTAAGCTGGAGAGTATTGCCGTCGGGATCCTGGAACAGGGCGATCCGGCCGCCCCACCGGGTATCCTCGGGACCCTTGGTAAACCGGACCCCTTTCGCAGAAAGCTCCTGGAAGGCGCGGTCCACGTCATCCACCAGGAAGTTCACCACCGGCTCCCCTTCGCGCGGCGGCTCCTTGCCTCCCCACGTCTTGAGTCCCAGCTCCACCCCTCCCACGTCGAAGCCAGCGTAGTCCGGGAATTGGTACTTCAGGGGCAACCCCAAAAGGTCACGATAGAACGCCACCGCCTGTGAAAGATCCGTCACCGTCAGGGTCACGTCCCAAATCCGCCTTATCATTTCTATCAAACCCCCTTGAGCATTATAGGCAGCCGCGGGGCGAGACACCGGATTCGCTGGAGCTAGCTCGCGGTGGGTTACTGCACATTTCCGCAAAGGACCTTCCTGCGGCACCCCTCGCGTGAGGAGGAACTCAGATCAAAGGGGCTCGGAAAAGCGCCAAGTTCAGGCTCAACTGTAAACCCCCCGCTCCAAAAAGGAACCAGCTGCAAACCAGGCTAATTTCTCTTAGGTTTGATGCAAGAGTGTAGCTGGTCTGTGGCTTTGTCCGCTTTACCTAAAACGTTGTACCCCGCGTCTTTCCTCATCCAGGCGGCGTCCACCGGGATGGTGCCGCCCTCCGGGGTTTGGCTCAGAGTTTCGGGCGAGACAGGCTGAACGAGATCCAAATTTGGTTCGGCCGATTATGAGGGGAGGCGCCCCTCTTCGCTCAGGGTGAGCGAGACCGGGCAATTTCGCCTCGTCCCAATCCCTCAACCAGCGATCTTGCTTCTTCTAGGGCGCGGATGCCCAAGGCTTCGGGGATGAGCCCTTCCTCCACCTTGTGTCGCAAGTCCTCCTCGTCCACGAGTTCCACCTCGCCGTCGGGGCGGCAGACCACGTCCACCTCCAGGTCGAGGTAGCGCACCCCATCGGGATAGAGCTCCGGCGGGGTGTGGATGTTGTAGATCTCGCCTATAGATGTTCCGTCGGCACGGAAGTAGCGGCGCCTCCCCCACCAACGTCCCTCGTAAAGCTCCACCGTGCCGTGGTCCCCCTCGCGCTTGGGCAACTCCAGCGAATCGTAGGTGCCCCCTGCACGAAACCGGCGCTCCAACACCAGCACCTCCCCGGGCACGAACTCCGCCACCACCCCACGCCAGGAAAACCCTCCCCGGGCCTTCCCATGCCATACCTCCACCGTCCGTCCTGGCTCGAAGTGCCGGTAGATGAGTTCCTCCCGGAGCCTCGCCGCGGCGGCGGGGAGTTCCTCGGGCGGGATCCCACCCTCCACCTCGTCCACCCGCTGAGAATCAACGACTTTCAAGTGGTGATGCCCGGGGAGCGTGGGTACGTACCTCGCACGAATCTGATCCAGGAGTTCCTTAACCGGCTGCGGAAACTCCGCCAAGAACCTCGCCTTGGCCCCGAGGAGAGCGGCGAAAGGGTTGCCCCCGCCCCCTTTGGGCCCTTTCACCTCGAGGGGGAAGAAGACCGCATAGACAAGAACATCGCGCAGGGCCCCTACCACCTCCTCCACCGCCCCTTTCACTCCCTCGATGAGGACGCCCTGCCTGTCGCGCCGGTCGATGATCAAGGCCTCCTCTGGTGCTTCGTTCGGGGTGAGCCCGAACCGGGCCTGGATAAGCTCGCTGGGGGAGACGATCTCGAAGCCCTGTTCAAGCAGGAGCCCCGTAAGGGCGGTAGCGTATATCCCCCGGATCTTCACCTTAACCCCGCCCATAGCCGATCCCACGGATTACGAGGAGGTTCCCCCTGATCTCCCAGGAAGCCCCCAGGATCTCCTCGACCAGCCAGAGGTTCGATTCCACGTGGTCGGTGACGGAGGGAATGCGATAGCGGCTCTCCCCCTCCGCCAAAGCGGCGTAGAGGATGAGCTGGTCCGCTAGATGCCGATCCACGGTGGCCCCGGAGTCCAGATCCGCAAGGAGCATCCGCGCCACCGTCTCCCCAATCGATTCGGCGGAGCGCCGCGGCGCCCCAGCTTGGTCGGCCCCCAGCCGGCATCCGTCCGCGTCCTCGGCGAAAAGCGCCAACGCCGCCCCGGGCTGTGAGGCGGTCTCATCGTGAAGAATCGAAAAAGGGGCGTCGATCCCACGCCTCCGGAGCACGGCCTGGCATCGCTTGGCCATCCGTTCCGGGACCTTCCGTTCACGGAGGTGCGAAGCAAGCGAGATCCCCCAGAAACGGAGTTTCCCCCGGAGCTTTTCCCGCAGGAACGGCCTCAGCCTCCCCTTCAAGGGCGACACCGAGAGCTCGATGATCCCTCCCCCTTTGGGGACATATCCGGGGCGGACCACCTCGAGCTCGGCCGAAAGGCCCATCGTCTGCAAGGCGGGAAGGAGCACGTGCTGGGTGTGAAAGGCGGAGGGGGCGAAGTCCTGGAAGAGGCCGCCGCGGATGCGGAACCGGGAGGGCCGGTCCGCGAACGCAGCCACGGGGAGGACCGTGAGGGCGAGCATGGTGGTGGAGCCCGCGGTGCCGATGTCCCAGACGTATTCGCCGCCGGAAAGCCTCTTCCCCGGCCGGAAATAAAGCTCCATGCTACCCACCGTGGCCCCATCCAACTCCCCGCCAGAAAGCTCCGCCACCGCCCGCACCGCCCGGAGGTGTTGGGGACGGAGGCCGGGTTTATCCCGCTTGGCCCGGACGTTGAACAAATGGAGCTCTTCCCCGAGGAGGGCCGCCAGGGCTACGGAGGTGCGCACGATGGTCCCGCTCCCGGATTTGCGCGCCCCGTCGATCCTGAGCATCACCTTCCGAAGTATATCCGGAGTTCCACGAAAAAAGCCGCGACCAGTGTCGCGGCTCAGCCTCATACTTTGGGGCGAGGTCCGTTCAGGAGCCCGCCGCCAGGAGGTAATCCACGAATGCCTTCTCGGGAAGCGCCCCCTCGAAGCTCACCCGCTCGTTCATCACCACCTTAGGCACGGCGTACACCCCGTGGCGGTTCGCCAGGTGCGGGAATTCCGAGGCCTCGATCATGTCGGCCCGCACAAGTTCCGATTCCACCGCACACCGGTGCGCCAGTTGCACCGCCATGGGGCAGTAGGGACAGGTTAGAGTAACGAAGACCTGGATGTGCACGGGATTCTTCAACCCGGCCAGGGCTTCCTTCGCCTCCGGGGAGAGGCCCGAATCGCCGCTCGCGGCCATCTTGATCGCCTCAAGGAGCGAAGAGAACTCGTACCCCGCCGGGACCCCGAAGAAGCGAATCCCGTAGTCCCGGTCTCCCTCCCCCAGCACCACGATGGCCGGGATCTTGTCGATCCCGTACACCTCCGCCACGGCCTTGGATCCCAAAAGGTCGTGGACCTCCACCTCGATCCGGTCGGAGAGCTCGGAGAGCTCCTCGGCCAGGCTCCGCGTCTCGGCGCAGTAGTCGCACTCGAATTCCTGGGTGAAGACGAGGAGTTTCACCGCGCCGGGTAGTCCCGCGAGCTCCCGTTTCACCTCTTCCCTCACGTGGTCATCGAGAAGCGCCATCGCTACCTCCTTTGGCCGATGAGATACGCGTACGCGGAGAGGGCGGCCTTCGCGCCCTCCCCGGCGGCGATGATCACCTGTTTTTCGGGGACGTCCGTCACGTCCCCGGCGGCGAAGACCCCGGGGACTGAAGTACGGCAGCGACAGTCCACCACGATCTCGCCGGCCTCATTGAGCTCCAGGAACCCCTTGGCGAGGTCGGAGTTGGGGATGAGGCCGATCTCGATGAATACGCCTTGCACCTTGAGCTCGACCTCCTCCCCGCCCCCGCGGGGCCGGATAACAATCCCCTCCACCCGCTCATCCCCCAGTATCCGCACCACCTCGTGGGCGAAGAACGTCTCGACCTTCTCCCCCGCGGCGGCGATCCGCTCCACCAGCACCGGGTCGGCCCGCCAGCCGGGCATGATGTCCACCACATAGATTCGGTTCGCGATCTTTATGAGATCTACCACGGCGGTGGCGCCGGAGTTCCCCGCCCCGATCACCACCACGTCCTTTCCCGCAAAAAGCGGCGCATCGCACACCGCACAGTAAGAAACTCCCCGCCCCACCAGTTCCCGCTCCCCGGGCACGTTCAGGGGCCGGGAGCGTTTCCCCGTGGCCACGATCACCGACCGGGCCACGACGCGCTTCCCACCCGCGGTAGTGAGGAGGAAGTCATCGCCTTCTTTACTCAGCGACACCACCTCTTCGCCCACGGCGATGTCAATGGGGTACTTCTTCACCTGCTCCTCGAACTTGGCGGCGAGCTCCTTCCCGGAGATGTAGTGGTAGCCCATGTAGTTCTCAATGTCGGAGGTAAGGAGGGTCTGCCCCCCGATGTCCTTCGAGATAAGCAGGGTGTCGAGTTTCTTGCGGGCGGCATAGACGGCGGCAGTGAGGCCCGCCGGCCCCGCGCCCACGATCACGAGATCGTAGGGGTGGTCTTCCTTCAAGGCCTTTCCGATCTCTGGAGCCACGAGAAATTTGAGCTCAGCCATCTTCTCCCCCTTCGAGCTCCGCAAGAAGCGAGTACGCCCGCCGCAGGTGCGGGATCACGATGGAGCCGCCCACGACCAAGGCGATGCCCATGGCCTCCACCAGCTCCTCGGCCGTGGCCCCGGCCTCCCTGGCCCGGACGAGGTGGTAGGTGATACAGTCGTCGCAACGCAGGACCAACGAGGCCACAAGGCCCATGAGTTCTTTGACCTTACGCGGAAGGGCTCCGTCGGCGTAGGCATCGTTGTCCAGGGCAAAAAACCTCTTTGTGAGGAGATCCGCCCGGGAAAACACGAGCTCGTTCAGACGGGCCCTCTCCGCGAAAAACTCGTCCACCCGGGACACGGCTCACCCCTCGTCCAAGAGGCGCTTTTCGCCCTCGATCTCCTTGATGCGGGTGATGTCTTGTGTGACCTCTATAACGCCCAAGTACTCGCCGTCCGCGCCCCACACGGGGAAGTAGCGGATGTACACCAGCTTCCCCCCGAAGTTGATCCAGAACTCCGCCACGTCGCGACGCTTGTTCTTGAAGTCGTCCAGGATTCGCTCCACGATGTGGACGCTCTTTTGGGGGTGGCAGTTCTGGACCTTGCGGCCGAGCACGGCCTTGGTGCGCACGAAGATCCGGTCCTTGGCCTCGTTGAAGTAGCGGACGGTGTCGTCTTTGTCCACGAAGGTGATGTCCACGGGGAGGGAGTTCAGGATCGCGGTGAGCTCTTCCACGGTGAGGCTCCCGGTGGGGAGTTCGATCCGGGCGCCGCGCACGGCGGCGGCCCGCTCCACCGCGCCTTCCTCGGGCATGGGTGGTGGGGTGATGCAACAGTAGCCGACCTCATCGAATTCCGCCCGGATGGCGGGCCACTCATCCTCCCCGATTACGTCCATGGCGGTGGGAAAAAGGACACGGTTTTCCTTGTAGAAATGGGACATCATCGCCTCGAGGAGCCCTTGGGAAAGCTCCACCAGCCGGGCGTTATCGCCCCGCTCCAGGACGTCCCCGATGGCCTTCTTGATCCCCCGGATCTGGTCGTGCTCCATCCACATGACGGCAGGGGGCTCAGTGATCCCGTGCTTCTCCAGATACGGGAAGAGCACGTTTTCCTCCCGGGTGTAGTGGGACTCAGTACCGAGGAGCTTCTCGAATGTCTCCCGGAATTCTTTCTCCTTCTCCCGGGAGCTGTCCAGGGCCTTGGCCGCATCGAGGAGCTTTTTCCCCGCTTCGACCATGTGTTTGTGCTCGGCCATGAGGACGTGGACGGGGTGCCATGGGGGCGCGAGGGGCTCCTGCTCTTCCAAGGACTCCCGGAAGAGGGCCAGGTGCACCTCGCAGAGCTTGCGGATCTCTTCCCGGGGTATGCCCTCCCGCACGAGCTCCTGTTCGATCTGGGCGATCTCAAGCGGCGATACGTTGCTCAGCTTCTCCTTGAATTCTGGGACCAACGCTTCGGGGGGCTCCCCAGCATGCAGCCGCCGCAGGAGTTCCTTCAGGGTTTCCTTGCGATCCCTTCCGATGAGTTCGCTCATTCCGTTCTCCTTTTCGCGAGCTCCCCGATGGTGAGAGATTCCATGAATTCCCGGATCCGATCGCGCACCGGGTCCCAGAGGTTCACGTAGGGACACGTATCCTCGTGTCCCCTGCAGGGATCGAGGTTGAGGAGACAGTCGTCGAAGAACCTATCGCCCTCGATGGCTCTAATGACGTCGGCTAGGCTCACCTCTGAGGGATGTCGGGCGAAGCGAACGCCCCCACCCCGGCCGCGTATCGAGGTCACGATCCCCGCCCGCACGAGCTGGGGGAAGATCTTGGCGAGAAAGGGATAGGGAATGCCGAGGTCGGAGGCGAGGTCCTTGATCTTCACCAGGTTCCTCTGCCCGCCGCGGCGGGCGAGCTCGATCAAGCTTGCTACCGCGTACTTCACCGCTTGGGGGAACATCTCTGATAAAAAGATCCTTTTTTGCTTATTTTAGCGCCACCACCTCCCCTGTCAAGGGGCCGAAGTGCCTCGTTGAAAATGT
>DFNI01000023.1:2011-24473 GCA_002375995.1 Acetothermia bacterium UBA3571 | reverse complement strand
GGGCTTCGTGTACATCAAGCGCTGAAGAAAAAATAAAGGGGGTCGGGCCAGAAGGCCCGATCCCCTTTTTTTCACATCGCAACCTAACCCTGGATGGTTACACTCACCGCCTTCTCCGACAGTAACCCCCAACCACATACAGTGGAGTATGCTTTGACCTTGTAGTAATAGGTGACTTTCTCTCCGACCCCGGGATCTGGAGGGTCGTCGGTTGCCTGGGTTGTGGTGACTTCCATGACGAATGTGTATGGACCGTCTTCAGCAGTGGCCCGGTAGAGCGCGTATTTTGAAACCTCGTATTCCAGAGGAAGGTCACCGGGCATATCTGCGGCGTTCCATTCCACCGATACCGTTCCATCGGCTTGGAGCGTCGCGCTCTTCATCTCCGGGGACGGAGGGGTGCATGAGCGCCAGCCGGATTCCGGCCGCGAAAGGCCTCCACAACCACACTCCGCGTATTCGCTACAGCCCCGCACTCGGTACCAATATGTGGTCCCAGGGATCGCCGAGGTGTCGATGTACTGTGAAGCGGTTTGGACCTCACCGCTTTTACAGCCGTAAATACACGTGAATCCCCCAGTGGGGCTGGTGGAGCGGTATATTTCGTATTTATCAGCACCTTCGACCTTGTTCCATTGGAGGTGGACTCCGTCGAGTTCAGTTCCATCCGTAGCTTGGATATCTGCAGGTGCATCGGTAACGCGGGTATCACACCAACCTTCCGCTGGAGCGGAAAAGTCTCCACAACCGTTTTCGTTGCATGCCCGTACTTTATACCAATAGCTCTTACAAGGATTCACTGAACCGGTGTCGTCGTAAGAAGTTGAGGCAGTCTCTGCGATTTGGCTATAAAGGCCTCCTTCGGTGTCGGAGCGGAAGACCTGGTATACCGCAGCTCCGGTTACCGAACTCCAGCTTACTCGGATCTTCCCCTCATAATCCCCTTGGGTGGCCGAAATGGAGGCTGGGATCCCCGGAACTGTACCACCTCCTCCACCGCCGCCCCCGCCACCTTCTTGGAGATCTGCATATCCTGAGTCCACATCGGAAAGACCACTGCATCCGTTGGCGTTGCACGCTTTTACACCGTACCAATACCGCACCCTCAGCCCAACCATCCGGTCCTCATAACTCGTCCCAGTAACCTCAGCTATCTTCCCGAAAGGACCGCTCTCGCTATCGGCCCGGTGGACTTCGTAGTAATCCGCCCCGGCCACGGGGTTCCAGGTGACCCGCACCCGGTCGGAATAGGTGCCGTCGGAAGCGGAGACTCCAGAAGGA
The DNA here is from genome assembly GCA_002375995.1 of Acetothermia bacterium UBA3571. Taxonomy (GTDB): domain Bacteria; phylum Bipolaricaulota; class Bipolaricaulia; order Bipolaricaulales; family Bipolaricaulaceae; genus UBA3571. The sequence goes on along the minus strand of DFNI01000023.1, from coordinate 23,192 downwards.
GGGGGAGGTACCTCAGCCCGGGCATAGCCCGAGTCCGCGGAGGATTCCACGCTACAACCCGCGTCGTTGCAGGCGCGAATCTTGTACCAATATATGTCACCGGGAACTACGTTCCAATCGTCAAAGGAATTGGTGGTGACCACGCTTCGCAAAGCGTAAATCCCCGTGGCGGATGAGGCCCGCAGCACTTGATATCTCATGGCCCCTGGAACTGCGTCCCATATCACACGGATCTTATCGGGATAATCTCCGTCGGAAGCTGCTACGTTCGCAGGGGGCGGAAGCTCCCCGGTTGGCGGTTGCGCATATCCTGAGTCTGGTTCAGAAAGCTCGCTGCAACCTGCGCCGTTGCAGGCCTTTACCTTGTACCAGTAAATCACACCGGGGGTCACGCTTCCGTCGTCGTAAAACGTGGCCGAAGTGGAAGCTATCTCCTCATAAGGCCCCTCCTCATTGCCCGCACGATACACCTTGTAGACCTCAGTGTTAGCTACCGCATCCCACGTGATCCTCACCTTATCTGGAAAGACACCGTCAGAAGCCGCTAGATTCGTCGGGGCGTTGGGAACGGTGACGCTTTGGGGCAAACAGCCGGAAAGGACGACGAAGATAAGAACCAGCGTCCACAAAAACGGCCATCTCCTTCCCATTACCCCCTCCTTCGCATCACAATCTTAGGATGTTTGTTTCCAACAGCAAAGTTTTGCACCTTTGTGATCACAGCGCCCTTCACAGCACGGTCTATGTCAGCTGCTGTGTTAGTCCCGCTAAAATTTATCGGCCGATTCGGGTGTACAAACGCTGTCCGCTTGCAAAAGTCCAGCAACGCCGTTAGATTAAGCCAAATTATGCAAGCGGTTATTAACGTCGAGGGGCTTGTCAAACGGTACGGGGAGATTACCGCGGTGGACGGGATCTCCTTCCGGGGCTTCCGGGGCGAGGTCTTCGGTTTCTTGGGCCCCAACGGCGCCGGGAAGACCACCACCGTGGAATGCTTGGAAGGGCTACGGGTTCCCGACGCCGGAAAAATCGAGGTCTTGGGGGAAATTCCCTCTCCCACCAACTACGCCCTCAAGGCCAGGCTCGGGATCCAACTCCAGGAGACCGCATATTTAGGTCTCCTCACCGTGGAGGAGATGCTTTTCACCTTCGCCCGCCTCTATCCCCGTCACCGCGACATCCGCGCCCTCCTCGAGCTCGTCGCCCTCACCGAAAAACGGAAAAGCTACGTGAAGACCCTCTCGGGAGGGCAAAGGCAGCGCCTGGCCGTGGCCCTGGCGTTGGTCAACGACCCCGAGCTCCTCATTCTGGACGAGCCCACAGCGGGCCTCGATCCCCAAGCCCGCCGGGCCCTTTGGGACCTCATCCTCGGCCTCAAGGACGAGGGTAAAACGGTCCTCCTCACCACTCACTATATGGAGGAAGCGGAGTACCTCTGCGATCGGGTGGCTATCCTGGATCACGGCCGCATCATCGCCCTGGGGGCACCGGCAGAGCTCGTGCGGGCACACCTGAAGGAGACCGCCCTCGAACTCGAGCTCGAGGACGGGATCGAGGGTGGCCTCCTGGAGGGGTTGCCCGGGGTGCGTCGGGTCGTTAAGGAGGAATCCGGGACCGTGGTCCTCTACAGCGATGACACTGTCGGTACCTTCCGCGCCTTGGCGGAGCTCTTCACCGCCGGAAAGCTCCCCCTCCGGGACCTCACCTGGCGCCGGCCCTCGCTGGAGGATGTGTACCTCCTCCTCACGGGAAGGAGGATCAGGGAATGAGGGGATACATCGCGCTTTTTTCCGCCATGACCAAGCAGTTCATGCGGGACCGGATGGCCCTCTTCTGGATGTTCGCCTTCCCGGTGCTTTTCGTCCTCCTCTTCGGGTTCGTCTTCGGCGGGGAGAACGAGGTCCAGTTTCGCCTCGGGGTAGTGGCCCCGGAAGGAGACCCCGTGGCCGCGGGGCTCCTCTCCGGCTTGGAGCAAATATCGGTCGTGGAAATCTTCCGGGGTTCCCGGGAGGAGGAGCTCACGGCCCTCCAAAACGGCGATCGGGACGGGGTGCTCATCATGCCCCAGGGGATGGTCGCCTCCCTCTCCCGGGGGGAACAGGTACGGGTGGAGCTCTACTACGACGCCGCCAAGGGAAACACGGCCCAGATCCTCGTCTCGGTGGTGGATCAGTTCCTGGTAGAGGCCGAACGCATGCGGTCCGGGGCTCCCAGGGCGTTTGTGCTGGTGCAGAAGCCCATCCAGGCCCGAGAGTTCCGGGGTATTGACTATATGCTACCCGGGGTGGTGGCCATGGCCCTGATGCAGCTCGGGCTCTTCGGCGTGGCGGGGAGCATCCTACAGATGCGGGAGCGCAAGATCCTGCGTAGATTCTGGGCTGCCCCTATCTCCCGCAGCACCTTCATCGGTGCTCAGGTCACCCAACGGGTCACCATCGCCCTGTTGCAGGCGGGCATCATCACGTTGGTCGGGCACTTCGCCTTCCGTGTCCCCATCCTGGGGAGCGCGGCGGTGGTGGCCGGGGTGGTCCTCCTGGGGGCGCTCACCTTCGTGTCGCTGGGGTACCTCATCGCCTCACTGGCCCGCACCGTGGAAGCAGGCACAGCCCTCCTGCAAGTGGTCAACTTTCCTATGATGTTCCTCTCCGGGATCTTCTGGCCGGTGGAGTGGATGCCAGGGGTCCTGAAGCCCGTGGTCTACGCCCTTCCCCTCACCTACCTCGGGGATGCCCTGCGGCAGACCATGGTGGGCGCTGCGCCTCTCTTCCCCTTGCACGTGGACCTGGGGGTGCTCGCGGCCTGGTTGGTCTTGTGTGGCCTCCTTTCGGTAAAGTTTTTCAAATGGGAGTGATGGGGAAGGGCAAGAAACCCGTGATCAAGGTGGCCGCTGCCCTCATCCTTCGGAAGGGGGAAGTCCTCCTGGCCAAGCGCCACCGAGACGACGCCCAAGGGGGATTGTGGGAGTTCCCCGGCGGTGCGTTGGAGCCCGGGGAAAGCCTGCGGGAGTGTCTAGCCCGGGAGCTCGAGGAGGAGCTGGGGATCCAGGTAGAGGTGGGGGATGAGGTGGCAGCGATCCCCTATGATTACGGGGAATTCGTCGTCCACTTGTATCTTTTCCGGGCTCGGATCGCCCGCGGAGAGCTTGTCCCCTTGGGCTGTGAGGAGGTCCGCTGGGTCCCGTGGGAGGAGGTGGAGAAGCTTCCCCTCGCGCCCGCCGATAAGGAGCTCCTCAAGCTTTTGGAAGCGGAACGGACGTCGGAGTAAGAGGAATTACCCCCTTCCGGAAACCTTCCCCGCCAAGGCTTCCAGACGGGTTTCGAGCCTCGATATGCGATCCCGTAGATCCAGGGCCAAATCTATCCTCTCCGGAAGGGCCCCTATTCGCGTTTCCATTACCCTTTCGCAGTGAATCCATTTCGGCCTTGAGCTTGCTGCGCACAAGCTCGAGCTTTTCATCCAGTCGCTTTATCTCCACCCGCAGGGTTTGGACCTCCGCCAGGACTTGGCGGAGGTCCGGGACCACGAGCTCCTGGATCGACTTTTTCACGTCCACCCGAATAACAAAAAACATCATACCACAGGGGGGCGGTAGAAACAGAAGAAGCTGTTTCAGGAATAGGCGTCGCCCGCGTTATTTGTGCCGTTGCCGGCCAGCAGCAAGGCGTCATCGGTGACCCCCAGCCGCCGAAATAGGTCCACGAGGTCTGCGACGCTCAGGCGTTCTTTCTCCTCCGCGGAAAGGTCCAAGCGGATCTTCCCTTTGTGCATCATGATCAGCCGGTTGCCCAGGGAAAGAGCTTGGTCCATGCGGTGGGTGACCATCAAGGTGGTGATACGAGCTTCCCCCACCAGCCGCTCCGTTATTTCCAAGACCTTCTCCGCGTTGGCCGGGTCCAAGGCCGCGGTGTGTTCGTCCAAAAGGAGAAGCTTCGGCCGGGCCAGGGTGGCCATGAGCACCGTCACCGCCTGGCGCTCCCCGCCTGAGAGGTGGCCCACCCGCTCGCCGAGCCTCCGCTCGAGCTCCATCCCCAAAGGCTCTAGAAGCTTTCGCAGGTAACGCTTGCGGGCCGGCGTGAGAAGCAGGGAGAACCCCCGGCGCCCCTTCTTCAGCGCCAGGGCCAGGTTTTCCGCCAGCGTCATGTGGGCCGCCGTCCCCCTAAGGGGATCCTGGAATACTCGCCCAATCCACCGGGCCCGGCGGTGGGCTGGCCATTTGGTAACGTCCTTTCCCCCGATGCGAACCCTTCCACGATTGGGCCTGCACGTTCCCGCGATCACATTGAGGAGGGTGCTCTTTCCGGCGCCGTTGGACCCGATCACGGTCACGAACTCTCCTTCCTCCAGCGCCAGATCCACCCCACAGAGTGCCTCCACCGCTTCCGTTCCCAGCCGAAAGACCTTCCAGATTCCGGATAGCTCGAGGATCATGCTTCCTCACCCCGCAGGCGTGCCCGGATGGCCGGGGCCATCAACGCTCCCAATACCACCAGGGCCGTGAGGAGCTTAAGGTCCGAGGCAGTAAAGCCGAGCACGCTTCCGTACCGTAAGGCCACGAGGATCGCCCCGCGGTAAAGGGACGAACCCAAAAGGACCGCCACCGTGGCCCAGAATACGCCCCGGGGACGCAAAAGCATCTCTCCCACGATCACCGACGCCAGCCCCGCCACGATGGTCCCCACCCCCATCCCCACATCGGCGAACCCCGAGTATTGCGCCACCAACGCCCCCGATAGGGCCACGAGTCCGTTGGCCAACGCCAGCCCCAGGATCACCATGGTCTCGGGGTTCACCCCGAAGGCCTGGACCATATGGGGATTGTCTCCCGTGGCCCGCATGGCGGAGCCGATCTCGGTGTGGAAGAAAAGGTCAAGGATCAGCTTGATCCCCAGTACCAAAATGGCCGCCACCACTACCAATCCCCAGGTATACGGCAATCCCAAAGCCTCCACCGCGGTCGAGAGGGCCGAGGGCCTCCCCAACAGGGGAAGGTTCGGCCGGCCCATGATCCGGAGGTTTATCGAGTAGAGCATGATCATGGTGAGGACCCCGGCCAGAAGTCCCTGGATGCGGAACTTGGTGGAGAGGATCCCCGTAAACGCCCCTGCTACCATGCCCGCGCCCGCGGCCACGAGGGACGCAAGAAATGGATCCCAACCCGCGATGATAAGCGTCGCCGCGACCGCAGCCCCCAATGGGAAGGTCCCGTCTACGGATAGGTCCGGGAACGCCAGGACCCGGAAGGATATATAGACTCCCAGGGCCATAAGCCCGTAGATCAGGCCCTGCTCGACCGCGGGGAGGAAGAGGGTCAAATACCAGCCTCCTTATTTCTCCAACGTGAAACGCTTCCCGGCGAAAAGGAGACCGGTGGCTTTGTCCTTGATGGAGCCCGGGAAGATAAAGCCGATCCGTTCGGCCATGTCCAGGTTAAGCCAGAGCTGGGTTCCCTTCTGGTACTTGACCGGGATCTCGGAAGGGGGCGTGCCCTTCAGGATCGCAAGCACCACCTCGCCCGTCATGCGCCCGTGGTCGTAGTAGTCGAAGCCGGTGCAGACCAGGGCACCCCGCTCGAGGCTCGTGGGATCGGCCACCAGCAAGGGCAACTTCCCCTTCACCGCCGCGTCCACCACCGCCTCCAGCGCGGAGACCACGGTGTTGTCGGTGGTCACGTACAGGGCTTGGACCCGGCCGAGGAGGGATTGGGCCGCAAGGGGTACGGCCGCCGTGCTCTCGGCCGCCGCGGGCACGATCTCAATGCCCAGGTCTTTGCCTGCCTTTATCGCCATGTCAGTGAGGATGGCCGAGTTCGCCTCCCCGGGGTTGTACACGATCCCCACTTTCTTCAGTCCCGGCACAAGTTCCAACAGGAGTTCGAGGTCGCCGCGGACGTCGATCATGTCGGAAGTCCCGGTGACGTTGGGATAGCCGGTGAGGCCGGCCCCCACCGGATCGGTTACGGCGGAAAAGACCACGGGCACATCGGTGTCCTTGAACACCTGCACGGCCGCTTGGGAAGTGGGGGTCGCGATGGAGACCACTAGGTCGACCTTTTGGGCGAGGAAGTTCTGGGCGATGGATATGGCCACGGTGAAGTCTCCCTGGGCGTTACCGAAGATGTAAACCACATCCTCCCCTTCCACGTAGCCGGCCTCAGTGAGGACATCGATGACCCCCTGGCGCACGGCGTTGAGCGCCGGGTGATCCACGATCTGGGTGATCCCGATCTTTATCGGAGCGGCCAGTGCCGAAATCCCCAAAAGTACCGCCAAAAATGCCGTGAGAACCCGCATGGTTCACCTCCTTGAAAATAAAAAACCGCAAGGATTCCTTGCGGCTCTCGGGCGCACCTCCGCAGGGAGGGTACGCCCTCACACAAAGTAGAAATACCACCCAAAGTAGGTGCTACCCCCGCTGATCACCTCCTTCGCCGCTGAGAATTCAAAGCATTTCATGGTGCAATCTTATATAGCACAGATCTACCCTCCCTGTCAACGGTACCAAAGTCCTTGTACTTAGAATAAAAACACTGTCTCCTCGGGCCGTGGCCCCACGCTTGCAAGCCTCACCGGGACCCCCACCGCCTGTTCAATATAGCGGAGGTAATCCCGGGCGGCACGGGGAAGCTCCTCCGGTATCCTGGCCCCGCGGATCTCCTCCTTCCACCCCGGTAGCCGCTCGTATATGGGCTTGGCTTGGGAAAGCTCCGCAAGGGAAGCGGGGAACTCTTCGACCTTTTCGTTGCCCACCCGGTACGCCACGCACACGAAGATCTCGGGAATACCGGAAAGTACATCCAGTTTCGTCACCGCGAGCTCCGTAAATCCGTTTACCTTGTGGGCGTAGCGCAGCGCCACCAAATCGAGCCAGCCGCAGCGGCGTGGCCTTCCCGTCGTGGCCCCGTACTCGCCGCCTTTCTCACGCAAAAGCTCCCCTAGCCTCCCCACATCCTCGGTGGGAAATGGGCCTTCCCCCACCCTGGTGGTATAGGCTTTGAGCACGCCGATGATTCGGTCCAATTTAACCGCGGGAATCCCGGCCCCGGAGGCGATCCCGTGCACGGTGGTGTGGGACGAGGTGACATAAGGATAGGTACCTAAGTCGATGTCGAGGAGCGTCCCCTGGGCGCCCTCGAAGAAGACCTTTTCCCCTTTCTCTAAGGCCACGCTAACCGTGCCCAAAGAATCCCCAATGTAGTCCTTGAACACCGCGTAGAACTCGAAGAGCTCTTGGGCCACACGTTCTAGGTCCACAGGGGGACGGGCGGGGTTGCGATGGATCCCTTCCAGTTGGGAAAGCCTCTCGCGGACGATGTCTTGGTCGGCGAGGTCCGCGAAGCGTAGGCCCAAACGCAAGGCCTTATCCGCATAGGAAGGCCCGATCCCCCGGCGGGTGGTGCCGATGGACTTGGCAATCCCGCTTCCGACCTCCATCTCCTTGTGGTGGGGAAGGATTACGTGGGCCCGCTCAGAGATGAGGAGGCGGGGGGTGGGACGCCCTTGGCGTTCCACTTCCTGGAGTTCCTCCCGCAGGAGCCAGGGATCGATCACCATCCCATGGGCCAATACCCCCAAAACGCCTTCCCGTAGCGCCCCAGCGGGAAGGTGGTGGAGCCGAATCTCCCCGTAAGAATCCACCACGGTGTGCCCGGCGTTCGGGCCGCCGTTGAAGCGGACCACAAGGTCCGCCCCTTCTGCGAGTAGATGGGAGATCTTCCCCTTCCCCTCGTCCCCCCATTGCGCCCCGATGATCGCTATCCCCGCCATTTCCGTTCCTCCAAGAGATCATCCAAGGCAGCGAGCACAATATCAAGCGTTTCCGTGAGGTCCACCTCCCGCTTTAGGGCTTCCCGCAAGGAGATGGCCGTGGACGCCAGCTCTTCGGGCAGCGGGTTGTTCACGTTTATCCCGATGCCAACGATCACAGGCCCTCCTCTATTCCCTTGGAGGCTTGCCTCCACTAGCACACCCCCCAGTTTTTTTCCGTAAAGGGAAAGGTCATTGGGTGGATCGGCGCGCACGGGAAGGCGGTAATGTTCCCGCAGTGCCCTTGCCACAGCCCTAGCTACCTGGATGTGGAGGGGTGGAGGATGCGGTAGCACCGCGGAGAGCCAAAGCCCTCCTCTGGGTGAATACCAATACGCCCCTCTCCTTCCGCGGCCCCGGTTCTGGGCCTCGGCTACCACTACCAGGCCAGGCTCCCCGCGGGCCCGGGCCACGTCTTGGGTGGAGTCCACTTCCTCATAGCGCACGATGCGCCAGTGGAGTGACGCGTGACGGGTAACGCGTAACGGGCAAAGCTCCTTTTTACCCATCACCCATCACTCGTCACCCTTTACCCGTCGGAGGTAGATCTTCCCTGCCTTTCCGTGGATCTTGGTGGAGAGGCGCTCTCGCTCGTCCCGGCGCCGGTTGCCCTCGTCGGCCGAGAACTCCACCGTATACTCGGCCCCGGGGATCCTCCCCTCCACCAGGGATACCGCCAGAACTTCTTCCCTTATCCGTTCGGGGAAGCGCCGGAAGATCTCGGAGATTTCCCCTTCGTACCCGAGCTCTATCCGGTCGGTTACTTCGAACCCCGCTTCTTTTCGGGCAAGCTGTATCCGATGGATCAGCTCCCGTAGATCTCCCTCGGCGCGGAGCTCCTCGTCGAGCCGGATGTCCAGGGCAACGGCGTCTTGGCCCTCTTCCAGGAGCACATATCCGGAAGCGGTCTCCCATGAGACCTTCACGTCGTCGGGGAGGAGCTCCACCTCCCCTTCCTCCACCCGGATGACGGCTTTTCTGGCTTTCTTAAGTTCCTCCCAAACCGCGACATGGTCGGACTTGGAGAGGGCCGCCGCCACCTTCTGGGCCAAGGCCCCCAGCCGCGGCCCCAACGAGGCGAAGTTCGGGAAAAGCACCGGCCGGCGGAGGTGGTCCAGGGTTTCTTCTAGCGAGATCTCCTTTACGTTGAGCTCGGCCTTTGCCAGGTCCCAGAGCTCCGGGGGTATCTCTTCGTCTCCGGGGACCTTTTTCACATACAGGGTTCGCAGGGGCTGGCGCACTTTAACCTTGGCCTTGTTCCGCGCCGCCAGGCCCAGCTCCGCCACCGTCCGCACCCTCCCCATCCACTGCTCCAGGGCCTCGTCCCTCTCGCCGGAGTCCGGCCACTCCACAAGATGCACCGATTCGGGGTCCCCATCGGCCTTCAAGGATTGCCACATGGCCTCGGCCAGAAACGGGGTGAAGGGGGCGATGAGCTTCGCCAGGGTCTTTAAGGCACCGTAAAGCGCGTGATATGCGGACCGTTTCGAGTCGGTCCACTCCCCGCCCCAAAACCGGGGACGGGAGAGACGGATGTACCAATTGGAGAGGTCGTCCACGTACCGCTCCAGCGCCCGGCACGCTTCCACCACCTTGTAGGCGTCGAGATAGCGGGTGACCTCCTCCACCGCCTGGGCGGTGCGGGAGCCGAGCCAGCGGTCGAGGAGCGGCCGCTCTTCCGGCACGGGCATCCCGGGATCGAATCCGTCGATCCCCGCGTAAAGCGCGAAGAAGTCGTGGGAGTTCACCACCGTCTCCAGGAACCCCGCCCGGGCCTTCCTCACGCCCTCCAGGGATATCCGCCGTACCGTCCAGGGGGCCGATTCCGACGCGAGATACCACCGAATCGCGTCGGCGCTGTACTGGTCCGCCACCGGGAGGGGGTCGATCACGTTCCCCCGGGACTTGCTCATCTTCTGCCCCCGCTCATCCAACCCCAGCCCGGTGACGAGCACCCGCTTGTAGGGGGTCTTCCCGTGGAGGAGCACCCCCGTCACGATGAGGGTGTAGAACCACCCGCGGGTCTGATCCAAGCCCTCACAGATGAAGTCCGCGGGGTAGTTTTCACGGAAGAGTTCCTCGTTCTCGAAGGGATAGTGCCACTGGGCGGTGTGCATGGCCCCCGAGTCGAACCACGTGTCCAGCACGTGGGGCACCCGCTCCATCTCCCCGCCGCAGCCACACCGCAACTTCACCCGGTCGATGTAGGGGCGGTGGAGCTCCACCTTTCGCGCGTGCTCCGGGTCCACGGCCCGCTCTGCAAGCTCCGCCCGGGAGCCGATGACCACCATCTCCCCGCATCCTTTGCACTCCCACACGGGAAGGGGCGTGCCCCAGAACCGATCCCTGGACAGGGCCCAGTCGCGCATGGAGTTGAGGAAATCGCCGAAACGTCCCCGGCCCACGTGTTCGGGGAGCCACTCCACCGTCTCGTTTTCGGCGATGATCTCTTCCTTCTTGGCTGTGGTGGCGATGAACCAGGAATCCAGGGCGTAGTAGAGGAGGGGGGTGTCGCAGCGCCAACAGAAGGGGTACTCGTGCTCCACGGTCCCGGCGGAAAAGAGCCGCCCGCGCTTTTTCAAGTCATCGAGGATCACTGGATCGGCGTCCTTCACGAAAAGCCCTTGGGTCAGGGGGAACTCGTCGGTGAACTTCCCCGAAAGATCCACCGGCTGCACGAAAGGAAGGGCCTTTTCCTGGCCGAGCTGATAGTCCTCCTCGCCGAAGGCCGGGGCGATGTGGACCACCCCAGTCCCCTCCTCCATGGAGACGAAATCCGCCCCCACGATCCGGTAGGCGTTCTCTTGCCCGGCCACCAGAGGGTAAAGCGGCTCGTATTCCTTGCCCACGAGCTCCTCCCCCAGGAACTCACGTAGGGTACGCGCCTCCTCTCCCAGCACCGCCTCCACGCGGGGCTTGGCGAGGATCAAGCGCTCCCCTCGGTATTCCACCTCCACGTATGTCGCCGCGGGATCGATGGCCAGGGCGACGTTGGAGGGAAGGGTCCAAGGGGTAGTGGTCCAAACCAGGACCTTCACTTCGGGATCCTCCACCAAGGGCATGCGCACGGTGACCGAGGGGTCCTCGGTGGTGCGGTAGCCCTGGGCCACCTCGTGGGAAGAGAGGGGGGTGCCGCAGCGGGGGCAGTAGGGGAGGACCTTATGGCCGCGGTAAAGGAGCCCCTGCTCGTGGATCCGTTTTATCGCCCACCACAGCGTTTCGATGTAGTCGTCGGTCATGGTGACGTAGGGATGGTCGAGGTCGATCCAGAAGCCCATGCGACGGATCATCTCTTCCCACTTGCCGATGTAAAAGCGTACCGATTCCTTGCACTTCTCCACGAACTTCTCTACTCCGTAGGAGACGATCTCGGGCTTGCTCTTTATCCCCAGCTCCTTTTCCACCTCGATCTCCACGGGAAGCCCGTGGCAATCCCAGCCGGCCTTGCGGGGAACATAGTGGCCGCGCATGGTTTTGTAGCGGGGGAAGAGGTCCTTGTAGAGGCGGGCCAAGAGATGGGCGAAGTGGGGCGTGCCGTTGGCGGTGGGCGGCCCCTCGTAGAAGACGAACCGAGGCTTTCCCTTTGTTCTTTCTAAACTTTTCTCGAATACGCGCCCTTCTTCCCAGAAACGGAGGATCTCCCGTTCCCTCTTCTTCGGATCCTTTTCGATCCTATGCGGCTGAAAAGTCATAATTTTCCTCCTTTTCCCAAGGACCGGAGTGTGACGAAGACGTACCCGAGGCCTCTGTGCGGCTTCCCTGCCCCTAGCGGGGCAGGATAATGAGGGGACCACGTATGGGCCAAAACATCAAGGACCTCCGCGGATGATTATAGGAAAAGAAAAAGCGGGGCACAATCCCCGCTTTTTTCGGCACCCGGGGCATCAGTTCCGCACGCAGAACCTTCCCTCAAGCTCCTTCGGCCGCTCCGTGATCCCTTTCAAAGAAGTAGCGGAAAGTGAGCCTTGTTTTCCTCCGCCGGAAGAAAGGGGTATTTTTTGACGATGCGGGTGTTTAGCGAAATGGGGACGCACCTCGGGGAGCTTTTTCTCCTTTTCTGTCCCCTCCTTTTCCTCGCCGTGGCCTTCTTCCTACCGCTATGGAACGTCCTTTCGCTCGGCCTCAAGGCAGACGGTGCTTACACCTTGGCCCGCTTCGGAGAGCTTCTTTCCGACCCCTATGTGCGATATCTCTTTCGCTTCACGCTGGAACAGGCGCTCCTTTCCTCCCTCCTCAGCTTGGCCCTTGGGTTTCCCCTGGGGTGGCTCTTGGCCCGGTACCGGTTCCCGGGCCGGGAGGCGCTTCGCTCCTTCACCCTCGTCCCCTTCGTGCTTCCTCCCATCACCGTGGCCCTTGGGTTTGTGCTCTTTTTCGGGAACGCGGGCTACCTCAATCGGTTTTTGACGGGGATGTTTGGGCTACGTTCCCCTCCCCTCCGCCTCCTTTACTCCCTCTGGGGGATCGTCCTTGCCCACGCGTTCTACAACGCACCCGTGTTCGCGAGGTTCGTGGCCACGGCTTGGGAAGCCCAGGATCCAGAGCCCCTGGAGGCAGCCCGGACCTTGGGGGCTTCGCCCTTTTGGGCGTTCGTGACCGTTACACTCCCCGGCATCCTTCCCGCCATCTTTTCCGCGTTTTCGTTGGTGTTCGTTTTTTGCTTCCTCTCCTTCGCCATCCCCCTGACCTTGGGCGGGGCCCGGTACGCCACGCTGGAGGTGGGGGTGTACCTCTTTGCCCGGGTGCACAACGAGGTTCCCCAGGCCGCGGCGTTGGCTCTCCTTGAGCTCTTGGTTTCCCTGGGGTTCGCCTACCTGTACATTCGGGGCGGGGGGATATTCTCCGGGCGCACAAGCGGCGGGAGGCCTCAGGGTGGGATCCGGCTCTTTTCGCGCCCCGCCCATGCCCTTTGGGGCATTTACCTCTTCGTTGCCGCCGTGCTCTTTCTCGGCCCCATTGGGTCGGTGATCGCCGATTCCTTCCTCCGGGGAGGCCCTACCCTGCGGTGGTACGGGCTCGTCTTTTCGGGGACTCATAGCCCCTATATCGGGGCTGCCCCCCTCCGGGCCGTGGGGATCGGGCTCCTTGTGGGGGTGGTGGCTGCAAGCGGGGCGCTTGTCTTGGGGACGGCGATTGCGTGGGGACTGCGGAGGTTAAGGAGGTTCCCGCTGGCGCGGGCCCTGGAAGCGGTGCTCCTCGCCCCCCTGGCGGTTTCGTCAGTGGTTTTGGGGCTCGCGCTCCTCCTCTCCTTCCGCAGGCCTCCCCTCTCCCTGTTGGCTGGGACCCCCTGGGGGATCGCCCTTGCCCACCTCCTGCTTACCTATCCGTTTGTGGTGCGGCTGGTGAGGCCCCTTTGGGACGCGCTGGACCCCCAGCTCTATGAAGCTGCCCGGACCCTTGGGGCACGTCCCTTTGTGGCGTTCCTCACGGTGGAGCTGCCGCTGCTTGCGCGGGCCTTCGCGGCGGCGTGGGCGTTCGCCTTCGCCCTTTCTTTGGGGGAGATGACGGCGGTGGCGATGCTTTCGCGGCCAGGGCTCGTGACGATTCCCTTCGCCATTTACCAGCTCATCGGGGGAAGGCAGTTCGGGGCCGCCTCGGCCATGGCCACCTTGCTCATCTTCCTCACCGGGGGGGTGGTCTTCCTGTGGGAGCGCCTCGTCCGCCGCTTTTTCCCCACAAGCTAAAAGGGTTCTGTCTCAGCAAGGATCCTTTCCCTTTCCCCCTGACCACTGTAAGCTCGGGGGAAGATGCGGATCCCTGTAGAGGAGATATTCGCTCGACATCCTTTCGTGGAGGAGATCCTGCGGCGGCTTGCCGCAGCCGGCCACGAGGCGGTCCTCGTGGGCGGGGTGGTGCGCGATGGGATCATCGCCCAACTCGAGGGCCGGGAGTTCTCCCCCCACGACGTGGACATCGCCACCTCCGCCCCCCCGGAGGAGATCAAGAGGATCTTCCGCGACCGCCCGGTCTTGGCGGTGGGAGAGGCGTTTGGGGTGATGGTGGTGGTTGCCCCAGACGGCCACCAATACGAAGTGGCCACCTTCCGGGCGGAGCGGGGCTACTCCGACGGCCGCCGCCCCGACGCGGTGACGTGGACCGCGTTGGAAGAGGACCTGAAGCGCCGCGACTTCACCGTAAACGGCCTCGCGGCACGCCCCGACGGCGAGGTGATCGACCTCGTGGGTGGGATCCGGGACATCGAGGCCCGGGTCATCCGTACCATCGGCGACCCCGCGGTCCGGTTCTCCGAGGACTACCTCCGGATGCTCAGGGCGGTACGGTTCGCGTGCAAGCTAGGCTTCTCCATCGAAGGGAAGACCCGGGAGGCCATCGCCGCCAACGCCGAAAAGATCACCGGGATCTCCTGGGAAAGGATCCGGGAGGAACTTGTCAAGATCCTGGAAACTCCTAGGGCAGCTAAGGGCTTCAGCCTCATGGACGAGTTGGGCCTTTTGGAGAGGATCCTCCCCGAGATCACGGCCATGAAGGGGGTTCCCCAGCCGGAAGACTACCACCCCGAGGGGGACGTGTTCACCCACACCCTCCTCGCCTTGGAGGTGGCCGACACGCTGGGCTTTTCCCATCTGGTGAAGCTAGCGGTGCTCTTCCACGACGTGGGGAAGCCCGCGGCCTTCCGCAGGTCCAAGGGAGAGCACATGGGAGGACACGAGGCCATCGGCCAGAGGATAACGGAGGAGGCCATGCGGAGGCTGCGCTTCTCCAACCGGGAGATCGAATGGGTCCTGTTTTTGGTGCGGGAACACATGCGGGTGGCGCGCCTCCCGCAGATGGGCCGCGGAAAACAGGTCCTCCTCATAACCACCGGCGAGCACGAGGCCTTTCCCTTGGAAGACCTTCCCGCTAGGTTTCCTCTCTTCGCCGATTTGTTGCGGCTCCTCCTCTGCGACGCCGAGGCCTCGGCCCACAAATCGTCGGCGTGGCTTCCGGTGTTTTCCGAGACGGTGCGGGTACTTTTGCACCTCAAGCGGGTGCGGGGGCTTAAATTCGCCCGCTCCCTCATCAACGGCCACGACCTCATCGCCTTAGGGGTCCCCAAAGGCCCGGTGCTCGGGGAGATTTTGGACCGTGTTCACGAGAAGATCCTCGCCGGGGAGATCACCACCCGGGAAGAAGCCCTACGTCACGCTGCCTCCCTCTGGCAGGAGCGGCGCTCCATGGAAGCCTCAAGTTAGCACGAGCTCCCGGGGGAGGGCCGGAACAACCCCCTTCCGGCCCTCCATGTCGCGGGCGGAGAGGAGGGCGGAAAGCACCGCTTCTTCCGTGGCCTCAGCCGCGGCCCGGTACAGCTTCCCGAGCTCGTAGTCCGGTACGAACTCTACTTTTACCCGCACCGCTTTCCTGGGGATGCGGTACGCGGTGGAGAACGCCACCAGGAAATCCCCCGAGCCCGGGGACGCCGGGGCCCCGGTGCGGGCGAGCCCCAGCGCCCCCCGTCGTGCCAGGCGCGAAAGCTGTTCCGGAAGAAGCGGCGCGTCGGTGGCCAGGATCACCACCACCGATCCCCGGTCCTCCCGGCGGACCCGGGGAAGCCCCGATAGGTCCAGTTTCCTCCCCAAAAAGAGGAGGTCCTCCCGCCGGCCCATGTTGGGCAGGGCCAACGCCCCCACCGTCCACTCCCCCGCCCGCCGGGAGGCGGTGCCGATCCCGGACTTGAGCTCGAACGCCATCATCCCGGTCCCGGCGCCCACACACCCCTCCTCCACTTCCTCCCCCGCGGCCTCCAGGGCCGCCAGGGCATCCCCCTCCGTGATCGGCCGGGACTCGATGGCCGAGAGGTAACCGTCGTTGCACTCGAGCACCACTGGGTTTATCGAGCGAGCATCGGGGTGGCGCTCGAGGACCCAGGTTATCACGGCGTCGGCGCAGCGGAAGGTCGCCAGGGTGTTGGTGAGGAGGATGGGGGTCTCCAGGGTCCCGAGGTGCAGGAGCTGCCACAGCCCCACCGCCTTTCCGTGGCCGTGGAGGACGAACGCCCCTGCCGGCAGGGGCTCAGCGTAGGGGTCCCCGGGGGGAACTATGGCCGTGACCCCGGTCCGCATCGCCCCGGGGCCCGAGCCCCGCACGAGGGTCCGGTGTCCCACCCGCACCCCGGGGACGTCACAGATGGAACATCCCTTCCCGGGGGGAAGCTGCCCCAGCGATAGCCCCAACGCGCGGAAGGAGTTCATCGGGCTAGGGTTGTGGGACCGCCAGATCCGGCGGGCCCCAATCGGAGAGGACCGCCCCGGGGTACGACTCCTGGATGAGCTCGTGGAGGATCTGGGCGAACTTTACCTTCTCCCGTCCCCAATCGGCCAGGGTCTTACCCGAGACCCACGGCTTGTACAGGGCCCCGGGGCCCACCACGCACGCCGGGCCGGGCTCCATCTTAAAGTAACACGGAGAACATACCCGCACCATCTCCGGCCCGTCGTAGAACCGATTGAACCCCCCGAAGGAGTCGGTGAGGTAGATGTGGAGGTCCAGGGGCATCCTGACCGCCTGCCGGATGGCCCCGAGCTGCGGCAGGGAGAGGTCGGCCAGGGGATTGAAGGTGTTCGCCCCCAACGACTCGAGCACCTTGGCCCCGGCGGGGTTCCCGTGGCCGGCGAAGACCGAGACCTTGAACACCACGTCCTCGGGGAGATCTCCTTCCTCCCTCATGCGGGAAAGGAGCCACAAGAGTCCTTCGTCCAGGACGAGGAAGCCCCGGAACCCGAGCTCCACCGCCCGCAGGATGTCCGCGACCACGTACTGGAGCTGGTCCGCCCCCCGGAAGCGAAGCCCCGAAAGCCCTCCCTCCGGGGTGACGAGCTGTCTGCCCGTGTCCCAGCCGGAGCGAGGGCCGGGGGTGATGATCACCTCCACCTTCGCGTCGGCGGCGATCTGAGCGAAGTCCCGGAGTTCGGCCCGGTCGAGAAGCGTCGCCCCCATCACCGTGGAGATCATGCGGTGCACCGGGAGCTTTCGCCTCTGGGCCTCGGTGATCACCGCCTCCAGTACTTCCGGGCGCTCCACCCCGGAGATCTCCATGCGGTACTGGGCCCCGTCCGGGAAGCGGAGGGGGCTCTCGGGGAGATCGTAGGCGTCCTCCCCGGGGATCCCGTGTTTGGAAAGGATCTCCTTTACCTTACGCTGGTCCATACTCCCTCCTTGTCCGGGTAGTGGTGGTTCCAGTGTGGCGCCCAAAAGAAAGGGAGGCAAATCGGAAGGATTCAGTGGACGTGGATCTCCACGATGTCCCCGTCCTGGACCACGTGGTCAAGCGGCGCGTGCTGGCCGTCGAACTTCCCCGAGCCCCAGAGCCTGACGTACTTCAGTTTCTCCACGAACTCCTTGTGGATGTGTTCCACCACGTCCAGGATCGTGGCCCCCTCTCGGAGGGTGTAGGGCTGCTCCATGTCGGGGGGATGCCCGGGCTTTTTCGTGTAGACCCGCACGATCCCGGCCGACTTGAAAATGAGCTCCCCCACCTCTTCTACGCCCTCGAAGGTCTCGAAAGAGACGAGCCCCGAGGCGAAGAATCGCTCCGCGGCCCAATGGCGGAACTCCTCCGCCCTCCCCGGGGCGAGGTCGATCTTCGTCCCCAACGCCAGGGTGCGGAGCTCCACCGTGCGCCAATCCAGCTGCCGGGTGGGGCCTTTCCCCAGGACTATGTGGCGCTCCCGCAAAAGCCCCAGGGCCTCCTCGGCGGCCCCCACCCAGTCGTCCAGGGAAAGGTCAACGCAGAAGACTGCCCCGTCGGCGGTGCGCACGAGACTAAAGACCCACCCCTCCGTGTACTCCCTGGTGATGGGGGGGAGGTCCACGAGCTGGATCTGGATGTCCTCGTACTCCATCATGCCCGGGCACGGCCTGAAGGTGGACATAGGGAAGGGGGCGATATCGGGGTTGGCGTTGGTGAGGAGGGCCAGGAGGGAGGACTTGCCGGTGTTGGGCGGGCCCACCAGGACCATCTGGGCCGCACCCTCCCGCTCCACGTGGTAGCTCGGGCCGGACCGTCCCCCGGAGCGGCGGCGTTGTTCCTGTTTTTCCTTGAGTTTGGCGATGCGGCGCTTGATGTCGGCCCGCATCTTCTCCGTGCCCTTGTGTTTGGGGATGGTAGCCAACATCTCCATGAGGGCGTCCAGCCGCTCCTCGTCGGTCTTGGCCTTGCGGAACCGCTCCCTGGCTTCCAGGAACTCCGGGGTGAGATTGGCCGGCATACCTCGTTTATTTTAACAGCCTCGGGACCCCCGGGGCGTCCTGTGCAGGACAAAAGTCCCTTTCCCATGGGGCCTTTTGCCCCAGATGTCGGAACCCATTTTCTGTAACATCGATCACAAGCTCTTCGTGCGAAAGGGGATGGGATGAGAGCGAAGATGGTTCTCTTGGCGGTATTGGTGGCTTCGGTATGGGGGTTCATCGGGGCGACCCCGGGGATCGCGGGTGGGGGCGCGGGGGGCGTGTTCCAGGACCTCCTTCCCGGCGATCCCGCGTATCAGTATGTGGTGTTCCTCCTCGAGCGCAAGATCATTACCCCGGATCCCAGCGGTACCTTCAAGGGTAGCGACCCCCTCACCCGTTCCACCGGGGCGATCTGGATCGCCCGGGCGGTCCAGTACCTGGAGGGCAAGATCCCCGCGGCCCCCACCGGAGACGTGGCGGGGTTGACCCAGAAGGTGGCGGGCCTGGAGACTCGCATCCGGCAGGTGGAACAGGAGCTCGTCCAGACGGCCCGGGAGATCCAGACCCTGAAAACCACCGTGAGCTCCCTGGGGAACCGGGTTACCAAGCTGGAACAGCAGGGACCCGCTCAGGTACAGGGGCTCGCGGGGAAGGCACAGCTCGCCCTTATCGTTGGGATCACCGGGGTGGTTCTAGCCTTGGCGGCCTTGGCGCTCCAGTTCTTCTGAGCTAAAGCAGGCGCCTGAGTTCCCGAATCTTGTCCCTGAGGGCCGCGGCGAGCTCGAACTCCAACCTTTCCGCCGCGGCCCGCATCTCTCGCTCTAGCTCCTTTATGGTCTTCACCAACTCCTCCCGGGAGAGCTTCTCCGGCTCCTTGGGCACCCGGAACGCTGGGGCCTTCTGGCCGTAGATCTCCTCCGCCAGGTGGTCGTAGACGGCCTTTTTGACCGTCTCGGGGGTGATCCCGTGTTTTCGGTTGTACTCGATCTGGATCCTCCTCCGGCGGTTCGTTTCCTCGATGGCCTCCCGGATCGAGTCGGTGAGCTCGTCGGCGTAAAGGATCACCTTTCCCCGGACGTTCCTGGCCGCCCGACCGATGGTCTGTATGAGGGAGGTGGCCGAGCGCAGGAATCCCTCCTTGTCGGCGTCCAGGATCGCCACCAGCGATACCTCCGGGAGGTCAAGCCCCTCCCGCAACAGGTTCACCCCCACCAGCACGTCGAACTTCCCCAAGCGTAGATCCCGCAGGATCTCCACCCGCTCCAGGGTCTCGATCTCGGAGTGCAGGTACCGCGCCCGGATCCCCGCCTCGAGGAGATATTCCGATAGGTCCTCGGCCATCCTCTTCGTGAGGGTAGTGACCAGCGCCCGCTCCCCCCGGGCGATGACCTTTTTCAGCTCCCCGATCAGGTGGTCGATCTGGCCCTCGGTGGGGTGGACCACCACCTCCGGGTCCACGAGGCCCGTGGGCCGCACGATCTGCTCCACGATCTTCTGGGATACCTTCCGCTCGTAGGGGCCCGGGGTGGCGGACATGAAGATCACCTGCTTCACTCGGGCCTCGAACTCCTCGAAGGTGAGGGGGCGGTTATCCAAGGCCGAGGGGAGGCGGAACCCGAACTCCACCAGGGTCTCCTTCCGGGAGCGGTCGCCGAAGTACATCCCCCTAAGCTGCGGCACCGTCATGTGGGACTCATCGATCACCACGAGGAAATCGGGCGGGAAGTAATCCAGCAGGGTCCAGGGGGGCTCCCCGGGAGCGCGGCCGTCCAGGTGCCGGGAGTAGTTCTCGATCCCCGGGCACCACCCAAACTCCTTTAGCATCTCGAGGTCGTAGCGGGTGCGCTGCTCCAGGCGCTGGGCCTCGAGGAGCTTCCCTTTCGCCCGGAGCTCCGCCAGCCGCTCCTCGAGCTCCTCCTCGATCCCCTCGATCGCCCGCCGCAGCCTTTCCTCCGGGGCCACGTAGTGGCTCGCCGGGGGGATCACCACCCGCTCCCGGTCGGCGATGTGATCCCCGGTCAAAGGGTCGATCACCGTAATTCGCTCCACCTCGTCCCCGAAGAACTCGATCCGGAGCGCCTCCTCCCCCGAGGAGGGGATGAGCTCCAACACATCTCCCCGGAGGCGGAAGGTGGCCCGCTCGAATGCGATCTCGTTCCGGCGGTACTGCATGAGCACGAGCTGCCGCAGGACCTCGTCCAGGTCGTACTCCCGCCCCACCTCCAGGACCAAGGACATCCCCGCGTAGGTCTCGGGCGATCCCAGGCCGTAGATGCAGGAGACGCTCGCCACGATGATAACGTCGCGCCGCTCTAAAAGGGCCGAGGTGGCTGCGTGTCTCAAGCGGTCGATCTCCTCGTTGATGGACGCGTCCTTCTCGATGTAGGTGTCGGTCTCGGGGATGTAAGCTTCTGGCTGGTAGTAGTCGTAGTAGGAGACGAAGTAGTGGACGGCGTTGTGGGGGAAGAGCTCCTTGAGCTCGTTGTACAGCTGGGCGGTGAGGGTTTTATTGTGAGCGATGACCAGGGTGGGTTTCTGCACGTTCTGGATCACGTGAGCTATGGTGAATGTCTTCCCCGTTCCGGTCGCCCCGAGCAGCGTCTGGTACCTAAGTCCCTCGAGCACACCCTCGGTAAGCTCCGCGATGGCCTTGGGCTGGTCGCCCTTGGGGCGGAGCGGGGTCACGAGCTCGAAGCGCTCCGGGGCCTTTACTTTCGCCATCCCCAAAAAGATTATAGCCGTACCCTCAGTGGTTGAGGGCCCGGGCCCGTTCGGTGGCGGCCATCACCGCCTTGATGAGGTCCACCCGGATTCCCCCCTCCTCCAGGGCCATGATCCCGTCGATGGTGACCCCGGCCGGGGTGGTGACCATGTCCTTGAGTAGGGCCGGGTGCTCGCCGGTCTCGAGGACCATGGCGGCGCTCCCCAGGAGCGTCTGCGCCGCGAGTTCGGTGGCCAGTTCCCGGGGGAGGCCCATCTTCACCCCGCCCTCGGCCAGGGCCTCGATGATGATGTAGGCGTAGGCAGGACCGGCCCCGGAGAGGGCGGTAACCGGGTCCATCAGGTCCTCATCGTCCACCACCGCCACCCGGCCCACGGCGGAGAAGACCTCCCGGGCGAGGGCGAGGTGCTCCTTGGAGGCGAAGCGTCCGGGGCAAAGGACCGTCATTCCCTGGCCCACGAGGCAGGGCATGTTGGGCATGGCCCGCACCACC
>DFNI01000023.1:1340-1687 GCA_002375995.1 Acetothermia bacterium UBA3571 | reverse complement strand
GGCATGGCCCGCACCACCGGCACGGGCTTCCCCAGTTTTTCTTCGATAAAAGAGGTCTTTATCCCTGCGGCAACGCTTATCAGGAGCTGCTCGCACCGCAGAGAATCCTTTATTTCAGCGAGGACCTTGGGCACAGTCTTCGGTTTTACCGCCAGGATCACGAGGTCCTTCCCCTCGATCAATTCGAGGTTGTCGGTGATCACCCTTACGCCGAGGCGCTCTTCGGCGAGCTTGGCGCTTTCGGGGTGGGCGGTGGATCCGCTGATCCTTTCGGGAGAGACGATGTGGGAACGCACGAGCCCGGATATGAGGGCCTTCCCCACCATCCCCACGCCCAACACGGCGAT
>DFNI01000023.1:764-1021 GCA_002375995.1 Acetothermia bacterium UBA3571 | reverse complement strand
ATCCCCACGCCCAACACGGCGATCTTCTTTCCCTCCAGCATTACGTCTCCTTTTCTTTCAGGCGCTGGAGCATGTCTTCCACCATACGGGAAAGGTCGTAGGCTGGAGACCAGCCCCAGTCCTCCCGGGCAGGGGTGTCGTCCATGGAGCGGGGCCAGGAATCGGCGATCTCCTGCCGGAAATCCGGGGCGTACTCCACCCGGAAACCGGGGATGTGGCGTTTGATCTCGGCGGCGAGCTCCGCGGCGGAGAAGCTC
>DFNI01000023.1:0-420 GCA_002375995.1 Acetothermia bacterium UBA3571 | reverse complement strand
CCCCGCCGATGTTGTAGACGCGGTGGCGGATCCGGGCGGCGTCGGCATCCATGATCCCCAAGATGGCGTTGAGGCAGTCGGGCATGTACAACATGGGGAGGACCGTGTCCGGGCGCACAAAGCATCGATAGGTCTCGTCCCGGATGGCGGCGTAGAACATCTCCACCGCGTAGTCGGTGGTCCCCCCGCCGGGCATGGTCTCGGCGGAGATGATGCCGGGGAACCTGAGGCACCGGATGTCCATCCCGTAGCGGCGGTGATAATAGTCACACAGGAGCTCGCCGGCCACCTTGGTAACCCCGTACATGGTGGTGGGGGAGAGGACCGTATCCTGGGGGGCAGGGTCCCGGGGGGTCTTGGGGCCGAAGACGGCGATGGAGCTGGGCCAAAATATACGCGTCACCCCGTGCTTCCTTGCGC
>DFNI01000022.1 GCA_002375995.1 Acetothermia bacterium UBA3571 | reverse complement strand
AGCTTCCAGGAGGTGCTTTCGGACCTTGTGCGGGTGAAGGCGGTGCACTTGGAGGTCAAGGGCAAGCCCTATTTGGCTCACACGGAGCTTGTGGACAAGCCTACCCAGGGTTTCGGGCGGCGGGGGTGGCGGTGCCGCCCCGGGTGGTGGAGCTGTAGCGGGTACGTAGGCCTGTTAGCCCCTGAAACGCTGATCTTAAGGGAAATTTCTGTCTCGCGTGTTAAACTTGGGGCAAAAGGCTACAACGGACAAACCACGCGCCCCGGCCGCGGTTTGCTCCTACAGTCAGAAAGGCATCCTCTTGGATACACCGATGCCAAGTGTGAAGGAGAAACCTCGTCGGCGAATGTACGGTTTCCTACAAGTTTTAAGGAAGGCGCTTGTGCTCCGACGTTTTCTAGGGAGGAAAGATGCCGAGTTCGCGGGCGCGGCGGATGAGCTCTGGGGTGGAGTGGACCCCGAGCTTCCGCATCGCCGATGCCTTTTGGGCCCGTACCGTGGCAGGGGAACGGCAAAGGATCTCTGCGATCTCCCCGATCTTCTTCCCCTCGGCCAAGAGCTTCACCACCTCCCGCTCCCGGGGTGTCAATGGTGAGGGGTGACGCGCGACGCGTGAGGGGGACGGTTCTTCTTTGAGCAATATCTGCCCTTCGGCCACGGAACGCACCACCTCGACTATTTCTTGGGGCAGGGCCATCTTCGACACGAAAGCAGCGGCCCCGACCGCCGCGGCCTCCCGCATCAGCACCTCCTCGTCGTACATGGAGATGAGGACCACCGGAACTCCAAGCTCCCGTAACCGCCGAGTTACCTCTAATCCAGAAAGCTCCGGTAACGCCACGTCCACTACGGCCACATCAGGCCTGAGTTCTTGCACGAGCCGCAGCGCCTCCCGTCCCGTGCAGGCGCGTCCCACCACTGCAATCCCGCCTCGCCGCAAAATCTCCTCTAGCCCGGCGAGGGCCACGGGATGGTCGTCAGCTATCACGGCCCGAACCTGCTCCCCCATCCCCTACCCCTTCCCTTATGGCCAACGCCCGGAGGGCCGCAGTGGAAGGACAGCTGAGCTTCCGCTTCAGCCGCTCGATGTGTCCCTCCACAGTCTTGACTGAGATCCCGAGCTTTTCCGCGATCTCCGCGTTCCCCCAGCCCTTTCCCAAGAACGCTAATACCTCCCGTTCACGGGGGGAGAGATATGCCGCCTCAGGGAATGCTTCCTCTCCCCGCGCCACGGCCTCCGCCGCCCGCAGGAGCTCCCCGGGCGCTGCGGTCTTGGAGACCACTCCTTGGACCCCCATTTCCCTCAAGGCGCAGGCGAGCTCCGGCCCCAGGAAGGCGCTTACCACCAAAACCCTCGTACCGGGGAAGGCACCCAGAAAACGGACGAGGGCCTCCCTTCCGCCGTCGGGGAGGGCCCAGTCCCAGATCACGAGGTCCGGACGGAGTTCGCGGGCCAGGCGTTCCGCCTCCCCCGCGCTGGAGGCCTCACCGACCACCACGAACCCCACCTCCCGGAGGAGTTCCCTAAGCCCCGCCCGCACGAGGGGATGATCGTCCACGATCAACACCGTTTTCATGGCAGCTCCTCATCTGTAACGCGGGGCGAAAGGGGGACCTCGAACTCGATCCGGGTGCCCCTACCCGGTGCGGAACGCACCTCCAACTTCCCCCCCACTAGGGAAATCCATTCCCTCATTCCGGAAAGGCCCAGGCCCTCGGTTGCCCTACGTCTATCAAAACCTACTCCATCGTCCGCTATCCATCCGATCAATGTCCTGCCTCGTTCTTTTATCGTTACGGTAACCCGCTTCGCCCGAGCGTGGCGGCGTACGTTCTCCAGTGCCTCCTGAACCACACGGAAAAGGGCGATCTCCACCTCCGGCGGATACCGTCCGGAGGGAAGCTCTTTTGTCACCGCGATCCCCGTGGAGGCCGAGAAGTCTTCGAGGAACTTCGCCAGGGCCGCGCCCAGGCCCAGCTCGTCCAGGAGCGGGGGTCTGAGCTCCCGGGCGAGGTCCCGGAGCCCTTCTCCCAGCTCCGCGAGGAGCCTGTCCGCCTCTTCCACCTTTCCCGCCGCTAACGCCCAGCGGGCCGCAGCCAAGGCCTGTCCCATCTCGTCGTGTATCCTCCGCGCGATCCGCCTTCGCTCCTTCTCGCGGGCAGAAAGGAGCTTCAGGGAAAGCCGCTCCAGTGCCGCCTTTCTTCGTGCGAGCTCCTCGTTTTTTTGCTGGAAGAGGTCAGCGAACGCGCGCACAGTGAACGCCAGGATCCCGTATATTCCTATCCCCCCCACCAACACAGTGGCCACGACGTAGGGAAGGTTGCGGTACGGAGGACCCTGGTGGGAAAAGAGCTGGAAGTGGGGGATGAGGCCGAGGTACTCTAGGAACGCCACCAGGGCGAAACTTCCCGCGGCAAGCCCGGTAACGAGGTATCCCGCCGCCCTGGGGAGGAAGAAGTTCGCGTACATCACGGTGAAGAGGTAGAACATCACCCCGATCCACTCCACGCCTCCCAGCCGGTGTACCAAGTAGCCCACGAATAGGACCTCGACGACGAAAAACGCGGCGTGAACATTCTGAATGGAGCGCAAGGTACGCTGGCGATGTACCAGGTGTTCGAAAGGCACGGTGAGGAGGAGCCAGAGGAACGGGACCGAGAATAGAGGATTGAGGGGCGAGATACCCGACGAGACGAGGACGGCGATGGCGAGAATACAGAAAGACCCGAGGGTAATACGCCGCACGAGGATCGTGCGGTCGATAATCGCGAAAAGCTCCCGCAGCCTTTCTTCCTCCATCCTACGATTTTTACCGACTCCGCGCCCTCAGGAACAGGCCTTCTGGGACATGAAAACAATCCCGGAAAAACCTTCAGGAATTGGCCCAATTAGCCAGCCAGTGCCCTCTCAGTTGACAGGGATGCAGCTAGGGGGTTATATCTCCTGGCAATGTACGACCAAATCGAACGCAAAGTAGCGGAAATCCGTGCCGAGTGGGAGAAGGTTTGCACGGGGGTCAACACACCACAAGAACTGGAAGAACTCCGCGTCCGGTTCCTGGGAAGGAAGGGTTACATTCCGCGGTTGTTCGCGGTCCTGCGAGAGCTCCCGCCCCAAGAGCGTGCCGCTGCTGGTAAGCTCCTGAACTCCCTGCGGGAGGAAATCCAGCGGGAACTGGAAGCCCTGAAGGAAAAGATCGCGGCCAAAGCCGAAGCGGAGCGTCTAAAACGGGAGGCCCACGATTTCACCCTCCCCGGCACCTGGCGCGGCGTGGGGACGCTCCATCCCCTGACCCAGGTGCGCCTGGAGATCGAGCGGATCTTCATGGAAATGGGCTTCGATGTGGCGAGTGGCCCTGAGGTGGAGACCGATTACTACAACTTCGAGGCCCTCAATATCCCCCAGGACCACCCCGCCCGGGACGAATGGGACTCCTTCTATATCGGCGAAGGCCTCCTTTTGCGTACCCATACCTCCCCCGTGCAGATCCGGGTGATGAAATCGCGGAAGCCCCCGGTGCGGATCATCTGTCCCGGCCGCTGCTACCGCCGCGATAATCCCGATGCCACCCACTTTCCCGTGTTCCACCAAGTGGAGCTTCTGTGGGTGGAGCGGGGTCTCACCATGGCTCACCTCAAGTGGATCATCGAGGAGTTCGTGCGGCAGTTCTTCGGCCCCGGGTACGAGATGCGCTTCTCGGCCGACTTCTTCCCCTTCACCGAGCCCTCCGCCCAGGTCCACATCCGCCGCAAAGACGGGCCGTGGCTCGAGATCATGGGCGCGGGGATGGTGGACCCCGCGGTGTTCGAAGAGGTTGGTTACGATCCCGAGGAGGTCACGGGATTTGCCTTCGGGTTGGGAATCGAGCGGATGGCGATGCTCAAATACGGCATCGACGATATCCGCCTCTTCTTCCAGAACAACATCAGGTTTCTGGAGCAATTCTGAGGGCGACCCAGCGTAAGGAGGTGGGGTATGCGGTCTTTGGCGTTGGTGGTGGTGTTGGGCGCAGGCCTTTTGGGACTTGGGGCCGAGATGGGGGCGGGATTTTCCGGCGTGGGGATCCTCATGTGGGACATCTCCGCCCTGAACACGGCCCTGGAGGACGCGGGTTATCCCGTACTGGAGGGCCCCCTCTTCCTCTACGGGGGCACGGGCCTCGGAGGTGAGGACCTCAGGTTCGGCGGCGGGGGGTTCGGGGGACAGCTTTCCGCCGAGGAGGGTTCCCGTTCAAGTACCTTGGGGGTTGGCTTCGGGGGCTTCGTGGTGGAAATCCCCGCCATGGAGGGGAATGGCTTCGCCGCGATAGTGGGTTTCCTGGGAGGGGGCGGAGGTGCGGAGCTCCTCTTGCGTTCCCGGGCCTACTCCTCCCTGGAAGATGCCCTCTCGGGGCCTGCCGATCTCCACATATCCCGGAGCTTCTGGGCTTTTTTGCCCTATGTGGCCGCGGAATTCTGGCCCGTGGAATGGTTCGGGATCAGGGTGATGTTGGGGAACTTGATCACCATAACCCAGAAATGGACTGCCGGGGCCGCGGAGTTCGGGGGGCCTCCCGATACATTTGGGGGGCCGTTTTTCTGTTTCGAACTCGCCTTCGGGGGGCGTGCCCCGGAGACTTCAGGGGAGTGAGCTAGGGAATCCGGCCCAGAAAGGTGATCCGGGCCGCTTCCTCCACGGACAGGGCCACGTGGAGGGCTTCTGCGAGGGTTTCCCCCACTGCTACCACTCCATGTTGTTGTAGGAGACAGGCGCCGCTTCCCCGGCGCAGCGCCTCCACCGCCCTTTGGGCGAGCTCCCACGTCCCGGGCGGAGCGTGGGGAGCCACTGGGATTCCCTTGGGAAAGTGCAAGCGGGCCTCGTCGGTGAGGAGGGGGAGCTCGCCCCGCACCGCCGCTGCGGTGGCGAAGGGCGAGTGGGTGTGTACCACCGCCCTCACCTCGGGGAACTCCCGGTAAATGTAGACGTGTAAGCGCCATTCGGTGGAGGGCGTCCCGGGGCCGGAGATGACACGGCCCTGTGGGTCGATGGCCACGATCATCCTGGGATGAAGGTGCCGGTAGGGGACTCCGCTTGGGGTGATGTAGATCACTTTCGCTTTTCGCAGAGAGACGTTCCCGGAACTCCCCGCCACGAGCCCCAGCTCCCACATCCGCCGGGCGACCCGGAACACCCCGATGCGGGCCACCTTGCCCCCGCCACTCATCCCAATCCCAGGTACCGCTTCTGTTCAGGGTTGAGCTCGTCTATCCCGATCCCGTTGGCCGTCAGGAACATCCGCGCCACTTCCTCATCTATCTCCGGGGGCACCGCGTAGACCCCGGGGGCGAGGTCCCCTCCCCTTTCCCACAGCCACTTAAGGGAGAGCGCCTGGAGGGCGAAGGAGATGTCCATGATCTCCGCGGGATGCCCGTCCCCGGCGGCGAGGTTCACCAGGCGGCCCTGGGCGAGGAGATAGACCTTTTTTCCGTTGGGGAGAGCGAATTCTTCCACGTTATCCCTGACCTTCCGGGACGGTGCTCGCTCCCGTAACGTCTTCACATCGATCTCCACGTCGAAGTGGCCGGCGTTGGCGAGGAGGAGTCCGTCCTTCGCTTCCAGGATGGCCTCATAAGGCACCGCGTCGATACACCCGGTGGCGGTGACGAGGAAATCAGCTTCCCGGATAGCTTCGCGTAATGGGGCGACGGAGAAGCCGTCCATCAACGCCTCGGCGGCCCGTATCGGATCTACTTCGGAGACCACCACCCGGGCGCCCAGGCCCCGGGCTCGCAACGCGATCCCCCGGCCACACCACCCGTATCCCACCACCAGCACCACCTTCCCCGCCACCAACAGGTTGGTGGTGCGCATGATGGCGTCCCAGGTAGATTGCCCCGTGCCGTAACGGTTGTCGAAGAGGAACTTCATCCGGGCGTCGTTCACCGCCACGGCGGGGTAACGAAGTTTTCCTTCTGCAGCGAGCTTCCGCAGCCGCACCACGCCCGTGGTGGTCTCTTCGCAGATCCCTACAGTCTCGTTTCCCCAGGCGGCGCACTCCCCGTGGAGGAGCGCAGTGAGGTCGCCCCCGTCGTCCAAGACGAGGTGGGGCTTTATGGAGAGGGTGCGCTTAAGATCTTCCCAGTATTGTTCCTCCGAGACACCGTGTTTGGCGTAAACGGAAAGCCCCTCCTCCTTCAGGGCCTCCACCACATCGTCCTGGGTGGAGAGGGGGTTGGAGCCAGTGACGGCAAGCTCCGCTCCCCCGGCGGCCAGGGCCAAAGCGAGCCGGGCGGTCTTGGCCTCCAAGTGGACGGAGACAGCGATCTTGACTCCGGAAAAGGGTTTTTCCCGGACGAACTCCTCCTCGATGCGGGCAAGGAGGGGCATGTGGGCCCGGACCCAGGAGATCTTCTTTTTCCCCCGCTCAAGGATTTCCGCTCGATTCATCCCGGGGCCTAGGTTAACCCAACGCCTTGTCACTTCCCAGCCCCCGGGTAATTCCGAAAAGCACCAGCCCGATCCCGATTCCCTGTAGCACCCTGATTCCCTCCCCGAAAATAAGGAACGCCCAAAGGGAACTCAAAACAGGCTCGCCCAGGGTCACCAAGGCCACCATGGCCGCGGGGAGGAACTTCAGGGCCCAGTTGAGGGAGGTGTGGCCGAGCAGTTGGGGGCCTAAGGCGAGGAGTAAGAGCCAAGGCCAATCGCTTTTTGTGGGAAAAAAAGACCCCTGGAAAAAGAGCCCAAGATAGACCAAAAGGAGAAGGGCAGCGGTGGTGTAGGAAAGGGTGATGTAGGGAAGGAGCCCCAGCTCCCGCCGGACCCGTCGGCCCATGAGCAGGTACGCCGCGGCCATTGCCGCTCCAAGCAAGGCCAGCACATCTCCCCAAAACGCCTTCCCCCCAATCGTGAAGTCCCTCCACCCGATCATCACTGCCCCTACGGTGGAGAGCACGATCCCTTCCCATAGCGCCCGGGTCGGACGCTCCCCGAGGCCCACGGAGAAAAGCCCCACGAAAAGGGGACTCGTGGAGACCAAAACCACCGAGCTCGCTACCGTGGTATACCGGAGCGACGCGATCCAAAAGGAGAAGTGGAGGGCGAGGAAGAACCCCGAAAGGAGGGAAAAGAAAAAGTGGCTCCGGTCAATGGGCGGACCCCGTCGCCGCAGGAGGGTCGGCAAAAGGATCATGGCCGCGATGGCCATCCGCCATGCTGCCACGGTAACTGCGGGGGAAAGGGTGAGCCGGATCATGATGGCGGCGAAGGATATACAGATGAGGCCCACGGACAGCGAGATCGCGGTATCGAGCTTGGAGGGTTGATCCCGGAACACCCTTACCTCATGGGCCCAAAAGCTCCCGGAGGCGCGGAAGATGGCGGCGCATCTCTTGATACCCCACTTCCACCGCCCGGCCGATGTTGGCGTAGCGAGGTGGATTGGGACCGAACCGGGGTTGGAGCAGGAGGTCTGGCCGCTGGGTTTCGGCTTCGAGCTGGGAGATGCGTTTTTGGAAGATGGTGGACATCTGGAAGAGGACCTTAAACACGTTGGGGTTCAAGAATTGTTTCTCTGCAGGACAAACGAGCACGTCCACCGCCACCACTACCTCGGCCCCCAGGGACCGAACTGCTTCCACCGGCAGCGGGTCTACTACACCCCCATCGATGAGCCACCGGCCGTTCCAGGGACGCGGCACCACCAAACCCGGGACCGCGCCAGAAGCGCATATGGCCTCGGCCAGGGGCCCTTCCCTGATCCAGATGGCCTCGCCCGTAGCCAGATCTGTGGCCACCGCGATGAAGGGGATCTCGAGGTCTTCGATGCGAACATTCCCCACAAGTTTCTTGACGGCGCGCAGCAAAGAGTTCCCGGAGGTCCAACCCCGCCACACGGGACCGGGAATGAGGTGTCGTCCGACCCCGTACCAACGTAGCTCCTTCCAATAACGGGCCAGTTCCTCTAGGGGGACGCCGGCGGCATAGCAGCCTCCCACCCACGCCCCCACGCTCGTCCCGGCGATGGCCGCGGGGGAAAAGCCTGCCTCTTCCAGGGCCTTGAGCACGCCGATGTGGGCCGTGCCCCGGGCCCCGCCCGAACTTAGAGCGAGCCCTAACTTTTTCCCAGGCAATGGGATAGAAAAAGGGGCGGGGTTATCCCCGCCCCTTGACCGCACGGTGTCTCACTCCTTGCTGATAGCGCTCACAGGGCACTGATCGATGGCCTCGTCCACACAGGGGAGGGATTCGTCGGCTCCGGCCTTCACGTGGGAGAGCCCATCATCGCCCATCTCAAATACATCGGGGCATACCTGCGCACAAAGCCCGCACCCGGTGCAGAGGTTCTCGTCCACCTTTACGGCCATGGTACCTCCTTATGCAAGTTGAAGTTCGCCGAACTATACCCTAAGGAGATGAGGTCGCCAAACGGAAGTGGCTCAGGCCCGGGAGAGCCGGAGCCTCAAGGAGGCGAAGGGTATGCTGACGCGGCGGGGGCGTTGGACCCGGGCGCGACGGGCTTCCCGGATGAGGCGTTGCAACTCCAGTTGGCGCTGGAGCTCCGCCTCCCGGGCTTTGACCGCCATCTCGGCCAAATAGAGCTCCCACAGCATACCCATCACCTCCTTTCCAAAAGGTTGTAATGAGTTTGAGTGAAGAATTCACAAAACACTCCAATCAAAGGGGACTTTCCTGGCGTGGCACCTAAAATTTTAGTGATCGGGAGAGATCTGGGTCAAGGTCACTCCCCCCAGCCGATGCGGGCAACGATATCAGAGAGCGCAACGAATCCCACGATCCTTTCGGGGGCATCCCGAGATACCACCGGCAACCTCCCCACTCCGCTTTTCCGGAATTTCTCCCAAACCACGTCCAGGGGCTCGTCGGGATAGGTAACCACCGGGTTCCGTACCGCCACCTCGCCCACCCGCACGTTAGCGTCAGCACGCAAGATTTCCCGGTGAGTCACGATCCCCACGAGATTGCCCTTCCGATCCACCACCGGGAAGCTGGGGTGTCCAGTGCGGGCCATCCTTTCCCGGACTTCAGCCACAAGGGCATCTTCGGTCACCACTTCCACCGTGCGGCGCATGATGTCGGAGACGGTATGCACCCGGAGCCAGTTAATCTCCATCTCCGGAGATAGGCGGATCCCGCGACGCGAAAGCTTCAGGGTGTAGATGGTTTCCTTGGAGATGGACCAGGCCACCACGTCCGCCACCACACAGGCAAACATCAGGGGGAGGATGATCTCATAGTTTCGTGTCATCTCGAAAAGCATCACGATGGAGCTCAATGTGGCGCGGCTCGCAGCAGAGAAGACAGCGGCCATCCCCACCAGGGCATATGCCGGATATGGCGCAGTTATCTCCGGGAAAAGGAGGTTCACCGCCGCTCCAAAGGAGGCGCCGAACGCGACCCCGATGAAGAGGGAAGGCGCAAACACCCCGCCCGATCCCCCCGAGCCCAAAGTTATGGCCAAAGCCAGTATCTTCGCCAACGAGAGGACGAGGAAATACCCCGCGAGCTCCCAGTTCGGGGAAAAACCCCCGGCGAGGATCCGGTCCACCGTCTCGTAGCCGGTGCCCAGCACCTGGGGGACGCCCAAGGCCAGAGCCCCAAGCAAGAGTCCCCCAAGGGCTGCCTTGATGGGGCTTGGAATCCGCAGGTCATCGAAGAGGTCCTCGAACTTGTAAAGGAGGCGGGTCTCCACGAGCCCCACCAGCGCCGCCCCGACCCCCAACCCGAGGTAAAGGAGGAGCTCCCAAGGGGAGCGCAGGGAGTATGGGGGCACGGAGAAGGCCGGCTCGGGCCCGAGGAACGCCCGGGAAACCACGGTGGCCATGGTGGAGGCGATCACCAGCGGGACGAAAGAGCGGGTGCGCAATTCAAGGAGGATCACCTCCACGCTGAAGATCACCCCTGCCAGGGGCGCGTTGAAGGTGGCGGCGATTCCCCCGGCGGCTCCACACCCCACCAGGACTTTGAGCTCGCCGGGAGGGAGCTTCAGGAACTGTCCCAAGGCGCTTCCCAGGGAGCTTCCGATCTGGACTATGGGCCCTTCCCTTCCCGCGGAGCCCCCGCTGCCGATGCAGATGCCGGAGGCGAGGATCTTGGCCAATGCCACCCGAGGGCGGATCCTCCCATCCTGGGTGGCCACCGCCGCCATCACCTCGGGGACTCCATGCCCCTTAGTCTCGGGGGCGAAGAACTTGGTGATGAGGCCGACCAGAAAACCGCCCACGGCGGGCACGACCACGGCCCAGGGGCCGAGGGCGTGCTCTGAGGGGGGAAGGTAGACGCGGGAAAACGTCTGGTAATAGGCGAGATCCCCCACCCAGAAGATAAACCACCGGAAGAGGATCGCCCCGAACCCCGCCAAGGTCCCCACCGCGGCCGCGAGCCCACACAAACGCAAATTGATCCAAAAGATTCGCGTCCAAAAACCCCGGGCATTCATCGGGCCGGAGTATAAATGTGGGGGAGCTGTACGCCAATGGGATGGCATTGCCCGGGGGAACATCCGTGGTAAGATAACTTGAACGAGCTACCAAAAGGCGGTGGTATCCCATGCGGTACCTTGGGTTCCTTGTACTCTCATTCGGGATTCTGGCCTCGGCGACAACCCAGGTGACCCTCTATCAAGGAGGGTTCGCCTATGTGGAGGAGGAAAGGGCTCTCGTCCTCGAAGGGGATAAGGTGGCGGTGATCGAGGGTCTTCCCACGACGGTGATCCCGGGGTCACTGACCTGGGATGGGATCGAAGTCTTAAAATGGCAGCTTGTGACGCCCAATCTGGGTTTGGAGAGCCTCGTCGGCAAAGAGGTCCTTGTGAGCTACGCCGGGAGGACGGCGCGGGGGATTTTGGTGTCCCTCCAAGGGGGGATCCTCCTCCAAACCGAAGAGGGGTATCTCTTCATTCCCCAATACGAGAGCGTCCTTTCCCCAAATAAGCCGAACCTCGTCGAGC
The DNA here is from genome assembly GCA_002375995.1 of Acetothermia bacterium UBA3571. Lineage (GTDB taxonomy): Bacteria > Bipolaricaulota > Bipolaricaulia > Bipolaricaulales > Bipolaricaulaceae > UBA3571. The sequence goes on along the minus strand of DFNI01000022.1, from coordinate 7,564 downwards.
TTCCGGCCCTCAAGCTGTACCTTTCGGCCGTCCCCGAGTCCGAAAAGCTCACGCTCCGCTACCTCGCTCGGGAGCTCTCGTGGGAGGCGAGCTACCTCGGGACCTACTCCGAGGGAACGCTCTCCCTGCGGGGGGTCGCCATCCTGCGTAACCGTTGCGGAGTCGATTTCCACGGGGCACAGGTGAACCTCATTGCGGGGGAGGTGTTTGGCCCGAAACAAGCCGGTGCCTTCCGCGCCGAAGCCTTGGCCCTCGCGGCCGCTCCCGCCCCGGAGGTCTCCCCGGTAGCGGAGTACTACCGCTACGCCCTTCCCAGGACGGTGGACATCCCTCAGGGAGAGACAATGGTAGAGTACCTCCCCAAAACCCAGGTGGAAACGGAGGAGGTTTACCGCTTCGCCTACGGTTCGATTCTCTTCATACTAAAATTCACTAACACCACCGGGCTTCCCCTTCCCGCCGGGACGGTCCGGGTCTTCGGGGAAGGGGCCTTCTTGGGGGAGGCTGCCATCGGCCACACCCCCGTGGATAAACAGGTGGAGCTCTCGCTGGGTGTGGCCTTCGACCTCACGGGGGAGCGCATCCAGACCGAGTACGTGCGGTTGGCTAAGGACCGCTACCGTGAAGGCTATCGCATTGTGATCCGCTCGGCCAAGGAGAAGCCCGTCACGGTGGAGGTAATCGAAGAGATGCGGGGCGAGTGGCGCATCCTTTACTCCTCGCTCCCCTACGAGGTCTTGGACGCACATCGGGTGCTCTTCCGGCTCCCCGTCCCTCCGAAAGGGGAAGCGGCGGTGGAGTACACTGTGGAATATACATACTGACCTAAGGGCGCCGTGGACGAGGAAAGAAGGCTGGCCTTGAGGGCCAGCTATAAGAAGGCTATTGAGCGGGCGTTGGAGCGGGTGCCGGTGCGAAACGGCGTGGCCCGTGTACATGATCTCTGGCTCGAGACAGCGATCCCCAAAGACCTTATCATTGAGCTCCTGAAGGAGAACGAGATCCGGTTCCCCCCTCATGTGAAGAGGGTGGAACTCCGATAGGAGGTACCCGTGGCAGATGGTATTCGTTTCGGCACCGACGGCTGGCGTGGGGTAATCGCTCAGGACTTCACCTTCGGGAACGTGGCCCGGGCCGCGGCCGCCACCGCTGAGTATCTCCAGGACCCCGAGCGTAGGGACCTTCCCTTCTACCGGGGTTGGGGCGTCCCGTATCGGGGGCCGGACGCGGGGCTGGTGGTGGGATACGACACGCGGTTCCTCTCCCCCGAGTTCGCCGGGGTCACGGCCAAGGTCATCGCTTCCCGCGGGGTCCCGGTGGCGCTCACCGATTCCCCTGTGCCCACTCCGGCGCTCTCCTACATCGTGGTGAAACGGAAACTCGCCGGGGCGGTGATGATAACGGCCTCTCATAACCCCCCGATTTACAACGGCTACAAGTTCAAGCCCGAGTACGGGGGCTCGGCCACCAAGGAAGCTACCGACCTCATCGAGCGGCATCTTCCTCCCCGTCCCCCCGAGCTCCGCGCAGAGGACGTCCCCCTTACGTCCCTGCGGGAGGAGTATCTGGAGGTCCTAGAGGGCCGGGTGGACCTCAAGGACATCTCCCGGGCGCCGCTGCACGTGGTGGTGGATCCCATGTACGGTTCTGCCCAGGGGTACCTCGCGGAGCTCCTCGGCAAGTACAAGGTCCCCTATACCGCTATCCGCTCCCGAATCGATCCCCTGTTCGGAGGGAAGAAGCCGGAGCCCCTGCCGGAGCTGATGGGGCCAACGCGGGCGGTGATCCGTTCCCTGAAAGGGCGGGTGCGTCGCAGGATCCTGGTGGGATTGATCACCGACGGGGACGGCGACCGTGCAGCGTCCATGGACGAAGAGGGTAACTTCCTCGATACCCACCGCACCTCTTCCCTCATCCTGTGGCATCTCATCCGGAACCGCGGGGAACGGGGCCTTGTCCTCAAGTCCTTCGCCCTCACCGACCTCATCCGGAAGATCGCCGAGGATAGTGGGCTCGAGGTGCGCGAGATAAAGATCGGGTTCAAATGGGCGGTGGAAGGGCTCTTCCGAGGGGAAGCGATGTTCGCCGCCGAGGAGTCCGGAGGGTATGGATACCGCTGGCACCTGCCGGAGCGGGACGGGATCCTCGCGGGGCTGCTTTTGCTTGAGCTCATCGCCGCTGAAGGGAAAGGATTGGGGACGCTCCTGCAGGAGCTTTTCCGCCGGTATGGCCCCCATTACTACGACCGGGTGGATCTGGAGCTCGGGGAGCGGTTAGAGGTGGTGGAGCGGGTGAAGTCCGCGCCTCCAGATTCCATCGGCGGGAGGAAAGTGGTGGCCGTGGAAACCCTGGACGGGGTGAAGCTCAGGTTCGAAAACGGCTGGCTCCTTTTCCGGGCCTCGGGGACGGAACCGATCCTGCGGGTCTACTGCGAGATGAACTCCCCGGAAGCGGTGGAGGAGGTGATCTCCGCCGGTGTAGCGCTGGCCAAGGAGGTAGCAGATGGGTGAACCGTACAACCCCAAAGTGATCGAGGCGCGCTGGAAAGACTTCTGGTGGGAAAAGGGCTTTTTCAAAGCGGATATAAACGATACTTCCCGCAAGTTCTACTACCTCAACATGTTTCCCTATCCTTCGGCCAAGCCCCACGTGGGTCACGGCCGCAACTACATCCTCGGCGATGCCATCACCCGCTACCTCATTATGCGGGGCTATAACGTCCTCAACCCCATGGGGTGGGACGCCTTCGGCCTCCCGGCGGAGAACCAGGCCATCCGCTCCGGGGTTCACCCCCGGGATTGGACTATGCGGAACATCGCCGAGTTCAAGCGCCAGTTCCGGGATTGGGGGGTGGTATTCGACTGGGACCGGGAGATTGCCACCTGCGAGCCTGAATATTACAAGTGGACCCAGTGGATCTTCCTGAAGCTATACGAGCGCGGTCTGGCGTACCGGGCGGAGGCGGAGGTGAACTACTGCCCCACCTGCGAGACGGTACTCGCCAACGAGCAGGCGGTAGGGGGGCGCTGCGAACGGTGTAATACCCCGGTGGAGAAGAAGACCCTCACCCAGTGGTTCTTCCGGATTACCGCCTACGCTGAAGAGCTCCTGCGGGACCTGGACACCCTGGATTGGCCCGAGCACGTAAAGACTATGCAGCGCAACTGGATCGGCCGTTCCGAAGGGGCAAACGTCGTTTTCCGGAGCGAGCTGGGCGATGAGATCGTGGTCTTCACCACCCGCCCCGACACCCTGTGGGGGGCTACCTTCATGGTGCTGGCCCCGGAACATCCCCTGGTGGAGAAGCTCACCGCCCCGGAGAAGCGCGCCGAAGTGGAGGAATACCGGAAACTCGCCGCGCGTCGGACGGAGGTGGAGCGGCTCTCCACCGAAAGGGAGAAGACCGGGGTCTTCATCGGGGCCTATGCGATAAACCCCGTGAACGGGGAGAGGATCCCCATCTGGATCGCCGACTACGTCCTCATGACTTACGGCACCGGGGCCATCATGGCCGTCCCCGCCCACGACGAACGTGACTTCCAGTTCGCGCTCAAGTATGGGATCCCGGTCATCCCCGTGATCGCCCCGCCCGGGGGGGTGGCCAAGAGCTACGTGATGGCCGGGACCTTCGAACAGGGCCTCCCCGGGGCTTTGAGGGAAGCGGGATTTACCTTCGAGGAAAAAGAGGGCTCCTTGTACGTGAGCTTTCCGGAGGCCGATCGCGGCCGCTACGTTGAACTCGTCCGCGAATACCTTCGCCCGGGCTCATGGACCGAAGTGATCGGTGCTGGGTGGCAATTTGTGTTCCCCGACGCGGTGATGGACGTGGGCTCTCTGGAGGAAGAGAGGGCGGTCCTCGAGAAATGCAAGGCGCTCGAGCCGCGGGTGGAAGGGGCGCGCACCGTGGCCGAGATGTTGTGGCGAGTGGAGTTCTACCGCGACCTCCTCTTCCACGCCGAGTACGGGGAGATGATCAACTCCGGGCCGCTCACGGGGACGCCGGGCGATATAGCGGTGAAGCGGACGACGGAGTGGTTGGAGGCACGGGGGATTGGAAAATTCGCCGTGAACTACCGCCTGCGCGATTGGTTGATCTCCCGCCAGCGCTATTGGGGGGCACCCATCCCCATCGTCTACTGTGACAAGTGCGGAACTGTCCCCGTGCCGGAGGAAGACCTCCCCGTCCTCCTCCCCGAGGTAAAGGAGATCGGGCTGAAAGGGCTCTCGGGGATCGAGGAGTTCGTACATACCACGTGTCCCAAGTGCGGCGGCCCCGCCCGACGTGAGACCGATACTATGGACACCTTCGTGGATTCTTCCTGGTATTACCTGCGCTACATCTCCCCCCACGACGACGATAAACCCTTCGACTCGGAGCTTGTGAACGCGTGGCTCCCGGTGGACCTGTACGTCGGGGGGGTGGAGCACGCGATCTTGCACCTCCTTTACTCCCGGTTCATCACCAAGGCCCTGAGGGATATGGGGTACCTCTCCTTCGGGGAGCCGTTCGCGCGGCTCTTCACCCAGGGGATGATCACCTACCCCGCCTATTGGTGCCCCGAGCACCGCTGGGTCCCGCCTAAGGAGGTGGTGGACGGGAAATACTGTCCCCACTGCCACCGGGAGCTGGAGGTCTCGGTGGTGGCGATGTCGAAGTCGAAACTGAACGTGGTTTCGCCCGATGAACTCATCGAAAAGTACGGGGCCGACACCGAGAGGTTGTACACCCTTTTTATGGGGCCGCCGGAGAAGGAGATCGAGTGGTCCGAGGAAGGATTGCGGGGGGCGTGGCGCTTCCTCAACCGCTTTTGGGAGCTACTTACCACCTGGATTCCCCGGGTTAAGGAAGTGGGGGGAGACTTCGACCCCGCGGCGCTTCCGCCGGCGGAGCGGGAGCTGTGGGCGAAGTTCAACGAGACGATCCGCAAGGTGACGCGGGAGTTCGAGTCCCGTCGGTTCGGCTTCAACGTGGCCATCGCGGGAATCATGGAGTTCACAAATAGCCTCGAGGAGTATCTCAACCGGGGCGAGCCGAACCTCGCGCTTCTCAAGCGGATCGTGAGGAACCTCGTACTCCTCATCTCCCCCTTCACCCCCTTCATCGCCGAAGAACTATGGTCGCGGCTCGGGGAGGAAGGGGCGGTGCTGGAGCAGGGGTGGCCCGCCTACGATGAGGAGGCGGTGAAGCTCCTTTCCGTGGAGATCCCGGTGCAGATAAACGGCAAGGTCCGCGCCCGGGTGAGGCTCCCCCATGACGTAGCCGGGGACGCCGATGCCCTGCGCGAGGCAGTGCTCAAGGCCGAGGAAGTGAAGCGGTATCTGGAGGGAAAGGAACTGGTCAAGGCCATCGCCGTACCCGGGAGGCTCGTTTCCCTGGTTGTCAAGTAATCGGTGATGGGTGATCCGTGATGGGACAAAGTAGGAAATCCATCACCCATCACTCGTCACGCGTCACGAAAAAGGCGGTATTCCTCGACCGGGACGGGGTGATCATCAGACAGTGGGACGGGTATCTGGACGACCCCGCCCGGGTGGAGCTTCTCCCCGGGGCGGCGGAGGCGATCCGGAAGCTGAGGGAAGCGGGGTTTGCCGTGGTGGTGGTCACCAACCAAGCCGGGGTAGGGTACGGGCATCTCACCGAGGAGACCCTGGGGGCGATCCACCTCCGCCTCCAGGAGGAACTTTCCCGGGAAGGGGCTTCCCTCGATGGCATTTACTATTGTCCCCACACGCCCGCCGAAGGCTGCCCGTGCAGGAAGCCCGCGCCGGGGATGCTTTTGCGGGCCGCGGAGGAACTCGGACTGGACCTTTCCCGGTCATATCTCGTGGGCGATATGACCACGGACATCGAGGCGGGAAAACGGGCGGGTTGCTTTACGGTCTTGGTGCGCACCGGTTTCGGTGGTTCCGATGGCCGCTCGGATGCCGCTCCCGACGCTGTCTGCGCCGACCTGGCCTCGGCCGCCGATCTCATCTTGAAGCGGGAAGGGGCGGAAGAGGATGGCGGGTAAGCCTCCCGGGGCGCCCCGCGTGGCGGTGCTCCTTTGTGCGGGGGAGGGGACGCGGCTTAGGCCCCTTACATACGAGGTCCCGAAACCGCTCCTGCGCGTGGGAGGAAGGCCGCTTCTGGCTTGGAATTTAGACGTCCTCTCGCGCGCAGGAATCAAAGAGGTAATCATCAATTTACACCATAAGCCCGAGAAGATCGTGTCTTATTTAAGGGACGGCTCGGATTTCGGGGTCTCGGTCCACTACACCTTCGAGGAAGAGCTCCTGGGTACTGCTGGGGCCCTGGACCGGATGCGGAGGTACCTCTCCGAGCGATTCCTCGTGGTCTACGGGGACGTAGTGTTGAATGGCTTCCCGCTTGAAGATCTCTTTTCTTTCCATCACGAACATCGGGGGATCGGGACCGTGGTCCTCCAGGAGACGGACCGCCCCGAGGACTGTGACATCGCCGAGCTGGATCCTCGGGGAAGGATCGTCGCTTGGCATCCTGCTCCCGGGGACTTCCGTTACGGAAGATGGGGCAACGCTGCGGTTTATCTTCTGGAGCCGCGGATCCTTTCGTACCTTCCCGAGGGAGCCAGGTGGGATTTCGTGAGGGACCTCTTCCCCGCGGCCCTCGAGGCGGGGGAGGAGCTTTGGGGGTTCATATCCCCGGTGGAGCTCCTGGACATCGGGACCCCGGAACGATTGGAAGAAGCCCGGCGGAGGTATGGGAGATGATCATCACCCGGACCCCGTTCCGCGTGAGCTTTTTGGGCGGGGGAACCGATCTCCCCGCGGTCTACCGCCAGATCGGCGGCGCGGTTCTCTCCACCACCATCGACAAGTATATGTACGTGGCGGTGAACAAGCGTTTCGAGGAAACCATCCGGGTCGCCTACACCCGCACCGAGATCGTGAAGCGCCCCGAGGAGCTGCGCCACGAGATCGTGCGGGAGGCGCTACAGCGGGTGGGGATAAGGAAGCAGATCGAGGTGGTGACCATTGCCGACGTCCCGGCTGGGACCGGACTCGGTTCCTCTTCGGCCCTCACGGTGGGGCTCCTCAAAGCCCTCTACGCCTATAGCGGTGTCCCGGTGGATCCGGAGCGGCTGGCCCGCGAGGCGTGTGAGCTCGAGATCGTGCGGTTGGGACATCGCATCGGAAAGCAGGACCAGTACGCCGCTGCATACGGAGGCCTCAACTTCATCCGGTTCTTCCCCGACGAGCGGGTGGAGGTGGAACCGGTGGTGTTGTCGGAGGGCCTCCGGGAAGAGTTCTTCGCGCGGATAAGAGTTTTCTATACCGGACTTAAGCGGCGATCCGGGGAGATCCTATCGGACCAGAACAGGACAGTAACTGAGAAGCTCCCCCTCTACCGGGCCCTCATGGACCTCGCCCGTGCGGGAAAGGAGGCCCTCCAGGCCGGGGATTTGGACCGCTTCGGGAAGCTCCTCCACGAGGGCTGGGAGATCAAACGGTCGTTCTCGAGAAAAATCTCCAACCGCGTGATAGATGAACTTTACGATCTGGGTCGGGGGGAAGGGGCCTTGGGGGGGAAGGTCCTCGGAGCGGA
>DFNI01000044.1:547-93762 GCA_002375995.1 Acetothermia bacterium UBA3571 | reverse complement strand
CCGCGGCCCCGAACCCGAGCTCCTCCGCCGCCCCCCGGACCACCGCCTCGTTGATCCCTCCGGTCTCCCGCCACAGGCCGAACCGCCCCTCGGGGAGGTAGCGCGCCACCGACTCGGTGGTGGCCCCGATGAGGGCGAGCTCGTAGTCGTGGATGGCGCAGGCCCCGTTGCCTCCCACGTGGGTTAGGATCCCCCGCTCCAAGAGGTCGATCACGAACCGCGAGAGACCCCGTTTTATCACGTGGGCCCCCATGAGCATCACCACCGGCCGGCCCGCGCGGCGCGCGGCGGCGATCCGCTCCGCTAAGGCCACGAGGGCGGGATCCTCGTACGGCGGCGGCTTCCAGTCCAGGGGAAGGACGTCCGCCAGGGTCATGTCGTGGACCCGTTCCGCTAGGGGCAGTAGCTCCAGCTCCTCGCGCGGGAATTCAGGAAAGTTCATCTCAGCCCCCCAACACCTCGTCCACCGTGACCCAGCGCCGCTCCTCGGCCGACCGCAACACTGCCTCCAGGACCGCCTGGGCCGCGACCCCGTCCCGGAAATCCGGCTCCGGGTTCCGCCCCTCCGCCAACGCGGAGAGGAGTTCATAGACGGCGTGGACGAAGGAATGCTCGTACCCCAGGATGTGGCCCGGGGGCCACCAGCTCCCGGCATAGGGATGCTCGGGCTCCGTGACCACGATCCTCCGGAACCCCCGCGCCGCGGCGGGATCCCCCTCGGAGTGGAACCAGAGGACGTTGGGGTCTTCGGCGTTCCAGAAGAGGGACCCTTTGGCCCCGTTCACCTCGAGATGCATGAAGTTCTTGCGCCCCGTGGCCATGCGGGTGGTCTCGAAGAGGCCGGTGGCGCCGTTCTCGAAGCGGGCGAGGAACGCCGCGGCGTCGTCCACGTCCACCCGCCCCATCCCGCCCCCATTGGGCAAGGGGCGCTCGTGGACGAAGGTGGAGAGCATCCCCACCACCTCCGCGATCTCCCCTACCAAAAAGCGCGCGAGATCCACGATGTGCACTGCGGTGTCCCCCAGGGCTCCGGAGCCCGCTTTCTCCCGCACCAGCCGCCAGGTGCGGGGGAAGTTGGGGTCCACGAGCCAATCCTGGAGGTAGATGGTCCGGAACTGGCGCACCTCTCCCAGCGCCCCCTCGCGGATGAGCTTTCGGGCGAGCCGGATCGCGGGGAAGAAACGGTAATTGAAACAGACCATGTGGGGGACCCCAGCCTCCTCCACCGCCCGGAGCATCGCCCTCGCCTCCGCGAGGTCCCGCGCCAGGGGCTTCTCGCAGAAGACCACCTTTCCCTCCTCCGCGGCCCGAATTGCGATCTCGGCGTGGAGGTCATTGGAAGTGCAGATGTCGACGAGTCCCACCCCGGGGTGGGTCACCGCCTCCCGCCAATCGGTGGTGTATTCGGAAAACCCGAACCTGCGGGCGAACTCGGCGAGCTTTTTCTCATCGCGTCCACAGGCCACCCTCAACAGGGGTTTCAGCGGCGGATCGAAGAACGGCACCACCTTCGCATAGGCGTTGGCGTGGGCCCGCCCCATGAACCGCTGTCCGATCAGCGCCACCCCTATTTCTCGCCTCATGGTCCCTCCGCGCAAAATTTAGCCACTTTTCTCTGCCAAGAAATCGGTGCCACGTTCTCTCCACAAAACAGCGAGCCCTTCATTTGCCCTCCACGAGATATTCAAGCAACGCCTCGTGATCCCGGAAGTCGGGGACGATGAGGTCCGCGCCGGCGCGGATGAGCCGCTCCCGCTTCCAGGAATTAAGCGCCCCGGGATTTCCCTCATCGGAAGCTACCCCCACCGCGATCCCCCTCACCGCCTTGGCCTCCTGGATCTCCACGAACCCGTCCCCGAACGCGGCGAACTCCTCCCCCCGAAGCCTGTGCTCCGCGATGATGCGTTCGATCACCATCCGCTTCGAGAACTTCTTCCAATCCTCCTGAGCGCCGTAGATGCCAGAGAAGTACCTTGCAACCTCGAGGAGCTCCGCCTCCTCGCGGACGTAGACCTCGTCGGTGCCGGAGGCAAGGTAGCACCGGACCCCGCGGGCGCACAAGTCCTCCAAGAACTTTCGGGCCCCGGGGACGGCGAACTCCTCGGGGGAGGCCCGGCCCTCGCGCAGAGCGGAGAGGCGGCCGGCGATGTGGGCGAGCAGCCGCTCGTTGTAGATGCGCTTGTACTCCCGGGGATCCCGCGGGGTCCCTCCGAACGCCGCCACTCGCTCGGCGAGCCAGATCATCTGGTAGATCGTCTGGAGGCCGGTGCTCTCGGCAATGTAATGCACAACCATCTCCCGAAGCCCCTCTTCGCCGAGCTCCCGTCCCTTGGGGGTATCGAGGAGGGCCTCCACCATGAGGGGGGCCATGACCTCCTGCCAGCCGGCCCGGATGAGGGAGATGGTACCGTCGAAGTCGAACAGGGCGTGTTTGATTCGTCCCCGCACGATCCCGGGGTTGACCACCTCGATGCGGGTCCCGGGGAGGTACACGGCCTCAGAGGAGGTCCTGGGCCAGGGCGGCCGCGCCCCAGAGGGGAGCATCGTCCCCGAGCTCGGCCAGGACGATCTCCACCCGTGCCCCGGGAAAGGCCCGCATTTCGGCGGCTTTCCGTACATGTTTGAGAAAGGGCTCCCCCGCCTTTATCACCCCGCCCCCCAGGGCCACCCGCTCGGGGTTGAGGAGGGAGATGGCCTGGGCGAGGCCGAACCCCACGGCCTCACCGGCCTCCCGCAGGATCTCGGCGGCCAAGGGATCGCCCCGGGCGGCGGCCGCCGCCACCTCCCGGGCGGTGATCCTCTCCGGGTCGCCCCTTACGAGTTCCAGCAGGATCCTTCCTTCCCCGGGACGATGGTGGGCGGCGAGGAGCTCGCGGGCCCGGCGGGCGATGGCGGGTCCTGCGGCGAGGGCCTCGAGGCACCCCCGCCTCCCGCAGGTACAGCGCGGGCCGTCCGGGTCCACCACCATATGCCCGATCTCCCCGGCGAGACCGTCGGCGCCACGGTATAGCTCCCCCCCGATCACGATCCCCCCGCCGATCCCGGTGCTCACGGTGACGTAGAGGAAGTGTCGCGTCTCCCGGCCGGCCCCGTAGCGCCACTCCCCCAGGGCGGCGGCGTTGGCGTCGTTCTCCACCACCGCCGGCGCCCCGAAGCGCTCCCGCAGCCATTCCGCGAGGGGGAAGTCCTCCCAATCGGGGACATGATGGGAGAGGAGGACGACCCCATCCCTGACAGGCCCCCCAAAGCTCACGCCCACGACCGCGGGCCGTTTACCCCCGAGCACTTCCTCCGCCAGGGCGAGGATGATCTCCCGGTCGGCCTCCGCGGACTTATCCGGCGGCGAGGGCACGGACGCCCGGGCGCGGAACGACCGCGCCCCGGGCTCCACAACGGCGGCGGCGAGCTTCGTCCCCCCGAAATCCAGGGCCAGGACGAGTTCCTCCGATGACCGCACGGCCCTACGTATCCTCCTCGAGGAGGGCGCGGAAGACGGCGTGGAGGATGGCAAGGTGCAGGTCCTCGATCCACTGCATGTCGTCAGAGGGAACGACGATGCACAGGTCGACCAGTTCCCTCAGCTTCCCCCCCCGATACCCGGTGATCCCTACGGTCCGCAGGCCCATCTCCCGGGCGACCTCCACGGCCCGGAGGACGTTGGGGGAGTTACCGGAAGCGGAGATCCCCACGGCCACGTCCCCGGGGTGGGCGAGGTTCTTAAGGGGCTCGGCGAAGACCGTCTCGTACCCACAGTCGTTGGCGTAGGCAGAGAAGGTGGCGATATCGTGCAGGGTCACCACCCGGAACCGAGGGGCCCCCTCCCGGACGGTGCCCTTCCCCAGGTCGCAGGCGAAATGCGAGGCGGTGGTGGCGGAACCCCCGTTCCCGAACACGAACACACAGCTTCCCCTCTCCCGGGCCTCCCGCAGGAGCCCCACGAACCCCTCGATCTCCTCCCAAGGGAGCCTCCCGATGAGCGCCGAAAGTCCCGCGAAATATTCCCTGATCTCCATCTCTCACCCCTTGAGTGACCCGGCCAAAAGGCCCCGCATGAAGTAGCGGCCGAGGAAGATGTAGACGAGCAAGGTGGGGAGGGCTGCCATGAGGGATCCGGCCATCTGCACGTTCCACTCGACGATGTAGGAACCGGCGAGGTTGTTCAGGGCCACCGTCACCGGCTGGACCGCGGGGTTCTGGGCGATGGTCACCGCGAAGAGGAAGTCGTTCCAGATGGAGGTGAACTGCCAAATCATCACCACCACGAACCCCGGCATGGAGACAGGCAACATGATCCGGGTATAGACCCCCAGCACCCCGGCGCCGTCGATCCGCGCCGCCTCCACCAACTCCTTGGGCACGGTGGCGTAATAGTTGCGAAAGATCAAGGTGGTGATGGGGATCCCGTACACGGTGTGGGCGAGGATGAGGCCGGGGATGCTCCCGTAGAGCCCGAGCCGCATCAGGGTCTGGACCAGGGGGATGAGGATCGACTGATACGGGATGAACATCCCGAAAAGGAGCAACGTGAACAGGGTATTGGAGCCCCGGAAGCGCCACTTGGAAAGGACATAACCGTTGAGCGACCCCAGGAACGCCGAGGCCAGGGTGGCGGGGATGGCCACGTAGAAGCTGTTCACGAAATTATGTGCGAGACCCGTGAACCCGAAGCCGCCCAGCAGGGCCTTCTTGAAGCTCTCCAGGGAGAAGCTGTGAGGAAGGTCCCACATGCGGTAGAGGTTCACCTCGGCGAAGCTCTTCAGGCTCGTCACCACAAGCACGTACACCGGCATGAGGTAGAAGGCGGCGAACCCCACGAGCACCAGGTACAGGAGGGCACGTTGCCACGGGATCCTTCTCCCCGCCGTCATACCTCCGCCTCCCGGCGCACGCTGAAGATCAAGTAGGGGACGATGAGGAGCGAGACCATGAGGAGGAGGATCACGGCGATGGCTGCCCCCTGGGCGAACCGGTTGGCGTGGAAGGTGGTCTCCCACATGAAGTAGGCGGGGACATCGGTGGAGAACCCGATCCCGGGGCCGGTCATGGCCACGATGAGGTCGTAGATCTTAAGCGAGATGTGCCCGAGGATGATGATCGCCCCCAAGGTGATGGGCCTAAGAAGCGGCAGGATCACGTAGCGATATACCTGCCACTCGCTCGCCCCGTCCACCCGGGCCGCCTCCCGGAGCTCCTCGGGGATCCCCCGCAGTCCCGCCAAATACATCGCCATCACGTACCCCGACATCTGCCAGATGGCGGCCACGGCCACCGCCTTGATCCCCACCCGGGGATCGGTGTACCAGCCGCTTTTCAGGAACCCAAGACCCAGCTTCTCCAAAAGCAGGTTGATCCCGGTGCTCCCCATCTGGGGGCTGCCGGGGTTCATGAGCCACCGCCACACCACCCCTGTGACGATGAAGGAAAGCGACATGGGATAGAGGTAAATGGTGCGGAAGAACCCCTCTCCCCGGACCTTGCGATCTAGAAGCACCGCGAGCAGGAACCCGATCGCCAGGGATCCCGTGAGGAAAAGGGCGGTGAAGACCGCGAGGTTGCGGAGGTCGATTTGGAAACGGGGGTGCGCGAAGAGCTTAAAGAAGTTCCTCAGGCCCACGAAGGTGTAGTCGGGGAGGAGCTGGTTCCAGTTGCTCATCGATACATACCCCGTCCAGCCGATGAACCCGTACACGAAGACCGCCACCGCGATCACCGAGGGAAGGAGCAAAAGAAGGGTGATGAGCCGTTCGCCTTTGAGCCACCGTCGTCTCATCTTTCCACCGGGGAATAATAAAAAGGTGGCCCGGCTCGATCGACCGGGCCACCTTTAGCCTCCAGCTCCCTACCTCACTGCCCCATCGCGGCCAGGGCCGCTTCGGCCGCCTCCACCAGGGCGCGCTGGGTTCCAGCCACGTCCTTGGTGGCGAGGAAGAGGTTGACGGCGTCCTTGAAGTCCGTGACCCAGGACTCGATGGCCGCGGCGCCGTGGATCACCGAGGGGACGATGGCATCGCGGGCGAAGTCGTCCATGCAGGACTGGAGGTATGCGTTGAACTGGGCCTTCTCCTCCGCGGTGAGGTCGGTCCGGGCCGGGATGGAGCCCTTGCGGGTGTTGAACGCGATCTGACCCTCCTTGGAGCCGCAGACCATCAGCCAGCCCAAGGCGTTGATGGGGTTCGGCGCCCGCTTGGGCAGGCAGAAGGTGTCGGAGAGGGCGTCGAAGATCCCCCGGGTGCCCGGCACCGGCGCCCAGCCGTAGTCCTCGTAGCCCTTGGCCATGAACCAACCGTTGGTCCAGTCGCCCATGATCATCATGGCGCCTTTGTGGGCGATGAGGTACTCGCCGGCGCCGTCCCAGCTAAGGGCAGCGTAGTCGGGGTTCACGTAATCCAGGATCTTCTTCAGGATCTCCAGGGCCTCGGTAACCCCTTCCGAGCTCCAGGGGGTCTCGCCGGTCCACAGGCCCTTATAGCCCTCGGCGCCCAGGGTGCTTATGAGGATCGTCTCGAACAGGTGCGCGGCCTCCCAACCGCCGGCGTTGCCCATCACGAAGGGCACCACCCCTTCGGCCTTGAGCTTCTCGCAGATGGCGAAGAACTCGTCCCAGTTCTCGGGCGGCGTGAGCCCGTACTTCTCGAAGATCGCCTTGTCGTACCACAGGACGTTCGCCCGGTGGATGTTTACGGGCACGCCCCAGAAGTGGCCCTTGTAGAGGAGGAGGTCAAGGAGGTCCTTGGGGAGGACTTCGGTCCAGCCCATGATCTCGAAGAGCTTGTCCAGGGGCGTGAGGTAGGTCTCGGGGCTGTAGCCCTCCACCTCCAGGCCGGCGTGGAGTTGGAAGGTGTCCGGCGGATCCCCGGCGATCAGGCGCGGCTTGATCACAGCGCGGAACACGAACCCCGCCCCTCCAGCGATGGTGGCGTTCACGATCTGGACATCGGGGTAGTACTCGTCGTAGATCTCGAACAGGGCGTTCAGGCCCTCCGCCTCGCCGCCGGCGGTCCACCAGGAGCCGACCACGAGTTTCCCCCCGCCGAAGAGGTCCTCGGGGCGGTTAGGATCCCAGAAGGCTACGAATGCCTCGGCCCAGGCGCGCTCGGGGACCCAGAGCTTGGCGCCCGCGGGAATCGCCATGTCCAGGGTCCTGATCTTGAGGTAGGCCGGATCGGCGAGGCTCTTGGCGTTGGTGGCCCGCATGATGGCCGGGGCGTAGGCAGCATCGCCCAAGGTCTCCTGGGCGATCGCTTCCAGGGTGGTTGCGGCAGGCACCACGTACTCGTATCCGGCCTGGCCCCAACTCAGCCAAGAGAAGAGAACGACCACCAACAATCCTACAAGATAGCTCTTCCTCCACATGCCGATAACCTCCTCATGGATTTTATTGTTGTGCACCAGAATTTTTCCTGTTCTATGACCACCCCCTTTCTTTCATAGGTTCGCCACTACGGATGATCCTCTCGCCGCGAGCTTTCCGGAAAGAGGCTCCCGGGGCTCAGCTGTAGACTCTCGGATGATAAGAATCGTTCTCAACTTCACAGTACGGGGCTTAGGGGGTTTTGGGCGCCGTTTGAGGCGGCGGAACAACAAAGCACCGGCCAGGTATCCGAGCTCATAGGATTGTTGCGCTACCACCGTCAATCCCGGGGTCATCACCGCGGCCCACTCTGAGTCGTCGAACCCCACCAGGGAAACATCCTCGGGACATCTAAGCCCGAGCTTCTTCAAGGAGTGCAAGGCCCCAAGGGTCATCATGTTGTTAATGCTGAAAATGGCCGTGACCTCGCCGCTTAGGAGCAAGGATTCCGCAGCGGCCGCTCCTTCTTCAATTTGGGAGCATCCAGGGGCGATCAGACTCTCGTCTAGCGGCAGCCCACTTTCCGCGAAGGCCTTCTTGTAACCGCGAATCCGGTCTTGAG
Source organism: Acetothermia bacterium UBA3571 (assembly GCA_002375995.1). Lineage (GTDB taxonomy): Bacteria > Bipolaricaulota > Bipolaricaulia > Bipolaricaulales > Bipolaricaulaceae > UBA3571. The sequence goes on along the minus strand of DFNI01000044.1, from coordinate 85,849 downwards.
TAGTGCTGATGTCCTCGACCCCGGACAGCACGCCGATATTCCGGTGTCCCAGTTGGAGCAAATGGCGAATGGCCATATATGCTCCGCCTTCGTTATCTGAGCTCACCTGGTCTACCGGAAGGCCCTCTATGACGCGGTCAACCAATACTAGCGGAACTCCCCGCCGGAGGATCGGGGACAAGGTATCGCGACCTGCGGAAGTGGGGGCGACGACAAATCCGGCTACGCGGCGATGGAGGAGCGAAGACACGTAGAACTCTTCCAGTCCAGGGTCTTCATCGGTGTGACAGGTGATAAGGGCGTAGCCGTAACGGCGGGCCTGTTCTTCCACCCCCCAGGCGATCTGAGCGTAAAACGGGTTACTGCGATCCGGGATCAGGAGGGCTATGGTGGAGGACTCGCCTTTTCTCAGGGCTCTTCCGAAGGGGTTAGGTTGGTAACCTAGCTCCTCAATGGCCTTTTGTACTTTTTTCTTGAGCTCGGGGCTTACACGTCGACTGCCGTTTATGACATTGGACACGGTAGCGATCGAAACCCCCGCCCGCTTAGCCACGTCCTTGATGGTCGCCGCCATTTTAAAACGTTTTACACCAAATGCATTATAAAGTTGGGACATGCCCTCCGTCAAGTTTTGCGCTCGGGATCCCGCCTAAAACGTCCCCCCGGACAGTTCGGCCGCAGGGGTGTCCTGGGTGAGGATCACGTGCTTGCCACCAACCGCTCGATACGGCGGACCACCCGCTCGGCGGCGGAGCGGGCGTAGCGGGAAAGCCCCTCTCCAAAGGAGAAGTCCTTCCCGGGTACGGTGACAAGCCAGGCCATGGGAGCCCGCTTGAACAACGCCTTGGCCCACGAAAGGAGCTCCTCGGGGCTCGGATCGTGGGAGAGCACCGAAGAGGTCGCCTTGGGCTTGAGCTTCTTCCACCGCACCGGCCCAGGGCGGACATCGGCGTCCACGAAGATCACCAAGTCCGCCGCCGCAATCCGCGCGATAAGTTCCGGGGCAAAGGGCCATCCGGAGACGGTCTCCACGCCCTTCACCGCCAGCCGATTGGCCACCCAAAGCCCCACCGCGTCGTCCCGCCGGATAGGATTTCCGTAACCTACAACGAGGACCTTCATGGCACCCCGAGCTTATGTCCCGGAGGCCCCCACCGCAACGTCACCCTTCCCCTCCCTCGCCCTCCTCCTCGGCGGGGACCTCCTCCTTGAGCCGTTGGCGGATCTCCTCTAATCGCTTCATCACCCGGTGGTAGACGGTGCCCTCGGGGTAATTCCCCTCTTCGTCCGGCACCCCGGCGGGAACCCCGGTGGCGAGCTCCACTACCTCCTCCACCGTCTCGGCGGCCCAGATGTGGAACTTGCCCTCCGCCACGGCCCGGACGATGTCCTCGGGGAGCATCAGGTTGTCCACGTTTCCGGCGGGGATGATCACACCCTGGGAACCATCGAGCCCCAATACCTCACAAGTTCTGAAGTGGCCCTCGATCTTCTCGTTGATGCCCCCCACCGGCTGGATCCTCCCCTTTTGGTCCACGGATCCGGTGATCGCGATCCCCTGCTTCACGGGGACGCCGGAAAGGGCGGAGATCAACGCCAAAAGCTCCGCCGCGGAGGCCGAGTCCCCATCGATCATGGTATAGGACTGCTCGAAGGTGATGGAGGCCGAAAGGGAGAGGGGGCTTTTCCTCGCGAACCTCTCCCCGAGATACCCTTTCAGGATCATGATCCCTTTGGTGTGGGTCTTCCCAGAAAGCTCGGCCTCCCGCTCGATGTTGACCACCCCGTCTTTCCCGGTGAACACGTTGGCGGTGATGCGGGTGGGGCGCCCGAAGGCGTAGTCGCCGAGGTCGATCACCGCGAGGCCGTTGACTTGCCCCACCCTCTCGCCGGTGACGTCCACCAGGAGCTTTCCCCGGGCGATGAGCTCCCGGATCTTCTCGGCGATAAGGGAGTGCCGGAATTTGCCCTTTTCTATCGCGGTCTTTACGTGCTTCGCCTCTACGGTGGCGGCGCCCTCTTTCCTCGCCCAGAAGCTCGCCTCTTTTATCAGCGCGGAAAGCTCCGCGAACCTGGTGGAGATCTTCTTCTGGTCCCCGGCGAGCTCCGAGGCGTACTCCACCAGCTTTGCCACCGCGGAAGGGGCGAAGGGGAGGATCCCCTTGTCTTCTTCGGTGCGGGCCCGCACGAACCGGGCGATGGCCTCCTCGGCCTCCCCGTCCCAGGGCATCTCGGTGTCGAAGTCGGAGCGGATGGTAAAGAGTTTCCTGAAGTCCTCGTCGTAGAAGCGCAGAAGATAATAGAGCCAGGGGGGGCCGATCAGGATCACCTTCAGGTCCAGGGGGACCGGCTCGGGACGCAACCCCTCCGTGGGCGCGATCCCCAGCATCTGGGCCGGGTCCTCGATGCGGATCTTCCCCGTGCGCAGGGCGATCTTCAGGGCTTCCCAGCTCAAGGGGCTGCGCAAAAGGTTCAGGGCCGAGAGGACCAGGTACCCCCCGTTGGCCCGGTGCAGGGCCCCGGCACGGATCTGGGTGAAGTCGGTGGTCATGATCCCGAACTGGACCCTCCGCTCGATGGTCCCGAAGAGGTTGGTGTATGTAGCGTTCTCCTCCACCACCACCGGGGCACCTTGGGTGCGGGAGTGGTCCACGATCACGTTCACCCGGTACTTCTGATATTGGTCCTGTTGCTGCGGGAGGGGGATGGGCGGCTGCTTGTTCGCCGCCTGCAAGGACTCCACGTTCTCCAGGATATCCCGCTGTACCTCGTCAAGGTATTCCAGGACCCGCTCGTTCCCGGCGTATTTGGTCTTGAGCTGGGCGAACCGGGGGCCTATCAGGAACTCGGCCGCCTTCTTGGTCAGCTCCCGGCGGGCCTTTTGCCATTCTTCCTCCAGGGAACCCAACCTCTTGAACAGCTCCCGGATCGCCTCCTGAAGCTCCTCCTGGCGCTTGAGGATCGCGTCCTTTTCCTCCTCGGGGAGGTTCTCGTACTCTTCTTGGGAGTAGGGGCTCCCGTCGGGTTTTAAGGGGATGGTGTTTATCCCCAAAGGAGTCCGTTGGATAGCGAACCCGAGTTCCTTGGCCTTCGCCTCGAGCTCCTCGAACGCCTCCTCTCGCATGCGGGAGAACCGCTCCCGTTCCGCCTTCGCCCGGGCCTTGAACTCCTCGGACTCCAGGGCTTTGGGGAGCTCCCTTTTAACGAATTCCACACAGCGCTCCATATCCCGCTGGAACTCCCGGCCCTTCCCCGGGGGAAGGAGGAGGTAGCGGGGGTGGTGGGGCTCCTGGAAGTTGTACACGTAGACGATGTCCGGCGGCCTCTCCTGGGAAGAGGAAAGCTCCCGGAGATACCGGATCACCGTGGAGGTCTTCCCCAATCCCGGCTCCCCGGATACGTAGACGTTGTAGCGATTGAGGGGGTCCTTTATGTTGAGCCCCACTTCCAGAGCTTCCAGGGCTCGCTTCTGCCCCACGATCTCCTTGAGGGGCTCCAACTCCTCCGTGGTGGCGAAGGAGAAGCGCGACGGATCACAAGTCCTTCTCAATTCCTCGGGCTTCAGTTCCCTTGCCATAAAGCCTCCTTGACCACAAAATCATACCGGGAGATGCGGATCCTCGCTATTTTTCTCCTTTTCCTCGGTCTCATCGTCCAGGGGGAACCGGTATCGGTTACCCCCATCCTCAGCACCCCCCAGGCCCCCCGGTACTTCCGGTGGGTCTTGGGGGCCATCGAGGCCGCCGAACGGGAGATCCTGGTGATGTTGTCCGACTGTCGCCGCTATGCCCCACCGAGCGAGGCCAACGCCCTCCTGGACGCCCTGGTGGAAGCCGTGGGGCGCGGGGTAGAGGTGAAGGTCCTTTTGGAGCGGGGGGATGAGGTTCCTCCGGAGGAGGAAGCGGCCTTTACTTATCTTGCAGAAAACGGGATCGAGGTCCGCTGGGACGACCCCGAGATCACCCTTCACGCCAAGCTTTTGGTTTTCGACCGCACCGAGGTCATCTTGGGCTCGACCCCCTGGACCTATAACGGGCTCTTTCGGAGCGTCCAGGTGGACCTCGCGGTGCACTCACCTACAGTGGCGGAGGTCTTCCGGAGGTTCTTCGGATTCCTGTGGGAAGGGCGATACCGCGTGGAGACCGAGATGGGCGGGGTCAGCGGCCCGGCGTTCGTCCCGCTTCCGGAGTTCCCGGAGGGCGAGGCGTTGCACCTGGAGTTGGCCGCCCGGCTGCTGGATGGGGCCCAGGAAGAAGTCGACCTCTGCTTGTACATGCTGCGCCGCTATCCGTGGGAAAGCCCCGTCAACCGGTTGACCGACTCGTTGGTCTCCGCAGCGACCCGTGGCGTCCGGGTTCGGGTGCTTCTGGAAGGAGGGGAAACTTGGATGGAACCGGAGTTCGTCTCCGAAGCCCGAGAGGTGGCCATCTATCTTCTCCTGCACGGGGTGGAGGTGCGTTTCGACCCTCCAAACTCCACCCTGCATGCCAAGTTCCTGGTGGTGGACGGAGAAGACTCGGTGATCTCCTCGGCCAATTGGGCCTACTACTCGCTGATCAAAAACGTGGAGGCGGGGGTCGCCTTTCTCGGGACCCCCGCCGTTTCCGCTGTGCTCGGGGATTTCTTCGAGGCGTTGTGGGCCCGGGCACGCCCCCTTCCCTAGGGGGCGACCACGCCGGCGATGGGGACGGTGTAGTACCGTCCGGCAACGACCCCGCTCGCCTTGCCCGAAAACACGAAGGAAAGCCCGGGGGAAACGGGATAAAGCCGGTACCGGAAACCCAGTTCATCCCCGGGATAGAGCTCGATGGCCCAAAAGCCATGTATGCCTCCCTTGATCTTGTAGGTGAGGTTGCCCGGGTCCGAAACCTCCACCCCCCATCCCTCCGGGACCTCGATCTCCAGGCCCGGGGCACTCAGGTTCGCCTTGGCCCGGAAGGTCACCTTCACCTCCCAGGTATTCCCAGAAGGGATGATGGTCTGCCAGCAGGCGATGTAGGGGTCGGCCACGATCAGGGCCTCTATCGCTGCGATAACCTTGCCCTCGTGCTTCACCACTACCCTCACCTTGTGGGCTCCTTGCGGCACGGCCCACTGCAGCCTGGGGATTTCGGTGGTGCTATCTGCGATGCCGTCTCCGTTTAGGTCCCAAAGGAACTCCGCCCCCACGGGGGCCCCCGAAATCCAAAGCTGTACGGTCTCGCCGGGATCCGGGGTGAAAGTGGAAACCTGGAGTGTCACCGTTTGCCCCCATATCGGTGTTGCCCCCAGCAAAACTAAACCCAAAAGGATCGCGCCCGTTCGCATGGTGGTACACCTCCCTCTCGCGGTTTTAAAACCGACGGGGCGGGGAGGCCCCGCCCCGTCGGCACGGAAGACCAGCCCGTGCTCACCTCCCCTAGCGACCCTGGCATTCCCCTGGAGCTGCCGCGGGCAATGCCTCGCAGATCGGGGTGTTGGTGAGCCACAGGGCGATGATCTCCTTCAGGGTCTCGAAGTCGATCTTGGCCCCACAGGTGTAGGGTACCGACTCCTCCTCTAGCCAGAAGGCCACGGCCCGCTGGACCTGGGGCAAGGTGATGAGGTCCGAGAGCGAGAGGTCCACGGTGTCCCGCTCCACGTCCCAGCGGGAGATGGCGACGATAACGTTCAGGCACTTGGTGAGCTCCACCCGGTTGTCCCCGCCGATGGGGATATCCTCGATACAGGGGAGCCCGGTGTCGGCCACGCCGGCGATGTGCTCAACGTGATAGATGCCGCAGCCGTCCGGAGGCGGTGGCTCAACGGGCAGGGTGGGCGGGACTTCCACTTCGTAGACGATGGTCCGGGTCTCACCGGCCCGCAAAAGCCCCAGATACGTCCACTGGATCTTGGACGGCTTGTACACGAAGCCGCCGTTGTCCAGGGGGGTCACCTTCCAGCCGATGGGGAGGTCCTCGTCGATCCCCACCGCAATCACGTCGGCATCGGTGGTGACCTCCACCTTCACCGTGAAGGTGTTGCCGATGGGGTTACCGGCGGAATCGTAGAACCCCAGGACCACGCCCTGACAGGGGATGGGGGCCAAGATGGTGCGGGTCACGGTGACGTTGGCTTTGGGCATCTCGGGAAGAGGTCTATCGATGGGGGTGCAGCTCTCGGCATAGGCGGCGATCAGCTTGAGGGTGGCCTGGTCGATGGTCTCCCCACAGGTGTCCACCACCGGCTGGTCCATGGCCCAAAGCTCGGCGGCCCGCCGGAGTTGTTGCGCGGTGATGGTCTCGGGAAGGCGCAGGTCGATCTTGTCCGTCTGGCCGGGGGCCTCAGCGGGGACCAGGTGGGCGATGGCCTCGAGCACGGGGAGGCAGTCGTTGACCATCACACAAGACTCCCCTCCCACCGGGGCCACCACCTCCGGCACCTTGGCCTGAACCGTCCCCTGGATGCAGAAGCGTTGGGGAAGCCTTATGGCCTTGAGGACGTCGGCTTCTGGGACGGTTACGTCGTAGGTGATCACGCGCTCCGTCCCCGCTCGCAGCATGTCCATGAAGACCCATTGGGTGGTGGCCCGCTTAAAGATGGCTCCGCCGTTCTCCACGGGGGTGACCTCCCAGCCCACGGGAAGGTCCTCGTCCAATCCCACCCCGGCCATATCCTGATCAGCGCGGATCCTGACCGTGACCCGGAAGGTGTAGCCGGGGAGCACGGTCATGGCGGAGATGGAACGGGTGGCGACCAGGGTCACCGGGGACACGTAGATGGTGCCAGTGTAGCTGGCCGCGGCACCGGCATCATCCACCGCGGTGAGCACAGGGTTGTAAGTCCCGCTCTCTTCGTAAACGTAGCTGACCACGGGATCCGAGGTGGTGAGGTCCACCGTTCCGTCCCCGTCGAAGTCCCAACGGTACTCCACGATACTCCCGTCGGGGTCGTAACTGTCGGTGGCGTCGAACTTAACTTCCTGGCGGATCCTGGGCTCAGCCGGGGAGACGGTGAAGCTCACCACTGGCCGCTGGTTCGGGGAGCCCACGAGGGTGATGCTGTCCACGGTATTGAGCTCGATCCTCTCGGGGGCAGCGATATCACCGCTTAAGAAGGCCACCGCGGTGATCCCCGTGAGGGCAACGGGGGTAATGGTGAGCTGGAACTCCGGTCCCAACGGCCCCAAAACCATCCCGTCGGTGCGCCCGGCGCCCCACACCCAGGTGAACCTCCCCGTGGCTACGTCGTAGGTATCGTTTTGGTCCACGTTCGAGGGATCATCCTGCACCAAGACGTCGGCCACGGCGGGGATACCCTGGATGGAGAGCTCGACCGAGCCCCCGGTGGTGCTGGTGCTCGCGTCGTGGATCACGAAGAGATAAAGCTCGCCGGCCGGGTCCCGGTAAAGGAAAAGGACCGTGGTGTCGTCCGCCGCCAAGGGATTGGTGGAGCTGAAGTCGAACCCAGCGTAAGCGTAGAACGCGGCGGCGTCCTGGGTGCCCACCAGGGGCTGGACGCTCCTCGTGAGGCCCCCTTGGGTCACCTCGAAATACCCCTGGGCCCAGAGCACGCTTGGGGCCAGGATCGCCAGTAGCAACAGGCTGATCTTCCTCCTCATATCACCCTCCTTCCGATTGTTGCCGCCGATCTCCAGTCTAACTGCATCACCACCACCAGGTCAGTGATGGCGGTTACCTCCTCTTCACAGCATCTGGAGCACGTCCTTGAGGGCCATGTCCACCGCCTTCCGGGCCGCACGCATGGGATCGGAGAAGATCCAGGAAAGGAAAAACGGGGCATCGTCCACCGAGATCACGTTGGCGTGGATGAGTCCCTCCTGGTTGTAGAGGCGGATGAGAAGGGTCACCTCGGCCCTCCGGTCCAAGGCGGAAAGCAGCCCCAACGGGCCCAGGAGGTTCCCCAAGGTGGGGTCCAGGAGCCCCACCCCGGAGACGAGAAGGGCCCGTTCCGCCCGGATCTCCCACTTGTCCTCCCAGCCGATGATTCGCACCACAAGGAGGTACTCCGCCCCCACCGCCCGGAGGATCTTCCGTACCCCGTCCTCAGGGATGTAGGTGCCCAGGAAGATCCCCGCCTGGGCCTCTGCCCGGCGGACCTCGTGGTCGGGGACGACGGAGAGGCCGCTGTAAGCCGCGGCCCGCTGGGCGGTGTAGAGCCGGAGTTGCCGGATCGCTTGGGGCGGGATCCCTATGGCGCATTGAACCAAAACGGCCATGCGCTCAGCGGAAACCGTGACCCCGAAAAGCAAGACGAGCAATCCCACCAAGGCCTTCCTACTCATCCGCATGGCTGGAGGGAGCGTACCTCTGAGCCTTAGGGATCAGTAGGAAGGCTGCCCCGCGGGTTACCTCAATTTGTCATAGGGGTCTGTGACAGGTGTCCGCCCCACGGGGGCAGCGTGGCCCAGGGGGAAGGGTCAGAGGGAGAGGGGCTTGGGCTTCTGGGCCTTGTGGGGATGATCCGGACCGGCGTAGATCTTGAGCTTGCGCAGCATCCGCCGGCCCAGGTTGTTCTTGGGGAGCATCCTCTTTACCGCCAGCTTTATGGGCCAGTCGGGATGCACCTTCACCAGCTCCTCATAGGGTATCTCCCGGAGGTGTCCCACGTAGCCGGTGTGGTGTCGGTAAAGCTTTTGTTCCCACTTCTTCCCCGTGAGCTTCACCTTCTCGGCGTTCACCACGATGACGTAGTCGCCCACGTCGAAGTGGGGGGTATAGGTGGGCTTGTGCTTGCCCTGGAGGATGATGGCGATCTTGGAAGCGAGCCGCCCCAATGGCTGGTCGGTGGCATCGACCACGTACCACTCCCGCTTGAAGGTGATGCCGGCGTCTTCTTTTTTGGCCATGTAAGTCTTCTGCATTTTGCCTCCTTGCTGTTGGGAAACGGATCCGGACGGGGATTATATCCGGTGGATTCCTGTGAGCTCAAGCTCACCCCAAAAATAAGAGGCAGATCCTACCGGCGGCGTTCTCCATGTGCCCCGCCACCTGGCCCACGGTGCGGGCCACCTCCACCAGGTGGATCTTCGTGAAGGCATCCATGTCCCGTTGCCGGTAGATGGCCTCCACGAACCGATCCTCGGCGGTGGAGACCCCGTGCTCTTCTTCCCCGATCTCCGCCAAAAGCTCCCGCATCCTTCCTGCCAGCTGCCGCTCCCCCTTGAGGTGCCGTTCGAGACTCTCTATGAGCTCGCAATAGGCCCGCTGGCTCCTTCTGACCCCGGTGGCGATCTGGGACCAAATCTCCCCCAGCTCCTGAGGGAGGGTGAGGGGGAGGAGGGAGAGGAGGTGCACTGCATCCTGGGCCTTGTCGGCGATCTCGTCCTGCTGCCACAAGAGGTCCATGAGGTCGCCCCGGGCCATGGGGAGGAAGAGGTCGCTGCGGGGAAGCTTCTTCCGTATTTGGTGCTTTATCTGGTCGGCCTCGTGTTCCCAGCGGTCCACCTCGGCCTTTAAGGAAACGAAGTCATCCCCCTGGGCGAAGGCCTCCATCACCAAAAGGAGGTACTCGGTGGCACGGCAGACCTTCTTCCCGTGCTCGACGAAGAGGGTGGTGGGGGGTTGCTCGAAGAGGAGCGCACCGACCCGTTTCCAGAACCCCATTCGGCCTCCTTTAAATGACTACAGATTCTTTGGTAGCCTTTATTTTAGCTTCCCCTCCCACCCCTTCCACCGTATACTCCCCCGCTATGCGTGCGATCATTGTTTTCGCCGTGTCGCTCGTCTTTTCCCTCTCGGGGCTCGGGGAGATCTCGGGCACCGTCGGGTTCCGGGCCGATGGTCGGGGAGCTACAGGACTCAGCGGCGCCGCTATCCTCAACGTGGACTTCCCCCTGGAGCCCCTTATGGTCGGGGCTAACCTCTCCCTTCCCCTTCCGGGGCTCGACTGGACCCTTACCCTACGGGGGAGCGCGGAATGGGATCCCCTTCGCCTCTCCCTCCAGGGAGGGTTTTCCCCCCGCGGCCTCGTCTCTATCCGCCAAGGCGTGCGTTTCTCCCCCCAGCCCTGGGACCTCCCCGCGGGCGAGGCCCGGGTAAGCGCCCAACTGGACCTCTACATCCAGGACCCCTTGGACACACCTTCACCAACCCTCACCGGCTCGGCTGCCGGATACGTCTCGTGGGAAGACCTTTGGCTAGAGACCACCGTGGGGGCAGCCCTCTACCCCTTTCCCCCGCGCCTCGGGCGCAAGGGCCTCGCGTTCGGATATCAGCTCTATCCTTTTTGGATCACGTTGCGGAGCTATTTCCTCGTGGGATGGGATTACTCCATTGCGGAGTTCGGGTACCAGGAAGCTCCGCTCCGGGCCACCGTCCAAGTGACCTTCGGTCCGGAGGGCCTCCAGCGGGCGAGCCTCTTCCTTTCCTGCAACCCGGATCCGTTCCGGTTCAGCCTGAACGCAGCGGCCACGTCCCAGGGCCCATCCCCTATATCCCTCGCGTTCGGGTTCGATGAGGAGCGGGCGGAGAGCTACCTGCGGGCGACCATAGCCTTCCCGTTCAGGCTCCAAGCCGTGGGGGCCGAGGTCAGGGTCCGGTTCTAGAGGCCGGCCAACCCCTTGGCCGCGGCCACGGCCTCGAGGAACGCCTCCTCGCTCAGGCGCCCCGTCTGGGTGTTCTGGCGGGAGGGGTGGTAGGAAGCCACGAGCCAATAGCGGCCTAACCGATAGCAGACGCCGTGGGCGAACGCCGGTTTCGGCTTGGGAGTCTCTACACCCAGTGCCCCCAGGGCCCGCAAACACCCGTCGAACGCCACCCGTCCCAGGGCGAGCAACGCCCGGGCTTCCCCCAGGAGCCGGAGCTCCCGCACGAGGTACGGGAGGCAGTTGGCGATCTCGGAGGGGGTAGGGCGGTTCCCCGGCGGGGCGCACCGCACCACCGCGGTGAGGAATACACCGCGCAGGCACAACCCGTCGTTCCGGTCCCGGGAGTAGGGGATATTGGCGAGGCCCAGGCGGTGGAGGGCCCGCATCAGGGTATCCCCCGCGCCCCGGGGGCCGTCCCCGGTGAACATCCGTCCGGTGCGGTTGGCGCCGTGGGCCGCTGGGGCGAGGCCCACGATGACAAGGTGCGCCTCAGGATCCCCGTACCCCGGGACCGGCCGGCCCCAATAATCCTGCTCCTGGAACGCTCGCCGCTTCCTACGGGCCACCTCCTCGCGATACTCGACGAGCCGGGGACACTTCCTGCAGGCGATGATCTCCGCTGCTAACCCTTCAAGGGAGTTCCCAGATCCTGACCGTGCCATCCTTGGCCGCGGAGGCGAGGTATTTTCCGTCCGGGGAAAAGGCCAGGCCCCACACGTGGGAGGTGTGCCCCGAGAACTCGGCCACCAAGTTTCCGGACCCGAACTCCCACACCCGCACCCTCCGGTCGAACCCCGCCGAGGCGAGGAGCGAGCCATCGGGGGAGAGGGCGAGGCCGTAGATGGGCTTCTGGGGGTTGGGGATTACCCTGAACTCTTCCAAGGTTGCGGCGTCGTAGAACTTGATATCTCCCTCGTAGTTCCCCCAGACGAGGGTCTTTCCGTCCCGGGAGAAGAGGACGTTGTAAATCCCATCCACCCCGGCCTTGATGGTGGAAAGGAGCTTCCCCTGGGTGACATCCCATATCCTCACCGTGCCGTCACAGGAACTGGAAACCAGGTGTTTCCCGTCGGGGGAGAAGTCCACCGAGCGGACCCAACTCTGATGTCCCTCAAGGAGGAGCACCTCTAGGCCCAAGGAAAGGTCCCATACCCGGATGGTCTTGTCGAACGCCCCCGAAGCAAGGAGCGTGCTATCCGGGGAGAAATCCAGGGCCCACACGGCGAAGGAGTGGGACTCGAACCTGTAAATCTCCGTCCAGGTCCCCGTATCCCACACGATGATGGTGGAGTCGGAGTCGGCGGTGGCCAAGTACCGACCGTCCGGCGAGACCGCGGCGGCGGAGACCTTTCCCCCGTGGCCCGAGAGGACCCGCGCCGGTGCCTCCCACGGGTAAGGCCAGAGCTCCACGACCCTTCCCCGGGCCACCACCAGGGTGTTATCGGGCAAGAAGGCCACTACGTGGTAGTGGTACTCGGTGTCCTCCGGGGCCGAGATGACCCGTAGGGCATCGGCGTGAATGGGCATCCAGAGGCCCACGACGAGAAGCACGAGCGTGCCCCATCTCCTCATGATCCCCTCCCGAATTTTTCTCCCATCATACCTGGAGCGGGGTTGGGGACCAAGGATGCGGCACCTAGAATCGTCCTGTGGAGAGGAAGTACGCGTGGATCGCCCTGAACGCCGCGCCTTCCCTGACCGCAAGGAGGCGGCGGCTCCTCCTTCAGGCCTTCGGGGATCCCGTGGCGGTATGTAATGCCACGGAAGCGGAGCTCGCCGCGGTGATCGGGGAAGGGGCGGCGGGGAAGCTCGCGGCGGAGCTCCGCGGGTGCGACCCCGTGAAGGAGCTCTCCCTGGCCGAGGGGGCCGGCGCGGCGATCCTCACCCCGGAGGATGATGGGTATCCCGGGGCGCTCCGGGTCCTCCCCGATCCCCCGCTCGCCCTCTACGTCCTGGGGGAGTTGCGCCCCGAGGACGAGCGGGCCGTCGCCATCGTGGGGACCCGGCGGGCCACGAGCTACGGGAGATTGGTGGCGCGGAAGCTCGCCGCGGAGCTAGCGTCCCGTGGGGTCACGGTGGTTTCAGGGATGGCCCCGGGGATCGACACCGCGGCCCACCGAGGGGCTCTGGAGGCAGGGCGGACGGTCGCCGTCCTGGGGACGGGGCTGGGAAATCCCTATCCCGCCGGAGCCCACGGCCTCATGGAAGAGATTGCCTCCCGGGGCGCGGTCCTTTCCGAATATCCCTGGGAGGCCCCGGGCTCCAAGTGGACCTTCCCCAAGAGGAACCGGATCATCGCCGCGCTGTCCTTGGGGGTGGTGGTCGTGGAGGCCCCGGAGAGGTCTGGAGCCCTGATCACAGCGGATTTCGCCCTGGAGCAAGGGAAAGAGGTCTTCGCCGTGCCCGGGCCCATCACCTCGGAAGTCTCCCGGGGCACCAACCGCCTCATTCAGGAGGGGGCGAAGCTGGTGATGGGGGTTGAGGATATTCTCGCGGAGTTGAGGTTCCCAGGCCTGCGAATGGGTAGCGAGCAGGAAGCCGAGGAGGAACCCGAGCTCTCCGGGGAGGTGAGGGTGGTGTACGAAGCCCTGGGAGGGGAGCCGTTGAGCGCCGAGGAGGTGGCGGAGCGAACGGGGCTTCCCTACGCTACTGTCGCTCGGGTGCTCCTGGAGCTTTCCCTGGCGGGGTTGGTGGAAGAGGGGCCCGGGGGAAGGTACCTGCGGGGACGCTTGAGGTAAGGATGCCGAAAGCTATCACCAGCTCCGCGGTGATCGCCCTTCTCATCGGGATGGGGTACCTTTCCCGCAGGCTCGAGATCCTCCGGGCCGGGGACGAGCGGGTGCTGAATGGCCTCGTGTACTTCTTCGCCTTCCCGGCCTACCTCCTGGTGAAGCTCGCGGAGACCGAGTTCGGGCCCGAGACCCTCCGGTTCCTGGGGGCGGGGGCCGCGCCCATCGCCGTCCTGCTCCTTCTCTTGGGGCTCCTTCGCCTAGTCTTCGGGCTTTCCCGGGGGAGCTTCTATCTCCTTTCCGTGGGGAGCGTGTTCGGGAGCCTGGCCTTCTTTGGGATTCCGTTCATCGAGTTGGTGATCGGGACGGAGGAGGCGGTGCGATTGGCGGTGTCCATGATCGCGGCGGTGGCCCCGTTCACGGTGGGTTTGGTCCTTGTGTTGTTGGAGCTTTACGGCATGGAGGGGGTCCCCCTTTCGCGGGCGGTGGCGGACGTGCTGTTGCGGTTCACCCGGAACCCCTTGATCATCTCCTTGGTGGCCGGAGTGGCGTTGTCCCTTGTGGGGGCAGAGCTCCCCCTCTTCCTCCATCGGGCCGCGGGGCTTTTGGGGGAGACGGCCGCGCCGGTGGCCCTGTTTTCCCTGGGTGTCTTTCTGTACGGCCGTCCCCACCGGAGGTTGCTCCGCGCGGTGGGACTCGCCTCCCTAAGGCTCGTCCACCTTCCGGCCCTCACCCTGGGGTTCGCCGCCCTCCTGGGGTTGGAGTCGCTTCCGCGGGAGGTGGTGGTCCTCATGAACGGGACACCCATCGCGGTGAACCTGATCGTGCTCAGTGCCCGGTATCGGTTCTTCGAGGAGGAGATGGCCACGTTGATCCTGATATCTTCGGTGGGAGCCCTCATCACCATGAACCTCTGGACCGCCTTCCTGTGAACGGAGAGGAGCCCGGTGGCTTAGCCCCAATGGGGCTCCGGAAGGAACAGGATGAGGATGGTCTTGCGCCGGATTACGCCCTTCCGCATCTCATCTGTGGCGGACTGTGTGCCCTACGAGCATCACGATGAGAAGATCGCGGTGGAGAAAGTGACGCTGTGTGTGAAGTCCGCGGAATCCACCGCAGACGTTTAAGAATGTTAGCGTTATTCGCCGTAATGGTAATAAGTCCTAGCAGAAAACCTTCAAACAAAGAGCCGAGATCCGGCACAGGCTCCCTTTTCTCTGTTGGGCGAAAACACATCCCAGAATTAAACTAGCGTGAGGTGAAATGGAATGAAGTGGTTAAGAGTGACCATTATCTTGGGTTCAGTGGGAATGCTTGCGGGTTGTTTGGGGCCGTGGAACGGACCCGGTCCGTCGTCCCCCGAACTGTACGTGGCCACCGGCGCGGGCTTGGTGGCCATTTTTCCCTCCGGTACCTCACATACGCTCATAGCGGGATGTCCCAGCCATTCCCTCCACATACACGAAGGTGAGCTCTACGCGAAATGTAGCACAGACTCGATCCAGGTTTTAGATTTGGAGGGGAACTACATCCGCTCGATTTCCGTCCCCGACCAGGTCCCGTTCTTTCTGAACTTCGCGGTGGTGGATCGGGACAAACTGGCCCTTTTCGACAACCGGGCCGACGCGATTTACTTCATCGATGCCTCGGGTAATCTCTTAGCCACTGTGACCTTACCGCCGAGCCCGGGATCTTACCAAGCCCTGAACGGAGTGATGGCGGAGGAGAAGCTGGTGGTGCTCGACAGCGTACTGGAGCGTCTCTTCCTGATCGATCCCCAAATTTACCAGATTTTCACTTTGTTTAATCTGAGCATTATCCCTGAAATCATGCTGGTGGTGGATTATGCGGATGGCGAGTACTACGTGGCGGGGGACTACGGAGTGTACCGCGTGGACATCCGCGAAGGAGTGCCCCAGATCGCCTCGCTCGATGGGAGGATCACCGCCCTCAAGGTACAGGAGGAGCGGGCCTACGTGGGCGTGCATCTCGCCGGGGAAATCTACAGCGTCGACCTCAGTTCCAGTGAAGCCCAGTTGTTCGCGTCCGGTCTCGACGGTGTCTTAGATTTGGAAGTTGCTCCTCAACCCCCTGAGGAGACAGAGTGAGGTTTCGTTCCGGTCTCCCTCGCCCCGTGAAGTGAGAGATCTCCAACTCGGCGTGTTCCCTAATTTCCGAGAAATTCGTGGCCATAAGGACGGGGGCGTACCAGCTTGAGCCTGCCTTCTACCCCCCGCTCCAGGAGCTCGTCCATGGCCCACTCCGCCACGTCCTCCCCGTCGAACGCCGCAAAAAGCGCCGACCCCGACCCGCTCATCCCCACCCCGATCTCCCCGAGCCCCTCGAGCTCCTTCGCGTAGCGGGTGAGTTCCGGCCTCAGCTTCACCGCGGCGGGCCAGAGGTCGTTGGGGAACCTTTCCGATGGGCCGGGCTTCGGTTTGGGTAGCTCGTCGTAGAGACGATATACCTCAGGAGTGGGACAGGGGAACGGGGGGACGAGCACCAGGAAGGCCGGGGGGATTTCCTCATCGGCGGGACGCAGAAGGTCCCCTATTCCCTCCATCCACGCCGGGCTCTCACCGAGGAAGAACGGGACGTCGGCCCCCAACTCCCGCGCGAACTTTTTCAGTTCCTCCGAACTTAAGCCCAACTCCCACAGCTCGTTCAGCCCCACAAGCGTCGCCGCGGCATCCGAGGAGCCACCGCCGAGTCCCGCCCCCATGGGGATGTCCTTGAGGAGGACGATCCTCACCCCCTCCCGTGGCAAGAACTGCCTCCACAGGAGTTCCGCCGCCCGGTAAACCAGGTTCTCCCCGTGGGGAATATGGAGGTCGGGCATCGTGCGGAGCTCGATCCTTTTCCTAGGGATGGTCTCTAAGTGCACCTCGTCGGCCCAATCCACGGCCACCACCAGCGACCGCAGCGTGTGATAGCCATCGGGGCGGCGCCCGGTGATCGTAAGGGTTAGGTTCAGCTTCGCGTAGGCCTTCAGGGCGAGGCCCAAACTACCTCCCCGCCGATGACTACTCGGGAAGCCATATCATCCCCGAACCAGTAAAAGAGCTCGCGCCAGTCCTTAAGATCCCAGATCACGAGGTCTCCAGCCTTCCCCGGCTCCAGGTTCCCTACCTCGCCGGCGAGCCCCACCGCCGCCGCGGCGTTCAGGGTGGCGGCGCAGAGGACCTCCTCCGGCGTCAGTTTCAGCTTGAGGATCCCCAGGCGCATGACGAAGGGAAGAGAGAGCACAGGGGAGCTCCCGGGGTTGAAGTCGGTGGAGATGGCTACCGGTACCCCGGCCTCGATGAGCTTTCGCGCCGGGGGGTAGGGCTCGTCGATCACGAACGCCGTTCCGGGAAGGAGCACCGCCACTGTGCCCGCCTCGGCCATGGCCTCGATCCCGGCGTCGGACACGTGCAGGAGATGATCGGCGGAGATGGCCCCCACCTCTGCGGCGAGCTCCGTCGCCCCCACATGGGCGAGCTCGTCGGCGTGGAGCTTCGGAACGAGCCCGTGATGTTTCCCCGCCTCCAGGATCCGCCGCGCCTCGTCCACGGTGTAGAAGCCTTTGTCGCAGAAGACGTCGCAGAAGCGCGCGAGCCCCTCCTGCGCTACCCGGGGTATCATCTCCTCCACGATGAGGTCGATGTACTCCTCCCGCCCGCAGTCGGGGGGGAAGGCGTGGGCCCCGAGGAAGGTGGGAACGATACGCTGGGGGACGGTCTCCCCGAGCCGCTTTATCGCCCGCAGGATCGCGAGCTCCGCCTCGGGGGCAAGACCGTAGCCGGATTTGGCTTCCACCGTCGTCACCCCGCAGCGGAGCATCTTCTTGAGCCTGGGGAGGGCGAGCTCCACCAGTTCATCCTCGGTGGCCTTCCGCGTGGCCTCCGTAGTGACGAGGATCCCCCCGCCGGTGTAGCGCTCGCCCCGGGCCCGACGCAGGTATTCCTCCACCCGGGAGCCGGCGAAGACGAGGTGGGTATGGGGATCCACGAGCCCGGGGGTGACCACCCGCCCCCCGGCGTCCAGGACTTCCCCGGGGAAGTCCCGCGGAGCCTTTTCCGTTGGGCCCACCGCGGCGACTTTTCCCCCCCGGACCTCTACGAAGGCATCCCGAATACACGAGAGCTCGGACATCGCGGGTCCCCGGAGCGGACCGGAGCCCCGCGGGGTCACGAGCTCGCCGATGTTCACGACGAGTAGATCACCCATCGCCCGGGATCAACCCACGTTCCCCGCCCCGTGGTCCACGAGCTCCGCGAGGTCCAGAGCCAAGAGCACCGCCTTGAGGGGGACACCCTCCCGGCTCCAGCCCCGGGCGGCGTAGTAGTCGTCCAGCATCGCCTGGAGCTCCTCCTCGGATACGCGGTCGCCGGCCGATGGCCCCTCGGGGATGGGATCCCGCCAGACTCGGGGCGGGATGTGGTCGTTGGCCCGGGTGAGGCCCTCCCGCACGTTGAAAACACGGGCGAGGTTCACCAGCCGCTCACCAACTGCAAGGAGTTCCGCCCCCGTGAGTTCGAGGCCCGTGGCCGCCTCCACCATTTCCGGAAGCCCCTCCAGGAAGAAGATGTGGCGGGAGAACTTACAGACGCCGAGGACATCGTAGACCGCCATCAGGTCCTCGAGGAGCTTGATGAACGGGCCCTTCCCGTGGATGGAGCGGCGGTCCACCTTCTCGAATTTCCACCACGCCCCGCCGTACTCGGGGCCGTAGGCACAGGCGGTGAGGTGGCAGCCGCCGCGGTAGGAGACGGCGAAGGCCAACGCCACCCCCTTGGAACCGCGGATATCGTAGGCGGGAAGCTCAAGCCCCTTGATATGGATGGCGAACTCCTCGCCCTTACCCAGGCGCTCGCAGGCGCTTTTTACGCCGTCGCTCAAAAGCTCCCCGACCTTTCCCTCTTTCTTTCCCATCCGCTCCAGCGCCGCGAGGAAGGCGTCCTCGTTGCCGAAACGGAGTTCAATCCCGTCGAGGTCCTCCGCGGAGAGGTACCCCCGCTCGGAGGCCTCCATGGCCCAGGAGAGGGTCAACCCGGCGGAGATGGTGTCGATTCCCAGGCGATCGCAGATCTCGTTGGCCTTGGCCACCGCCTCGATGGAGGCGATCTCCGGCGCCCCGCCCAATGAGTACAGGGTCTCGTACTCGGGGCCGTCGATCTCCACCCCTGCGTACTTCCCTTCCTCGATCACGAAGAGTTTCCCGCAGGGCTTGGTGCATCCGGGGCAGGCCACGTTCCGCTTGGAGTACTTAGGGACCCAGTAGTAGGGATCGAGCTCGATCTTTCCCTCGCCGGCCCGCTCGTAGGCGCTCTTGAAGTAGCCCCACTGCCAGTTGCGGGAGGGGAAGGTTCCCGATTCGCGGTTCATCCAGTCCAGGAACTCCCCGGTCCCGTAGCCCATGTCGGCCTTGGTGGCGGGGTGGTCCCGGATGATTTCGTTCCATTTCTTGGCGAGCTCCTTCAGGGTATCAGGGCAGGCGTACTCCGGGGTCTTGGAGCCCTTGACCACGATGGCCTTAAGAAACTTTGCTCCCATAACGGCGCCGCCCCCGGCGCGGCCCGCCTGCCTTCCATCGCAGTCGATGCACGCGATGCGGGAGAGCTTCTCCCCCGCGGGGCCGATGACCGCGGTGCGGAACCCGGGATACTTCTCCGCTAAGGCTTTTTGGGTGGCGAAGACGTCCAGGCCCCAGAGGTCGCCGGCGTCCTCGAGGCGGGCGTTTCCGTCTTCCACCACCAGGGCCACGGGCTTTGCGCTCTTCCCGGTGATCACGATGGCGTCGTAGCCCGCTCGCCTGAGCTCCACCCCTAGTTTGGCCCCGGCCACGGAGCGCCCGAAGAACCCCGTCTGGGGGGATTTGAAGCAGAACACGGTCTTAGAGGCGGTGGGAATGGGGCTCCCGGTGAGGAGCCCGGGAGTGACCACCAGCGGGTTATCCGGCCCTAGGGGGTCGGCGCCCTGCGGCGCGAGTTCCACGAGGTAGTATCCCCCGAGCCCCACGCCCCCCAGGAACCTCCGCATGACCCCCTCGGGAATGGTTTTTTCCTCCACCGAGCCCGTGGTCAGGTCCACGAAGAGGGCCTTCCCCCAAACACCTTTCATCCCTTTCCTCCTTTCCGGAAACGAAAAAGCTAATGCATAGGCAGTATAACCACCACGCGGAGCGGAGGACAAGCGAGAAACTGAGTTTCACCCATTGATTAAAGGTGTTTGTGGACACGGCCTCCTTGGCCGCGCTTGACTCGTATCTCTGTTAACGGTATAGTGCGATAACGATTTACGAAAACCTTATCGGACAGATGCGTAAAGTAACGATCGCGGATATCGCTAAGCGGGCGGGGGTTTCTGTCTCCACTGTCTCCCGCGTGCTCAACGGCAAGATAGAGGGAAACATGCGGCCCGAGACCTATCAGAGGGTCGCCAAGGCCATCGAGGAGTTGGGTTACAAGCCCAATCGGTTGGCACAAGCTCTGCGGGGCGCTCCCAGCAAGATTATAGGATTTGTGATACCTGATCGGATGAACCCTTACTTCCAACAACTGACGTTGGCTTTGGAACGTATCGCATACACCTCTGGCTACGGGATCCTCCTTTGCTCTTCTGACAACAGCCTGGAGAAGGAGCGCGCGTACTTGGAGCTCCTGGAACGACAACGCGTGGACGGGATCATCTTCAGCACAGTGGGATCGCAGAAGGATGAGATCAACCGTCTCATCTCCCATGGAGTGGCGGTTGTCCTGGCAGATGAGGAGGTCGAGGGGGTAAACGCGCCGGTAGTGGTCTCGGATAACTACCTCGGGGGACGTCAGGCCACTGAACACCTGATTTCGTTGGGACATGAGCGCATCGCCTGTATCACCGGTCCTCTGAACCTGATTTCCAGCCGCGAACGGCTTCGTGGATATCGAGATGTCTTGCAAGAGGCGGGTCTGGAAGTAGAGGAGCGGCTCGTGGTCGAAAGCCGCGATTTCTCTTATGACGAGGGCTTCAAGGCCGCCAAGAAACTCCTCCGTCGTGGCCTCGGTTTCACGGCTGTAGTTTGTGCCAACGACCTGGTAGCCCTAGCAATGATTCGGGCGTTGGGGGAGCGCGGCTTCCGGGTCCCTGAGGACTGTTCCGTGGTGGGATTCGACAACAGCTACATCGCCGAGATCACCTATCCCCGTCTGACCACTGTGGCCCAGCCGGTGAAGAACATCATGCGAAAGGTCTTTTCGTTACTGGACGAGGCCCTCCGGGGCGAGGCTTCCCCGGGCGTGTATCGGCTCAGGACACGGCTGGTGGTGCGGGACAGCACAGCACCGCCGGGACGGAGGAAGTTATGACATCGGGGATGGCGAGCGCGGCTGTGGAGATAAACGAGGTCAGCAAGCGCTTTGGGAATGTGGTGGCGGTGGCCGAGTTCTCCCTCGAGGTCCAACGAGGAGAGCTCGTAACCCTGTTGGGACCCTCCGGATGTGGCAAGACCACGACGTTGCGGATCGTGGCGGGATTCGAGCGCCCCGATACGGGCCGGGTTTTCATCTTTGGACATGAAGTGACCCACGTCCCTCCCGAGAGAAGGGATGTAGGGATGGTTTTCCAGAACTATGCCCTTTTCCCGCATATGACCGTGTTTCAAAACGTCGCGTTCCCGATGAAGATCGCGAAGCGTCCGAAGAGGGAGATATGCGAGAAGGTCGCTGAATACCTCGCCCTCGTTCGTTTGAAGGGATTGGAGAGGCGTTATGTAACCCAGCTATCGGGAGGCCAAAAACAGCGAGTCGCTCTAGCCAGAGCCTTAGCCCGATCGCCCAAGATCCTCCTTTTGGACGAACCTCTTTCCGCCCTTGATGCCAAGATACGTGTACAGTTGCGGGAGGAGATAAGGCAATTACAACAGAAGTTGGGGATCACGACTCTGTATGTCACTCATGATCAGGAAGAAGCCTTGTCAATCTCAGACCATATCGTGGTTATGAATGAGGGTTATATCGAACAGGTAGGTCCCCCCACCGAGATCTATTTCAGGCCCCAGACCCTCTTCGTAGCCTCGTTCGTAGGCACGATGAACTTCTTCTCCGGCGTGGCGGTGGACACCTCCGAGGGGCCAAAGCTAAAGTGGCACGACAGCCTGCTTGCCTTCCCTTCCGGAGCGGAGGTGGCCCCGGGCGAGGAGGTCTCACTTGGAGTCCGCCCGGAACGCCTGGAACTTGCCTTCGAGCGCGAAGCAGTTCCCCAAGGCCACAACGTTGTCCCCGGGGAAGTGGGATTCGTTACCTTCCTGGGATCGATCATGCGAGTAGAGGTGAAATTGGGGGACGGGACCGAGGTGAAGATCGACGTCCCCACCAAGGAACGCATTACCCCCGAGCGCGGACAACGGGTCTACCTTTGCTTCTCCCCGGAGGACGCGGTGGTGTTCAAAAACTCTTGTGTGAGGAGGTGATGGGGCAGGAGGGAATCCGCTTTTTTCGCAAAAACCGCGTTTTGGGAAAGGAGGGTGTAATGAAGAAAGCGTTGGTACTTGCGGTGGTTGTGGGGATCCTCGGGTTCGCGGCCGTTGCTACCCCGGCGTGGGACTACTACGTCCAACTTCTCGTGGAGAAGGCCAAGGCCGAGGGTGGCGTCATCTTCAGCTACGGGATGCCGGAAACGTGGGCCAACTACGGTGAGATCTACGGCTACTTCGAGGAACTCTACGGCATCGTACAACATGACATCGACATGGGGAGCTCGGTGGTGCTCGCCCGCATGACGGAGGAAAACGCCACTAAGAACGACGTGGCTGACCTCAAACCCTCGCTCGCATCTGTGCTCGCCTCCCGTGGGCTCACCTCCGACTACCAGTGCAGCTGTTGGGACGTCTGGCCCGAGTCTCAGCACGGGGTGGATCCCAATACCGGTAGCGTCTGGCAGGCAGCGTACTGGGGGACATTAGGCTTCCTGGTGAACGTCGACATCGTCAAGCCCGTGCCGCGGACGTGGAAGGACCTTCTCAACCCCGCCTACAAGGGCCTAATCGGCTACCTCGACCCGAGGGCCACGGGGACCGGCGTCAATACCATCGAAGCCGCTGCTTACGCGCTCTCCGGTGATCCTTATAACTACAAGGCCGGCGTGGAGTTCTTCAAGAAGCTCCACGACATGGGTCTAATAGGAAGCGTCGATCCCTTAGTTACCGTGGCCCGATTCCAGCGTGGTGAGATCGGAATCTTGATTAATTTCGATTATAACCTCCTCAAGTGGAAGGAGGACAACCCTCAGATCAACTCCGTGGTCATCATCCCCGAAGACGGGACCATTTCCAGCGGCGGCGGCGTCATCATGGCGAAGAACGCGCCCCATCCTTGGACGGCCCGCCTGTTCCTGGAATACCTCCTTTGTGGCGAGGGTCAGGTCCTCTACGCCAAGGCCTTCGTGCACCCCATGAACCCCACCGTCAAGCTTCCCCCCGAGGTCTTGGAGAAGTTCCCGCCAAAGGAGGCCTACGACGTGGCGGTGTTTATCGACTACAAGAAGGATGCAGAGATTACAGACGATCTCCAGGAGTATTACTCCAAGATGATCGGCGGCGGATAAGCCCCGATGCGGGGGGCGGGGAGGGATTTACCCTCCCCGCCCCCTTCCTCCGGAGGGGGCAGATGAGACGCTTCTCGCACGAGTGGTTCTTCCTGATACCGATCACGGTGTTTCTGGGACTCTTCGTGTTCTACCCCCTGACAAGGGTAGTGCTGCGAAGCTTCACCGACAACTTCACGGGCCACTGCACCGTGCAGAACTACCTCAACGCCTTCACCCAAGCCAGGTACCTGGGCTCGTTGAAGAACACCCTGTGGTTCGCTGGGGCGTGTACGTTGGTGGGTGCCGTGGGAGGGACGTTTGTGGGCCTCCTGGCGAGCCGCATGTCCCCGAAGGTCCGCGGGGTGCTCCTTTCTTTCTATTCCCTCCCCATGACCCTTTCCAGTCTCGTAGTGGCGTTCGCGTTCATCGTCCTTTTGGGGCGGAACGGGGTCTTCAACATCATTCTTAGTCGGTATCTGGGAATCCCAAAGTTCGATCTCTATTCCTGGCACGGATTGGTGGTCACTTATTCGTTTTACAACATTCCCCTGATGACTCTCACCATGGCTTCGGTGTTCCTGAACCTCGACCGTTCCCTGATCGAGGCTGCCAGGAACTTAGGAGCCAAGGCGTGGCAGGTGTGGATCTATGTCATCATCCCGGTGTTGGCCCCCGGGTTCATCGCCGGGATCTCCATCGTGCTCGCGGGGATGCTGGCGGCGTTTGGCACCGCCTTGGCGCTGACCGGCATGGCGAAATCCCTGTTGTCACTCCAGATCTACTCCCATGCCTCTGAGAGCAACTACAACATCCCCCAGGCGAGCGCGTTGGCGGTGGTCCTCATTGTGATCATCGTGGTTTCCCTCCTTACCCTCAACTGGATCGAGAGGCGCCTGCGGCCAGGAGGTGAGGGACGATGAGGAAGGAGGTCGTCGTTGACCTCGTACAGAAGGTCGTCCTCGTCTTCCTGATTCTCTACATCGTGTTGCCGCTCCTCGTTCCCCTCATCTTCTCCTTCAGCACGTTGTGGATGGATATTGTCCCCGAGGGGTTCACCGTGCGGTGGTACCTCAAGATCTTCCACCGCCACAAGTACTACCAGGGGCTCATCACCTCGCTACTCGTGGCCGTGAGCGCGGTGGCGATCGACGTCTTCATCTGTGTCCCCGCAGCCTATGCCATCAACCGCCTGCGTGGGCGGGCAGGAGGGCTGCTGAGGTCGGCGTTCAAGATCTTCCCGCTGATCTTCCCTCCGATCGTGGTAGGTACTGGATTCGTACAAGCATTTAATCGTCCTCCCCTCGCGTGGAGCGGTTCGCTGATGCTGGCGGTCTTCGCCCACGCGACATTGGGGTTCCCTTTCATGTTCCGGAACGTCCTCGCCGCGTTCCAGACCATCGACGAGCGGACGCTCTCGGAGGCAGCCGCGAGCCTCGGGGCCAACCTGTGGCAGCGGTTTCGCTACGTCCTCATCCCCAACGTGATCCCGGGGATCCTCGCTGGGTCGTTGCTGGTGTTCGCGATCTCCATGGGAGAATTTGAGGTCACGTCCATGATCGCTGGCTTCGGTTGGAGGACAATGCCCCTCCTCCTCTACCGGAGCCTGATCGATGACATCCGCACGGCGAGCGCCATCTCGGGCATCCTCGTCGCCACTTCTATCTTGGCTTTCCTGGGGATGACGTTGATCTCCACCCGGGTCGGGGCCGGGAAGCTCCGGACAAAGGGGGCGCGGGAGTGAGCGTCGGGTTATACGAATACGTGGGTGCTGTTCACGTCCACACTGCCTTCTCCGATGGCGAGGGGGCCATAAGCGAGGTGATCGCCGCGGCCCGAGCCGCGGGGTTGGACTTCTTGATCATCACCGACCACAACGACCTACGGGCCCGGGAGTACGAGGGTTGGCACGGAGGTACGTTGGTGTTAGCAGGCGAGGAGGTCACGCGGCCTGGAGGAAACCACATGCTCGCTCTGGGCATCACGGAACTGATCCCTCCGGATGTGTCGCCCCAGGAGGGGATCGATGCCGCTAAGGCCCAGGGGGGACTCGCCTTCGTCGCCCACCCCTTCTACCAGGGGAGCCCCATTATCGACGATCCTCCTCTCCCGTGGCGGGACTGGAGCGTGGAGAGGTTCGATGGGATCGAGGTATGGAACTTGACCGCGGATCTCCACCAGCTCCTCGGCGAGCGTGGCCTCGAGAGGCCTCCAGGAGAAGTGTTGGGCTATGCCGCTCCGAACATAGCAGCGCTGAGAAAGTGGGACGAGCTTCTGGCGCGGGGGCGCGTGGTAGGACTCGGAGGGCTGGACGCGCACGCGGAGCGCGTCGCCCGCTGGGGGGACGAGGTCATCCTCCCATACGAGAAGGCCTTTCGGGCCTTGCGGGTACACCTCCTATTGCGGGAGCGCCTACAGGGCGTGCTGGATGCGGACCGGAGCCTCATCTACCGGAGCCTGGCGGCAGGGAATTTCTTCGTGGGGTTCGATTACCTCTGCCCTGCTGCGGGTACGGCGGTGGTGGCGCTCACGGACGAGGGAGCAATTCCCCCAGGGGAAGGGCTCTCCCCCGGGGGAGAACGCGAAGTTGAGCTCCGCGTGTCACTCCCCTATGCGGGGCACATCCTCCTGATAAAGGGGGGGATGGTCGTATCAGAAGCCGAGGGTGAAGAAGTCTCGTTCCGGATCGCAGGCGCCGGCCCGTACCGAGTGGAGGTCTACCGGGAAGGCCGCCATTGGATTATCGCCAATCCGATTTACCTCCGTTGAGGCCCTCGGGCCGCGGTGGCAGAGGCATGGCGAAAGGAGGGAATTGGATGTTCGACGGAAGGCTAGAAGAACAGAGGAGACGCCTTAAGCTTACACCAGAGGAAGTGGAACGGCGCATCGCGGAGGCCCCGTTCGGGGACAAGGGCAAGGAGTGGGCTCGGCGGTGGCTGGCTGTGGAGTCGTACGGGCAGGTGGGCCTCGCCCTGTTCAAGGTACCGCCCATTATCGAACGTGCCGAGGACGACATCCTCATGGATGTGGACGGGAAGGAGTACGTGGACCTCTTGGCGGGCTTTTCCGTCTCTGCCCTGGGCCAATGTAACCGGGAGATCGCCGAGATCATCGCCGCCCAGTCTCAAAAGCTCGTGCACTATTTCGATCTCCCACATCCTGAGCGCATCAAGCTTGCAGAGCGCCTAGTGGAAATAACCCCGATCAAAGGGGGGAAGGCCCGGGTGATGTTCGGCGTCACCGGTTCGGACGCGGTGGAGTTAGCGGTCCGGGCCGCCCGCTACTACACCGGCCGCCCATTTATCCTCACGGCCTTCGGCGATTACCACGGCGTGACCTACGGCACGATGTCCCTCACGGGCAAAGGCGGTATGTGGGCCTATTTCTACCCCATCCCGCCTCAGGATAATGCCGTGGGATACTTCCCCTTCCCATACCCGTATCAGTGCCCCTTCGGCAGCCCGCCGGCCGGGAAGTCGGAGGAGGAATACTGCCTCGAGCGGCTCGAGGAATACTTGGAGTACTTCTTCGGGAGCAAGGAGTCCCCGTACCGGGAGGCGAAGAACAACATTACCAACGTGGCGGCGTTCGTAGTAGAGCCGTTCCAGAGTTCCGCCGGCTACATCATCCCCCCGCCCGGATACCTCAAGCTCTTGCGCAAGCTTGCCGACAAATACGGGATTCTTCTCATCGTGGACGAGATCCAGACCGGCCTCGGTCGCACGGGGAAGCTGTGGGCCACCGAGTGGGACGGAGTGGAAGTTGACATGTTGCTCACCTCCAAGGCCCTGGGAGGGGGGCTCCCGCTTTCCGCGGTGGTGGCCCGGGCGGACATCTTGGAGGCCTGGGGCCCCGGGGCCCACGTCTCCACCCAGGCGGGCAACGTCCTCGCGTGTGCCGCGGCCAACAAGGTGTTGGAGGTGGTGACCCGGGAGGATTTCCTCGCCGAAGTCCGCAGGAAGGGGGAGAGATTCTACCAGGGCCTCGTGGAGTTACAGAAGCGCCACTCCTTGATCGGACACATCAACGCCAGAGGCCTCTACATCGGACTGGAGCTCGTCAAGAACCCGGAGACCAGGGAACCCGCTTCGGAGGAAGCCGCCTTCATCCTGGAGGAATGTGTCAAGGAAGGGATGGTCTTCGAGAAGGGCGGATACTTCCACAACCGCTTCCAGCTCATCCCTCCCCTCACCATCCGGGATTCCACCATAGACAGAGCATTGGAGATCTTCGATCGCGCTTTCTCGCGAGCGGAGGAAAAATTCAGTCGCTGAATCGCCCGGCCACGGGATGTCCTCCGTCGCCCAAGAAGGGAGGACTCCCCGTGGGAGGCATTCTCAACAGGTGAGGTGGAGGAGGGCACAGGCGCGTCGCTTGGGAGAAAGCTCGTTGTAAGCCTCCACCGCCTCCGCGGTCTTCAAGGCCAGAAGCTCGATCCCGCGCTCCGCCAACAACTTCCTCGTCTCTTCAGCGATCTCCACCCTGCCCCCGTAGCCTGTCCCGATGATGATCAGCTCGGGATTCGCTGCCAGGGCCTCGGACAGATCATCGGGCAGCACCCGGTGGCCCTCCTTCCGCCACCAAGACCTCACCGCCCCGTCAGGCAGGACCTGGATGTCTTCGGTGTAGGCGACCCCGTCCACGCTTATGGAACCGAAACGGTAGTCCGAGAGCCGCAAGGTCCATCACCCCCCATTTGCACGCTCCTTTAACCTTTCCACGTCTATCCCTTCCGCCACAAGCTCCCGCAACAGCGCCAAATGTTCCTTCCGCACCGGCGCCCGCCCCAGAAGGCCCTCGGCGGTCTCCGCGGCGGTCATGGTGTCCTGGGGGACGAGGATCACCGAGACGTTCCGCTCCACGGCCCGGGATAGGATGGAACGCTCGGGCCGGAGCCAGCCGGTGAGGATGAGGCCTTTCACCCGCTCACAGGAGAGGGCGGCGGACTGAATATCGGCCCGATCCCCTCCCGTGACCACCGCCAGCCTCCCCGGAATGCGGCGCAGGTACCGGAGCGCCGCCTCCCCGCTCATGGCCCCCACCAAGAACCTCTCCACTCCGGCCCCGAGGTCCCCTTTTACCAAAACCTCCCCTCCCAGGGCTTCCGCCACCTCCGCTAGGGTCACCGTTCGCAGCCTGCGCTCGAACGGGACGATCCCCAAAACGGGTATTCCTCTCTCTTCCAGGGCCGGGGCCACGAACCCCCGCACCTCGCGGAGCTCAGCCTCCGCGTCCACCCCGTTGAAGATCACTCCGCAGAGCGCATCTCCTAACAGGCGGACCGCACGCAGGATCCGGTCCACCGAGGGCTCTCCCTCATACTGGCCCACGAGAACGATGGAAGCATCAAGCCTTTGCGCAAGCTCCACATCGCTTAAGCCGGAGAAAAGCCCCCGCCCGAACCAGCGCCGGCCCTCTATCAACAGCCATTCCCCGTCCTCGGGCACGGGGGCGGTTATCCGGTCCCAGGCGTCCTCCGGGGGACGCCAATACCGGGGATAGTCCACCCCTACCAAGGGCACCAACGATTCAGGATCGCCGAGGCCCAGGGCCGCGGCCACCACCTCCCCGTCGCGGTCGAACGGCCTCCCGCTCCGGTAGGTGTTGGCCCACCCCACCGGCTTAAGGTACCGCACGCCGTTCCCCAGTACCTGGGAAAGGCCCAGAATCACCGCGGTCTTCCCCGCCTTTTCCTCCGCCGCTGCGAAGTAAACCCGCCTCACGTTACCTCCCGAGATACGGTGATCCTAAGGTCTACGGCCACAACGCCGTCCGGATAGGCAAGGAGCGGGTTCACGTCCAACTCCACTATCTCCGGGAAATCATAGACGAGGTGTGAGATCCGCTCCACCGCCTCTACTACTGCGTCCACCGCTACCCCCTTCCTCCCCCGCGCCCCGCGCAGGAGGCTATAGCCCCGCATGGACTCCACCAGCTCCCGGGCCTCATCCGGGGAAAGGGGGGCCACCCCGAAGACCACGTCTCGCAGTATTTCCACGAATATCCCCCCGAACCCGAACATCACCAAGGGGCCGAATTGGGGGTCCCGGACAGAGCCAATGATCAGCTCCTGTCCCGGGGGAAGCTGGCGCTGCACCAATAGCCCCTCGATCCGGACCTGGGGGAAGCGCGCCGCGATCCGGGTAAGCATCTCCTGGGCCGCGGCCTCCACCTCCTCTGGCCGGAGCCCCAAGGTCACTCCTCCCACGTCGGTCTTGTGGGTGAGTTCCGGGGACACGAGCTTCAACACCACTTCATCTCCGACGGCCTTCGC
Source organism: Acetothermia bacterium UBA3571 (assembly GCA_002375995.1). GTDB lineage: Bacteria > Bipolaricaulota > Bipolaricaulia > Bipolaricaulales > Bipolaricaulaceae > UBA3571. The sequence goes on along the minus strand of DFNI01000044.1, from coordinate 56,739 downwards.
GATCTCCCCGGCCTCCTTCGGGGTGCGGGCGAGACGGCCTGGGGCCGTGGGAATCCCGTAGGCCGAGAGGATTTCCATGGCCTCCACCCCCAGTTGCGTCCGCCCTTCCCTGTGGGCGCGCGCAAGGAGCTCCCGCACCTTTGAGCGATCCACCTTCAGCCGCCGGGGCTCCTTCCATTCCTTCTTGCGCACCTCCGCATACCGGTGGAGCACCGCCAGGGCCCGCACCGCCCGGGCGGGGTCGAAGTAACTCGGGATCCCCGCCTCCCGCAGGGTCTCCTCCGCCTCCTCACCCAGCTCTCCGGCCATGAAGCTCACCGTGAGCGGTTTCTCGGCCTTCTCCTTGGCCGCAGCCACGATCCGGGAGAGCACCCCGAAGGGGATCAGGGGGGCCGGCGCCGTGAGGGCCACCACCATGTCCACGTTGGGATCGTTGATCACAAGGTCCAATGCGCGCTCATATCGGTCGGGGTGGGCATCGCCCAGTATGTCCACGGGGTTGTAGATGTTGGCCGCCGGGGGGAGGAATTCCCGCAGGGTCTTCATGGTCTCTTCGGAGAAACGGGCGAGCTCAAGCTCGTACTCCTCCACCGCATCGGAGGCCATCACCCCCGCCCCCCCGGCGTTGGTCATCACCCCCACGCGCCTCCCCTTGGGAAGGGGTTGCTTGGCAAGCACATAGGCGTAATCGAAGAGTTCTTCCACGTTCCGCGCCATGATCACCCCGCATTTGCGAAAGGCCGCCTCATAAGCCACGTTGGACCCCGCCAGGGTCCCGGTGTGGGAGGATACGGCCCGTGCCCCCGCCTCGGTGCGCCCGGCCTTGAGGACCACAATGGGGGTGGTCTTCACCACTTCCCGGGCTATCCGGATGAAGGCCTCCCCGTCCGCGATCCCTTCGAGATAAGCCACGATCACCTTGGTATCGGGGTCTTCGGCGAAGGGTTTAAGGAAGTGGGACTCATTGAGGACCGCCTTGTTTCCCAGGGACACGAAGTGGGAGAACCCCAGCTTCTCCTCCCACGCCCAGTCCAACACCGAGGTGCAGAACGCCCCGGATTGGGAAAGGAAGGCGATGTTCCCGGGGAGGGCGGTCTTCAGGGCGAAGGTGGTGTTGAGGCCCACCTCGGTGGAGATCAGGCCGAAGCAGTTGGGACCGAGCACATTGATCCCGTATCGTTTAGCGATCTCTACGAGCTTTCTTTCCCTCTCAGCCCCCTCTGGCCCCGCCTCCTTGAACCCGGCGGTGATTACCACCACGTTCCGCACCCCCACCCGGCCACACTCCTCGATCACCCGCAAGGCCGGGTCCGCGGGAATGATCACCACCGCCAGGTCCACCACTTCCGGAAGCGAGGATACGTTGGGATAACATTTGATTCCTTCGATCTCCTCGTAGTTCGGGTTTACGGGATAAAAGCGGCCGGGGAAGGTGGACATGTTCTTGAAGAGGACGTTCCCGAGTTTCCCTTCCTTGGGCGATGCGCCGATCAGGGCCACCGATTTCGGGTAAAGAAGACCCTCAAGTCCCATAGTAAATTCATCTTACGGGCCTCCACAGAATCTTCGCAACCTCTTCATGGCCTTTGCAGAGGGGGACGGGATAATGGGTGCACGCAAGAGCCCGCTTTGCAGTGATAACTCCCAGGGGCAGCCCCGCGTTGCCCCTGTATACTCTTTTTCGTTATGAAAACGATCCTTTTGGTGGAGGATGAACGGGAGATCGCCCGGATGGTGCAGGCTTACCTCATGCGGGAGGGATATCGCGTGGAGGTGGCCTTCGACGGCGAGGAAGGTTGGCGGCGTTATCAGGAGCTCTCCCCGGACCTCATCATCCTTGACCTCATGCTCCCCAAGCTCCACGGACTGGAGCTTGCGCGCAAGATCCGCCGGGAATCGGACGTCCCCATCATCATGCTCACCGCCCTCTCCGAGGAGGCGGACCGGGTGGCCGGGTTGGAGCTCGGTGCCGACGATTACGTGACCAAACCCTTCTCCCTCCGGGAACTGGCAGCCCGGGTCCGGGCGGTGCTGCGCCGCGCGGAGGGCATCAGGGAGCCGGAGCGCCTCTCTTTCGGTCCCCTGGAGATCGATCTCGGCTCAAGGGAAGTAAGGCTCGAGGGCAAGCTCGTCGAGCTTACGCCCATTGAATTCGACCTGTTGGCGTATCTCGCTCGGCACCCGGGGAAGGTCTTCACCCGGAGGGAGCTCCTCTCGGCGGTGCAGGAGCGCTCCTACGCCTCCTTCCCCCGTACCATCGACTCCCACATCAAGAACCTCCGGCACAAGATAGAGCCCGACCCCAAGAATCCCCGGTTCATCGTCACCGTGCACGGGGTGGGCTACAAGTTCCAGGCGGAGGGGTGAAAACCATGTCCTTCAGCTGGAAGCTGGTGGGAGCCATGGTGGCGGTCACCCTGGTGGCCGTAGGGGGCACTTATTTTTTCACCACCTCTGGGTTACACGAGCGCTTCGACCTCTACCTGATAAAGTCCCGGGAGGCCCACGCCAAAGAGGCGGCGGAGCTTTTAGGGGCCTTCTGGGCCAGGAACCGCTCCTGGGAAGGGGTGGAACGATTTTTCACCTTGAAGTTCGTGATCACCTGGCCCGGAGGGCAGGTGGCCCAATGGGGTCCCCTTAGCCAGTACGCCCTGGTGGATCCCGCGGGGAAGGTGATCGCGTGCCAAAAGGGGGTGGTATCCCCTGGGGAGCACGTCTCGGTAGATCGGCTCCGCTACAGCATCCCGGTGGAGGTGGAAGGGGAAGTGGTGGGGGCGTTGGTCCCCCTGCGAGGGGACCTCGGCCCGCTGGAGGAAAGCTTCCTGGAGTCGGTGCGGAACGCCTCCCTCGTGGGAGTGGCCATCGGGCTCGTGGCCGCGGGGATCCTAGGGGCAATGCTCGCGTGGCAGTTGGCCTCGCCCCTCAGGCGGCTCATCCGGGCCACCGAACGCATCGCCGCCGGGGACCTCGCCCACCGGGTGGTGGTCCGGGGGAGGGACGAGCTGGGGAGGCTGGCCCAGGCCTTCAACCGCATGGCCGAGGCCCTGGAGCGCTCGGAGAGGGCGCGCCGGAACCTCATCGCCGATATCGCCCACGAGCTCCGCACCCCCCTCACCGTGATCCAGGGGAATCTCGAGGCGATGCTGGACGGTATTTTCCCCCTAACCCAGGAGTCCCTGGCCCCGGTCTACGAGGAGACCCTCCAATTAGGGAAGCTTGTGGAAGATTTGCGGGAGCTCACCTTGGCGGAAGCCGGGACCTTGCCCTTGGAGAGACAGGAAATGGAGCTAGCGGAGCTCGTGGAGCGCACCTGTGACGCGATCCGTCCCGTGGCCCAAGAGGAAGGGATCGAGATCGAGGCTGAGCTCGAACGAGGCCTCGTGGTGGAAGCCGATCCGCACCGGATTCGACAAGTCCTCGGAAATATCCTCGCCAACGCGGTACGTTACTCCCCGCCTGGGGGAGTAGTGAAGGTCACCCTCAAGCGGGAAGGGAACGAAGCGGTGATCTCCGTGCGGGATCAGGGGCCGGGGATACCTCCTGAGGATCTACCTCACATCTTCGAACGCTTCTACAAGGTGGATCGCTCCCGAAACGAGGAGGGCTCGGGGTTGGGATTGGCCATCGCCAAGGCCATCGTGGAGGCCCACGGAGGCCGGATCTGGGCCGAAAGCGTGGTGGGAGAAGGTACCACCATCTTCTTTTCCCTTCCCCTCTTCACCGGTTAGGGATGGCCCTTGCTGGGGGCGTGGGCCGCTGGTACCCCAGGTGTTTGAGCAGGAGCCACACACCCCCGAGGTAGGGGGTCTCCACCTCCACGCCCCAGGCAGCGAAGAGGAACGCGAACGCCTTGCGCATGTGCTCTGCCCCGGCCTCGATGTCCTCCTTCCTCAACGAAGCCAGGCTCTCCTCCAGGGCTAGCTCGAGGAAGGTGCGGACGTTGTTCAAGACGAGAAACACCGCCCGCCGCTTCATCGGAGAAAGGTCGGGGGGAATGGCCCGATGGATGGCCGCGAGGCGGTTCAGCATGCCGGGTATCCGTTGGGGCCCTTCTCCTACGAAGTGTTCGCCACCGTCTCCCTCGATCAGGTTCACCACCTGCTGGGAGTAGAGGTGCTGATCGGCCGGGGTGGGGGCATACACCGCCAGCGCCGCGTAGTACATCGCCAACCGCAGCTCCCGTACGAGGGACATCACCTCTACCGCAAGCTGTGGCACGGGAGGCTCCGTGGGCTGGGCCCCGCCCGCCGGGGAAAGGACCGAAAATACCGCGAGAATCGCCAAAATTTTCCGCACCATCGTCCATCACCTTAGCCCTTTTGCGGTCGAAAGTACATCAACGATCGGTTAACCCGATCTCTTCCGGGGAGAGGAGCTTGTAGCCGAACCCGGGCACGGTGGCGATCAGGGCCTCGGCCCCGGGCAACACCTCCCCCAACCTCCGCCGCAGGAGATAAACGTACTGCTTTACATCTTTGGAATTCGCATACCGGGAGTCGGGCCAGAGCTCCCGGAGGATGTCCCGATCGGAGAACACCTTCCCCGGTTCCCGAGCGAGGAGCACCAAAAGTGCGTACTGCTTCGGCGAGAGCTTGACCGGCTTCCCGCAGAGCGTGACCTCTTTGCTCCCCTCGTCGATCACCAAACCTCCCACTTCGATAAGGGATCTTTTCCTCCCTGGCTCCGGGCCCGGGCTCCGATGCCCCAGGTACAAGGCCCCCCCGATGGCGCCGAGGCCCAAAAGCGAAAGGAGGCCCACCACCGTGGACAACCACCATGGCACCCCGGCTAGGGACGGCACCTCGAGCCAGGTCCGTACGTACCCTTTTTCCAAGGGATAGACCACCTCCAAGAAGCGGGCGCTATCCCGGGAGTGGAAGGCGGTCACGGCCTCGGAGGGGGTATCCTCCAGCGGAGGAGGGGAGACATCGCCCCGGGCCTCCTTGACTACCGCCTCTCCGTCCCACACCACCTCCACGAAGGCGGCGCTCCCCAGGAGCATGAACCTGGCGGCGTCCTCAAGGGTCTCGAAATCCCCTTCCTCAAGCCAGCCCTGGACGGCGGTGGCGAAGGCGGCCACGTAGTCCAAGCTCCGAGTGCGGAAGGCCTCGTCCTCCACCGAAGGCCTTCCCCCCAAAAGTCCCAGGGCCAACGCGGCTCCCAGAAATATCACCCCAAGGGCAAGACCTAAACTCCGAGCCCTTTTCTTCCCCAGGTTCACGGTAAAGACAAAATAGGCAAAACCTCCAGCTACCACAAGGAGGTCAAACCCTTTTGATCCGTTTTTGACCGGGCCGTTTACCCCCCTTCGGTTCAACAGCGACCGGGATCGGGCTAGGCTCCGAGCAACCACGGCCCCAATGGGCCGAAAACCAAGGAGGTAAAGATGTTGGACGTTTCCAAAGTGGCAAAGCTCGCGGCGGGAATGGCGGTCGTCCTCTCGCTGGCGGTGGGTGGACTTGCCCAGCCGATGGCACAAGGGGTGGTGCCCGCGCCGCAGGCCCCCGAGAAGTTCCCCGAGCTCATCAAGGCCATCGCCACCGAACTCAGCGCCTTGTGGGATAAGGTGGAGGAGATGCCCGCGTTGAAGGAGGCGTTGGCGAAGCCCATGGCGCTCGCCAAGGATGCCCTGGAGGCCCTAAAGGAAGCGGAGGGGCCCAGTGAGGAGGCCCTGAAGGACCTGGTGATCCTCTCCCTATCCTTGCACCGTATCGAGGACGTGTTCGAGCGGGGGATCGGTCAGCGTGTGCGGGAGCACTTGCAGGCCAGGGAACACATGGGGACCTTCCCCCGGATGACGCCCAAGGGCATGGCTCCTGAAGCCCCGGGGCGTGGACCTGAAGGCCGAGGCTCTGCGCCCGCCGGTAGGTTCGCCGAGGTGCGGGATTGGGTGGAGGCTTACCTCAAGGGCGCGATAAGCGCCCTTTCCCCGGAGGAAGCTGCCAAGTTCCGGGGAATCGTGAGGGGCTTGGTCCAGGGCCTGCGGGAGGAGTTCGCCCCCCGGGGTCCCAAGGCCGAGCGTCCCGCCCCTGAGGCTTTGGAGCTGGGGAGGCACATCCTGCGGATCAAGGCCCTGAGCGCCAAGCTCGACGTATTTCTCATCCGTGCCCTCGTGGCCACAGAGGCTCAGGCGGGCTGAAAGCGATTTCCTAGCCTGAGTGGAGAAAAAGGGGGGCCATAAGCGGCCCCCCTTTTAAAAAGGGGACCTTTATCCTCGTCTTCCCCTTAGCCTTGGATTCAACGCGTCGTTCAACGCGTCTCCTAAGACGTTTAAGGAAAGGACCGTCAGGAAGATGGCGAGGCCGGGAAAGACGGCCATCCACCACGCCCTACGGATGAACCTCTGAGCGTTATGCAACATGCGACCCCAACTCATCACGTTGGGGTCCCCTGCGCCGAGGAAGCTCAACGAGGCTTCCACAATAATGGCGGTCCCGACATCCAGGGAGAGGGTTACCACGATGACGTGAAGCACGTTTGGCAAAAGGTGTTTGAACACGATCCCGGTGCTGCTTAACCCCACGGCTCGAGCAGAGGTGACGAACTCCATCTCCTTCAAATGGAGGATCTCGGCGCGCACAAGCCGCGCCATCCTCGGCCAGGTGATGGCTCCAATCACGATCACGATGTTCCAGATGTTGTTGCCGAAAAAGCTGACAATGACCAGGGCGAACAGGAACATGGGAAGGGATTGAAATAGCTCGCATAACTTCATAAGCACATAATCCACTGCGCCTCCGAGGAATCCGGCCACGGAGCCGATGAGGATCCCAATCAAGGAGGCGGTGGCCGCGGCGCTCAACCCGACCATCAAGGAGACCCGGGCCCCGTGGATTACGCCGCTGAAGATGTCCCGTGCTAGATCATCGGTGCCCATGAGAAAGGCTCGGGATGGAGGGGAAAAAGGGCGTCCCAGGCCGGGTTCCAAGGGATCGTGTTCCGTCAAGAGGTCGGCCAAAGCGGCTACCACTCCCAGGAACAGGACGAACGCCAAAGCCACAAGGCCGGCTTTGTTCTTCCGAAACGCCCTCCAAAATTCCCTCATAGTCCACTCCTAGTCATAGTGGATGCGGGGATCGAGAAAGGCATATAAAAGATCCACCAAAAGGTTTATCACGACCACACCCAAGGACATCACAATGAGCAAGCCTAACAATACGGGGTAGTCGCGCCGATAAAGGGATTCGAACATCAGCCTCCCTAGTCCTGGCCATCCGAACACCGTTTCCGTTACCACCGCTCCGGTAAGGAGGGAGGCGAAGTTCAGGCCGATAGCGGTCACCACGGGTAAGGAAGCGTTCCGCAAGGCGTGTTTCATAATTACGGTGCGCTCCCGCAGGCCCTTGGCACGTGCCATTACGATGTAATCCATGTTTAAGACCTCCCTCATATTGGCCCGGGTAAGCCGGGCGATCAGGGCGAGTTGATAAACACTGAGGCACGTGACCGGGAGCACAAGATGGGAGGCCCACGCGGAGAGACTGCGGTCGATTATGGGCACACCTCCTACCGGAAGGACACGGAGGAATACGCCGAACACCAAGATCAACAGCTGGCCGAACCAAAAAGTGGGAATGGAGTAACCGAATACCGCCACAACGGTGTTGGCGTAATCTATGGGAGTGTAGGGATAGCTGGCCGCAAGGACCCCTAAGGTTATCCCCAGAAACGCCGCGAGGAAGATGGCAAGTCCCACGAGCAGGAACGTGCGCCCAACCCTCTCGGCGATCACCCTCAGCACCGGTTGCTGGTAGAAATGGGAGAACCCCAGGTTCCCCCGGAATACGTTCCCGATAAAGATGAAGAACTGCTCTCCCAAAGGCTTGTCCAGGCCCAGGCGTGCACGGATCTCCTGAACGTATTCCTCGGTGACCTCGCCCCCGCCCTGGATGAAGATGAAAACAGGATCTCCCGGGGCGAGATGCAGGATAATGAAGTTCAAAACCAATACCAAAAGGACGACGGGAAATGCCCCGGCAATTCTCCGCACGATGTACGCGGTCATGGCCTAAAAAGCGGCTGCACCCCGGCTCGTTCCCAGGGTGCAGCCGCGGAAGCCCGTTTCACTCCAAGGGCTTTATCTTGTTCAGGTGCATCCACAGGTACCCGAGCACCCATACGCCTTTGGGCTCCTCCGTGAAGAGCCCCTCCCGGATGGCAGTGCCATTGAGGGGGCCCACGATGAAGGACGCGGGCTGGTCCCATGCGAGGAGCTCCTGTAACCGGTGTACCAGCTGCAACCGCCGATCCTTATCGAGCTCGCTGATCATGAGCTCAAAGAGGGCATCATATTCGGGGTTGCTGTAGCCCATGCAGTTGGCCCAGCTTATGCGCTTTATGTTGTCGGTGTGGAAGCGCTTCATGGTGGGCGGTGTTGGACCGCTACAGAACGGGAGAAGGCTGGCGTCGAAGTCCCAGCGCCGGAACACCTGCTCGTGCCAGGCCGCGTGCTCCAAGCTCACGATCCGGACATCCACCCCGATCTTCTTCAGGTCCTCCTTGATGAGCTCAGCCACCTTGAGGTGCTCTGCATATCCGGTGGTGTGTTTGAGGGTCATGTGGAACCGCCAGCCGTCTTCCTTGACGGGATAGCCCGCTTTATCGAGGATCTTGGCGGCAAGCTCAGGATCGTAGCCGATCTGTTTGGCTTTAGGGTTGAACCACCATTCGGAGAAGGGAGTGGGGATCACATAAGTATTGGGGACCTTGGCACCGCCGTAGTACACGAGTTCCGCAATCCTCTCCTTGTTGATGGCAGCGGTCAGGGCCTTGCGCACGGCAGGATCGTTGAAGGGCTCGAGCCGCAAGTTATAGCCCAGGATCAAGCTGACCCCGCAGGGCGAGCCGTGGAAGAAGACCCTGGCATCGGGCAATTGGTTCAAGCGCGCCACTTCGCTGGCAGGGACAATGAAGGGTATCCAGTCCACCTCACCGGTCTCGAAGGCCATCACCAGTGTCATGGGGTCGGGGATGATCCGGAAGACGATCCGATCGATGTACGGCCCCTCGCCGAAGTACCCCTCGTATTTCTCCAGCACGATGTGGCTTCCCTTCACCCATTCCACGAACTTGAACGGGCCGGAGCCTATGGGCTTGAAGTTGTAGGGGTTCGTAAGGGGATCGGTGCCCTCATAAAGTTCCTTCTTCAAAACCGCAGAACAGTGTGGACCGAGTCCGTCGTAGGGGTTTAGGAATTCGGGGTAGGGCGATTTGAGCCGGAACACCACGGTATATGGGTCCGGAGTTTCGATTTTGTCGATGACTGTTCCCAGACCCCGGGCGCAGATGCTGCCGTATTTGAGAGCCAACTCCACGCTGAACTTTACGTCTTCAGAGGTTACGGGGCTGCCATCGTGGAAGGTGGCGTCGCGCCGCAAGTGGAAGGTATAAGTAAGACCATCCGGCGAAGCTTCCCAGGACTCGGCCAGGTCCGGCACCGGCTGGAAGTTCTCGTCGGCTTGGAACAGGGAGCTGTAGAGGCGATACCCCACTACCCAGTCCACGAAGGTGCACGCGAAGACGGGGCTAAGGCCTCGGGGATCGGAGGAAAGCCCCACCACCAAGGTCCTCTTCCCCGCTCCCAAGGCCATCCCCCAAAGGCCCAAAAGCACCACCAACGCCAACAAAATACCTCTCCGCAACCAAACCACCCCCTTGAGGTACTTTTGTTGAGGGAAGGAACCGTTCGGCGCCCGCTACCACCCCCTTTCGCCGCAAAGCAAGTTGTAGAGCACGGAACCCGCGGCCACCACGGGATCTAGGGCGGGAACGCCCGTCTCCCGGCGGATCAAGGGCGCTGCACCGATGGTGGAAAACCCAGTACAGGCCAGCGCGATCACGTCACAACCCTTCCTTAAGAGGGCTTTTGCTGCTTGCAACACGGAGTCCAACCTGGACCGCAGGTCCAACGTGGATTCGGCTCCCTCCACTTTTTCCCATAGAAAGCCACGGAGGTCCCTTCGTATGGGTTCAGGAACCCCTTCGGCGATGGTGAGCACTCCCACCTTCTGCCCCAGGGCCCGGGCCAGGGAGGCCAGACACTCGCCCGCGCCCACCACGGGCACGGAAAGCTTTCCTTTTAGTTCCTCCACACCGGGATCGGCCGCGCAGCTTATAAAGATGGCATCCACGTTACCCTCCATTTCCGACGCCAAACGGACCACCTTCTCCGCTGCGAGCCGCTCCGTTTCCCGGTCGTACACTCCCCGAGGCTGATCCTGGATACAGGCTGAAACCGTTTCTATCCCAGGAAAAAGCCTTTCGATGAGTTTGCCATGGCGCTCGAGCTCTTCTTTCTCGGAAATGGTGATGACCCGGATTACCCCCACCCGCATAATAAATATTATAGTGCCAATTAATGTCCATGGGACAAGGGTGAGGTCCAAGGTTTTTTCCCAGTGAGTCTCTTGAAGGAAAGGGATCACCTATCCGGGCCCCTGGAAAGGAGCTCAATTATCTCTTCCGTTATTCGGTCCCGCTTGGTGGTCGAAAGCCGAAAGAAGCGGTCGGTCTCGTGGCGGATCCGGTAGGCCAGGTGGTGATTCGAGGCCCGGTGGACCGTGACGAGAAGGTGCTTGTCGGACTCCAACGCCCTCTCCACCGCCCGGATGAACCTCTCGGAATGTAGCTCCATGGGACCCACCTCGTCGACCACCACGAGCTCACACTCCTCCAGCGCCCGCTCGATGGCCGCGGCGCCGATCTCTTCCAAGTCCCGTAGGTTCACGCGGTAGCGGCCGAGCTTCGGGCCCCGCTCAAGATGTATGTGCGCTAAGACCCCTTCCCTTCCGGTTAGGACATCGTGGACCGAAAACCCCACCCGGCGGCCGATCTTCCGGATCTCCTTCGTGATCATGCCGCCACATTTGAGCGGCACTGCCTGGATCACCCGCTCCACCAGGGTGGTCTTTCCCACCCCCGGATGCCCTGTGACCCCGATCTTCACTTGTACCCCCCTTAAGGGTGATTCTATCCTAAGCTCCCGATGAAACGGGCACTGTTGGGCCTTATACAGTTGCACCTTGGGCGCCACCCCGGCTTCGGGCTAGAGGACCTGGCGAAGCTGGTATATCAGGGGGTCTTCGGCGCCGATCATCTCCTGGCCGAAAGGAAAAGGTTCATGCGCGAATTTCTCCAGGAGTGGGAGTGTGTGGAGGAAAGGCTCTTCCCCCAAGAGCCCCTCTTCGAGTCGGTGGATCCCCTGCACCGGACCTATCGCCTGAACCTCAGGCCGGCGAAGCGCAAGGGGGTGGACCCTGTGGTATTGGCCCAAACGCTCCTCTCTCAACCGCAGAAGGGAGGAGACCCGGCGGAGTTCGAGCGCCGCTGGGAGCTCGTGGTCGAGCTCGCGGAGGAGGGGGCGATCCCCTTCTCTCCGGAGGCCCTGCGTGCCCACGGAACACTTCTTTCGGAGACGGGCCTTGTCCCGCATCATTCCCGGGCTTACCGGCGACACAATCGCCCCCATTATCGCTTGGTAAACGACTTCCGGGATGAAGCTACCCGCAGTGCCCTAAGGTCCCTGGGGCTCTTGTGATGAGGGGAGGGTGATTTCCTCTGCGATCGGCTTGGACTCAAGGAGCACAATGGGAAGGGCAATGAAGATCAGGGCCCCGGCAGCTACAAAGGCGGCGGTGTAGCCCAGGGAGTCGGAGAGGTACCCTCCGATTAATGCCCCGAAGACCGTGCTCAGCCCGAGGAGGGCGTTGTATATCCCCATGGCCTCCCCTTTGCTCCCCCCGGGCGCAAGCCGCGACACGATGGCGGTCCCGGTGAGCTGGAAAAAGGCCCAGGTCACTCCAGTTATCAGGAAGAAGACTGGAACGAGCACGAGATGAAGCCCGGGCAGGACGGCCAAGACCCCAAAGAGGGGGAAGACCACGCTGCGCACAAAGAGCGCGAGTCCCAAGACCGGACGGTGACCGATCCGCAGGATCAGGCGCTGCGCCCAGCTGTACGAGAAGGCGTTCATGCCGTTGTGTAGGATGTAGAGGGCAAAAACAAGCCCATTGGGAACCCCGAGGACCGCCCGCAGGTAAAGGGGCAGCGGCACGAAGAAGGCCGAGAACCCGGTGGCGGCAAGGAGCGCCCCGTAGAAATACAGGGTGAGATCGGGGCCGATCTTGGTCTTCCCCTGGAGGATCCGGACGAACTGAAGCGGGCCGAGTCGGTAATAGATCCGGGCCGGAGCGTAACGGAAGCGCTCCACTAGGAAGTTCCCCACCGCCACCACCGTGCCGATGAAAGTGCGCCGGGGACGGGGAACCTTGGGTTCGGGGACGGTGAAATACCCCAAAAGTCCCGCCCCGAGCCCCAAGAGGGAGGTGATGACCCCGAGCGATCGCAGGGCCCACCCTTCCCCCACAGCCTGGGGCAACACCCCCGTCCAGAAGGCCCCCATCCCCAGGCCTACCATCCACCCCAGGCCGGCATAGCGGTTGAACCGCCCCAGTCCCGCTTCCCAATCGGCCTTGGGGTAGTTCTCCAGCACCAAAAGGGTGGCCACCGTGGCCTGGGACATCCAGAAGAAGGTGGCCAACGCGTTGAGCCCAAAGAGCTCGGCCACCCGTTGGATGAAGGGGAGGAAGAGGTAGAAGAAGCCGAACCCCCAAAAGCCCGTGACCACGAAAACCCGGCGCGTCTTCACCCGGTCGGCCGCCCTGCCCCAGATGACGCTGCCCAAGATCCCGGCGAAACTGGCGGTGCTGGCCAGGGCACCCACGTCGGCCGCGGTGCCGCCCAAATGGTAAGCGTAGAGGGGAACCAGCAAGGAGGCCGCCCCTCCCGCGGCGTTGGCGAGGAAATACCCCCAAAGCCACCGCCCCTCAGCCCGCGCCATAGGAGACCACGAGCTCCACTGAGCTCGCGAGGCCCTCAGGGTCCGGGATCTCGAGCACCGTGGTGCCCGAGAAACCCGCCTCGGCCAAGGCCGAGATGCACCGTTTCCAATCCAAGCTCCCCTCGCCCAGGGGGAGGTGTTCGTCGGCCCCGCCGCGGTTGTCGTGGAGATGGACGTGGACGAGCTTCTCTCCCAGGATACGGACGAACTCCACCGGGTCCAGCCCCAGGGTATGGAGGTGCCCGAAATCCAGGCAAGCCCAAAGCCCCGGGAACCTTTCCAGAACTTCCCGGTGCTCTTGGGGGGTGAGGATCAGGTCCCGGTTGGATCCCCGTTGCTTGTTCTCGACGGCGAGCACCACTCCCAAACGCTCGGCGTACGGGAGGAGCTCCTCCAGGTTCGCGTACAAAACGGAGCGGGCTGCCTCCAAGGCCTCGGGATCCCGGCGGTATTCGGAGGGGAGGCGGCCGGGATGGAAGACGACGATCTCGGCCCCGATATCGGCGGCGAGCTCCACCGCTCCCCGGAGGTCCTCCCTGGCCGCGGCGGCCAGGATAGGGTTGAGGCTCGCGAGGTTCGTGTCGTGAATGGAGGCGTGCACCGTGGGACGAAGCCCCAGGGACTCCAGCCTTCGGCGAAGCGCCTTTCGGGCGTCCCGGCCGAGCTCGGTGGGGTGAGCCAACCGGGGCTCGGCCCGCAGCTCCACGACTCCGAGGCCGAGCTCCGCAGCGAGCTCCAACCAAAACTCTAGGCCCCTTTCGGGGCCTAGGAACGCGGCCACCCCCAGGTCCTTCCGCTCCATCAGCGCATGTAGATCCCGCCGTTCACGGAGATGGTCTCCCCGGTGATGTAACTCGCCTCATCGGAACACAGAAACGCGATGACCGCCGCCACCTCCCGCGGATCCGCGGCCCTCCCCAGCGGGATCAGCGATTTTATCCGCTCGCCGTCCCGGGCCAAGGCCTCCCGGGTCATATCGGTGGCGGTGTAGCCGGGGCAGACGGCGTTCACCGTGATTCCGTAGGGAGCGAGCTCCAGGGCCAGGGACTTGGTGAGTCCGATGAGGCCCGCCTTGGCCGAGGCGTAGTGGGCCCCGTGGGATGAACCACCCAGGGCCCGGAGGGAAGAGACGTTCACGATCCGGCCGAAACCGGCCTCGCGCATGTAAGGGAAGGCCGCCTGGGCGGCCACGAAGGGCGCCGTCAGCGCTACCCGGATCATCCTCTCCCAGTCCTCAAGCGAAAGCTCGGTGAACTTGGCGTGTTGGGTGTAGCCGGCGTTGTTGACCAGGATGTGGAGGCCCCCCAGGGCCTCCGCGGCACGGCGCACCAGGGCCCTGGCCTGCTCCGGATCCACCAGGTCCGCTTGGATCACCGCGGCCTTGCGGCCCAGCCGCTCGATCTCTGCCGCCACCTCCTCGGCCCGGACCCTCTGGGTCCGGTAACTTATGGCCACGTCACACCCCATGGCCGCGAGCTTCAGGGCCGTGGCCGCACCGATCCCCCTGGATCCTCCAGTAACGAGGGCACAACGTTGCATAGTTACCTCCCACCGCCCATCCTGTTCTTTCACGTGCCGAATAGCCGGTCCCCGGCGTCCCCGAGCCCGGGGAGGATGTAGCCGTGGTCGTCGAGCTCCCTGTCCCGGGCCGCGGCATATATGGGAACGTCCGGGTGCGCTTCCTCAAACGCCCTTATTCCCTCGGGAGCTGCCACCAGGCACAGGAACCGCACGTCCGCCGCACCTTCCTCCTTCAGGAGACGGACCGCCTCCACTGCTGAACCCCCGGTGGCCAACATGGGGTCCACCACGATCACCAGTGCCTCCCGGATGTTCTTGGGCAGCTTCTTGTAGTAGACGTGGGGCTCCAGGGTCACGGGGTCCCGGTAGATGCCGATATGGCCTACCCTGGCGTTGGGTATGAGCCGGAGAACCCCCTCGCTCATCACGATCCCTGCCCGCAGGATCGGCACCAACACCACCGGCCGCGCGAGCTCGTGGCCCCGGGTTACCTCGAGGGGCGTCTCCACTTCTACCTCCCGCAGGGGGAAGTCCCGGGTGATCTCATACACCATAAAGGCGGTGAGCTCCTCGAGAAGCTGGCGGAAGAGGAGCCTATCGGTGGATTTGTCTCGGAGCTTGGTGAGCTTCGCGCGGATCAAGGGATGATCTATCACCGTCAGCATGATCTGGGCGAGGGTAACGCTTTTTCCGAGGATTTCAAGATTTCTCCGCGAATGTCAGGGCTTATTCCTCGTGCCGTGGGACTCCTTGTGCCCCGCTTCCCGGAGGAAACTCGTCCACATGTTGACACTTGGGGCAGAAGTCGGTGCGCTGCCCGGAAAGGAGGACCTCCCCGATGGGGGTACCGCACCGAGGACAGGGCTTTCCCGCCCGGCCGTGGACCCGCAGGAAGGAACGTTCCTCCTCCTGATAGAGATCATCCCCCACCCGGGCCTTGATTTCGGAGATGGCCCAGCGGAGCACCCCGGGGATCGCCCGCCACAGGCGCTCGAGTTCCTCTGGAGTTAGAGTATGGGCGTACCGAAATGGGGAGAGTTGGGCCTCGAACAGGATCTCGTCGGAATAGGCGTTCCCGATCCCGGCGATGAGCTTTTGGTCCACCAGGAGCCTCTTTATTTGTCGGCGTTTGCCGGCCACGATCTCCTGGAACCGCTCCCGGGTGAAGTCGTCGCCCAAGGGTTCCACCCCGAGCGCCGCCAGCGGTTCTTCTTCCAAGGACCTGAGGAGCCATCCCCGGGTGAGCTTGGGGAAGCCGGCTTCGATCACCCGGAGGTCGTTCCCGTCGTCGAGCTCGATCCGGAACACGGTGCTTTTGGTGGCGCCGTACCTCGTGGCACCATGCCACACCCATCCCGCCCGCATGAGGTGCACTACGAAGTGAAGCCCACCCGACAGGTGGAAGAGGAGGTATTTTCCCCGCCTCCCTATTCCGTCGACCTTACGCCCCTCCATCTCTGCCAAAGGTGGGTCGGTGGACTGGAGGAAGGCGGGGTGGAGGGCTTCAGCCCCCCGGATCGCCTGGCCCACGACCCGGGGGGCTAGATTAGCGGCAATGACCTCCAAATCGGGAAGCTCGGGCATATCCCGTTAGCCCCCGTGATCACGGGTCGTCGCCACAGCAGCCGAGGAAGATACTGATATTGCAGTTGGCACAGGGGAAACAGGGAAGCGGCAGACAGCACTTGGGGACACAACAGGTCGGGCACTTGTAGACCTTGATGTAGGGCTTACAGAAGGAAACCCCACACGGCTTGGACTTAAGGACCGTCCAGCAGCAAGGGTCTTTCTCCACGATCTTTATCGCCGTCTTGTACTCCCCTTTAGTGGTGGTGACCACGATGTAGTAGAACCCCGCGGCCACCTGTTGGCCGGACATGTCCTTTTGGTCCCACTGCATCTCGAACCCTTTGGGTGAGACGGGAGTGGAGAAGGCGTGCTCGTAGACCACCACGCCGTCCAGGGTTTCGATGTGCCAGCCGGTGATGAGTTCATCGCTGGCGGTACAGCAGAAGAAGCTCCAGGGGATCACCAGCTTGAAGCAGACCGTGTCCCCTACCCAAAAAGAGGTGTAGCAGCACGGCTCGGTGGGGGGAGGACAGCAAGAATTTCCGAACCCAAACCCCATAACCCCCATGGTCAAAGCAAGCAGCGCCCCAAACGCAAGAGCCTTCTTCATACCCACATCACCTCCAACTCATTGTACAACGAAACCCCGGCACTGGTTTCAGGTTTCTGTGATCCGGGTCACAATCTCCCCGGCCAGACCTCAGGGTTTACGATGTTCTCGGGCTTCTTCCCCTGCAGGGCCGTCAGTACCCCATCCACCGCCATGGCCGCCATGCGGCGGCGGGTGCCCGCGCTGGCGGAGCCAATATGGGGGGTGAGGACCACGTTGTGAAGCTCCAGGAGCCCAGGGTGCACCTCTGGTTCCCGCTCGAACACATCCAAGGCCGCCCCGGCGATCTTTCCCTCCCGCAACGCCTCCACCAGGGCCCCCTCGTCCACCACCGGCCCCCGGGCGATGTTGATAAGATAGGCCGTGGGTTTCATCAGGGAGAGCTCCCGGGGGCCGATCATGTGGTGGGTCTCCGGGGTGAGGGGGGTGCATAGGACCACGAAGTCGCTTTCCTGAAGGAGCTCGTCAAGCTCCGCGAAACGACAGCCGAGTTCCTCCTCCAGCCCCGGTTTCCGAGTGCGGGAGTAGTAGAGGATTCGCATGCGGAAACCCTTGGCCCTGCGGGCTACGGCGCTCCCGATCCGCCCGAGGCCCACGATCCCCAACGTGGCCCCCCAAACGTCGTGGCCTAGGTAGGGGGGCATGAAGGTCCAACCCGGAAAGCCCTCGGTCCGGAGGTACTTGTCGAGCTCCACCACCCGCCGGGCCACGGCCAACATCAACGCGAACGCGAGGTCGGCCACGGTATCCGTGAGGACCCCAGGGGTGTTGAGCACCACCACCTTCCGCGCGTTGGCTTCCCGGAGGTCGATGTTGTCCACCCCCACCCCGAGGTTGGCCACGATCTTCAAGTTCGGCGCGGCGGCGAAGACCTCCTTGTCGACCTTTGTAGAGAGGGGACAGACCAGGACCTCCGCGTCGGCCACCCCCTGCAGGAGCTCGTCCTTCGCTATGACGTCCCCCGGGTGGACCTCCACCGAATGGCCTGCCTCCTCGAGCCTCTTGACTTCCTCGGGGAAGATCCGGCAGCTTATAAAGACCTTTGCCATTCCACCTCCTCACTCGTAGCGCAGGGCCTCTACCGGATCCAGCTTCGCCGCGGCCCGGGCTGGGAGTAACCCCGCCAAGCTCCCCACCAGGAACGAGAACCCCAGCACCCCCAGGACAAGCCACCACGAGATCCCGTACTCCAATACCCGCGCCCCCAAGGCCGCCTTGGCGGCGGCCACGGCGGCGAAGTTGAGCAGGGCTCCGATCCCCGTGCCCAAAGCTCCACCCATGAGCCCCATGAGGCCAGACTCCAAAAGGAAGACCAACATGATCTGGGAGTTCCGGGCGCCCACCGCCTTCATCACCCCGATCTCCCGGGTTCGTTCCAAAACGGCGGTGTACATGGTGTTCATGACGCCGATCCCGCCCACCAACAGGGCTATCCCGGCGATCCCCCCCAAGAACGCCCCCAGGATCCCTAGGGCCCGCTGGACCACTTCGTGGACCTCCTCCATGGTCTGCACCGAGAGGTCCCGGCGCCCCCGGGTCTCGTAGAGGAACGCCTCGATCCGCTTGGCCACCTCTTCCACCCTGTACCCGGGCGCGGCCCGCACGAAGACCATGGAAACGCCACGTGTACCCAGAATATCCTGCATGGTAGCCAAGGGGATGAGGATGGCGTCCTCGTCCAGGCGGCTGTCGGCGCTGTAGATCCCAATCACGGTGAAGGGCCTGTCCTCGATCTCCATGGTATCCCCGACCTCGAGGCCGAGCTCCTCAGCCACTTCCACCCCCAGGATCACCGCGTTCCGGTCGCCCGGGGCGAACCTCCGGCCCGCCGCCTGCTCCACCTTGAAGAACGAGAAGATGTTCTCCGAGACCCCCAGGGCATCCAGGAACCCCTCGTTTTCGCTGGCCTTGACGTAGATGCTCGCGTAGTACATGAGGCCGATCTCCCCCACCCCCTCCACCTGGGAGAGGGCGTCCACGTCGATCTCGAAGGAGGCGCCGAAGCTGGCGGGGCCGCCGAAGCCACCGCCCAATTCCCCGGGAAGGATCATCATCACGTCATACCCGAGCTCCTCGAAGGAGCGTTTGACCGCAAGCTGCATGGAAGTTCCCAGGGAAACCAAAGCCACTACGGCGGTGATCCCGATAAGGATGCCGATGATGGTGAGCCAGCTCCGCTTTTTGCGGTGGAGGAGCCCCCGGAGCGCGATTCCCAAAAGGTCAAACATCGTCGCCCCCCACAATCCTCCCGTCCCGGATCCGCACCCGGCGGCGGGCGATGGCGGCCACCTCGGGGTCGTGAGTGACCACCGCCACCGTCACCCCTTCCCGGTTGGTCTCGGAAAGGAGGGAAAGCACCCCCTGTCCCGTCTCCGTGTCGAGGTTACCGGTGGGCTCGTCGGCCAAAAGGAGATCGGGAGAGTTCGCTAGGGCCCGGGCGATGGCCACCCGCTGCTGCTCCCCCCCGGATAGCTCCGACGGAAGGTGCCTCTCCCGCTCCGAAAGCCCCACCCGGGAGAGAAGCTCCCGGGCCCGGGCGAGTCGCTCCTTCCGGGGCACCCCGGCGAAGATCATGGGGAGCTCCACGTTCCCGAGGGCGCTCAGGGTCGGGGAGAGGTTGAAGGACTGGAAGACGAACCCCACCCTCCGATTCCGGATGCGGGCGAGGGCGGAGGGCTTGAGGCGCGTGACGTCTTCGCCCTCGAAGAGGACCCGTCCCCGGGTGGGGCGGTCCAAACACCCCATGAGGTGCAATAACGTGGATTTCCCCGAGCCCGAGGGCCCCATCACCGCCAGGAACTCCCCTCGTTCCACCCCGAGGTCCACCCCCCGCAGGGCCTCCACCTCGATCTTCCGGCGCCGGCCCATGCGGTAGACCTTCCACACCCCCTCCAGCCGGACGATCACCTCATCATTCATGTGCGAATTCCACGAGCTCGATCTCCTCCACGACGCTCCACCCATTCCCCTCTTTTTTCTCCACCCGGAAGTAAGGGGGGAAGAGCACCAAGGCCCGGTGTGAAAGCCGGGGGATATACACCACGGCCCGAAGGTCCGGGTGGTCGGGATGGAGATAGATGCCCGTGATCACGGGAATCCCCAGGATCTCCGCCTCCCCTTCGGTGACGAGGCGGGCCCTCTTCCGCAAGAAGTAACTTTTTCCAGGCTCGATCTCTTTGTCCCACACGGAGAAAAGGGAGGCCAAGGGGAGGTCCTCGGCGCCCATTATGTCCACGCCCGTGTAAACGTCGAAGAGGGAAAACCGCTCGGAAGCGGGGATCTTGCGGGTGAAGGCCATCTTCACCTCGTAGGAGTCGTCCTTGGGAATGACCTCCAGGATCCACTGGAAGGCGGCCTTTCCGGGCGCACGGATCTCGTAGCGCAGGAACGTGTAGCCGCCCGGGTAGAGAAGCTCCGGCAATAACCCCTGGGCCAGGGCACCGGATCCCAACGATATCAGCACGACGAGCATTACGGAAGCCTTCGCCATTGCCATCACCCGGGAGCTTGTATCCGGAATGGACCAAATTTGCAACGTGGGGGCAAGGCGGGGTTTCAGGTCAGGGGACAGGGCGGCCGTAGACATACGAGGCCGGCCACTGGACCCGTACAATAGCCTCGAGGTGAGACAGGATGATAGTGGAATTCACCATCTCGCCCATCGGCGTTGGGGAAAGCCTCAGCAAATACGTGGCCAAAGTGATAGATTTGGTGGACAAAAGCGGCCTCCCTTACCTCCTTACCCCCATGGGCACCATCGTGGAGGGGGAGTGGGACGAGGTGATGGACCTCATCAAGCGTTGCCACCATCTGATGTTGGAGATGGCGCCCCGGGTGACCACCCGCATCTACATCGACGACCGCCCCGGGCGGAAGGGGCTCCTGGAGTACAAGACCAAATCGGTGGAGGAGAAGCTCGGGCGTCCCATCCGCCGCGCCAAGCTTGAGGCTCAATAAGTTCCTCCGCGAAGCCGGGATCACCTCCCGTCGGAAGGCGGACGAGCTTATCCGGGCCGGGAGGGTCCGGGTGAACGGGGAGGTGGCCCTCGAGCCCTGGCGGGAGGTGGACCCGGCCCGGGACACGGTGGAGGTGGACGGCCGCCGGGTACGGCTCCCCAGGGGAAAACATTACCTCAAGTTCTACAAGCCCCGCGGGGTCACAAGTACCCTTTCCGATCCCCACGCGGAAAGGACCCTCGCGCACTACATCCCAAAGGGGCTGAGCCTCGTTCCCGCGGGGCGATTGGACCGGGACTCCGAGGGGCTCATGATCCTCACCGACGATGGGGACCTGGTGTACCGGCTCACCCACCCGAGCTTCGAAGTGCCAAAGAGATACCGGGTGGTGCTGGATCGATGCGTGGCGAAGGCGGATCTGGAGCGGCTCGTCGGGGGGATCGAGCTCGAGGACGGCCCCTTTCTCCCCGACCGGGTCCGCCGGCTGGGACCCCGGGAGGTGGAGCTCGTGATCCACGAGGGGAGAAAACGGGAGATCCGGCGCGCCTTCCGGGAGCTGGGATATGAAGTGGTGAGGCTCGTGCGGGTGGCCATGGGGCCGGTGCAGCTTGGGGACATGCGGCCCGGGGAGATGCGCCCCCTGAGCCGGGAGGAGCTGCGGGCGTTGGGGGTAATGCCCACGGACCGGGACAAAGGGGCCTAGCCGGACTCGCCCGAGAGATAAGTCCGGGTGCGGTGGCCCTTGGGCGTTACGGAGAGCTCCACGGCGTCTATGCTTGGGGATATCCCGCCCGGCTGAGGGAGAGGGCGGCCTCCCGTCGCCTCCCTCCCCTCAAGGGGAGCCCTTCCCAAGCCCCCGCAGGACCTCGGCCAACACCCGCACCCCCCTCAGGAACTCCTCCACCCCGATGTGCTCGGCCGGGGTGTGATCCAGACGGGAGTCCCCGGGGCCGTAGGCCACCGCGGGACACCCCCACTCAGGCCCCACCAAGTTCATGTCCGCGGTCCCGGTCTTCACCACGAACCTGGGCCTTCCCCCACATCCCCGGATGGCCCGGAGGAAGGATCGCACCAGGGCCGTGTTCTTCGGGGCGAGGTACGCGGGCTCCCCCCCGGCGAAGGAGAGCTCCCCGTCCCGGGCCATCCCCTCCACCACATGCTTGAGCCTCTCCAGGGGCAGCCACAGGGGAAGCCTAAAATCCAGCCGGATCTCGGCCCGCTCCACGAACCCATCGGACCATGTGTTCACGGAGCGGAGCCCCAGGTCCACGGTCTCGAAGAACCCCCTCCGGCCCCGGTTGAGCCTCCTCACGTGGAGGCGGAGCCCCCGCCAGAGGCGGAGGGCCTCCTCCGCCGCCGTGGGGCCCGGGGCCGCGGGGTGGCGGAGGGGGCGGGAGACCATGTACCTGACCGAGAGATTTCCCTTATAGCCCAACACGATCCCGTCCCAGCCGCTGGGCTCCCCAACGATGACCGCCCGGGGCCGGAACTGGGGGAGGATGTGTTTCGTTCCCCGACTGTCGTCCTCCTCCCCCACCGCCCCCACGACGGCGATCCCCATCTCGCCCAAGTCCTCCCGGGCCCGGCACAGGGCGGCCACGAACGCCGCCAAGGGACCCTTGGCGTCCACCGCCCCCCGGCCGTAGATCCTCCCCCCCTCCTCCCGCACCGGGATGAATCCGGGCACGGTGTCGATGTGGCCCAAGAATAGGACATCGGGCCTCATGATCCCCCCTCCCCCGGGTACTTGCCCGTGGTACATCACCACGTTCCCCACCCGATCCACCTCGGCCTCGAACCCCAGGTCCCGCAGGCAGCCGGCCAGAAAGGCGGCGAGCCCGCGCTCCCGGCGGGAGGGACTGTAGCGGGAGAGGAGCTCCTTTAGAAACTCCACCGCTTCCCGATCATCCATGGAGGACCTCCCCCACCGCCTCGGCCACCCGATCTAGCTCCTCCCGGGAGATGACCAACGGCGGAAGGAAACGGATCACCGTGGCCCCCGCGGGAAGCGTGAGCACCCCTTTGTCCACCAGGGCATCGATAAAGGGGCGGGCGGCCCGCTTGAGCTCGACCCCTACCATGAGCCCCAAACCCCTCACCTCGCGGACGAGGGGAGAGGAGAGCCCCCGCAGCCGCTCCAGGAAGTAAGCCCCGAGTTCTGCGGCCCGTCGGGGGAGCCCTTCCTCCCGGATGTAGCGGATGGCGGCCAGGGCGGCGGCGCAGGCCAGGGGGTTCCCGCCGAAGGTGGAGCCGTGGAGTCTGGCGGGCATCCGTCCCAGGCGCCGGTGGATGAGCACCGCCCCCATGGGTACCCCGCCCGCGATCCCCTTGGCCACACAGAGGAGGTCCGGCTCAAGGCCGTAATGCTCGCAGGCGAACATCTTCCCCGTGCGGCCGAAACCCGTTTGGACCTCATCCACGATGAAGAGGGCGTTGTGCTCCCGACAGAGCGCTTCGATCCCCCGCAGGTACTCCCCCTTTCCCGGGATGACCCCGCCCTCCCCCTGGACCACCTCCAGGATCACCCCGGCCACATCGTTCCCTTCCAGGGCCCGGGCCATGGCCTCGAGGTCGTTGTAGGGCACGAAGGTGACCCCCGGCACCAGGGGCTCCACGGGCTCCCGGTATTCCTTCCGCCAGGTGCACGAGAGGGCGCCCAGGGTTCGACCGTGGAAGCCCCGCATGGCGGCCACGAACCCCGTCTTCCCGGTGACGATCCGGGCCATCTTCAGGGCCGCCTCCACTGCTTCCGCCCCAGAGTTACACAGGAACGCTCGGCCGAAATCCCCCGGGGCGATGGAGACCAGAAGCTCCAAAAGCTCCGCCCGGACGTCGTTGCAATAGCCGTTAGGACAGGTGAGGAGTTTCCGGGCTTGGGCGGCGATGGCCTCGGCCACTGCGGGATTGGCGTGCCCCACTACCGCTACCCCGTGCCCCCCGATGCAGTCGATGTACTCCCGTCCCTCGGCGTCCCAGACCCGCGCCCCCTCCCCCCGCACCAAAGCCACGGGGCGCTTGCGGTAAAAGCCGCTCTCGTACTTAACTTCCCTTTCACAGATGTCCCGCACCGTTTCCCCTCCTTATGCCCCCGGCGCCGCCGGGAGACGCGCCGCAGCGGCCCTGTACGCCCTCATCGTCTCCTCCCGTCGCGGGGCTGAGCCCCCCGTGTGCCAGGATGTAGGGCACGATCCCCCCTTCCTGGACGATCCGCAGCATCCAAGGGGGAAGGGGTGCGAAATCGCGGGAGAACCCCCGGGTGAGGTCCCGCACTACCCCCGCCCCGAGGTCGATCTCCAGTACATCTCCGGCCTCGATCCCCCGGGTATCGCAGACCACGGGGAAAAGCCCCACGTTGATAGCGTTGCGGAAGAAGATTCGGGCGAAGGATTGAGCCACCACGGCCCGGATCCCGCGCTCCCGAAGTACCAGGGCGGCGTACTCCCGGGACGAGCCCTGGCCGAAGTTCTTCCCGGCCACGATCAGGTCCCCGGGCTGGGCGCGCTCGGCGAATTCGGGATCGGCGTCCTCCATGGCGTGGGCCGCCAGGGCCCGGATGTCCCCGCGGAGGTGGAAGTACCTCCCTGGGATGATGTGATCGGTGGTTATCCCGTCCCCAAACCTCCAGACCTTCCCCTTAATTACCTCGGCCACAGCTCCCCCTTTCACAGGAACTCCCGGGGGTCGGCGATGGCCCCCTTCACCGCGGTGGCGGCGGCGGTGGCCGGGGAGGCGAGGAAGATCTCCCCCCGGGGATTTCCCATCCTTCCGGTGAAGTTCCGGTTTTGGGTGGAGAGACAACGCTCCCCATCGCCCAGGACCCCCAGATGTACCCCCACACAGGCCCCGCACCCCGGGGGGAGGACCACGCCCCCGGCGGCCACGAAGGCTTCCACCAGGCCCTCCTGCACCGCCTGGAGGTAGACCCGCCGCGAAGCCGGGGCCACAAGGAGCCTCACCCCCGGGTGGACCCTGCGGCCCGTGATGATCGCGGCGGCTGCCCGGAGATCCGAGAGCCTCCCGTTGGTGCAGGTCCCGATCAGGACCTGGTCCACGCGGACTCCCTCCACCTCCTCCACCGGCCGGACACAATCCACGGACGGAGGCAGGGCGATCTGGGGCGAAAGCTCCGACACGTCCACCTCCAGGCGCCGTTCGTACACGGCATTCGGATCGGGCCGAAGGGGAACGAAATCCTCTCCGCGGCCCATGGAATCGAGGAAACGTTGGGTTTCGGGATCGGCGGCGCACACCCCCGTTTTCGCTCCCGCCTCCACGGCCATATTGCAAAGGGTCATCCGTGCTTCCACGTCCAGCCTCTCCACCACCGGCCCCCCGAACTCCAAGGCTTTATAGGTGGCGCCGTCATCCCCCAGGAGGCCGATGATGTGGAGGATCACGTCCTTGGCGGTGAGGCCCTTGGGGAGGGCGCCATCGGGTCCCCCGTACACATCGATGCGGATCGTTTCGGGAATGCAGAACCAGGTCTGGCCCAGGGCCATGGCCACCCCCACATCGGTGGACCCCATCCCGGTGGCGAAAGCTCCGAGGGCCCCTGCAGTACAAGTGTGGGAATCGGCGCCCACGATGATCTGTCCCGGGGACGCCCACCGCTCCGCCGCCGTCTGATGGCAGATGCCGGCGCCGACGTCGTAGAGGCAGACCCCGGCTGAGGCGGCGAAGGTCCTTAGAATCCGGTGTGTGTTGGCTACCTCCGCCCGGGGCGCCGGCGCGGCGTGATCGAGGAAAAACAAGACCCTTGTGGCCGGCCTCTTTCCCCCCAGCGCTTGGAACTGTTCGATGGCCAAGGGGGCGGTGCCGTCGTGGGCTAGGACGAGATCCACCGGGGCCACCACCACCTCCCCCGCCTCCACGGGCTTCCCCAGGCGGCGGGAGATGATCTTCTCCACCAAGGTTTGTCCGCCAGGGTTCACCTCAGCTCCCACAACCGCACACCCCTTCCCCCTTTTCTCCCACCGGGGCTTTGGCCCAGTGGCGGATGATCGCGTCCACATCGTCCAGGGATAGGGACTTTTCGTCGGCCAGGGCCTTTATGTGGGCGGTGAGACGGCGCAGTTCCTCCTCCCCCAAGGAGATCCCCAGCTGCTCCGTCCGCCAGCGGATGGCGTTCCTGCCGGTGAGGCGGTGGGCGATGGAGATGTAGCGGGAAAGCCCGAAGTCTTCCGGTCTAAGGGCTTCGTAGGTGCTCGGGTCGTTGAGGATCGCCTTGGCGTGGATTCCTGCCTTGTGGGTGAACGCGGTGATCCCGGTGATGTAGTTGTTGAAGGGGATATCCACGCCCACCATCTCCGCCACCATGGCGTCGAGTTTAGGAAGGACCTTGAGGTTGTATTTGCGCCTAACCCGCTCGGGATCGGCCACATACATCCGGGCGATGAAGCCGCCCAGGGGGGTAATGCCGTTCCGTTCCCCGATTCCCAGGACCGAGGTGTCCACACATGTGGCCCCTGCCAGGAGCGCGGCGTAGGAGTTGGCGATGGCGCAGCCGGTGTCGTTGTGGCCGTGGAACTCGATCTCCGCCCGCACCCTCCCTTTTAGTTCCCGGAGGAGCTCGTACACCTCGAAGGGGGTGGCAATCCCCACTGTGTCCGCCACCCCGATCCGGTCCACCCCCAACTTGTCCACCTCCCGGTAGACTCGGAGGAGGTCTTCCCTTTCGGATCTGAACGAATCCTCAGTGCTAAACCGGACCTCGAGCTCGAGGCGGTTTTGCTTTATCAGGGAGATCACCTCACAGGCGGCCTCGATGATCCGGGGGATCTCCATGCCGTGAGAGAACCGCCGGAGGGGGGAGCTGGTGCCGATGACGATGTCGATGCCGGCCAAGCCCTCGATCTCCAAGGCCTTGAGGACGTCCTCTTTGCAGCAGCGGATGTGTGTCAGGACCTTCGCGTTCAGCCCTAAACCCGCGATGGTCCTCAAGTCCCTGAAGCTCCGGGGGGAGACCACCGGGGAGGTGAGCTCGATGTACTCGACCCCGAATTCGTCCAAGGCACAGGCGATGTCGATCTTCTGGCCGGTGGTGAAGTTGGCCCCCACGAACTGCTCCCCTTCCCGCAGGGTGGAATCGATGATTTTGAAAATGCAGATGGTATCAGCGTTCCGCCACACGGTGACCTCCTCGGATCACGGTCCCCGCGCCCTCCAGGGCCCGGGAGACCGGCGCCTCTCCCGCGCCGTGGGCGATGACCACCCGCTTTACTCCCCCTTCCAAGGCGGCCATGGCCGCGTGGAGCTTCTTCTTCATGCGTCCCTTGGCGTAGCGGTGGAGGTACTCCGGGAGCGCATCTCCGGGGATTTCGGGGATGAGGGAGGCGGGATCGGCGGGGTCCCGCAGGAGCCCAGGGACGTTGGAGAGGATCACAAGATCCTCGGCCCCCAGGGCCACGGCCACGGCGGCCGCAGCCCGGTCCCCGTCCACGTTCAGGGCTTCCCCCTCCGGGCTTATCGCCACCGGGGCGATCACTGGGACGTAGCCCCCTCCCAGGAGCCCCCGCAGTAGGGAGGCGTTCACCTCCTCCACCGTGCCCCCGTAATCCCCCCGGAGCACCTTCTTCTTCCCGGCTTCCACCGCGATGATGACGCCCTTCCGTTTTCCGATAAGGAGGCGTCCGTCGAGGCCGCAGAGTCCCAGGGCGTTCACCCCGAGGGCCTGGAGGCGTTCCACCAGGAGCTTGTTGATCCTGCCGGCCACCACCATGGCGAAGATCTCTAGGGTCTCCCGGTCGGTGTAGCGGGACTGGAACCCGGACGGAGTGGTGACGTAGCGGGGAGGCTTGCCCAGGGCGGTGGAGATCCGGTCCACCTCTCGGGAACCACCGTGGACCACCACCACCCGTCGTCCACCTCGCACCAGGGCGGCGATATCCCCCAAGGCGTGGTCAAAGGCGAGGCCGTTGCTTCCGCCGAGCTTCACCACTAGCATCTACTCCCCCTTCCCGGCCCCCACCGCCCCGCGCGCGAAGGCTTCCAGGGCGTAGCGGGCCATTTCCCCGGGGATGTCCACCCCGGTGGGGGCGATGCTGTTGCGGAATTCAGGGGTGTGGTTGACCTCCGCCACCAGGAGCTCTCCCCCGGGGGCCTCCAGCACGTCCACCGCCACGATCCCCCCGCCCACGGCCCGGGCCGCCGCCAGGGCAATCTCCACGAGCTCCGGGCTCAGGGGGCAATGGGTGGCCCGGGCCCCCCGGGCGGTATTGGTGATCCAGTGGGGGGAATAGCGGTAGATGGCGGCGACGACCCGATCCCCTACTACAAAACACCGTATGTCCCGCCCGGGCTTGGGGATGTACTCCTGCAGGTAAAACACCGAGTGGGTGTAGCCCCCCAAGGTCTTTTTGTGCTCAAGGAGGGCTTCTGCTGCCTCCGGGTCGTTCACCTTCGCTAGAAGCCTCCCCCACGAACCGTGCAGGGGCTTCACCACCACCGGGTAACCCATCCTCTCCATGGCCGCCTGGGCCGCCTCGGGGGAGAAGGCCACCGCGGTGTCCGGGGTGGGGACCCCTGCCTCCGTCAGGGCAAGGGTGGTGAGGAGCTTGTCGCCGCAGACGCGGATGGTGTGGCAGGTATTGAGCACCGGCACCCCGTAGCTTTCGGCGAGGCGGGCCATATAGAGGGACTGTAGGTGGCCCATGCAGCGCACGAAGACCCCGTCGTATCCGGCGAAGGGGTTATGGGCATTCAACTCAAATGGCATAAGATCTACGCGGATAAACTCCGCGTCGGCTCCTTCCCGACGGAAGGCCTGAATGAGGAGCTTTTCCTCCACCCGGACCCGGCTGATCAGCACCGCAATACGCACCTGAACCTCCTTAAAGACCACGGACGCCCTGTTTAGGGCTTGCGGAAAGAGAGATCCGACCCACTCAGGCGGGTTCAGGCACGTTTCGCCGGGCCGAGCGGAATGGAACGCATAACCACCGTTAGTCTAACCATTTTGCATAACACATACGAGCTCAAATCGGATGGAGCCCGGGAAACTCGAGCCCCGTTCGTTCCGGGAACCCATACATCAGGTTCATGGCCTGGACGGCGTTTCCGGCGGCCCCCTTCATCAGGTTGTCGATGGCCGCCACCACCACCAGGCGCCGCTCCTCCGGGGCCGCGGCGAACCCGATGTCGCAGTGGTTGCTCCCCGCGAGGATCTTGGGCTCGGGGAAGCGGTGGATGCCCCGCCGCACACGCACCAACCGCACGAAGGGCTCGTCCCCGTAGTCCTCCCGGAAGATCCCCCAGGCGTCCCGCTCGGTCAGGGGCTCATGCAAGAGGCAGTGGCAAGTGGCCAAGGCCCCCCGTACGATCCCCACCGCGGTGACCGAGAAGTAGAGCCCGGGGGACTGAGGCGGGAGGGAAAGCTCCTGGATGAGCTCCGCCAGGTGTCGGTGGCCCACCGGGGCGTAGGAGCGCACCACCCCTGCCCGCTCGGGGTGGTGGGAGGCGGGGTTGGGCTTGCTCCCCCCTTCCGAGGACCCCGCCTTGACCTCCACCACGCACTCCCGCACCAGCCCCCGCCGGTAAAGGGGCCACAAAGCCAGTATTGTGACCACGGCGTTGCATCCCACCCCGCTTGTGTAGCGCGCGCCCACGAGTTCATCCCGGTGGAGCTCCGGAAGCCCGTACACGAAGCGGGGAATCCACCCCGGCGCCGGGTGTTCCTCCCCGTAGAAGCGGGCGTAAAGCCCGGGATCCCTGAGGCGAAAGTCGGCGGAGAGGTCGATGATCCCCTCCGCGAGCCGGGCGAACTCCTCGATCCTGGGGGCTACTTCCCCGTGGGGAAGGCAAAGGAAGAGCAGATCCACCTCCACCAGGTCATCCATGCGCACGAAGCGGAGGTTGGTATAGCCGCGGAGGTTGGGGTGCACCAAGGGCACGGGGCGCCCGGCGTGGGTCTCCGAAGTGACCTGCACCACCTCCACCCGGGGATGGAAGAGGAGGAGCCGCAGGAGCTCCCCTCCTGTGTAACCCGATCCGCCTACGATGGCGACCCGCAGCATCGCGCCTCCTCCGCCACGTGGATCACGTAATCGGCCATGGCACCGGGGATATCCGCCTCACAGGCGGCCATGGCGCCGTGGAACTCCGGGGTATGATTCACTTCGTTGACCAAAAGCTCCCCCTCCTCGGTTTCCAGTA
Source organism: Acetothermia bacterium UBA3571 (assembly GCA_002375995.1). Taxonomy (GTDB): domain Bacteria; phylum Bipolaricaulota; class Bipolaricaulia; order Bipolaricaulales; family Bipolaricaulaceae; genus UBA3571. Next base: position 27,094 of record DFNI01000044.1, on the reverse strand, counting down.
GGTCCACCGCCACGATCCCCCCGCCCACGGCCCGGGCCGCCGCCAGGGAGAGGCCCTGGATCTCCGGGGTGAGGGGGCAGGGCGCCGCGGTACCGCCGCGGGCGGTGTTGGTGATCCAATGGGTAGACCGGCGGTATACGGCGCAGATCACGCGATCTCCTGCCACGAGCACCCGGATATCCCGGCCCGGTTTCTCCACGTATTCCTGGAGGTAAAAGAGGGAATGGAGATATCCCCCGAGCGTTTCCTTGTGTTCGAGCACGGCCTCGGCGGCGTCCCGGTCGTTCACCCGGGCCAATAGCCTCCCCCAGGAGCCCACCAAGGGCTTCAACACCGCCGGATACCCCAGCTCCCCCAGCGCCGCCAGGGCGGAGCCCCGGGAGAAGGCGAGGGCCGTGGGGGGTTGGGGCACGCCGGCCGCGGCCAAGGAGAGGCTGGTGAGGAACTTGTCGCCGCAGGTGGCCACCACCTGATGGGAGTTCACCACCGGGACCCCCAAGTGCTCGAGCCACCGGGAAAGGTAGAAGGCATGGGAGTGGCTGATGCAGCGCAAAAGCACGGCGCGGAGCCCCACAAGCTCCGGGGGCGTCCCTCCCCTCACCCGCAGGATCAACTTCCGGGGGTCGAGCCGTACCGGCTCGACCCCCCGAGCCGCCAGGGCCGCGGTGATGAGCTTCTCCTCGATCCTCACCCGCGAACACGCGATCCCGATCCGCACTACTCCCCCCAGTCCTCCTCCACTTCGGGAGCGAGCTCCAAGGTCAAGGGATTTACCGAGGTGACCTCGAGCTCCGCCCCGCAATCGGGACAGGTGAGGATTTCCCCCACCTCCACGTCATTCCCCATCGTGATCGCTGCCGCACACTCCGGGCACTTGGCTTTCATCCCGCACCTCCTTTCCGAGAGTAACTTTTTGGCCTGTTGGATCTGCTCCCGGACCCTTTTTGGGGCCGTCCCTCCGACCGAGGCCCGCCGTTCCACCGCCCGGCGGAAATCCAACGCCTCGTACAGGTCCTCGTCGAGGGCGGGATGGATCCTTTTATATTCCGCGAGGGAGAGCTCCCGTAGATTCGCCCCCAACTCCTTTGCCCGCCGCACCACCGCCCCCACGATACCGTGGGCCTCCCGGAAAGGGATCCCTTTTGCCACCAAGTAGTCAGCGAGCTCGGTGGCGAGGAGCTCCCCGTGCAGGGCGGCGGACATCCGCTCGGGATGCACCTTCAACGTCCCTACGATCCCCGCCATGAGGGGAAGGGCGAGGCGCAAGGTATCCACCGCGAAAAAGAGGGGTTCCTTGTCCTCCTGGAGATCCCGGTGATATCCAGAGGCCAGGCCCTTCAAGGTGGAGAGGAACCCGCACAGGGCCCCGATGAGGGTCCCGGCCCGGCCCCGGGCGAGCTCCAGGGGGTCGGGATTGGCCTTCTGGGGCATGAGGCTCGAGCCGGTGCAGAAGGCCTCGTCCAATTCCAAGAAACCGAACTCCGGCGTGGAAAACAAGATCAGGTCCTCGGCCAGCTGGGAGAGGTGGACACCCGTCAAGGCAGAAAAGAAGAGGAACTCCGCCACGAAGTCCCTGTCGGAGACGGCGTCCACACTGTTTCTAGCTACCTCCTGGAACCCGAGCGCGGCGGCGAGGTACCGCTGGTCCACCCCGTAGGGGTTCCCGGCCAGGGCGCCTGCCCCCAGGGGGAGCACGGCGGTCTCCTGCGCCACGCGGTCCAGCCGCGAAAGGTCCCGTAGGAACCGCCAGAAATGGGACATGATCCAGTGGGAAAAGAGGATCGGCTGGGCCCGGCGGAGGTGGGTGTACCCCGGCATGACAGCGTCCAAGTTCTCCTCCGCCACCCCCACGATCGCCTCCCCCAGGGAAAGGAGACCCTCCTCGACCTCCGGAAGCTGGGAGAGGAGCCACAGTCGGAGGTCGGTGGCCACCTGGTCGTTGCGGGAGCGGCCGGTGTGGAGCATTCCCGCCGTCTTTCTTCCCAAAAGCTCCCCCAGCCTCCGTTCCACCGCGGTGTGGATGTCTTCGTCCTCGGGGGAGGCGACGAAGGCCCCGGCCCTGAACTCGGCGTGGACCCGCTCCAGTCCCCGCACCAGGGCCCATTCCTCCTCCACCCCGATCACTCCGGCCCGGCCCAAGGCCCGGGCATAAGCGATGCTTCCCCGGATATCGGCGTCGTAGAGCCTGCGGTCGGTGGGGAAGGAGTCGCAAAAAAGCCTCACCCCAATCGCGGTGCCGGGGAGCCTTCCCTTCCAAAGGGTCATTTTTCCCTCACCCCTCCGGCCAACGCCTCCCGGGCCACCAGCGCCCGGATCCGCAACGGCAGCCCGAACAGCTCGATGAAGCCTTCCGCGTGCCGCTGATCGTAGACCTCCTCGGCCCCGAAGGTGGCGAAGCCCTCGTGGTACAGGCTGTGAGGGGACCTCCTCCCTACAACCACACACGAGCCCTTGTAGAGCTTGAGGCGCACCGTGCCGGTGACGGGGCGCTGGGTAGCCTCCACGAAGGCGTCCAACGCTTCCTTTAGGGGGCTGAACCAGAGGCCGTAGTAAACGAGCTCGGCATACTTGTGGGCCACGAGTTCCTTGTAGTGGAGGGTCTCCCGGTCCAGGCACAAATGCTCCAGGGCCTGATGGGCGGCGTACAGGACCGTCCCCCCCGGGGTCTCGTACACCCCACGGGACTTCATCCCCACCAGGCGGTTCTCCACCATGTCGGCCCGTCCCACCCCGTGCTTGCCCGCAAGCTGGTTCAGTTCCAGGATGAGTTCCACCGGGGAAAGGCGACGGCCGTTAAGCGCCACCGGCTCCCCGCTTTGGAAATCCAGGGTGATGTATTCGGGGGTGTCGGGAGCGTCCCCGGGGTCCCTAGTCAAAAGGAAGAGGCCCTTTTCTGGTTCCTTCCAGGGGTCCTCCAGGGGACCCCCTTCGTGGGAGAGGTGCCATAGGTTCCCGTCCCGGCTGTAGATAGACTCCTCGCTTATCCCCTCAAGGGGGATCCCGTGTTTCTTCGCGTAGGCGATCTCGTCCTCCCGGGAGCGGAGGTCCCATTCGCGCCAGGGGGCGATCACGGAGAGGTCCGGGTCCAGGGCCTTCACCGAGACCTCGAAGCGGACCTGATCGTTCCCCTTCCCGGTGCACCCGTGGGCCACGGCATCGGCCCCTTCCTGGTGGGCGATCTCCACCAAGTACTTGGCGATCAAGGGGCGGGCCATGGCAGTCCCCAAAAGGTAGAGCCCCTCGTAGATCGCCCCGGCCTTCAAGGTGGGGAAGATGTAGTGGGTCACGAACTCTTCCCGGAGATCCAGGACATATGCCTTGCTCGCCCCGGTGGCCAGGGCCTTTTCCTTCACCGCCTCCATGTCATCCCCTTGGCCGAGGTCCGCGGTGAAGGTGATCACCTCACACCCGTAAGTTTCTTTGAGCCAATGCAGGATAACGGAGGTATCGAGCCCTCCAGAGTAGGCCAATACAACCTTCTTTACGCTCACCTCAGATCCTCCTTGGACGCTGCTTCCCTGTTCGTCCGCGGGGATGCCCGCGGCCCAAAAACCGACGACCGCCGCTTCAGCGAGGGACTCTTCCAGGCCGGGCAGCGTCCCGGACCTAGGGGGTGAGCGGAAGGGAAAAGGGAAAGGACCGCGCCCACGTACGGCCCGGGCCGCTACCCGGCCGTACGCACCCGCGGTTTGAGGCAACCACCTTTGAAATATCGCACGGGTTTTATGTACGACATCCCCCGTTCCCCGTCAAGGCTTGGGCGGGGGCCTATGGGGACGCCCGGGCGCGGGATAAACTTCCCCCGTGATGGCAACATATGAGGATTTCTTGAGACTAGACATCAGGGTGGGGAAGGTGATTTCCGCCGAACCCTTCCCCGAGGCCCGGAAGCCCGCGTATAAGCTCACCATCGACTTCGGTCCCTTGGGAGTGAAGCGCTCCAGCGCCCAGATCACCCACCTCTATAAGCCCGAGGACCTCGTGGGGAAGCTCGTGGTAGCGGTGGTGAACTTCCCCCCGAAGCGCATCGCGGGCTTCTCGTCCGACGTCCTCGTCCTCGGGGCCCTCTTCGACGCCAAGGTCTCGCTCCTGTCTCCGGACCACGAAGTCCCGCCGGGTAGCCGGGTGCTTTGAGGCCCGAGGATGGGGGCGAAAGCGCGGGTGCGGCCGTTTGGGCCCGTGGACGGGGCCTTCCCGGAAGATCCGGGTGGACCACGCACGAGTTCCATTACCGAGCCCTTCCCCTGTGTGTGCCGGAGGCTTGTCTTGCGCTACCGGGTTTCAGGAAGTGCGTTTGAGCACTTCCCGAGCGAGTTGGGCCACGTTCTCAGGGGTAAAGCCGAACTTCTCCAGGACCTCCGCCCCGGGAGCGGAGGCGCCGAAGCGTTCCACGGAGACGATGGCCCCCTCGGGGCCCACGTAGCGCTCCCACCCCAGGCCAACTCCGGCCTCCACCGCCACCCGGGCCCTCACCGCTTGTGGGAGGACCTCCCGTCTGTACTCCTCCGGCTGCGCCTCGAAGAGCTCCCAGGAGGGCATGGCCACCACCCGCGGGTTCACCCCTTCCCTTGCCAGGATCTCGGCGGCCCTCAGTGCCACGTGGACCTCGGAGCCGGTGGCGATGAGGATCACATCCGGCTTCTCTTCCCGCGCCTGCCATAGGACGTAGGCCCCCTTGTGGAGACCTTTCGCAGATGCGTAGCGGCCACGGTCAAGGACGGGGAGGTTCTGGCGGGTGAGGATCAGGGCCGTGGGGCCATCCCTTTCCAGGGCCGTGATCCACGCCTCGCGCACTTCGTTGGCATCGGAGGGGCGGATGACCACCAGGTCCGGGACGGCCCTCAAGGAGGCGAGCTGTTCCACCGGCTGGTGGGTGGGGCCGTCCTGTCCAATCCCGATGGAATCGTGGGTAAAGATGTAGATCACCTTGCAGCCCATCATCGCCGAAAGCCTCATCGGCGGGCGCATGTAATCGGAGAAAACGAGGAAGGTGCCGATGAAGGGGATCAGCCCCCCGTGGCGGGCGATGCCGTTGGCGATGGCGCCCATGGCGTGCTCCCGTACCCCGAAGTGGATGTTCCGGCCGGAATAATCCCAGGATCCTCCGGCATCCCCTTGGACCCCGGAGGGCTTTTCCCCAGGGCGCTGGAAATCTCCCTTCCCGGGGAGCACGGTGTGGACGGAGGGGTTTAGGTCCGCTGAGCCCCCGATGAGCTCCGGGATCCGCTCTCCCAGGGCTTCGAGCACCTTTCCCGCGGCCTTGCGGGTGGCGATCCCTTTCGCGTCGGGGGCGAACTCGGGGAGCCCCTCGGCCCAACTCGCGGGTAGCTCCCCGCGGATGCGGCGCTCGAGCTCGGCGGCGAGCTCGGGGTGTTCCTTCCGGTAGCGGGCGAAACGTTCATCCCATTCCCGCTTCCAGCCCTCACCCCGCTCCAGGGCGGTGCGGAAGTGCTCGAGCACGTCCTCGGGGACGTAGAACTTGGGTTCGGCGGGCCACCCTAAGCGTTCCTTGGCTGCCCGCAGCTCCTCCTCCCCCAAGGGGGCGCCGTGGACCTTGTACGTGCCTTGCTTGGTGGGGGCACCGTAGCCGATCACGGTGCGGACGGCGATGATGGAGGGCCTATCCACCGCCTCTTTTGCCCTCCTGATGGCAGCGTCGATGGCATCGAGGTCGTTTCCGTCTTCCACCCTTTGGGTGTGCCAGCCATAGGCTTCGAACCGCTTGAGCACGTCCTCGGTGAAGGTGAGGTCGGTGGTTCCGGCGAGGGAGACGCGGTTGTCGTCGAAGAGGACGATGAGCTTTCCGAGCCCGAGGTGCCCGGCCAGCGAGCACGCCTCGGCACACACCCCCTCCATGAGGTCGCCGTCGGAGGCGAGGACGTAGGTGTAGTGGTCGATTATCTCGTGCCCGGGACGGTTGAAGACGGCGGCGAGATGGGCTTCGGCGATGGCCATCCCCACCGCCATGGCGATTCCCTGCCCCAGTGGTCCCGTGGTGACCTCTACCCCTGGGGCGCAATCGGCCTCGGGGTGCCCCGGGGTCTTGCTCCCCCACTGCCTGAACCTTTTCAGTTCCTCCAAGGGGAGGTCGTAGCCGGTGAGGTAGAGGAGGGCGTAAAGCATGGCTGAGCCGTGGCCGGCCGAAAGCACGAACCTATCGCGGTCGAACCACTTGGGGTCTTTGGGATCATGTTTCAGGTGTTTGGTCCAGAGCACGTAGGCCATGGGGGCCGCTCCCAAGGGGAGCCCGGGGTGGCCCGAGTTGGCCGCCTGGATCATATCGCAGGAAAGGAACCGGATTGCGTTCACACAGCGCTCATCCAGCGCGGAATTGTTCGCCATTTTTCCTCCCTTCCCCATCCGGGCCCGATTATACCCGGGGTCCCGGGGCTCTTTGAAACCGTTTGCGAATCAGGACAACCGCTCAGGCGGCGGAAGCTCGTCTAACAGCTTCCTTCCCCTCTCCAGATCTTTCCCTATCTGGTTCGCCAAATCTCGGGGCGTGGGGAAGCGCATGTCCCCGCGGAGGAATGCCATGAGGTGGACCTCCACCGTCCCTGTGGGCTCCGGGTCGGGCGGTCGGAAAAGATGGATCTCCGCGCTGGCCGGAAGCCCCGGAAAGGTGGGACGCTCCCCCAAGTAGAAGAGCCCCGGGCCTCCCCCCTCCTCCCAGAAGGCCCACGCGAGATACACCCCCGCCCGGGGGTGGAGCTGTTCAGGAGAAAGCTCGAGGTTCACGGTGGGGTACCCCAGACTCCTTCCCAGCTGCGCTCCCTGCACCCGTTTCCCGAAAAGGGGCGGATATCGGCCCAAAAGGAGCCGCGCCTCCCTTACCTCGCCCCGCTTGAGGTGTTCCCGGATATGTCGAGCCGAAACGGGCCTCCCCTGGCACAGGAAGGGCTTCAGCACCCGAACCAAAAGCCCGTGCCGCTGCCCCCACTTCCGGGCGTAGTCCGGGTCTCCCTTCCGCCCTCTGCCGAAGCGATGGCCGGGCCCCATGATGACTCCCACGGCCTCGTATTCTTTTCGCAACGCCCCCAAGAACTCATCCGGGGCCAAATCGCGGAGCCCCTCCAGGTCCCGGACGATGACCTCATCCGCAAGCTCCCCCAAGAGCTTCAAGCGCACCGGGAGGGGAAGGAGTGCCTCCCGCTGATGAGGGAACGTAAAGGCCGCGAGGCTCGCCCCCACCTCCCTCGCCCAGAGCTTGCCCTCCCTCAAGAGGCGGCGGTGGCCCAGATGGACCCCGTCGAATTTGCCCACGGCTATTATCCGGGCCATGAGGGGTAAGTCAGGGGATCATGCCTCAGTAGGTGCCCGTTACCGAGATGGTCCACGCATCTTCTCCGTCTCGCCTCGTCCCGAACACGAGACTCTCCATGTCCGGTGACCACGCGGGGAAGGCATTGCGCCAGCGATCGTGGGTGATCCGGGTGAGGTAAAACCCGCTTTCCCGGGTGCGCATCACCCATATTTCCGAATCGCCGGAACGGGTCGACTCAAACGCTATCCACCTGCCATCGGGGGATATTCGTGGCGCCCAGTCGAAGAAGGGGTCCTCGGTCACGATATCGTAGTTCACCTTGTCCCCCTCGAGGCGGATGAGGTGTATATCCCAGCTCTGCATATCCTCCCACAGGGCGACGAAGACGATGTTCTTGCCGTCGTGGGAGACGTCGGGGGTCGCCTCGAGACCCGGGGTATTGGTGAGTCGAGTAAAAGCCTCCTCCTCCAAGTGGTATATCCAAAGGTCGGTCTGGCCCTCCCGATCGGAGATCACCACCAGCCTCTTCCCGTCGGGAAAGGGAGCTACGTAGAAGAAGTTCACGTCCTCCTCGGCTAAGACCGTCTCCCTTGTGTCCCCGTCCACCTCTCCCCGTTTGACCACGTAGTATCCGTCTTGGAGGGAGATGTAGTAGAAATGGGTTCCATCGGGGGCGAAGCGGGCCCATATCACGCTGCCCTCATCCGTGAGTTGCCGCAGGTCCTCCCCGCCCACGGTCCTGACATAGACGTCGTTCATCTGAACGAACAGGAGCAGTTTACCGTCGGGCGAGATGTCCAGGGAGAGGAGGTTCACGTAGCCCCCATGAACCGCCAATCCGAATGCCAAGATCACACAACAACCCCTGACAACGGCCCGCATCGCGGCTCCATTTTATGACAATCCCTCTCCAAGCCAAAGCCGTGGCCCGCGCGTCCTTCCACTTCCTCTCTCGGTTCGCGAAGGAAATTTGCGGCCCGTTTGGGTAATTTTTATCTTGTTTCCCCAGCGGACATGGAATCTACGCTGTTTCTCCCGGTACCATTTCGTGCGGGGTCAAGAAGCCGCGACGGCGGAGAACCCGCTGCAAAAGGGGAGAAAATGAGAAGGGCAATCCTGGTCCTCTTGCTGGGAATATGGGCGACGGCGGCGGCAGGGGCCGGCGACCGCCTGGGCCCGAGCCAAAGTGAGCCGGTGGACATCGGGGGACGGGTGTTGGAGGACCTCGCCCCGTTGGGCACCAACGGGGGCGAGGACGTGGGGGTCCCCAACGTGACGGTTTACGCGTACCTCGACGCCAACGGCAACGGTGTCCTCGACGCCGGAGATCCGGAGAGCGCCAGCGCTATCACCGGTTCCGACGGGACGTTCACCCTCTCGGTGCTTCCGCCGGAGGGAGGGGCGACCTTCTTCGTGGTGGTGGACTCCCGCACCGTGGGCACCACCCGGGGGTTGAACGAGGGGTTCGTGCCGGAGCACATCTGGGCGGAGCAGACCTACCAGACGGAGTACGTGAACGGGGGCTGGGTCACGGTCAAGAAGTTCGGAGGCCGGGATCCCGGGGTGAGCGACGACGTGGCGAACGGAATCTACGAGCACCAGGTGGCGGTGGACACGAACCTATACGACAGCACATCCATCGAGTTCGGCTTCAGCTTCCAGGTGATCGTGAGCACCCGGGACGTCGATGAGGACGGGACCAGCGGCACCGGCCGCTCGGCCCAAGGGACGCTGCGGCAATTCATCGAAAACGCCCGCGCCATCTCCGGTCCGGACCGCTCCTACTTCATCCTCGACCACGGGGGCCCGTACTCCCGGGAGATCCAGGTGGATCCCCGCCTCTGGACCAATTGCGGGGGAAGTTACAATCGAGCGGCCCACCCCTCCTACGGGATCACCGACGACGGCACCCACCTGGACGGTCGTATCCTGGATTGGGACCTGGATCCCACCGGGGACGTGGTGCTCCTCGATTCCCGTGACCTCCCGGACGACGCCATGGTCTTCCTCCTGGCGGCGGACAGCTGCACCGTGGAACATCTTGAACTGATGGGGAACCGGAGCGTGAGCCCCGATACCCCGAACCGGGGCATCCGCCTCTCCGGCGCTAACCATAACCTTATACGGGATCTCCTGATCTATGATTTCCACCTGGGGATTGAGCTCTACTGGAACTCCCATCGCAACACGATCTTTCGCGTCGAGGCTTTCAACAATAACCACTCGGGGATTTACTTCCAGGACTACTGGGCCCGGAGCAGTTACAACGAGATCCGGGAATGTCACCTCCACGACAACGATATAAACGGGATCGGCCTCGCCTGGGATAACGACTATTCCACCATCGCCGACAATTTGGTGGAAGGGAATGGCTACGCGGGGATCTACGTGGGCTATGCTTGTGACCACAACCTGGTCCAGGGGAACGTGGTGCGGGGCAACGCCGTCTCCGGGATCCTCCTCGCCAGCTGGCCGGGGTATCCCCCGCCGCAGCACAACGAGGTGGTGGACAACCTCGTCCAGGGTAACGGCGGCGCCACGGTGGGGCCGTGGGGCCCGGTGGAATACGGTTCCGGTGTGGGCCTGTACAACGCCGATAACAACGTGGTGCGCGCCAACAGGATCCTGGACAACCGCTCCCCCGATGTCGCGGTGTACGGGGTGGCCATCAACGCCGGGAGCACCGGAAACACGGTGGAGGGGAACGAGATCGCCGGCAACGGGGTGGGGGTCGCGGTGGTGGACGATGGAAGCTATGGGAACGTCTTTTCCCGGAATTCCATTTACCGTAACGAGGGCCTGGGGATCGACCTGGGGGATGATGGAGTGAGCACCAACGACGGGGTTTTAGGGAGCCCGAACCGGGGCGTGGACTACCCCGTGTTCACCCGGGCGGAATTTCGCCCCGACGGCACATTGTACCTGGAGGGCTACATCGGTCCCGAAGGGGAGGGCGGGTCCCCCGCCTTCTCCGGGGCCATGGTGGAAGTCTTCCTGGTCACCAACGGGCTCGCCGGGGACGACCTCCGGGGAAACGACCACGCCGGGAAGACCTACGGCGAGGGTTGGATCTACCTCGGGAGCCTGGAGGCCGATGCCAACGGGGAGTTCGCCGGGACACTATCCCCGGCGGGGTTGCCCATGGGCCCCACGCTCCTCTTGAGCGGGACGACCACGTTGGCGGGGGCGGGGACCTCGGAGTTCGGCGTCGTCCGGAACGCATGTCATCCCTTGGACCTGAACGGGGATTGCTCCCTCTCCATCGGGGACGTGCGGATCGTTTACCTCATGGCCCGGGGATGTGTCACGCCGGATCCCGCCGCGGATATGGACGGCGATGGGGACGTGGACATGGACGACGCCGAGCAATACGCGGAGATACTCCTGGGAGGTGGATGATGGGCATCCGGCGCTGGGGAGTCCTGGCGATGGGCGGGGTGGTGCTGGTTTTGGCGGGCTGTGCCCATCTCTGGGCGCCGCCGGCGCCCACGGTGATCTTCGGGCCCCCGGTGGTCCAAGGGGAACGGGGTGAACTCGTGGTCTCGGTGGCCGATATCCCGCAGGGGGCCGGGGCGCTGGCCGTGGAGTTCGGGGGCCTCGTTTACCCCGCGGACAAGCTCGCCGATCTGAAGGTGGAGGGCCTCAACGGATTCGTGGTGCTGGCACAACGGTTCGAGGCGGGACAGGGCGGGTTCGTCCTGGCCTCCATCTCCGGGATCGAGGCCGGCCCCATCGCCCGGATCACGTTCCGGCCGTTGGCCCCCGTGGACCCGGGCGATTTCGCGGTGGACGGGGCCAAGGTTTCCTTGGCGGACGAGCACAACGAGCCGGTCGAGTTCACGCTCTCCCGACCGGCCTATTACGCGAGGTGAGGGATGGGGAAGCGGATCGCTGTTGCGGCGGGTGCGCTTTTGGGGATCGCAATTTTGGGATGGAGCACGGGCTCCCTGGAAATGACGCTCGAGCTCCTTCCGTCTCCGGCCCTGGATGCCGCCCTCATCTTCGGGGGCGGAGCCGCGTCCCTTTCCCTGACCGGCACCTCCGTCCTCCATTGGGGGACATGGGTGTGGCAGGAGTTCGCGTTGGAGGGGAACGTATCTTCCCTCGAGGTGAAAGCCACCCTCCTCTTCGGCCCCTCCACCATCGATTTCGTTTACGACGAGTTGATCCTGGAGTGGGCCCTGGCCGGGCTCGAGTTCGCCTTCCACGCGGCCCAGCTCTCGGGGGCCGTCCTCGGCGGCCCCGCCTCCGGCGCGGCCCTGAAGGCGCGGGCCGAGTTCGGGGAAGTGGAGCTGGAAGGGGTGACCGAGTTCGGGGCCTCCACTGAGGGGATCGAGATATTCCACGCCGCCAGTGGCCTTTCCCGCCGGTACACCACCGATCCCCGTCCTCCCGGGAACGGGTTCACCGCCCAACGGCTTTCCCTGTCCGGCCTGGCCCTCCCTTGCTCCGGGTGCCCCGAGGTGGCACTGGAGCTCTATTTCACCAAGGGTTCGGGATTCGAGTACGCGGAGATCTCGGTGGACGATCACCCCGTTTGGTGTTGTCCCGAGATCCTCCTGGACGGCACGATCAAGTGGAAGCCCCGGACGAAATCGGTGACCATCGTTCCCGAGGTAAAGGCACCACCCGCATGCCTCACGCCCCATTTCGAGCTCGACTGGGAGGACGATGCCCTCATCGGGATGGATCTGGCGGCGTTGGAGTTCGTCTGCGACCTGGATGGCGCGAAGCTGCGGTCCGTGACCATCCTGAAGCGGTGCTGTTGGGCCTTCTCCACCCCCGAGCACGGCTCCCGGGTGGTTCGCTGCTTCGAGGCCGACGAGAAGGGGATCGCATACTACCCCCAATACTGGGAGCTCTTGTCCCTGGAGCTCACCGGCACCGGATGCTGTGGGAAGGGGTGGAGGGCCGTGTTCAACTCCTATTTCGGGGAGGGCGGATCCCTCTTCGGATGGGATATGGGCTATCTCGAGATCGAGGTACCCATCGCGCCGGGGATCTCCGTCTCGGGGAAGATGGCGGCGAAGCCTTCCGGCATCGAGACGGTTTCGGCACGCATCGACATGAGCTGGTAGCGAGGCATCGGCGCCGGAAAGACCCCGCTGTCGGGAACGGCGCGGAGATGGGTCAGGGAAGGTTCATCGATGAGGAAGTGGAGGTGAGGGTCGGCGATTTTGGCCGGCCCCTGAGTTTCGTGTGGCGGGGGAATGCCTTCGAGGTGGTGGAGGTCCTGCGTTCATGGCGCAAGCTCGATCTGAAGAGGGCCTGGTGGCGGAGGCGTCACCGGGACCATTACCTGGTACGCGTTTCCGGCGGGAGGGTGTTCGAGCTCTACTTCCACCGCGGCCCTGGGCGCCGCTTTTGGGTCCTTTTGCGGGAGCTTTCGCCGCAAACGGGAACGACCGGCGATCGCGGCTAAGCCCTCCTTTTCAGCCGGTATAGGCTCCGGTCGGCCCGCCGCAGGAGCTCCTCGGGGGGAAGGGGCTTCTCCGGCCTCCAGATCGCTATCCCGAGGCTGATCCCGAATCCCAACGCATGGAGGCCATTCTCCTCTGCCCAAGCGCCCACGGCCTCCCTCACGCGTGAGGCGAGCTCCCTCGCCTCGGCCTCCGTCCCGGACAAAAGGAGCACGAACTCATCCCCGCCGTAGCGGAAAACTAGGTCCGAATCAGTTGCCGTCTCGCGCAGGATACGCGCCACCTCCTTCAATACCTCGTCCCCAAAGGGGTGGCCGAAACGATCGTTCACCAGTTTGAAATTATCGAGATCCCCCACCAGGACCGCGAATGAACGGCCCTCTTTCCGGGCCTTTCTTACTTTCTCCCCCAGGACTTCCATGAGGTGGCCGCGGTTGTAAAGCCCGGTCAGAGCATCACGAATGGCCCGCTGGCGGAGTTCCTCCTCCAGCCGGACTCGGCGGATCTCCTCGCTCACGTGTCCCGCCAATATCTCAGCCAGCCGCACATCATCCTCGGTGAACGCGTCCGGCTCGAAGGAGGCGGCCTGGAATACCCCTAAATTCCCGATGGGAACCGATATCGCGCTTTTGAGCCGCGGATCCACAGGCTTAGCGCCCGGCAAGTCCTGAAGGTTTCCCCAAAAGCTCCTTCCCTCCCTCAGGGATCTCCAAACGAGCCCTTCCCCCCGCTTGAAGGGACGGGGTTGGATCTCCCCCACTCCGTAAACGGGTACCACCATATCCCCTTGCACCAACCCAATATTGCACACCGCGAAACCTAGGATCCCCTGGGCTCCTTCCACCGCGACTTTGCAGACCTCCTCCACCGTCCGGCATCGCTGGAGGTCCCAGACGGCCCGGTGCAGGGCGGCGAGCTTTTCCACATGGCTTTTGAGTTCCTCCTCAGCCCTCACCCGGTCGGTGATGTCCAAAATGGAGACCAAGACTTGGGAATAGTCCTCCTCGTGCCCTGGGAAGACCCGCCAGCGGATGTATATATGGATGGGCTCGCCTTCGGCCGTTCTGTTTATCCCGATTCCTTCAAATTCTCGTTTCCCTTCCCAAATGGCCAGAAGCTCTTTCTCCAGCAAGGGTTCCACTTCAGGCGGGATGATCTGCGCAAGCTTCTCGGAAAGCTCCCGGAGGTCCCGCACCTTGTAGAGGCGCAACGTGGCGCGGTTCACTTCCACCACCCGGATCAGCTTCACACACTCGACCACGAATCCCGGGTGGTCCCGGATATAGGCCCGGAGGTCTTCGACCCCTTGGTCTCGCAGGGACTTCAGGCGTTCCACGATGGCGGAGAAGTCCTCCACCCACAAAGACACCGGTGACTCCTCGAAGAGGTAGCGGGTTTCCTCGTAAAGGCTGGCGTTTTCCACCGCCACCGCGGCGGCATCCGCCAGGGCCGAAAGGGCGGGGAGGCGCTTGTCGAAAGCATGGGGCCGCCGGCTGAAGACCGAGAGGATTCCCCTCACGTGCCCCTTGTATTTGATGGGAATGCCCGCCAGGGAGCGAATTCCGGCCTCCACCACCACTGGGTTTACGGCGATCTCGGCTCCGTCGGGAGTGCGAATAGGGGGGACGGTGGACCCATCGGGGTTAACTTCGCTCACCAATACGGGCTCACCGGTGGTCAAGATCATCCGGGTCAGGCCCCTGGTGCGCATTCGGGGAGGGAGGGGGCCGAGTCCCATGGGGCGGTCCACCACCTTCCGCAGGTGCCCGCGCTCGTCGAAAACGGCTATCACCGCGTACTCTGCCCCCACCAGTTCGCCGGAGAGATGGGCCAGCCGCTGGAGCACCTCTTCTAGCTCCAGGGACGAACCCACGGAGCGGAGGGCGTGGTTCAGGGTCTCGAGCTCCCTGATGCGCTGTTGGAGCTCCTCCTCCAGCCGCTTTCGGGTTGTGATGTCCCGGTTTACGGAGAGGGTCGCGGCTTGTCCCCGATACTCGATCTGGGTAACGGCGCATTCGGTCCAGTAAACGGTCCCGTCCTTGCGGCGCTTCTTCTCCTCGAAGAACACCGTCTCGCCCCGCCGCAGGCGCTCGTTCACCGATTCGTAGGTGATGGCCGGCTCCTCCGCGGCGATGTCCCACATGATGTTCATCCCCACAAGCTCCTCCAAGGGATAGCCCGTTTGGGCCGCGGCTTGGGGGTTGGCGGCCAAGATCGTGCCGTCAAACGCGGTGATGTAAACCGCATCGGGTAATCGCTCGAACAGTGTCTTGAACCTGCGCTCGCTCTCCTGGAGGCGGCGCTGGAGCTCCAGCTTTTCGCCGAGGTCCCGGCCCACTACGATGCAAACGGAACGCCCCCCTACTTCGCCCCGTCCCGCTGCCCACTGAATGGAAAACACCGTCCCGTCCTTCCGTTGGCCCTGGGTTTCGAAAAGCCGCTTTGGCGACGTCCCTTTGGCTATGCACTCGGCGATAGCTTTCTTTACTTCCCCTTGGAATTCTCCCGGGACAAGTAACGCGAACGGCCTTCCCAGGATCTCGTGGGGCGCATAACCGAAGAGCTCCTCGGCCCCCCGGTTCCAAGCGCGGATCAGCCCGTTCCCATCCACCACCAGCACCGCGTCCGGGTGTTCCATTAAAAGCGGGCCGAAGGCCTCTAGGAGTTCGCACCGGCGAAGCCTCGCCAGTGCCCGCGTGATCTCCTCCCAGCCGGGCCCCAACCTCTCCAGGGCCTCGGGAGGGATGGCCGCCGGATCGCTCGGGTGCCCGATGACCAAATAGGCGTATACCTTTTCCTCCATTGCGGCTGGGGCCACAAGGAGGACTTCAAAGGGGCCGAGGTACTTGTTCAACTCGGGATCAAGACGGCGGATCAGGCGGGGCTCGGTTCCCAAAAGTTCCTGGGCTCGTTCCGCGGGCAGGGATGTAGGACGGGGGGTCCTCTTCTTCTCCCCGAGGACCTCGAAGCATCCCGAGAGGTCGTCGCGGAAGAGGAAAAAGCCTTCCCGGGCCTCGGGGACCTGGGAAAGGGCGTATTCCACCGCGATCTCCGCTACCTCGCGGTGATCCCGGGCCCGGTTCAGGGCCCGGAGGAGTTCGAACATATGTGTATCCACCATTGCCTCTTTGATGATGCCGAAATGGGGGAACGGCGACAACTTGGACGCGCGTAATGTGGGCGCGAAGTGGGCATCTTGAGGCGTTTCGCCGTGTTCCTACCCCTTGAGGTTTGGTTTAAGGGGTAGCCGCCCCAAGGAGGCCACAGTATATTTTTGGCCGGGGTTAGTCTGTCCAAAGGGGCTGAAGAAAGCGGGGTTTGAATTCCACTATGGAGAAGATCGTCATCAAGGGTGCCCGGGAACATAACCTGAAAAACATCGACCTCGAGATCCCCAGGAACAGGCTCGTGGTCATCACCGGGATCTCGGGGTCGGGAAAGTCCTCCCTCGCCTTCGACACCATTTACGCCGAGGGCCAGCGCCGGTATGTGGAGTCCCTCTCCGCATATGCCCGGCAATTCCTGGGCCTCATGGAAAAGCCCGACGTGGACTTCATTGAAGGGCTTTCCCCCGCCATTTCCATCGATCAGAAGGCCCGCTCCCACAACCCCCGCTCCACCGTGGGCACCGTGACCGAGATATACGATTATCTCAGGCTCCTTTTCGCGCGGATCGGGAAGCCCCACTGCCCCAAGTGTGGCCGCCCCATCGAGCGGCAAACTGCCCAAGAAATCGTGGACCAGATAATGGGCCTTCCCGAGGGGACCAGGGTCCAGATCATGGCCCCGGTGGTGCGGGGCCGGAAGGGCGAGTACCGGGGGCTGTTCGATGAACTCCGTAAACAGGGCTTCGTGCGGGTGAGGGTGGACGGGTCCTTGAGGACCCTTTATGAAGAGATCGAGCTAGACAAGAACAAAAAGCACGACATCGAGATCGTCATCGACCGTATCAAGGTCTCCGAAAGGAAACGCGGGCGGATTGCCGACTCGGTGGAGACAGCGCTTAAGTGGGGCGAGGGGTTGGTTATCGTCCAGCTCGTAGATCAGGGGGAGGAGCGGCTTTACTCCGAGCACTTCGCCTGCCCCGTCTGCGGGGTTTCCATCGCGGAGCTCGAACCGAGGCTCTTTTCTTTCAACTCCCCCTACGGGGCGTGTCCCGAGTGCGGGGGGCTGGGGGTGCGGATGGTAGTGGACCCGGACCTCGTGATCGACAAGAGAAAATCCATCCGGGAAGGGGGCCTCATCCCCTGGGCCAACTCCCGGTCCCGGTGGCTTTGGGCCCAGATCGAGGGGGTGTGCCAGGAGTACAAGATCCCCATGGACGTCCCCCTGGGGAAACTGCCCAAGCGGAAGCTTGACATCCTCCTTTGGGGTACCGACGAGGAGATCCCCTTCGTCTACACCACCACCTACGGCAAAACCCGCACCTACTGGCGCTACTTCGAGGGCCTCATCCCCACCCTGGAGCAAGAGTACCGGGAGGCCCAGAGCGAAGAAGCCAGGGAGGAGATCGAACAGTACATGTCGGCGCTTCCCTGTCCGGCCTGCAACGGCACACGGCTCCGTCCCGAGGCTCTGGCGGTGACGGTGGGCGGGAAGAACATCCACGAAGTCACCCGGATGACGGTGAGGGAGGCCCTGGCCTGGTTCGCGAACCTGGAGGAAAAGCTCACCGAACGCGAGCGGATGATCGCCCACCAAATCCTCAAGGAAATCAAGGCGAGGCTCGAGTTCTTAGCCGATGTGGGTCTGGACTACCTCACCCTGGACCGGCCCGCCAACACCCTGGCCGGGGGCGAGGCCCAACGGATCCGCCTCGCGACCCAGATCGGTTCTCAACTTACGGGGGTACTCTACGTGCTGGACGAGCCCTCGGTGGGGCTCCACCCCCGCGACATAAGGCGGTTGCTGCGGACCCTGAAGCGCCTCCGGGACCTGGGGAACACGGTGATCGTGGTGGAGCACGACGAGGAGACGATGCGCTCCGCCGACTGGATCATCGACCTCGGTCCGGGGGCGGGGATCCACGGGGGGTATGTCGTGGCCACGGGAACCCCAGAGGAGATCGCCCGCTGCGAGCGATCCCTCACGGGGCAGTACCTGGCGGGGAAGCGCGCAATTCCCATACCCACGGAGCGTCGGAAGCCTAGCGACAAATGGATTGTCGTTCGGGGCGCCCGGGAACATAACCTAAAGAACATCGACGTGAAGTTCCCGCTGGGGCTTTTCGTGTGCGTCACCGGGGTCTCGGGCTCGGGGAAGTCCACGCTGGTGGAGGAGATCCTCTACCGGGGGGTGGCCTGGAAGCTGGGGTTGCATGCCCCCAAGCCTGGCGACCACGACGACATCGAGGGCGTGGAGCACATCGATAAGGTGATCGTGATCGACCAGTCCCCCATCGGGAGGACCCCGCGCTCCAACCCCGCCACCTACACCAAGGTCTTCGACGACATCCGCAAGGTCTTCGCCGCCACCCCCGAGGCCCGGATGCGGGGCTACACCCCGGCCCGGTTCTCCTTCAATTTGAAGGGGGGGCGCTGCGAGGCCTGCCAGGGCCAGGGAAAGGTCAAGATCGAGATGCACTTCCTTCCGGATATCTACGTCCCCTGCGATGTGTGCAAAGGGGCCCGCTACAACAAGGAAACCCTGCAGGTCCGCTACAAAGGGAGGAACATCGCCGAGGTCCTGGAGATGACGGTGGAGGAGGCCCTGAAGTTCTTCGAGAACATCCCCCCCATCCGCCATAAGCTCCAGACCCTGTACGACGTGGGCTTGGGCTACATAAAGCTCGGCCAGCCGGCCACGGAGCTCTCCGGGGGCGAGGCCCAAAGGATAAAGCTCGCCCGGGAGCTCGGCCGGCGGGCCACCGGCAGGACCCTCTACATCCTGGACGAGCCCACCACGGGTTTGCACCCCGAGGACGTGCGGAAGCTTTTGCAGGTACTGCATCGCCTCGTGGACGCGGGCAACACCGTGGTGGTGATTGAGCACAACCTGGACGTGATCAAGACCGCTGACTGGATCATCGACCTCGGCCCCGAGGGGGGCGAGGGGGGCGGGAGGATCGTGGCCGAAGGCCCCCCGGAGGCCGTGGCCGAGGTGGAAGGGTCCTATACCGGCCATTTCCTGCGCCGCATCCTCCCCATGGTGGGGGTCGCCCCCAGTTGATGCAGGGGATGCGGTCCGATGGGGTCCCGTTCCTTGTCGCCGGGAATACGGGTCGCTAGCATCGGGGTATGCCGGGGAAACTGGAGGTCATCACGGGGTGCATGTTTGCGGGAAAGACGGAGGAGCTACTGCGGCGGGTGGAGCGGGCGCGGATCGCCAAGAAAAAGGTCCTGCTATGCAAACCCAGCTTGGACACGCGCTATTCCGAAGTGGAGGTGGTCACCCACTACGGTCGTTCCCTCCCCTGCCTCCGGCTCCCCGCCGAGGTCACCTTGGGGGAGCTTATGCGGCTCGCCGCGGGGGAGCTCGAGGGCGCGGATGTGGTGGCTTTCGACGAGGCACACTTCTTCGGCCCCGGGTTTCCGGAGCTCTGCGAGGCCTTGGTGGGTCAAGGAAAGCGGGTGATCGTGGCCGGTTTGGACCTCAACTTCAGGGGCGAGCCCTTCGGGCCGATGCCGGTGCTTTTGGCCCTGGCCGATGAGGTGACAAAGCTCCAGGCGGTATGCGTGGTGTGCGGCAAGCCAGCCACCCGGACCCAGCGGCTTGTGGACGGGAAGCCCGCTAAAGGGGGGCCGGAGATCCTCATCGGCGGCCTTGAATCTTACGAAGCCCGTTGCCGGGATTGCTTTGTGCCCCCGATATAACGCTTTTTGAGGCCCTGAGGGACCGCCGGGGAGGTTACACTAAGTCGGGATGGGGAGATATGTGGTCAGACGCTTGGCCGGTGCTTCCCTCACCTTGGTCGCCATCTCCTTTGTGGTGTTCCTCTCCTTGAACGTCCTCCCCGGGGACCCCGCCCGGCTCGTGGTGGGGCTCGAAGCCTCCCCCGAGCTCTACCAGAAGGTGCGGGCGGAACTGGGGCTCGACCGTCCCTGGATCCTCCGATACCTTTCGTGGATAGGGGGCGTCTTTCAAGGAGACCTAGGAAAATCCCTGCATTACCGCCGCCCGGTGGGGGAGCTAGTGGGAAGTGCCCTGGCCGTGAGCTTCCCGTTGGCGGGATTGGCTCTCCTTCTCGCCCTTGCCCTCGCCTTCCCCCTCGGTGCCACAGCGGCCCGACGCGCGGGGTCAGCATTCGATGTCCTCGTGATGGGGCTATCTCAGGTGGGTTTGGCGGTGCCAGAATTTTGGCTCGGGTTCCTTTTGATCCTCCTTTTCTCCCTCAAGCTCGGGACACTTCCCGCGGGAGGGTTTCCCGGGTGGGAAAAAGGCCTCTCCCCCCTCATCCATCTCCTCCTCCCCGCGTTTTCCCTGGCCATACCCCGGGGGGCGTATCTCGCCCGGATGGTGCGTAGCTCCCTCCTTTCCACCTTGCAGGAAGCCTACATCGCCGTTGCAAGGTCCAAAGGCGTCCCCGAAAGGTGGGTGCTCTTTAAGCATGCGCTGCGCCCGGCGTTGATCCCGGTGGTCACTTCGGCGGGGATCGTGTTCGGCCGGCTGCTTGCAGGGGCCATCGTGGTGGAAAACCTCTTTTACATCCCGGGCCTCGGGCGCCTGGTCCTTACTGCCGTTCTGGCCCGGGATATCCCCTTAGTACAAGGGCTGGTGTTGGTGGCGGCGGGGGCGATCCTCCTCGTGAACTTGGGGGCGGATCTGTCCTACGGTCTCTTGGATCCCAGGATCCGCTACACATGAGGAACCTTTCCTTGCGTATCGGGACCTTTCTTTGCGTGATTACGGCCGCCGCGGCGGTGGTGGGATCGTGGTGGACGCCCTACGATCCCCTACATCCCGAGACAGAGGCGGCCTATGCGCCGCCTTCCGCCTCACATCCATTCGGTACCGATTGGTTCGGCCGGGACGTCCTTTCCCGCGTCCTCGCGGCTTCCCCGGTGGGGATGAGAATCGCCGCCGCGGGTGTCCTCGCGGGGTGCGCAGCGGGGATGGTCCTGGGGGTCCTCTCGGCCTTATCAGGGGGATTGTGGGGGGAGGCGGTGGGGGGAATCCTCAACGGGGTCCTTTCCTTTCCCCCACTGCTTTTGGCCCTCCTTTTGGTCACCGTCTTCGGGCCGGGCGAAGGCAGCGTGATCCTGGCCGTCGGCCTCTTCAACATGCCCTACTTCGGCCGAATCGTGCGGGCCGAGATCTTGAAATTAAGGGACCGGGAGTTCGTGGAGGCCGCCCGGGCCTGTGGCGCCGGAGGCCTCCGCATCACCTTGGTGCACCTCCTTCCCAATGCCCTGGGGCCCCTTGTGGTGCAGATGACGAGCGCCTTCGGGTTCGCGCTTCTTTCTGAAGCGGCACTGAGCTACCTCGGCCTCGGCACCCAACCTCCCTTCCCCTCCTGGGGGAGGATGCTCAAGGAAGCCCAGACCTATATCGCCCTTGCCCCCTGGACGGCCATCTTCCCCGGCCTCGCCCTGGTACTTGCGGTACTGGGGTTCAACCTATTGGGGGACGGCCTCCAATCCCGGCTCGACCCCAGGCTCCGGCACCGAAAGCCCTAGCCTCAGGCTTCGGGTTCCAGAAGCTCAAGGAGTAGCGCGGGGACGGTGAAGGGGTCCGCTTTGGCGTATACGTTCCCCTCGCGGTCGATGACCACGCACCAGGTCTCCTCCGTTACCCCTAACGCCTCGGCCCACTCGTCCCGGGCTACCAAAGTCGGCATTTTGGCCTCGAAGCCCTCCAGGAACGCGGCCACGATCTCGGGGTCTCCACTGGTGACCCCAATCACCTTTACTCCCTTCCCTTCTCCCCGCTCCCGGATCCCCTCCATGAGGAGCAAGTTCAAACCTATGTTTTCCTCGATTTCGGCTCCTAAGTCCCAGAAGAACACGATGACCACCTCTCCCGAAAATTCCGAGAGCGAGAGTTCCTCCCCGGTGACGGTGATACCCGCTAGATCCGGGGCGGGGTAAGGGAACACCCTTCCGTTTAAGTCCGGCACAGCCGGGGCGTCGGGGGGAACGGTGAACTTATCCGCGGGGATATCGGCCACCTTTTTGAACGAGGTAAGCTCGGAGAGTTGCTCGGTGGTGAAGAGGACGTCGAGGCCGGGAACATAAATATCGAACAGGATCTTCGCCTTGCGATCGATGTAACTTTCCTTGTCGATCCAGAAGGTGACCTCTGCCCGGGGGAGGATCCCCAAGGGATCGGGGGGAAGCGTCCCCCGCACCACCCAAACAGCCTTTCCCTCCAGGGTATCCTCGGTCAGCTCGGTATAGCGGATTCTCCTCAGGAGCGGATCATAGCGGGGATCGAGCAAGGCCAGCCAATTTCCGGAGAGGACGTGCTTCGCCCACCCCTCCTCTGGCACGTGGGAATAGAGGACCTTTCTCTCGAAATCCGCCACTACCACAGGGTACAGCATGTCCTCGAGCCCGCTCGTCTCCACCCGTGCCCAGGGGTACTTCATCCAGACGATGAGGGATCCGGCCAGGGAGAAGAGCTCCTCGCCCTCGTGGGTGGAAGTGGAGGTAAGGACATAAGAGGCGGTGAACACCTCGTTCCGATAGAGGGCGAAATACTCCTCCATCACTGTCTCCGGGCTCGGAAGTCCTCCTTGGGCCCATGCGCCCAAGGGAATCAAAAAGGAAAGGACCACTGCAGCTAATCGCATAAACACCTCCTCGAAACGCAATTCTACCCCCAGTCGCTTCGGCGCCCAGGTAGTAAAGTCGGGACGCGATGTTTAGTTTCACATGCGAATTAGGGTAACATCCTTTGGGTGATGAGCGAATGGATATTTACCGTTCCCGGGCGGAGAAACTCTGGAACAAGGCCAAGGAAGCTGGATTGGAAGCGTTCCTTGTCTTGAGCATCGAGGGCTCGGATTTCGCCAACCTCTTCTACCTCACCGGATTTCCGGGGTCATTCGGCCTCTTTTTGGTGGACTCGGATCCCGTTTTCATGACCGATCCCCGTTACTCCGAGCGAGTACGAAGCGAGCTTCCCCATCTCCCCTTGAAGGAGGTGCGGGGGAGGTGGCACGAGGGCTTGGGGGAGGAAATGGAACGTCGGGGCCAAAGAAGGGTGGGGATCAACTCCCGCACCACCACGGTGAAGCTCTTTGAGCTTTTGCGAGAAAAGATCCCCGGGGTGGAGTTCGTGCCCGTGGACGGCTGGGTGGAGGAGCTCCGGATGATCAAGGACGAAGGGGAGATCGAGCGGATCCGGGCCGCCATGCGCCTCACCGAAGAGGGGCTTTCCTGGATCCTGAAGCAGCTCGAACCCGGGGTCAGGGAACGCGATGTAGCGCTCGAGCTCGAGATGTGGTACCGCAAAAACGGTGCCGAGGATGTGGCGTTCGACCTCATCGTGGCCTTCGGGGACCATTCCGCCATGCCCCATTACCGCCCCCATCCCGGGGACCGTGCCCTCAAGCGAGGAGATGTGGTCCTTTTCGATCTCGGTGTCCGAATGGACGGGTACTGTTCCGATCTCACGCGCACGTTCTCCTACGGCGATCCTCCCGATGGGTTTCGCCGGGTATATGAGCTTGTGCGGGAGGCGAACGAGGAAGCGATCCGGCGGATAAAGGCGGGGATCTCGGGGGTGGAGGCCGACAGTTTTGCCCGCCGGGTGATCGAAGGGGGCGGGTACAAAGAGGAGTTCGGCCACGGCCTGGGCCACGGGGTAGGGATCCAGGTTCACGAGGCCCCGCGTTTGTCCTTTACTTCGGAGGACACCCTGAGGGAAGGGATGGTGGTGACCGTGGAACCGGGGGTTTATCTCCCCGGGAGGTTCGGGGTGCGCATCGAGGACCTGGCGGTGGTGCGCGCGGACGGGGTCGAGGTCTTGAGCGTATTTCCTAAGGAGTTGGACGCGGCTGTGCTTTGACCACCGCGGGGGACCTTGTGTAACCGGAGATACTTTGCCCCGTGTCTGTCGGTGGGTAAAATCCCCCGACCATGGGGGAAGGGAAGGTAGGGCTCTCCTCCCTTAAGGGGAGGCATTTCGTGGACGCGCTGGACCTCTCTCAGGCCGAATACGATCTCCTTTTCTCGTTGGCCGAGGATATCATGGAGTCTCCTCAGGATTACGCCCACTGCTGCTCGGGAAAGATCCTCGCCACCATCTTCTATGAGCCCAGCACCCGCACACGGCTTTCCTTCGAAGCGGCGATGCTACGGCTTGGGGGCAGGGTGATCACGGTGGCCGACGCCGCGACCAGCTCCGTGGCCAAGGGCGAGTCCCTGGCCGACACCATAAGGACTGTGGCCGGATACGCCGACCTGATCGTCTTGCGCCATCCCAAAGAGGGGGCGGCGAAGCTCGCGGCCATGTACTCCCCGGTGCCCCTGATCAACGGGGGCGACGGGGCCCGGGAACATCCCACCCAAACCCTCACCGACCTCTTCACCATAAAAAGGTACAAAGGCCGTCTGGAAGGACTCACCGTGGCCTTCTGTGGAGATCTGCGGTACGGGCGGACGGTCCACTCCCTGATCCGAGCGTTGGCCTTACGGGAAGGCATTCGGTTCATTTTGATCTCTCCGGCGGAGCTGCGGCTCCCACGGGCGATCGTGGAGGAGATCCTGGAGACGAACCCCGGGCTCGGGCTTGTGGAGACCGAGGATCTGGAGGTGGGCCTCTCCGAGGCCGATGTGCTTTACATGACCCGCATCCAAAAGGAGCGCTTCTTCAACGAGGAGGATTACATCCGCCTCCGCGATTCTTACATCCTTACCCGCCGCAAGCTGGAAGGGGCCAAGGAGAACCTCCTGGTGATGCACCCCCTGCCCCGCGTGACCGAAATCACCCACGATGTGGACGAAGATCCCCGGGCGATCTATTTCCAACAAGCCCGCAACGGGATGTTCGTGCGCATGGCCCTGATCGCGTCCCTCCTGGGGGTGGTGTGATGCTCAAGGTGGACCGGATACAGCTCGGCATCGTCCTCGACCACATCCAGGCCGGCAAAGGCTTCCTGATCTTCCAGGAGCTCGGCCTCTCCTCCCGGAAGGAGCCCACCGCCCTCCTCATGAACGTCCCTTCTAGCAAGATGGGTAAAAAGGACATGATCAAGGTATCCGGGGTCCTGGATTTGGATCTCACGAAGCTTGGACTTCTGGACCCCGGGATCACGGTGAACTACATCGAGGGGGGAGAGGTTATCCGCAAGGTCAAACCCGGGCTCCCGGAGCGGGTGGTGGGGCTCATCAAGTGCAAGAACCCCCGCTGCATCACCAGCACCGAATCCTATCAAGAGCCCATCTTTACGCTAGTTGACAAGGAGAACAAGGAATACCAGTGTCACTTCTGCGGTGAGCGTGTGAGGGTGTGAGCGATCTTCTTATAAAGGGCGCGCGGATCGTGGACGCCGGCCGGGAGATGGCCGGCGATGTTTTGATCGTGGGGGGAATCATCAGAGAGGTCGCCGAAGAGATCCCTCCCCAAAAAGGGATCCCCGTTCTACCGGCGGAGGGCAACTTCCTCCTCCCCGCCTTCGTGGACCTCCACGCCCACTTCCGGGACCCTGGGTTCCCGGAGAAGGAAGATCTCCTTTCGGGTTCCAGGGCCGCGGCCCACGGGGGCTTCACCGTGGTGTCGCTCATGCCCAACACCGACCCGCCCTGTGATTCGCCGGAGGTGGCGAGGTATGTGCTAGAGAAGGCGCGCGAGATCGGGCTCGTGGAGGTGCGGGTGGTGGGGGCCATCACCAGGGGCCTCCGCGGGGGAGAGCTTGTGGACATGGAGGCCCTCGCCCCGTATGTCTGGGCCTTCTCCGACGACGGCCACGGGGTGGAGGATCATCGGTTGGTGTGGAAGGCGGCGAAGAAGGCCCGGGAGCTGGGAAAGACGATCTACCCACATCCCGAGTTCCGGGGCCTCCCGTCCCGGGAGCTGGGGGAGGAGCTCATGGTGGCCCGGGACCTGTGGATCGCGCGGCGCACCGGGGCGAGGTTCCACCTGGCGCACATAAGCTCCCCGGGGGCGGTGGAGCTCGTGGCGTTGGCTAAGGAAAAAGGGCTTCCCGTGACCTGCGAGGCCACACCCCATCACCTCTGCCTTTCCCGGGAGGAGGCTGACCATCCCGTGAACCCCCCTATAACCACCCGGGAAGCGGTGGAGGTCCTGGTGACGGGGCTGGTGGAGGGGATCATCGATGCCGTGGCCACGGATCACGCGCCCCACACGGATGCGGACGTGGCCGCAGGGGTCCCGGGGATCTCCGGCATCGAGACGGCCTTTCCCCTCCTCTACACTCGCCTGGTAAAGAGGGGGACCATCGGGCTCCGCACCCTCTCCCGCCTCCTCTCCCTGGTCCCGGCCCGGATCATGGGCCTGCGGCAGAGGGGGTTTGTGCGGGAGGGCTTCGTGGGGGATCTCGTGATCATCGCCGAGGAGGAGATCACGGTCACAAGAGATTTCCTGTTTTCCCGGGGAAAGAACACCCCGCTCCTTGGGTGGCGGCTGTGGGGGAAAGTCCACGCCACCATCCGCGGTGGGGAGGCGATCTACCTGGACGGTAAAGTGAAGGGGCGGGATTTCGATGATCATCGACAGGTTATACGCGGTGGTTGAAGATAGGGGGCCGGTGTGCGTGGGGCTCGATCCCTTCCCGAAGCTCCTCCCCCAAGAGCTCCTCCGGGGAACCCGCTCCCTTCCCGAAGCCTTCCTCCGCTTCAACCGGGAGATCGTGGACGCTACCGTGGACTTGGTCGCTTGTTACAAGGTACAGATCGCTCACTACGAGGCCCTGGGGGTGGAGGGGCTGGCCTGTTACCGGGATACCCTCCGCTACATCCG
>DFNI01000044.1:0-163 GCA_002375995.1 Acetothermia bacterium UBA3571 | reverse complement strand
CGACATCGGCTCCACCGCCGAGCGGTATGCCGAAGCCCACTTCGGGGGGGATTTCGAAGCGGACTTCATCACCCTGAACCCCTACTTCGGCACCGACGGGATCACCCCCTTCTTCCCCTATATCGAGGGGAGGGGAAAGGGCCTCTTCGTTCTCATCCGCACC
>DFNI01000026.1:79226-139595 GCA_002375995.1 Acetothermia bacterium UBA3571 | reverse complement strand
GTAGGCCACATGGGAGACCGTGACCATCTACCGCGAACTTGTGAAAAAGAGCCCCGCCCGCTTCCTCCCCGACCCGGCCACCAGCCTCAATAACTTGGGCATCCGCCTCAGCGCCCTGGGCCGGCACAAGGAGGCCCTGGAGGCCACAAGGGAGGCCGTGAACATCTACCGCGAGCTCGTGAAAAAGAACCCCGACCGCTTCCTCCCCGACCTGGCAGGAAGCCTCAACAACCTAGGCAACTGCCTCTCCGCCCTGGGCCGGCACGGGGAGGCCCTGGAGGCCACAAGGGAGGCCGTGGAGATCCGCCGCCAGCTGGCCCAGAAGAACCCCGACCGCTTCCTCCCCGATCTCGCCCGGAGCCTGGGGGCCCACGGCTACGCGTTGCTGGGGGCCGGGAGGGCACCCGAGGCCGCCGAGGCCTTCCGCGAGGGGCTCGGGGCCCTCATCCCCCACGCCCGCCGCCTGCCCCGGGCCTTCGGTCCACTACTGGTCGCTCTGCTCCGCGATTACCTCCGCGCCTGCGAGGCCGCCGGGCGGGCCCCCGACGACGAGCTTGTGCGGGAAGCGGAAAAGGTCCTGGAGGAGAACCGGGACCAGCGCTGATCCCCTCCAAAAGGGCCCAGACGCCCGGGGCGAGCCCACCCGAGCGGGCCCGTTCCCGTCCCTCTCTTGCGACCCGTGGTGCCGGAAACTATGCTAGGACACCGCGGAAGCGCCGAGGAGGTCGGAGTGCGTATCTACGAGGGGAAGCTGAACGGAGAGGGCCTGCGGGTGGGGATCGTGGTCTCCCGCTTCAACCACGTCTTCACCCGGGAACTCTTGGAGGGCGCGCTGGATCGGTTCCTCCGCCTAGGGGTACGGGAGGAAGACATCCATGTCGCCTGGGTTCCCGGGGCGTTCGAGCTCCCACGGGGGGTGAAGGCCCTGGCGGAGACGGGCGGGGTGGACGGGATCGTGGCCCTGTCGGCGGTGATCCGCGGCGCCACCCCCCACTTCGATTACGTGGCCGCAGAGGTGGCCAAGGGGATCGCCAAGCTGTCCCTGGAGCTCCCGGTCCCGGTCACTTTCGGGGTCATCACCGCCGATGCCCAGGAACAGGCCCTGGAGCGGGCGGGGGGTAAGCTCGGCAACAAAGGCGCCCAGGCCGCCGAGGCCCTCATCGAGATGATTCGCTTGGAAGAGGAGCTCTCGGAGGAGGAACCCGCCGCATGAAGGTGGAAGCTGTCCGCGGGATGACCGACATCCTCCCCCAGGAGGCCCTCCTCTGGCAGTACGTGGAGGCCGAGATCCGGGAGGCAGTGGCCCTCTACGGCTACCGGGAGATCCGCACCCCTATCGTGGAACGGGCGGAGCTCTTCGCCCGGGGGGTGGGGGAAGCCACAGACATCGTCCACAAGGAGATGTACGTCTTCCCCGACAAAAAGGGCCAGATGCTCGCCCTGCGGCCCGAGGCCACCGCGTCGGTGGTCAGGGCCTATATCGAGCACGGCCTCTACGCCAAGGGAGGGGTGGCGAAGCTCTACTACCTCGGCCCCATGTTTCGGTACGAGAAGCCCCAGAAGGGGCGGAAGCGCCAGTTCCACCAATACGGGGTGGAGGCCCTGGGGTCGCTGGAGCCCGCCCTGGACGCCGAGGTGATCGACCTCGCCTGGTACATCATGGAGCGGCTGGGGCTCCGCCGGGAGGGGCTCTTCTTGAGGCTCAACTCCATCGGGTGCCCCGAGGACCGCCCCAGGTACCGCGAGGCGCTGCGGGAGTATTTCCTTCCTTACCGGGAAGAGCTCTGTCCCGATTGCCAACGCAGACTTGAGGAAAACCCTCTCCGGATCCTGGACTGCAAGGTCCCCACCTGTCAGAGGATCGCCGCGGACGCGCCGAGGAGCCTGGACCACCTGTGTGAGGGGTGCCGGGGCCACTTCGAGACGCTCCTCCGGTACCTCGATGCGTTGGACCTCGCCTACGAGCTCGACCCCAAGCTCGTGCGCGGCCTGGATTACTACACTCGCACGGTGTTCGAGCTCGCCTCCCGGGACCTGGGGGCCCAGGATGCGCTTTTGGGCGGGGGCCGGTACGACGGCCTGGCGGAGGCCCTGGGGGGGCCGCCCACTCCGGGGGTGGGGTTCGCCGGGGGACTGGAGCGGCTGATCCTGGTTTTGGGGGAGCGGGATGTGAGCGATCGGTGTCATCGGATCATCACCGGCCCCGAGGTCTACCTCCTCCCCGTGGGGGAAACGGAGACGGCGGAAGCCCTGAGGATCCTGGCGAGGCTGCGGCGGGCGGGGATCCCGTGTGATATGGATTACGCCGGCCGCTCCCTGCGCAAACGGCTCCAGGCCGCGGCGAGGAGCGGCGCCCGCTACGCCCTCTTCCTGGGGGAGGAAGAGCTCTCCCGGGGAGAAGCGAAGGTGAGGGATCTTGCAAGCGGCGAAGAGAGATACGTGCCCACGGAAGAGCTGGTCGCTTTCCTGAAAGGTGCGTCCTGAAGGAGGGGTGATGGAGAAGACCTATAAGGCGATCCTCGTCATCGCCGATGGACTCGGAGGAAGGCCCACCGACTGGGGGAACGCCACCTGCCTCGAGCGCGCCTCCACCCCCAACTTGGACCGCCTGGCCCGGGAGGGGGCCTGCGGCCTCATGGACCCCATTCGCCCAGGAGTTCGGCCCGGCTCCGATACCTCGCACCTCTCCATCTTCGGCTACGACCCCTACGAGGTTTACACCGGCCGTGGGGCGTTCGAGGCCCTGGGGATCGGGATGGAGGTGAAGGGAGGAGATATCTGCTTCCGGGCCAACTTCGCCACCGTGGAAGAACGGGACGGAAAGCTCATCGTCACCGACCGGCGGGCCGGCAGGCTCGCCGAAGGCAAGGAGCTCGCCGAGGCCCTTTCCAAACTGGATCTAGGAAAATTCGGCGTCCAGGCGTTCTTCCAAGCATCCACCGAGCACCGGGGGGCGCTGGTGTTGCGGGGGGAGGGGCTCTCGGCCGCGGTCTCCGATACCGACCCCCACGAGACCGGGGTCCCGGTGGCAGAGGCCCAGCCCCTGGACGACTCCGAGGCTGCCCGTCGTACCGCGGCGATACTGAACGAGATCACCCGCCAAGCATATGAACTCCTCAAGGACCATCCCGTGAACGTGCGCCGTAGCCAGGAGGGAAAGCCCCCGGGGAACATCATCCTCCTTCGGGGGGCGGCGGTGATGCCGCACCTCGTTCCGGTGACGGAGAAGTACGGGATCCGTGCCGCCTGCATCGCCGGCGGTGCCCTGTACAAGGGGGTGGCCCGGGCAGCGGGGCTCGAAGTCATCGAGGTCCCCGGGGCCACCGGCGACCTCAAGACCGATCTCGTGGCCAAGGCCCGGGCGGCCCTGAAGGCGCTGGAAACCTACGATTTCGTGTTCGTCCACATAAAAGGTACCGACAACGCCGGCCACGACCACGACCCCGAGGCGAAGACCCGGTTCATCGAGCGCATCGACCGGGAGTTCTTCGGGACCCTCCTTGAGGAGTTGGACCTGGAAGAAGTACACCTCTGCTTCTCCGGGGACCACACCACCCCCATTGATTACGGGGACCACACCCCGGATCCAGTGCCGGTGCTGTTCGTAGGCCCTTCGATTCGCCCCGACCGGGTGGAGCGGTTCGGGGAGAGGACCGCGGCGGAGGGGGGCCTGGGAAGGTTCGCGGGGAACCTGGTGCCCCAGCTCTTGGGCTACTGCAACCGCGGCCCCAAGTTCGGCGCCTGATGATCGGTGCCGGCGCCGCGCCGGTGGACGTGGGGGAGGAGATGGGTCGCCCCGCCTCACGGCCACGGGGCCTGGGGACATCCGGTCTCGGAGGGGCCCCGCTCTTTCCGCCACCGCCCCCGTCCGCTTTGAGAAGACGGTTATAATCCGGACGAGGAGGTGAGCGATGATGAAAAGGTGCCTTGGTCTGTTGGCGTTGGCACCCGGTGGGCTCGCCCTCGCTCAGGAAGCGGCCGCGCAACCCGCTACCAAAACGGGGGGCGTCCCTTGGTGGGTTTGGCTGATCATCGTCGTGGTGGTGATCCTGCTGGGCTATTACCTGTACAAGCGCCGCGGGAAGAAGGAGTAACCCGGACCTTCATCGCAATGTCCACACCGTCCCCTGGGGCGTGTCCCTGAGCTCCACCCCCAACGCGGCGAGCTTCTCCCGTATCGCGTCGGCGAGGCGGAAGTTCCTCTCCCGGCGGAGCTCTGCCCGAAGATCCACCAAAAGCCCGATGATCTCCTCCGCCTTCCCGGGTAGCCCGGCCGGCCCCCGGCGCTGAAAGAGCCCCAGCGGGGCGGCCAGCTTCCGGATCCTTTGGGCTATAGCCGCCAGGGCACGGCGATCCCCGCCCGCGGCGGCGAAGCGTTTCCCCGCGTTGACCATCCCCTGGAGCGCCGCCAGGGCCCCCGGGGTGTTGAAATCGTCCTCCAGATCCCCGTGGAACTTCTCCTCCAGGAGCCGCACCTCGCCCGCTAGCTCCTCCGGGAGGGCCACCTCCTTCCCTCCCCCGGCGAGCTCGGCCTCGGCCAGGAACTCATATACCCCCTCCACCGCCTTCCGCGCCTCCTCCAGGGCCTCAGGGGAGAAGTCCAGGGGTTTTCTCCAGTGGCGGGAAAGGTAGAAGTAGCGCACCGCCTCGGTGCCGTAGAGTTCCACCACGTCCCTGGCGTAATAGAAATTGCCCAACGATTTGGACATCTTCTCCCCTTTCACAGTGAGCATCCCGTTGTGGAGCCAGATCCGGGCGAAGGGCTTCCCGCTCAGCGCTTCGGCCTGGGCGATCTCGTTCTCGTGGTGGGGGAAAATGAGGTCGTTCCCCCCGGCGTGGATGTCCAGGGTTTCCCCCAGAAGCTCCCGGGACATCACCACGCACTCGGTGTGCCATCCGGGCCGCCCCAGGCCCCAGGGGGAGGGCCACTTGGGCTCCCCGGGCTTGGCCGCCTTCCACAGGGTGAAGTCCAGGGGATCCCGCTTCGCCTCCCCGAGCTCCACCCGGGCCCCAGCAAGGAGGTCGTCCAGGGATTTCCCCGAGAGTTTCCCATAGCCGGGGAAGCTGCGCACGGAAAAGTACACGTCCCCATCCGCGACGTAGGCATGTCCCTTCGCGATCAGCTCTTCGATGAGCTCGATCATCTTGTCCACGTAGGCCCGGGCCCGGGGCTGATAAGTGGGCAGCTTCGCGCCTAAAGCGCGCAGGTCCTCCAAGTACTCCCGGGTGAACCGCTCGGCTACTTCCTCCGGGGATGAACCCTCCTCCCGGGCGCGGTTGATGATCTTGTCGTCGATATCGGTGATGTTCTGGACGTAAACCACCTCGTATCCCCTGGATTCCAGGTATCGCCGCAACACGTCGAACACGATAAAGGGGCGGGCGTTTCCTATGTGGATATAGTCGTAAACGGTGGGGCCACACACGTACATCCCCACCCGTTTCTTCTCCTCCGGCGGCGGAAGCTCCACGGGTCCCCTCTCGAGCGTGCTCCAGAGACGCAAATCGCACCTCCTGGGTAAACCTTTTCTCTTTCGGTATATTCGCATTTGTCATGGCGGAGCGCAAAGCGGGGACCATGTCCCTCGATCCCGAGGAACTCGCTAAACGCCATCCTGCCGAGCTGGCAGAGCTCCTGCACGAGCTACCCGACGCCGAGGCCGTACGCCTCCTGCGGGAGCTCTACAAGGTCCGCGCCGCCGCCGATTCTCTGGAGGAGATGGACCCAAATGAGGCCGCTGAGCTCCTGGAGGAGCTTCCCGATGAGGAGGCCACGGCCATCATCTCCCGGATGGAACCCGACGACGCCGTGGATGTGCTGGAGGAGTTCCCCCGGGATCAGGTGGAAGAGATCCTGGAACATCTGCGATCCCTGGATCGCGAGAAGGCCCAGGTACTCCAGAGGCTTTTGGCCTATCCCCCGGATACCGCCGGGGGGCTCATGTCCCCCGAGTACGTGGCCCTCCCCGCCGACATCACCGCCCAGGAAGCCATCGAACGCTTGCGCAAGGTGGCCGAAGAGGCGGAGACGGTCTACTACGTGTACGTCGTGGACAGAGAAGGGAGGCTGCTCGGGGTGCTATCGCTGCGGGACCTGGTCTTCGCCCGGCCCGATACCCCCATTCGTGAGATCATGCGCCCCGAGGTGGTAACCCTCTCTCCCGACATGTCCGCCGAAGAGGTGGTCCAGGCCTTCGATAAATACGGGTACCTGGCGTTCCCGGTGGTGGACGAAGAAAAAAGGATCCTCGGCATCGTCACCGTGGACGACATCCTCGATGTCCTCACTGACGAGGCCACCGAGGACATGTACAAAATGGCCAACGTCCCCCGCCAGGAGCGGGTGGATACCCCCTGGTACGAGTCCCTGCGGATGCGGCTTCCCTGGCTGTACATAAACCTGGCCACGGCGTTCCTGGCGGCCTCGGTGGTGGGGGCGTTTGAGGGGGTGATCGCCAAGATCTCCGCCCTGGCCATCTTCATGCCGGTGGTGGCAGGTCAGGGGGGGAACGCGGGGATGCAGACGGTGACCATCGTCACCCGGGGCGTTGCCCTGGGGGAGGTTCCCCCGGGAAAGGGGGCTCGGATCCTGGCGAAGGAAGTCCTCCTTGGGCTCTTAAACGGTCTGGCGGTGGGGGTGGTGGTGGGAGCGGTGGCGTATGGGTGGAAACACAACCCGTACCTGGGGCTGGTGGCCTTTTTGGCCATGGTGGGAAACATGGTGATCGCGGGGCTGGTGGGGGCCTCCATTCCTCTAGGGCTGCGGGCGCTGGGGTTGGACCCGGCCCTGGCCTCCTCGGTGATCCTCACCACCTTCACTGATACCTTGGGATTCTTCCTCCTTTTGGGACTGGGATATGTTTTCCGTTCCGTACTTTAGGCGAGGAATCAAAAGAGCCTCTGCGGAGGGAAGATGAGCGTCGTCACAGCTCCGTTGGTTCTGTTTCTTTTCCTTTTGGCTGCAGCACTCACCCCTGTTCCCCTTTACCTTCGCGCCCTGGCTGGCGCGGAACTTATCGGGCTTTGGTTCTATTGGCTTTGGCGTGAACGGCGGGGCTTCCGCCGAGAGGTGGTGCGCAAGAACCTCTTGGGTCTTCTTCCTGGACATGCCCTCCTTTTCCTGGGTTTGGGCTTCGCGCGGGCCGTGTGGGCCTTATACCTTTGGCTCGCCCTCCCTCTCCTCGCCGTTTCCCTCGATCTCGCCGCCCACCGCGCCCCACGGTCGATCGCGGCTTTCCTTTACGCTATACTGTGGTTCGTCATCTTCGTTTTGGTGCACCAATGGATAGCGGTGGCCAAAGGGTTGAGGGGGACAGGACTCCTCATATGGAGTGTGATAATAATTTGCGTGGCCTCGGCCTATGTGGGCTTGGGGCTCGTTCGGATAATAAAGGGAAAGAGGTGATGATATGCCACAGGACCAGGGAGCCCAGTCGCTGATATCGCTTGTAATCCTCATTGTGGTCTTCGGCGCCATCTTTTACTTCCTCATCATCCGCCCACAGCGCCGGAGGGAGCGGGAGCACAAGAAGCTCTTGCAGAGCCTCAAACGCGGGGACCGGGTGGTCACCGCCGGGGGGATCTACGGCACCATCGACAAGATCGACGACGATACCGTGATCCTCTCCCTGGAGGAAGGGGCGAAGGTCCGGATCGCCAAGTCCAGCATCGTGGAGAAGGTGCGCAAGTAGCTAAGGAGGGGGGATGAAACGCGCCAACTGGATCCGTTTCGGGCTGACGGCCGCAGTGGTATTCGCTTCGTTGGGGCTGCTTTTCCCGTTTTGGCCCCTAGACAAGGTGATAAACCTCGGCCTGGACCTCAAAGGCGGCACGCGCATAGAGCTCGAGGGCGTGGGAGTATCACAGCTCGAGCCGGAAAAACAGAAGGACATAACCTCCCGGATCGTGACCATCCTTGAGAACCGAGTAGACCAGTACGGTCTTGCCAACGCTACCATCCGTCCACTGGGGAAGGGTCGGATCGAGGTGGTGATCCCCGGCCTCAAGGACCCCGAGAAGGCTCGGCGCCTCATCGGGGCCACGGCGATGCTGGAATTCCGCAAAGTCATCAAATCGTCTCCCAACCGCGACGACCTCGAGGCCGAACGCCGCGGGCTCCAGGAGATCCTCCCCTCCCACGAACGGGACGAAAACGGGGATCCCGTCATGTGGTATTTGGTAGGGGAACCCCTCCTCACCGGCGATATCCTCACCGATGCCGATGTGCGCCCGAACTCCGAACTGCGTTACGCGGGTTACTTTGAGGTCGTGATCGACTTCAACCGCGAGGGAGCCAAGCAGTTCGCCGAGGTGATCTCCCGCCTCAAGGCCCAAGGAGAGGTCCCCGGAGAGGAAGGCGATCGGTTGGCCATCGTGTTGGACGGGGTGGTTTACTCCGCCCCCTACATTAACGTGGACTTGAAGCGCACCGCCCAGCGTACCCGCCGCATCGACAGCGCCCGGATCACCGGGGCGTTCGACTTCGACGAGGCCAAGCTTCTGGCGGTGGTGCTGCGCTCCGGCGCTCTTCCGGTGGACGTCAAGATCCTTTCCGAATACACCGTGGGGCCGACTTTGGGGGCGGACTCCATCCGCCGCGGCACCATGGCCCTCCTCATTAGCTTCATCTTGGTCCTCATCTATATGGTGGTCTACTACCGGGCGTTGGGGCTCGTGGCCGATGTGGCCTTGATCGTGAACATGCTGTTCATCTTCGGGGCGCTGCGGGCCTTCGGGGCCACCCTCACCCTCCCTGGGATCGCCGGTATCGTCCTAACCATCGGTATGTCGGTGGACGCCAACGTAATCATCTTCGAGCGGATAAAGGAGGAGCGCCGGATCGGCAAAGCCCCCCGGGCCTGTGTGACCGCTGGGTTCGCCAAATCCCTCTCGGCCCTCTTGGACGCCCAGATCACCACCATCATCGTGGCGGTGATCCTCTTCATGCTGGGGTCAGGGCCGGTTCAGGGCTTCGGGATCACGTTGGCGTTGGGTGTAGCGGGTTCGCTCTTCGCCGCACTGGTGGTCTCGCGGTTGCTGCTTGAAACTACCGGACTCTCGCAGTGGATACCCGTCAAGGTGATTCAAGAGCAAGCCGCAAAGTGAAAAGATAGAGGGCGTACTCTGGGTCCATCCGCCCCTGCTTTATCGCGAGATCCAGCTCCTGGAGGAAAGAGAGATACTCCAGGAGCTCTTTTTTCGTGAAG
This sequence comes from Acetothermia bacterium UBA3571, assembly GCA_002375995.1. Classification (GTDB taxonomy): domain Bacteria; phylum Bipolaricaulota; class Bipolaricaulia; order Bipolaricaulales; family Bipolaricaulaceae; genus UBA3571. The sequence continues at coordinate 130,389 of DFNI01000026.1, read as the reverse complement.
TTCCGGGCCTGTTGGAGGCGGCGGCGCCAGAGCCAGTCCGGTCCCTCTGGGATCGGTTCCCCGTCTTGAGCCGCCCGGGCGAGAATCAGTGCCCGCACTTGAGAGACGAGGAGGAAGAAGATCCGCTGGGGATCCCAGCCACGCTTGAGGAGCTGGGTGAGCTCCCGCAGTGCCTCCAAAGCATCCCGCCAACCTATTCCCTCAAGAAACCCAAAGGGAGCCGGCTCGGCGAAGTAGAAAAGTTCGGAGATAGCCTCGCGGCGAAGCTTTCCCCCTTTCCAGAGGGCAAGCTTCTCCACCTCTTTGGCGAGGCGCATGGCGTCGCCACCGCAGGCTTCCACCAATAGATCTACCACGAACCCATGCACCCTAAGTCCCGCCTCCCGCATGAGCTCCACCGCGAGCTCCCGCAACTCCGCCTTGGTAGGCTTTTTGAAGTGGATGTACTCATCGGCGGCGGTGGCCAGAGGACCCTTTATCTCCTCCCCAACGAAGAAGACCGCCACCCCATCAGGGGGACCTCCCCGCAGGGCTTGGATAAGCCGTTGATCTCCAGCCAGGAGATCGGCCCGGCGCACCACCACAGACCGCAATCCCGCGCCTTGGAAGAGGAGGGGCGTCCCCAAAGCATCCAGGACCTCGGCGGCGCCCACCTCGTCCCCCCAAAGGACAATCCGTTCTACCTCCCCCAAGGCAGCGAGCCGCCTCCTCAGCGTCCGTTCCACTAAGAACGCGTCTCCGCTGTAAACTCCGAATCTAACCGGCTCTTCCATCGCCTTCTCTCCTGTTCAAGTATCGCACAAGTTGGACCCATGTACCGATGGGTTCACCCCCCATGTGCACAACGATCCCCTCGAGCGTCAGGAGTTCGGTGGGGAGAACGATGTGAAGCGTGCTCGGACGAAAAGAAAAGGCTCTCGCCACAGCTCCAGCCAAGAGCGCCAAAAAGGTAGGCTCCCGCGGGCCAAAAAGGAGGGGAGCCCCGATGGTAGCAGCCTTCCAGAACTGCCCCACCTGTAGAGGTATGAACCCTTGGAGCTCGCCCGCTACCTCCGCCACCAGGGAGGAACGGTGGATCCCCAAAAGCCGCAGACACCACGGCGAATAGGCGGCGTCAAGTCGCGCCTTTAGGGCCAATCCCTCCGGCACCCGCGAACGAACGGAGTCAATGTCCCTTTTGGTTGCTGGTCGGACCGTGATCCCTTTGGGGATAACGGGAAGAGCTCTTGGGGGGAAAGGAACCGCGTAAATTTTTAGCTCCCCGTACGGTTCCATCCCTACGCTGCGGCAAAGCTCCAGAGCTTTTTCGTTTTCCGCTCGCACCGAGCCCAGAACCAAGGGCCACCCTTTCTTGCGAAGATCGGCGAACGCATGTCGAAGGAGGGCTTTAGCAACTCCCTTCCCTTGGGCCTCGGGGGCTACAGCTATTCCCGAAAGAGAAGGAATCTTCCCCTCCAGTTGCCCCAAAGCTCCTATCACCTTTTCGCCTTCGGTGGCCACCCAGATCTCGAATTCCAGGCCCAGAACCCTCAGGCACCTTACGGGAAACCTCCCTCCAGCGAGGAGGAACCGCAAAAGCCTTTCGGCGCGCGAAAGATTTACATCCCAGCGGTGGAATTCCGCGGAGAAGGCGTTGTCGAGGAGGCCTAGGACTTCCCTAATGTCTCGCGTCCTGATACGGCGTATTTCCATTCCCCCAAGATCTTACTAAAAACGGCCTCAGACCTTGGACAAACCCCACACTTGGGCTGCACCAGGCAGACCGCTATATTTGTGCGTCATGGCGAACAGGATCTGTGCGATGTTGGGGATCGCATACCCCATTTTCTCCGGGGGAATGGCCCACGTGGCCCGGGCGCCGCTTGTGGCCGCGGTGTCGGAAGCCGGGGGCCTGGGAATTATCGGCGCAGGAGGTATGACCCCCGAAGACCTCGAGCGGGAGATCGCCGAAGTCAGAAAGCTCACACAAAAGCCCTTTGGGGTGAACCTCATGCTCATGGATCCCCACGTCCCCGAGCATGTAGAGGTGGTAGTGAGGGCCAAAGTCCCCCTCGTCACCACCGGCGCCGGGAGCCCGGCCAAGTACATGGATGCCCTGAAGGGGGCTGGGATCAAGGTCTTCCCCGTGATCCCCGCGGTGAACTTGGCGGTGCGGGTGGAAAAGTACGGGGCGGACGGGGTGATCGCCGAGGGAATGGAGTCCGGAGGACACATTGGCACCATCACCACCATGGCCTTGGTCCCTCAGGTGGTGGACGCGGTTTCGATCCCGGTGGTGGCCGCCGGGGGGATTGCCGACGGGAGGGGGATGGCTGCCGCTTTCGCCCTGGGTGCGGAAGGAGTCCAGATAGGAACAAGGTTCGTGGCCTCAGAAGAAGCCCCGGTTCACCCCAACTACAAGCAGGCGATCCTCAAGGCCAAAGATCGGGACACCATCGTCACCGGCCGCACCCTGGGTCGCCCGGTGAGGTGCCTCGTAAACAAGCTCACCAAGACCCTGGCCCGCTACGAAGCCGAAGGCCGCGACCCCGAGGAGTTCGAGTCGTTGGCGGTGGGGGGACTTAGGAGGGCGGTATACGAGGGGGATCTAGAAACCGGGTCCCTGATGGCGGGGCAAATCTCCGGTCTCATCCGCGAGATAAAGCCGGTCAGGGAGATCATCGAGGACATGGTAAAGGAAGCCCGGGAGATCCTTTCCCGCGGAGTGGACTTCTAATGGAGGTAGCCAACGAGCGAACCCTGCGGGACCTGGAATACCGAAAGGTCCTGGAGATCGTCGCCTCCCACGCCGCCTCGCCCCTGGGACGGGAGGCGGTGTTGTCCCTCGAGCCTTCTCCTGAGCTCAGCCCGATAAAGGCCGAATACCAGCTCGTAGAGGAGATGCAGGAGGCGGTGCGACGGGGGTTTGTTCCCGGGGGGATTACTGACATCCGGCCCATCCTCGAAGAGGCCCGGGAGCACGGGGATTTGGACCCCGAGAAACTCCTGGATGTAGCCGATTTCATCGAAGCCGCAATGCGCGTGCGGATGGAGCTTTCCAGCCCCCGCTACCACAAACTTTCACGGTTGGTGGAGAAGCTCTCGGACCAACGGGCGCTACTTGCCTCCATCCGCCGGATGATCGACGAACACGGAAGGATCCGTGAGGACGCTACTCCCACCTTGAGACTCCTCCACCGCCAGCGCCGGGAGCTTATTCGTGCCCTCACCAAACACCTCCGTTCCTTCATCGACCGCCACCGGGAGCTGGTCCAGGATCCGGTGATCACCCAGCGGGGGGGAAGGTTAGTGGTTCCCATGAAATCCGGGGCCCAAGGGCTGGTAGAGCTGGTGGTGCATGACACCTCGGCCACGGGGCAAACCGTCTTTGCAGAGCCCGCCTCCGCCGTGCGGGACAACAACCGACTCCGGGAGCTGGAGGACGAAATCGAGCGCGAGGTCCGCCGGATCCGGGTGGAACTCGTGGCCCAGCTTCACGACGAAGAACGGGACCTCTTGCGCGACACTGAAATTCTCGCCCGGATAGACTCCCTATTTGCCCGGGCCCGTTATGCGGAGAAGGAACGGGCCGTCGTCCCGGCATTGACCGAGCGAGGGCCGGTGGAGTTAGTGGAGGCGCGGCACCCACTTTTGGGGGAGCGAGCGGTTCCCATCACCATCTCCATCGGCGATCCCCAGCGGGTGGTGGTGATCACCGGGCCTAATACCGGGGGAAAGACGGTGACCCTGAAGACCATTGGCCTCTTCACACTCATGGCCCAAGCCGGAATCCCCCTGCCCGCTTCCCCTAGAACGAGGCTCCGGGTCTTTAAAAAGGTCCGATCCGACATCGGGGAAGAGCAGTCCATCGAGCAGTCGTTGTCAACGTTCTCCTCACACATGAGGAACATCGTAGGGATCCTGCGGGACGCCGACCCTGAGTCCCTGGTGATCTTGGACGAGCTGGGGGCGGGGACCGATCCCCAGGAGGGAGCTGCCTTGGGGCTGGCGATCCTGGAGTATCTCATCGGCTCCGGGCCCACGGTAGCGGTGGCCACACACCTCACCCCCCTCAAGAACTTCGCCATCATGCACCCCGAGGTAAAGTCCTGCTCCATGGAATTCGACCTCGAGACCCTCTCCCCCACTTACCGAGTGCTGGAGGGGGTGCCGGGGAGCTCCTGCGCCCTGATCGTCGCCGAACGCCTGGGCCTTTCCCCGGAGATAGTGGAGTGGGCCAAGGGCAAGTTCACCGCCGGCGAGGTCAAGGCCGAAGAGATCATTCGAGCCCTGATGGAGGAGCGATCGAAGCTCGAGCAAGCACGCCGAAAGGCCGAGGAAGAACTCTCCCGGGCGAAGCACCTACGGGAAGAGTACGAAAGGAAACTCGAACGCCTAAAGGATAGGAGAAAGGCAGAACTCGGACGGGAGCTCGCTAGGCTTGAAGAAGAGCTGAGGCGGGCCAAGCGGGAGATCGAGCGGCTGATCTCCGTCGCCAAGGAAGGGGATCTCTCCTCCCGGCGAGCTGCCCTCAAGCGCCTGGAGGAGCTTTCCGCACGCCTGGAAACCCTCTCCCCCAGGAAGACGGGTCCTGTCCCCAAGTTCGAGGTGGGACAGACCGTGCGGTTCCGAACTACCAAGGCCCTGGGGGTAGTGAGGGCCGTGGACGGAGACCGGGTGGAGGTGGAGGTAAAGGGGAAGCGCATCTGGCTCGATCCCCGGGAATTGGAGCCTGCCCGCACCGCACGGCCGGCCCCCACATCGCCGCCCCAACCGGAGGTCAAGGTAAAAGGAGGGGTGGATATCGAGCTCTACGTGCACGGGATGAAGGTGGCCGACGCGTTGCGGGAGGTGGAAGGGTGGCTGGACAAGCTCCTCCTTTCGGGGTTCCACGTGGGACACATAATCCACGGCAAGGGTACCGGGACTTTGCGCCAAGCCATCCACGAGTACCTGAAAGGGGTTCCTTTCGTGAAGCGGTTTTATTTGGCCCCGCCCGAGGAGGGAGGCGAGGGGGTCACCATCGTGGAGCTGGAGTGACGGAAAGGGGGGAAGATGACCCGGGATGAAGCGTTGGCGGTGGTCAAAGAACGGATCAAGAACAAAAATTTGGTTAAGCACTGCCTCGCGGTGGAGGCGGGGATGCGGGCCCTGGCCCCCCGGTTCGGGGGCGATCCAGATAAGTGGGCCTTGGCCGGACTCCTCCACGACCTCGATTACGAGGAGACCAAAGACGCCCCGGAGCGGCACGCTCTGGTGACGGTGGAGGAGCTTAAGGCGATGGGTTTCGACGACGAAGAGATCCTGAACGCGATCCTGGCCCACGCGGAGAAGAAGGAGCCCGAGACCCCCATGGAATGGGCCCTGCACGCGGTGGACCCCCTGACGGGCCTGATCGTCGCCGCCGCGCTGGTCCACCCCGAAAAGCTCGCCGGCCTCACCACAAAGAACGTGCTCAACCGCTACAAAGAAAAGAGCTTTGCCCGCTCCGCCAGCCGTGAGACCATCGCCAAGTGTGAGCGGCTAGGGATGACGCTTGAGGAGTTCGTGGAAGTGGTTCTTTCCGCCATGAAGGGGATCCGAGGAGAACTCGGCCTGTAGCATCTTAGTGAATTAATCCCCTTTCCCCATAGAAGCCTTTCCTTGCACCGCTAAAAGGGGAATGGGACATCGCAAACGGAGGTGAAGGCGCGGATGAAAAAGGTCTTTTTGGCGTTGCCGTTTGTCCTTTTGGGCTATTACGCGGCTTGGGGCACAGGTGAGCACGAGAACCTCCTTCCCCAGGCGGCCGAGCTCTATCCCCGGAGATACGAGCTTCCGGTGCTGGAGCGGATCATCTCCATCTATGAGGAGACGCTGGAGGAAAAGGAAAACGATGCCGAGATTCTCTCACGCTTGGCCCAGTTCTGGTGTGAACGGGCGATGCTCGTCCCCGAGGAAGAGAAGAAAGCTTGTTTGGAGCGGGCGCGGGATTACGCCCTGGCCGCGTTGCGGGCCGATCCGGGGTTCTCCGAGCTCGAGCGGAAAGAAAGCCTAGTGGCAGCCATCAAGGCTTCCGGGGACGTGGCGTCGCTGCTTTGGTACGCCACGGCCCAAGGGCAGCTCCTGGGGATGATCAATCCCTTTTCCGCCTTCAAGCTGTTGAAGCCGGTGAGGGCAGCCTATGAGCGGGTAGTGGAACTGGAGGAGACCTTCTGGGGATGTTCCGCCCTCCACGCCCTGGGGGCCATCGAGGCCAACATCGCCGCCGACTTCTGGGCCCGTTTGTTTCTAGAGGGGAGCTTCGAGAGGGCCGAAGAGTACTTCGAGAGGGCGATCTCCCTTTGCCCGGATTACCTCATCAATTACCAGGAATATGCGGCGAACTACGCCGTCCTCAGGAACGACAAAGCATTGTTTCGGTCCCTCATACAAAAGGTACTCGAGGGCCCCATAGGGGATTGGCCGTTTTGGAATCGTGTGGCGAAGATGGACGCGGAGGTTTTGATAAGGGAGCATCCCGAACTATGGGAGGGGGAATGACATGGCTCGAGCGCTACGGTGATTGGAAGATAAGGGCTCGGGCGGCACGGGATCCCGTCTTGCGCGAGATCTTGGAACGGGCTTTGGGGGATATCCGGGCGCTCCTTGAGGAGTGGGGGCGGGAATATGTGCTCGAGGCCTTGGTGACCAAGGCCGGGGAGAACATGATCCGCATGCGGGTACGTTACGCTTCGGCCAAGGAACGGGATACCCTCTGGGATCGCGCTGCCGAGATCCTGGAGCGCGCAAGGGGCGGGCGGGACGTGGATATCCTCTGTGGGATCGCGCGCCTGCGCTCGGGTTGACTACCCCCAAGAGCTCTATGGGCAGGGCGGAAAAGGCCTTGTACCATCCCTCTGGGTCAGGCTTCCCGTGGAGATCCCAATCTAGCATGTCTCGTCGGAAACTCCGGACCGCCCCCCAAAGGGCGGCACCATCCTGCTGGACACCGACTGGACGAGAAAAGAGGCGGGGGCAGCATTTCAAGTCGAACGTACAAAGCCGCAGACCTCGAGAGCTACACCTCGCCTCAAACTCATACCCAAGTTTGACACCGCGAGACAGAAATTTCCCTTAAGATCAGCGTTTCAGGGGCTAGCAGGCCTACGTACCCGCTACAGCTCCACTACTCGCGGCGGCACCGCCACCTGAAACCCTTGGTAGGCCTGTCCCCCAAGCTCCGTGCGAGCCAAATAGGGCTTGCCCTTGACCTCCAAGTGCACCGCCTTCACCCGCCTAAGATCCGAAAGCACCTCCTGGAAGCTCGCCCCCACCCCCCCCGCTCCCTCAGCCTCCGCTCAAGCTCCACCTCCAGAAGAAGCGCCAGGAAACACACCGCCACATGCGCCCGCACCTTCCGCTCGGTCCAGTGGGTAGATCGGCTCCAAAACCCGTGACGCGCCACGCGTAACGGCACTTCCGGCTCCCGGAACGCCGCCTCCACCCGCCAAAGACCCTTGTACGCCAGGGCGACCTCCTCCGCCGGAAGGTCACTGTCGGTCAACAGCACGTACTTCCCGTCGTAGCGGGCCTCCCGCTTGAGCGCCCCCTCATCGATCTCCGCCTTCGCCCCCTCGATTTCCCACCAACCCTTTGAGCCCGCCCCGGCAAAGCTTCTCCACGAGCTTTCCCACCATCTCCTCCCCTACCTCCCGCACCCGCCTCATCCTCATCCCCACGATGTAGGAAAGGCCCAGGGAGGACAGAAGCTCCAAGTTCTCCTCCGATACCGTCCCCCGGTCCGACACCACGATCACCCGCCCAACGGGGAACCGCTCCCTCAACGAGGTGACCACTCGGGCGAAGCTCCGCACGTCCGCGGTGGCCCCGGGGAAGACCTCGTGGGCGATGGGCACCCCTCCCTCGGTCATCACCACCGCCACCACGATCTGTTTCAGATCCGGACGTTTGCCCCGGGGAGTGACCGTACTCCGCTAGCCCCGCCGGCCCCTCCCCCTGAAAGGAGACCGTGGTGGTGTCGAAGAACACAAGGTCCACCTCCCGGGAGAAAAGATCCCTCCTTTTCCGAAACAGGTCCTCCTCAAGCCGCTCCTTGTGCTCCCACAGCACGTCCAGCGCCCGGTAAAAGTGGTGCAGCTCTAACCCTGCAAAAGAAGGCTCCTCCACCTCCTCGATCCAGCGGGACACCTCCAGCTTGGAACACGGACAAAGCAACTAATTCAGCACCATGGCGAAGATGGCCGCCACCACGTCGAACTCGTAACCCCGTGCCCCTACGTACCTCGCCAACAACTTCCCCAGGCCCAGTTCCTCCCACAGCCTCTTGAACACCAGCACCGGCCCGTACTCCTTGGCCGCATGCACGAACAGGTCCCGGGCCACATCCATCACCCGAGCCTGCTGGGCGTACTGGGCCAGCCCCTCCACCAATGCATCGATGGCCCCCTCCTCCCGTAGCTCGTCCAGCCGGCCCAAATAGGCCACCACCTTCTGGCGGGGCTTCCCTTTCACGCGCACGCCTCGTCCTTGTTGCGGAACCGTTTCACCCGGATGTACATGACACAACAACCTTGGCAAATTCCTTCAGATCAATAGGCACTACAATTTCCGTTGTCGAACATCCGCGCCCCCATCTCTTGGGCATTTCAGGTCGTCGCGAGGCTCAAATCCCGACGCTGAGTGTCAAAGTTGGATTTGACTCACAATTAAAGACTTGAACACCACCTCTAGGATTTTCAAGTCAGGCATTCCAGCTCCCTCAGCTCCGGGACTTCGCCCAGAACACCAACGCTCTGAGGATTAAATCAAATCTTGTGTTTCAATTAGCAATTTGGGATTCGGCCAGTTCCCATTGCGAAGGCTCATTTGCTTTTTATGAATGCCTTTGTTTCAAGAGGTACCAGTTGTTTTATGTACTCGAAGTGCTCATCGGCGTGCCAAAGCTGGAGTTCTCCCGCTATCGCCGCCTGAGCGATCAGCAGATCCGGGAGCGGAACGTTAAGCCCACCGCGCCGCAGGGTATAACCGAGCCGCGCGGCTTCAAGCCATACCTCCGGAGTGATCGGGACCTCCTCTAAAGCTTCCAGATCCGCGCTCAGCCGCTCGAAGGCCTCATCGTCCCTCGCTCTCACCAAAAGCTCCGCTTTTACCACCCAACACGTGAAAACCCTTTCGGCCGAAAGGATTCGCTTCACCTCCGCTTTAATCTCCCTATCTCCTCCGCGCCGCAGATAACGGACCCAAATAGAAGTATCCAAAAGCACACCTTTGCGCTGTGGCTGTCTCACGGCCTGTCCTTTGCCGCTTCCCGCCACGAGGAAAGCTCCTCCGAGGTCCAGTCCACCAGGCCCGACCCCGCCAATTCCTTGAGCTCGGCCAAGCGGTATTTCCTCACGAGCTCCCGCAGGGCAAGCTCGATCACTTCACGCTTGCGTTTCTTGCCCGCAAGCCGCATGGCTTCCGCAAGGAGCTCGGGGTCAACCGAAATCGAGAACCTCTTCATGGCGCGCCTCCAAGCACCAGCACTATACACCACCATTTGGTGCAAAACAAGGCACCAAAAACTGCTTCGCTTTGACTTGCTCGGATACCCTCTTTCCGTGCTTTGGACCAATCTGTTGATTCACGATTCAAGATTTGCCCCGAGAACGAGCCTGTGCTTTTAGATCAGCCCGAGGAGCCGCTCACCCCCCGGGTCGGAGGAGGAAGAAGGCCGCTACCCCTATACCCAGGGCAGCGAAGCTGTACAGATGGTAAACGGCCAGGAAGCGCCACTTTCCCACGTTTTTCCTGGCGAAAAGCCTGTAGGAAATCAAGCTAGCCAGCGATCCAAACAGGGTCCCAAATCCGCCCACGCTGGCGCCCCAGAGGAGGGCCCGCCAGTTGGAGGTGAAATCGGCGAACAGGAGGGTGCTGGGCACGTTGCTAATGAGCTGGCTGGACAGGGCGGTGTACAGGAAAACCTCCCCGGGGCCCTTCAGCCGGGGGCTGAAGGCGTGGAGCAAGTTATCGGTGAACCCGAAGAAACAGAGGAAGGTCAGGAGCAGGAAGTAATCCACCCGGAGGGCTTCCCGGTCCCGAACGGCGGCGTAGAGGAGGGGGGCCACCCCGGCCCACAGCGGAAGGAGCTTAAGGGCCACGGGCAGGAACAGGGCCAGGAGGACCACATAGGGATAGGAGCCCCGGTCCACCGGCGGCGGCGGAAGCGCTCGGGAGCGCGCCTTCATCCGGCCCGCCAAGAACACCGCGAACCCGGTGGCCGCCAGGGCCAACGGGAAGATGGCGCCCACGAACTCCCCGGCCCGGAGGTCGAAGTGGTAGTAGATGAACAGGTTCTGGGGGTTTCCGAACGGGGTCAGGGCCGAGGCCCCGTTGGCCACCACCGTCTCCAAGGCGATGACCCCCTCCACCCCCTCCACATCCGCGGCGAGGGTCAACGGCACCATCACCAACAGGGCCACGTCGTTGGTCACGAGGGGTGCCAGGAGGGCGGTAAGGGCCACCAGGCGGAGGGGCAAACGCCCCCCGGCCCCCAGGGAGGCGCCCAGCCGTGCCAGGAGGTGGCCTTTCTCCAGCCCCCTGATGATCACCAGGAACCCCAACAACAAGAAGAGCACGTGAAAGTCGTCCGGGGTGTAACGGGGTATACGGCGCAGGACCAGGGACGAGGCGATCAGGCCCAGGAGGCTCACCCCGAAGAGCCATTCCTCCGCGGCTCGCCTCAACAGGTGATGCACGGCCGTGCCCCCGGATGAAGGGACCCCTCGGGCACGATGGCCCCTCCGGAAGGGGGAGCGATCAGAGCTCCTCCGCCCGCGTGGCCTCCCGCTCCCGGATGCGGGCGATGACCTCCTCCAGGGGCCGCGGCCCCAGGTCCTCCCCGGTGCGGAGCCTCACCGCCACCTTGCCCGCCTCGACCTCCCGGGGGCCGCAGACAAGCATGTAGGGGATCTTCTGGAGCTGGGCCTCCCGGATCAGGTACCGCAGGGTCTTTCCGCCCCGGGACCAGGACTCCGCCCGGATCCCCGCCTCCCGGAGCCTGGCCGCCACGGAGTCGGCGTGCTCCCCCTGCGCCTCCGTCACCGGGAGCACCACCGCCTGCACCGGCGCCAGCCACACCGGGAACGCCCCGCCGAAGTGTTCGATCAGGATCCCGAAGAACCGCTCGAAGGAACCCAGGAGGGCCCGGTGGATCATGTAGGGGCGATACTTCCGCCCGTCCTGGCCGATATAGGTCATGTCGAACCGCTCGGGGAGGTTGAAGTCGAACTGGATCGTGGTGAGCTGCCAGGAACGCCGCAGGGAGTCCTCGATGTCGATGTCGATCTTGGGCCCGTAAAACGCCCCCTCCCCCTCCTTCACGTCGTAGGGGATCCCTTCCGCCTCCAGGGCCTTGCGCAGGGACTCGGTGGCGAGATCCCATGCTTCCGGCTCACCCACGAACTTCGGCGGCCGGGTGGAAAGGTGCGCCGAGAACTCCGAGAACCCGAAGGTCCGGAGGATCTTGAGCGCGAACCTGAGCACCTTAAGGATCTCCTCCTCCACCTGGTCGGGGCGGCAGATGATGTGGGCGTCGTCCTGGGTGAAGCCCCGCACCCTCATCAGGCCATGGAGCACCCCGCTCCGCTCGTACCGGTAGACGGTTCCGAGCTCGGCGTACTTGATGGGCAGATCCCGGTATGAGCGGGTGCGGGTCTTGTAGATGGCGATGTGGAAGGGGCAGTTCATGGGCTTGATGAAGTACTCCTGCCCTTCTATGTCCATGGGGGCATACATGCTCTCCCGATAAAACTCGAGGTGCCCCGAGATCTCCCACAGGCGGGCTTTGCCGATGTGGGGGGTGTACACGAGCTCGTACCCCTCGCGCTCGTGCTCCCTCACCCAGAACTCCTCGATGATTCTCCGGACCTTGGCCCCTTTAGGGTGCCAAAGCACGAGCCCCGCCCCGATCTCGTTGTGGATGGAGTAGAGGTCGAGCTGCTGCCCCAGGGTGCGGTGGTCGCGGCGCCGGGCCTCCTCCCGCCACTTGAGGTACTCCTCCAGTGCCTCGGCGGTAGGGAAGGCGGTGCCGTAGATCCTGGTCAGCATGGGGTTGTTGGGATCGCCCCGCCAATACGCCCCCGCCAGCTCCAGCACCTTGAAGTGCTTCACCATCCCCGTGGAGGGGAGGTGGGGCCCCCGACAGAGGTCCATGAACTCCCCCTGCTGGTAAAAGGAGATCCGCTCGTCCGGGATCTCGGCGATGAGCTCGAGCTTGTAGACGTCGTTGCGCTTCCGGTAGTACTCGATCGCCTCCTCCCGGGAAAGGTATACCCGCTCCACGGGGTAGTCGGCGGCCACGATCTTTTTCATCTCTTCCTCGATCTTCGGGAGATCCTCGTGGGAGATGGGCTTTTCGAACTCGAAGTCGTAGTAGAAGCCGTCGCGGATGGAGGGGCCGATGGCGAGCTTGGTTCCCGGGAAGAGCCTGAGCACCGCTTGGGCCATCACGTGGGCCGCCGTGTGCCGCAGGATCTCCAGGGCCTCGGGGTCCGTGATCGTGAGGGCCTTTACCTCCCCATCCGTGGGGAGGGGATCGCGGATGTCGCGGAGCTCCCCGTCCTGGAGGGCTCCCACGATCCCGTCGGTGAGCCCCCGCTCCCGGAGGAGCTCGAGGAGGCTCACCCCCGAAGCCTCGATGGTCTCTCCCTGCGGCAACACCACTTTGGCCATCGCATCCCCCTTTACCCTAGGGAATTACCACTAAAGTTAGCCGCTTGTGCCGGTCCCCACAACTCCGCCGGCCATCCAGCTCCGAGCCAAGCCGGCAGGCCGTTGCAAACGAAAGAACTTGCCATCCCATCGCGAATTCCGTAACATCTGGCGGAGGTTACAATGGGGAAAATTGAGGTAACTTACATAGAAGATGAGATGGAGCAATCGTACATCGACTACGCCATCTCGGTAATCCGGGGTCGCGCCATCCCCGATGTTAGAGATGGTCTGAAACCCGTACAGCGCCGCATCCTCTACACCATGCGGGAACTGGGGCTCCTCCCCGGCCGTCCCCACAAGAAATCGGCCCGCATCGTGGGCGAGACCATGGGTAAGTACCACCCCCACGGGGACATGGCCGTCTACGAGGCCCTGGTGAACATGGCCCAGCCCTTCTCCACTCGTTATCCCCTGATCGACGGCCAGGGGAACTTCGGCTCCGTGGACGGGGACGAGCCCGCGGCCATGCGCTACACCGAGGCACGTCTGGCTCCCATCGCCGTGGAATTCCTGGAAGAGCTCAACGAGGACACGGTGGAGTTCCTTCCCAACTTCGACGCCTCGCTGGAGGAGCCCGAGGTGCTGCCGGCCAAGTTCCCCCACATCCTTGCCAACGGGGCGTGGGGAATATCGGTGGGGATGACCACCCAGATCCCGCCCCACAACCTCCGGGAGCTGATCCAGGCCACCCTCTACGTCCTGGACCACCCCGACGCCACCGCGGAAGAGCTCCTCCCCCTGATCCCCGGTCCCGACTTCCCCACCGGGGGCCTCATCGTGGGGCGGGACGGGATCAAGAAGGCCTACGAGACCGGGGTGGGGCGGTTCCGGGTACGAGCCCGGGCCTTCGTGGAGGACTCCCGCATCGTGATCACTGAGATCCCCTATCAGGTACGCAAGACCTCCATCCTCGAGTCCATCGCGGCCAAGGTGAAGTCCGGCGAGATCGAGGGCATCGCCGATCTCCGGGACGAATCGGACCGGGAAGGGCTGCGGATTGTAGTGGAACTTAAGAAGGGAACCGACCCTAACGCGGTACTCTACAAGCTCTTCAAGCTCACCCCCCTCGAACGCACTTATTCCTGCCATTTCCTGGTGATCGTGGACGGGGCGCCGCGAGTTTTGCCTCTTCCCACGCTCCTCAAGGTCTTCCTGGACTTCCGCCGGGGGGTGGTGGACCGCCGCACCCGGTATCGGCTGCGCCAGGCCAAGGACCGGGCCGAGGTCTTGGAGGGGTTCAAGAAAGCGCTGGAGCGCTTGGACGAGGTGATCGAGATCGTGCGGACCTCCAAGGATCCCGAGGAAGCCAAGGTCCTCTTGGTGGCCGAGATCGGCCTCACCGACCGTCAGGCCGACGCCGTCCTCAAGATGCGCCTGTCGCAGCTCACCCGGATGGAACGCCAGTCCATCGACAAGGAGCTCGCGGAGCTCCGGGAGAAGATCGCCAAGTACGAGGCGATCCTGGCCGACCCCAAAAAGCGGGACCAGCTCATCCGGGAGGAATTGTCCGCGATCGCCGAGAAGTATGGAGACGACCGCCGCACCGAGATCGTGTCGGAGGCCGAGGAGGTGCTCCAGGAACCGGTGGCCCCGCGAAAAGAGGTGCTGGTGGCGGTCACCGCCAAGGGCTACATCAACGTTACCGAGCGGGACGCCTTCCGCGCCCAGGGCCGGGGCGGAAAGGGCGTCATCGGGATCCGCCCCCGGGAAGGGGATTTCCTGCGAGTGATGGTCCCTGCCCACACCTACTGCGACCTCCTCCTCTTCACCGATATGGCCAAGGTGTTCAAGCTTCCCCTGGGCCGCCTCCCCGTGGGCAACCGCGACTCCACCGGCAAGAACCTGCGGCAGTTCCTGGAGATCGCCCAGGATGAGGAGATCCGGGCGGCCCTGCCGGTGGAGGACTACGGCCGGGGCTACTGCCTCTTCGCTACCCGCCGGGGGATCGTGAACCGGAACCCCCTCTCCGACTATGCCAACGCCCACTCCAAGGGAATTGTGGCCCACACCGCCGTGGACGCCGACCGTCTCGTGGATGCCCTGATCAGCGCCGGGAGAGGCGAGGTCCTGGTGGCCACGGCTAAGGGGAAGGCGATCCACTTCCCCGAGGAAGAGGTCCGCCTCACCCGCCGCCCCTCCAAGGGGGTGATCGGGATCCGCCTGGACGAGGACGACGCCGTCATCGGGATGGTGTGGTGGCCCAAGGGCTCGCCCCCGGATTACCTTCTCTTTGTGACCGAGAACGGCTATGGGAAGCGGATCGAGCCTGGGGAATTCCCTCTCCAGGGCCGGGGCGGGAAGGGCGTCATCGCCATCAAACTGGATCGGACTTCCGGGAACCTGGTGGCGGTGGTGCCGGTGTATACGGGCGCTGAGGCCCTGGTCTCCACCGCCATGGGCAAGGTGATCCGGTTCCCCGTGGACGAAGTCTCGGTCTTCTCCCGCTACGCCCGCGGGGTGAGGTTGATGCGGCTATCCGCCGAGGACCGGGTGGCTTCGGTGGTGGTGGTCTGAAGGGAGGTCCCATGGATGTCCGGGAAAAGGTCCGCCGGGATATCGAGCTATTGAAGAGGAACACAGAGACCCTTCTCCCCGAAGAGGAGCTCGCCCGCAAGCTCGAACGCTACTACCGCGAAGGAAAGCCCCTGCGGGCGAAGCTGGGGATAGATCCGTCCGCCCCCCATCTCACCCTGGGCCACGCCGTGGTCCTGCGGAAGCTCCGGCAGTTCCAGGACCTGGGCCACATCGCGGTGCTTGTGGTGGGCGACTTCACCCGGCGGATCGGGGATCCCTCCGGACGGGCCAAGACCCGGCCCCCCATGTCCCCGGAGGAGATCGAGCGCAACATGGCCTCCTATAAGGAACAGGCGTTCAAGATCCTGGATCCCGAACGGACCGAGGTGCGCTACAACTCCGAGTGGCTGGGGAAGCTCACCTTCGAGGACGTGATCCATCTCACTGCCAAATACACCGTGGCCAGGATGCTGGAGCGGGACGATTTCAAGCGCCGCTTCGAAGAAGGGATCCCCATCACCATCATGGAGTTCCTGTACCCCTTGGCTCAAGCGTACGATTCCGTGGCCATCCGAGCCGACGTGGAGCTCGGCGGCTCGGACCAGCGGTTCAACCTCCTCATCGGCCGGGAGATCCAGCGCGAATACGGCCAAGAGCCCCAGGTGGTCCTCACCATGCCGCTCCTCATCGGAACGGATGGCGTGCACGCCATGTCCCAGTCCCGGGGGAACTACATCGGGATCGCGGAGCCCCCAGAGGAGCAGTTCGGGAAGATCATGTCCATCCCCGATGAGCTCATGCCCCAGTACGTGGCGCTTCTCACCGACCTCGCCTGGCGGGAGTTAGAGAAGCTCCACCCCAAGGAGGCGAAGAAGCGGCTGGCATGGGAGATCGTGGCGTGGTTCCACGGGGAGGAAGCCGCCGATCGCGCCCGCCGCCACTTCGAGCGCGTGTTCGAGGAGGAAAAGCCGCCGGAGGAGATGCCCGAGGTCCGGGTGCCGGCGGAGCTTTTGGACGAGGCAGGGACGGTTTGGATCATCGATCTACTCGCCGCCTCGGGCCTCGTCTCATCCCGGTCCGAGGCGCGACGCCTGGTGGAGCAGGGCGGGATTTGGATAAACGGCGAGAAGGTGACATCCCGCGATGCCCGGATCGAGCTCCAGAAACCGCTGGTCCTCCGGGTGGGGAGACGGCGCTTCGCCCGCGTCCTCCCCCCATAGAAAAAAACCGGGGCTGGCAGATGCCGGCCCCGGATCCGGTATCCTCTTCAGTCGCGGATGTCGGAGGCGCCCCGACAGATAGAGCTTCTCCAAAAAAGCAGCGGGTTCGCGACGGACCAACAGTTGTGAACGCTCTGGACGTCGGGATTATCACAGCAGAAGCCGCTGGGCTCCATGTTGGAGCTGGATGTGCCCGCCACGAGATCCGCGGAGGACGTCCCAGGATGGCCCAGGCCCAGGGCATGGCCGAGCTCGTGGGCCAGGTGATAGTGGTTCACGTCCCCTGTCTGGCACGGCGGACACGGGGGGCAGAAGCTGGGGCAGGGACATGGGGCCGGGATGTCCAACTGGCAAGCACAGATACCACTACCAAAACCAACGCGGATCTTTTCATCCGAACAACGCTCCTTTCGTATTCAAATTTGGCTCAACAGTTCCCTCGATCCACCACCTCCCCAAGTTTCAGGTCGAAACACGCCGATGCGAAGCGCAACCGCCTCCTACGCCCTCCCGCGGATGGCCGGCACGTCCGAGGACGAACCCCCGGATTACTCCTCGGCGAAGGGCAGGACCCAGACCTCCACGGACCCGGGAAGTGCCTCGGGCGATACGGTTACCGAGGGAGACGTGAATTCCCGCACCGTCCAGCCTTCGGCGCGGGCGAGCTCCAGGAAGCCGTCCAAGGGCGCGATTTCCTTCCAGGGGCAATACCCCTCCACGTAGTAATGCATGGGGAGCACCACCCGCACCGTGGGGAGCTGCTTTATCACCTGGACCGCCTCGGCGGCGTCGATGGTGAAGTAACCCCCCACGGGGATCATGAGCACCTGGACGTTTCCAAGGGCTTCGATCTGCTTCTGCGTCAGGGGGCGGCCGAGGTCCCCCAGGTGGGCGAACCGAACTCCCCCGAGATCGAAGGCGAACATGCACACGAGCCCCTGGCCGTGGCCCGATTTGGTCACGTGAGTGGCTTCCACGAAGTCCGCCGTGAGCCAATCGGTGATCTTCCAGCGGCCCTCTTTCACGTGTTTTTGCTTGTCGAAGGGCCAAACGAGGAGGGGGTTCCCGGTGACCCTATCTTTTTCCCCGTAGCACCAGGGGCAGTGGTCGATGTGGCCGTGGGTGATGAGCACCACATCCGCCGGCTTGGGCAGGGCGGGGTAGGGTACATAGGTGGCGTAAGGGTCGATCATCACCGTGTGATCTCCCTCTTGCAGGATGAAACAGGAGTGCCCTAGATAGGTAAGCGTAACCTCAGCTGTCCAACCGGCAGCCCCAAAGACTACCGCCAACCCCATCAATACCAACATCCTGCACATCATTGCCTCCTTTCCCGCCTCTCGGGCGGGGTTTGATTATCCTTCCACCTCGAACAGCAGGGTGCAAGAGAGGCCGTCGTCGATGTAAATCTCCATCCACCAGGTGCCCTCCGGCCGGGCCTTTGGATCCCCCAGGTGAACCTGGAGTAGGAGGTGCAGCTCTTTAGGCAGTTCACCCCGTACTTCGAGGGATTGGGGGAAGTGGCCGTGTAGGTATCCCTGGGCGTTGCAGATTCCCACCCGGATGTTTACCTGTTCGCACAGAGGAGAGATCTTCAGCCACCAGGTGGCAAGCCGATCAGCGGCGGCGAAGACGGGCTTCCGATCCACCGGGATGCCCTGCTCGTCGTGGGTGACAGCGCAGTCCACCAAGTTGGGGCAGGGGGCATCCGGTTCCTCTGGCTCCTTGAGTTCCTCCCCTGGGGGTCTTACCCGTCCGCCAGGGCCCCTCACCTGGCCAGGGGGGTGGGCGCCCGGAACCCCGCCAGGACCGCCCTCCTTCCGCCAGACGTACACCTTATCGTTTACCTTCAGCGAATCGGGGATGACAAGCGGTCCCGGGCCGAGGAGGGCGTCCAGGGAGAGGGAAGCGTCCCAGCCCGGGATCCCGCCGGACACCCATAGGGCCCCCGTAGACCAGAACGCCTGGCCCCCCCATAGCCCCGTGTCCTGAAACGGGGCGGACACGGCGTTGTGGTAGATCCAGGTCCTACCAGCAAGGTCGTAGCTGAAGTGGCAGGGGGTAGAGAAGACTCTCCCGCCGCCGATGTACAGGCCGCCGATCATATGGACCAGGCCGTCCTCCTTGGCGAACGCGGCCAGGTGCTTGGGCGAGGCTCGTCACCCTGGGTCTTGAGCCTGCGCCATTCTCCCTTCATCAGGTTGTAAGCCGGGCAAGGTGGCCCGCAGTACACGGTGGCGTAGGCCCTCCAGAACTCTTCCGGAGCATCTGGCCCCTGGGTCCAGGTCCCGGACTCGAACTCGTAGCCCCACAGGTCCCGCCGAGGCCTTCCATCCCGTCCCACCCCACCCGCTACGTACAAAGTTCCATTGTGGTAGAAAGCCGCGTGGAGCTTCCGAGCCGGTGGGGGAGTGGTGACTTTCACCTCATGCCACTCGTTGGTGTCGAGATCAAGGATGTACAGGTCATCGAGTACCTCCCCCGCTTCTCCCATCCCGCCGAAGAGGGCCACCTCGTGGTCTGAGATCTGAGTTAAAGTAGCCCACAGCCGCGCCGGCGGCGAGTTCGTTGTGGACGAAGGCTCCCATGCCTGCACTTCGGCACGGAAACCGCAGGTGGAGTTTTGCAGGTCCCCCCGATAGTCCTCGCCGCCAAACACGGGGACACGTCCGTCGTCAAGGGTCACCATCGAGTGGCTGTACTTAGCGGCCGGGCTATCCGGAGCGGGGATCTGATTCCAGGATTCGGCGGGCGCCACTGCCCCCAATAACACCGTCACGGCCACTGCCAGTAAAATCCGAACCCTCACCTCCGTCATATAATCGGGAAAAACCGCCCTCCCACCCTAGCACCCCTGCTCCCGACTGTCAAGCTCCGGCCGGAGCTGGACAAAATCGAAGCTTCCCCAAAAACCAGTGCAGGAGGTCTTGCGGGCCGAATTGCCGCTAGGAGCTAAAATGGAGCCAGCGGGGCTTAAAATCACCGGGGAAGGAGGCGTGAACTTGACCCAGGATCCCGGTACTGGGCACATACAAACGCTGGTCGATGGAGTGTTCGCTATTGCCGTCACCCTGCTGGTATTAGAGCTTATTCCCTCCGGCTTCCAGGAGGACCTGTTCCGGGAGCTGGTGACCATGTGGCCCAAGTTTTACGCCTATCTCATGGGCTTTTTGGTATTGGCCATCTTCTGGGCCCTCCACCACTCCGTGTTCCGTTATATAAGGCGCTCTGATGAGATCTTGCTGTGGCTAAACATCCTGTTCCTGATGTTCGTCGCGTTGGTCCCCTTCTCCACCGCGGTATTAGGCCAACGCATCTCGTCCCGGATCGCTGTGGTCTTGTACGGCGGCAACATGCTGGTCGTGTCTCTCTCCCTGAGCGGTATCTGGTGGTACGCCACCTGGCGGCACCGTCTCGTCAGCCGGGATATCAGCCCCGGACTGGTGCGCTACCGGCGGATCGCGTTTCTCGTGGTGAGTTCGGGGTTCGCCTTGGGCAGTGGACTGGCGTTCGCCTGGCCCCCGCTGGCCCTGGGGCTGTTCAGCCTGATGGCGCTCTTTTACATCGCCTCACGGGTGATCCTTTACCGCCATTGGGGCACCGAGCAAAGCTAAGGTGGACAATAAACCAATGTAAAAACATCGTTGCTCGCTTTGCAATTTTCTAGAAACCGCACCAACCCAAGTGCTGCCACAGACCTTCGCGAAAAGGTCCGACTTGGGCACGCGCCGATCCCCTTCGGCCATAGGCCCGGCTGCATCAGAGAGAAGCTTCCGCTAAAATCTTCTCGATTATGGATTCCCGAGAGCTTCGGCGGTCATACTTAGAATTCTTCGAGTCCAAGGGGCATGTGATCCTTCCGTCCTCTTCCCTTGTCCCCGATGACCCTACCCTCCTTTTCACCTCCGCCGGGATGGTGCAGTTCAAGGATATCTTCTGGGGAAAGGTCCCCCCGAAGTACCCCCGGGTGGCCACCTGCCAGAAGTGTTTCCGCACCACCGACATCGAACGGGTGGGAACTACCGCTTACCACCACACCTTCTTCGAGATGCTGGGGAACTTCTCCTTCGGGGACTATTTCAAGGAAGGAGCGATAAAGTACGCGTGGGAATTCCTTACCCAGGTCCTCTCCCTTCCCAAGGAGCGGCTCTGGGTTTCGGTCTATGAGGAAGACGACGAGGCCTACGCCATTTGGCGAGACGTCATCGGCATCCCGCCCGAGAAGATCGTGAGGCTCTCCAAGGAACACAACTGGTGGGGGCCGGTGGGAGGGCAGGGGCCATGTGGCCCCGACACCGAGATCTTCTGGGATTGGGGCGAGGAGTACGCCTGTGGCCCCGATTGTGCCGGGCCCGCGTGTGATTGTCAGCGGTTCTCCGAGATCTGGAACCTGGTATTCACCCAATACGATGCCCAACCCGACGGGACCCTCCGGGAGCTTTCCCGCAAGAACATAGACACCGGGATGGGCCTCGAGCGCACCACCGCCGTACTCGAGGGAGTGATGTCCGATTTCGAGACCGATCTCTTCCGTCCCATCTGCGAGGAAATCGAAGCTTCGGTGACGCGTGACGCGTTACGCGTGACGCGTTACGAAAGCCTTCGGAACTTGATCGCAGACCACGTTCGGGCGTTGGTCTTCCTCATTGCCGACGGGGTGCTCCCGGGGAACGAGAAGCAGGGGTACGTGCTGAGACGGGTTTTACGGCGGGCGGTACGGGCCGCGGACCGGCTGGAACTTCCCGAGGGAATCCTGGTGCGGTTGGTGGAGCCGGTGGTGGCCACGTTGGGCGATATCTATCCCGAGATCGTGGAGCGGCGCCGCCTGGTGGAGGAGGTCCTCTCCCAGGAGGAGAAGGCCTTCCGGAGGACCCTCCGGGCCGGCGAGGCGTTGCTCGAGGAGGCCCTCTCCCAGCTCAAAGAGGGGGAGGTACTCCCCGGGGAAGTGGCGTTCGAACTTTACGATACCTACGGTTTCCCGGTGGAGCTCACCGAGGAGATCGCCCGGGAGCGGGGGATCACGGTGGACCGGGAAGGGTTTGAGCGCAAGATGGAGGAACAGCGGGCTCGTTCCCGAAAGCTCGCGACCTATGAGGCCAAGTTCGCGGTGAAGGACCCGAGCGCCCTGGAGCCCACCGACTTCCGGGGCCACACCGAACTCGCGTTGGAGACCCCACTCTCCGCCATCCTCGACGAAGCCGGCGAATCCCTTCCTGAAGCTCGTGACGCGTCACCCGTCACGCGTCACGGAACCCTTAGGTTCATCTTCCCCGAGACCCCGTTCTACGCCGAAGCCGGGGGCGAGATCGCCGATACCGGTTGGATCGAGAACCTCTCCCGCCCGGGCAAGGCCGAGGTGGTGGATGTCCAGAAGGTGGACGGGACGTTCCTCCACGATGTGAAGGTTGTTTCCGGGGAGTTCCGGACTGGAGACCGCTGCCGCCTTGTGGTGGACGAGGCCCGCCGCCGGGCCATCGAGCGGGCCCATACCGCCACCCACCTTTTACACGCCGCATTGAGGAAGCATCTGGGGGAGCACGTGATCCAAGCCGGCTCCTGGGTGGGGCCGGAGGAGTTCCGGTTCGACTTCACCCACTTCGCTCCCCTGAGCGCGGACGAACTCGATGAGGTGGAACGCACTGTCAACGAAGCCGTGGTCAGAGATATCGAGCTGAAGTTCCACCTGATGACGCTGGAGGAGGCCAAGCGTTACGGGGCCATCGCCCACTTCGAGGAAGAATACCGAGGGAAGGAAAAGGTCCGTGTGGTGGAGGTCCCCGGGGTATCGGTGGAGCTCTGTGGTGGGTGCCACGTGCGCCGCACCGGGGAGATCGGGCTCTTCGTGATCCTTTCCGAGGAGGGTGTAGCCGCCGGCACCCGGAGGATCCGGGCGCTGGTGGGCCTCAAGGCGAGGGACCACTTCGCAGCACTGCGCCGGGAGCTGAAGCGGGCCGCGGAGCTCCTGGAGGCCCCCGAGCAGGAGCTCGTCCCCGCCCTGGAGCGGAAGCTGGCGGAGATCAGGGAGCTCAGGGCGGAGCTCAAGCGCCTGGAGGAGGAGCGGGCCCTGTCGCTGGCCGATTCCCTCCTGGCGAAGGCCGAGGAGATAAACGGGGTCAAGCTCCTGGGGGCGGTGGTGGAGGGAGGTCCGGAGCGGGCGAAAAAGCTCGTGGACACCTTGGCGGAGCGGCTCGGGAGGTGTGCGGTGATCCTGGGGACGGAGAAGGACGGCCGGGCGGTGCTCATCGCCAAGGTGGTGGACGCGCCGCTTTCGGCCGGGGACCTGGTGCGGGCCGCGGCGGAGGCAGTGGGCGGAAAGGGAGGCGGCCGACCCAACTTCGCCCAGGGCGGTGGCCCCTATGCCGAAAAGCTCCCCGACGCCATCGCAAAAGCTCTCGACGAAGCCCGGGCATCCTTGGCGAAGAAATAGTTTCCTGGAACTCGCATTCCGGCGACTATAGCTTCGGGCTCGAATCAAGGGCTAAAAAGGTCTCAAGACATGTTTTCTTCCCAAAAACAACCAGCTCTAGGTGAACACTTTTCGAGGCCCTTTTTGTCCTCAGCGGGCTATTCCTTCACGGCGCCGCGGGTGAGCCCGGAGATGATCTGGGATTGAAGCGCGTAGAAAATGATGAGGATCATCGCCGCCCCAATTACCGCCCCCGCGGCGAACTCCCCCCAGCGATCGGAGTAGTGCTGGGCGATCAGGTTGTAAAGGCCCACTGAGAGGGTGTACATCTCGCGGCCTTTCAGGATCACGTTGGCGATGAGGTACTCCGAGTAAAGGTAGATGAATTGGATCACGAAGATCACCGCCAGGATGGGGCGCGCCAACGGAAGGATCACCCAGCGGAAGGCTTGGAAGTGGGTGGCACCGTCCACCAGGGCCGACTCCTCCAGGGACCGGGGGATCGAATCGAAGAATCCTTTCATGAGCCAGGTATTGAACCCGATGGATCCCCCCAAGTAGACAAGGACCAAGCCCCAGTGGGTGTTGAGCCCAATCCAGGGGGCGTAGCGGCCGATGTTAAAGAGGATGAGGAATATGGCCACCAGCGCCAGGGTCTGGGGGAAGGTTTGCACCAGCATCAATGCCAGAAGTCCCGCCCGCCGGCCTCGAAAGCGGAAGCGCGAGAAGGCATAAGCCCCTAGGGCGCAGAAAGCCACGCTCACCGCGGAGGCAACCCCCGCCACCTTGACCGTGTTGAGGAGCCACGTGCCCAGGCCCCGCTCGAAGATGCGGAGGTAATTGGCCACCGATGGGGTTCGGGGGATGATCCTGGTGGTGGCCAAATTGTTAACAGGGTTGAAGGACGTACCGAAGACATAAAGCGCCGGAAACAGCGCGAAGGCAATTGCTATCCACGCGAGGAAGTTCCGCAGGAACCTGCGTGCCCACCATCCTGGGCTTCGCCTAAAGCCCACGGGATACCTCCTCCAGGGCCTTGGTATGGGTGAAGCTTATCCCTGAAATCACGGCCACGATGGCGAACACAATAACCCCGAAGACCGCGGCCATGGAGTACTCGTTCCCCCGGGCCCCGTAGAACGCGAGCTTATAAGCGTAGGAAAGGAGGATATCCGTGGCTCCGGCCTGGGAGCCGATCTCCACCACCGGACCACCTTGGGTCATGAGCCAAATGATGGTGAAGTTGTTGAAGTTGAACGAGAAGGAGCCGATGAGGAGGGGTGCGATGGACACCATGAGGAGGGGGAAAGTGATCCTAGTAAACCGTTGCCACGGCCCGGCTCCATCGATGGCCGCGGCTTCGTAGAGCTCCCCTGGGATCGCCTGTAGCGCTCCCAGCGACACCAACATCATGTAGGGGTAGGTGAGCCAGATATTGGTAAAAATCAATGAAAATCTGGCCCAGAAAGGATCGTCCAGCCATGGAACTCGCAGAGAGGAACCCAACCAGCTCTGTAATACCTGGTTGAAGAGTCCCACGTTTGTGTTGAAAAAACCTTTCCAGATGAGGACCGAGATGAACGCGGGTATGGCGTAGGGGACGATAAGGAGAGACCGGTACAGCCTGCGGAAACGGAGGTGGCGGTCGTTCAAGAGAATGGCCAGGGCCAACCCCAAGGCAAAGCTCAAGACCACACTGAGCACAGCCCAAACGATGTTCCAAGCGAACACCCGCCCAAAAGCCCGGTGGAACCGGGGCTCCCGGATGAAACGGAGGTAGTTGGCAAGCCCCACCCACCGCACCCATCCCGGATCCAGCGCCTCCCCGTCCTCCGCCACGAACCGATCCGGCCCCGCGTAGTAGACCTTTCCCGTGCGCTGATCCACTAGCGCATCGCGGGCGGGATCGTAACGGTACCTGGGGATGAAGTAACCGAACTCCCGTAGGGTAGCGAGGCGAAGCCACCCCTCCTTCCACGGCACCCGGATCCGTTGCACCGCGGCGTAGTGGGCCCGCAGGAATGTACGGGTGTCCAGAGACCGGTATCCGTCCACCTCCTCTGGGATTCCATCTCCGTCAGCATCGATGATTTCGTAGGCTTCAGGCGCTGCCAATTCGCCCCTCGGGGTGACGAAGAGGGTGCCCTCGGGTGTGGAGAGGACGATCACGTGCAGATAATCCGGGGTGCCGTAGGCGACGAAGGGGTAACGCACCGGCGGTGAGGAGGGGATTTCCTTGGAGGTAAGTACCTCGATCGCCTGTTCCTTGCTCAGGATATGGCCGGTGGAGTAGTTGGTGAACGAGATGTAAACGTTGTAGACCACGGGCACGAGTACCATCACCACGAGGAAGAAGAGCCCCGGCGCGAGATACCGCAAAGGGTAAGCCCGGGGAGAGAGTAACAGATACGCGATGCCGGCAGCGCCGAGGATGGGGAAGGGGATAACCTTCCAATCTCCCACCATTCCCGCGAGCGCCGCCCACCAAACCGCTCCTGCCCCAAGCAGGCTGAGGAAAGCGATCTTGAGAAGCGTTTTCCCTAGACCATCGAACCTCATGTGCTCCTGAGAGAGCCTAGCGCCTTGGGGAAAAAGGAAAAGGGGCGGGGGTACCCCCGCCCCCGCGTTCCCTCACTTGCAGCCCAATACCTCGCGGATGGCGTCCGCAGCCTGCTTCAAGGCCGAAGCGGGCTCAAGTTCCTGGTTCCCGATGGCGGCCATGGCGTCGGACCAAGCGCCCCACACCGAGGCCATCTCGGGGATGTTGGGCATGGGGACACCGTTGGCGATGGACTCGGCGAACCCGCGCAAGATAGGATCGTCGGCCACCTCCTCGTAAGCGGGGATGAAGGCCGGGATGCGCGGGTCGCGCTCGTACATCTTGAGCTGGGCCTCCTTGGTGGCGAAGTAGTTGTAGAGGAAGTCCTCCACCAGCGGGAGGTTGGGGGAGAAGGCGGACACCATTACCCCTTGCACTCCCACGAAGGGCTTAGGGGTATGGCCCTTCATGGGCGGGATGGGGGCAACTCCCACGTCGATCCCCGCGCCCTTGGCGATCCCGATGGCCCAGGGGCCGGTGATCACCGCGGCAATCCTGCCCTCGGCGAAGAGGCCGGTCCAGATGTCCCAGCCCATGCCCGCGGCCAGAATCCCCTCCTCGAAGAGGGCGTCCAGGTACTCGGCGCCCTCGATGGCGCCCGGTGAGTCGAGGCCGATATCACAGGGGTTGAGCTTGCCTTCCTCGTCCACGCCGAAGATGTAGCCGCCGAACGCCGACAGGAACGGGAACTCGTGGTACGGATCCGGGTTCTGCACCGCGAACCCGTACTGGGGAACCGTGGGGTCGGTGAACTGGCGGGCGAACTCGATTAGCTCCTCGAACGTGGCCGGGACCTCGGGCAGAAGCGCCTTGTTGTACACCAAAGCTACACCCTCCCGGGCGTAGGGGAGGCCGTAGAGGGCGCCGTAGGTAAAGGCCTGGAGCGCTACAGCGTCGAACTTGGCCTTCAGTTCCTCCGGAAGAACGAGCTCCGCTAGCAACCCGTTGGCCGCGAGCTCCCCCACCCAGTCGTGGGCCCCAATAATGATGTCCGGGCCCTCACCGGCGGGGGCAGCGGTAGTGAACTGGCCCCGGATCTCGTTGAACCCGACCTCTACCACCTCCACCGGGATCCCGGTGGCCTCGGTGTAGGCCTTGCCGAGCGCCTCGAACACGGGGGCCCGGGTGTCGTCGGCCCAAATGAGGATCTTCCCCGGCTCGGCCGCAAAGGCCAAAGCCCCCAACACCAACAACGCTACTGCCAACATCAGTCTGCGCATACGCGCCTCCTTTCACGGTGTCCGGGCGGGCCGCAAGCGCGGCCCACCCAGTACCTTCCTCTCAGAACGCCCAGGTCCAGCCGAAGTAGAGCTCGCCCAAGGTGGGCGAAAAGTTCACCACGAGCTTTATGTCATCGGTGAGGGGCAGGTTCATGTCGAGCCAGATGCGGGTGATATCGAAGAGTCCTCCGCCGCCGAAGAAGGCGGTGATGGTGAGGTCCCATTTGCCGCCGCAGCAGGCTGGACCACAGGTGCCAAACTTTATGTACTGGAACTCCTCTTCGAAGAAGATGTCGGCCTCGAGGATCCCCTCCACCTTGGCCACATCGAAAGCGGTGAGGACTTCGAGCCAGTTACAGTCGCCGAGATCACAGCGAAGCTTGAACCCATAGATCTCGACGCCACCAATGGAAGTCCCGTCCACGGAGAGGTCGCCGTACACGTCCACGCAGCCCGTGATCCCGCCCCAGGAGAACTCGGGCGTCACACGTTTGTAGTCGACGCCGAACCGCACGTCCACCCCGAAGGAGACACCGCAGCAGAGTTCGAAGAGATCGGCGGAGAACAAGATGTGACGGAACCCGTGTTTGGTAAAGTAAAGCTCTGTGTCGAAGGCGATGCCGCAGCACAGGGAGATGTCCCACGCCTTCAGGGTGAGGTCCTTGAACATAATGCCGCAGCAGCAGTCCTCGAAGCGAAGGGTCCCCTCGAAGTTCTCCCACTTGGCGGTCAGGGTGTAGCGCATGTAGGAGGGCATGGGATCGCCCACCAGCCGCACCGCGTTGCTGTTGTAAGCGTACCCATCGGCGTCGGGATCAACCGGCCCACCGGAAACAGGATGATCGGTAGCCATATTCGCCGGCCAACCCCCGTTGATCACGTACTTGTACTGGTGCGGGCCGGGGGTAAGGTAAATGGTCACCGACCACTCGCCGGTGGCCGGGTCGTAAGTCATGGCCGTTTCGGGGTCGGAGGGGTTCCAATCGTCGAAGTCGCCGGCCACGTTCACCGAGGTCACCGTCTCGCCGGGGGCGGGGACGTAGCGGAAGGTAACGGGAACCGTATCGGACCTGGGGCACCTAGCCCGAATCACCCGCACCGCGTTGAGGCCGCCGAAACCGTCGTCGACGTAGTTGAGGTACCAATAGCTGAGATCGGGGTCCACCGGCCCGCCGGTCACGGGGTGGTCGTCGCGCATGCTTCCAGGCCAGTTGCCGTTGATCACGTACTTGTACTGGTGCGGGCCAGGGGTGAGGTAGAGGGTCACCGACCACTCGCCAGTGGCGGGGTCGTAGGTCATGGCGGTGTCGGGGTCGGAGGGGTTCCAATCGTCGAAGTCGCCGGCCACGTTCACCGAGGTCACCGTCTCCCCGGGAGCAGGTACATAACGGAAAGTGACGGGCACGGGGCAGCGGTCATCTGGGAGGTACGGATCGGCCCAGTGCTCGACCTTTCCGGTGATCTCGGCCCCGAAGAGGTCGATCTTCCCCTCAGCGAAGGTGTGCTTGTAGGCGGGTACGGTGGGATCGAAGTACATGCCCGATTTGAAGTCCACCATTCCCAGGGGGAGTCCCGTGGTCTCGAAGCCCACCTCGTCGAAGCTCCCGCCCTGGACGAACTTGGCGAAGCCGGTAACGTCATACCCGGCCACGGTATAGGTCAGTTTTAGGTGGTTGTGGTCGATGAGGGGTGAGGGCAGGATCCTCATCTTGAAGTCCCACGACCCGGAGAAGTAGGAACCCACCTTGCGGACCGCGTTCTTGCCGCCGAAGCCGTCGTCCACGTAGCCGTCGGCATCTGGGTCCACCGGGCCCCCGCCCCGGGCGGTGGACATGTCCTTGGGCCACTGGCCGTTAATGAAGAACTTGTACTCGTACACCCCGGGGGCGAGGCACACGGTGATGGCCCAGAAGCCGTCGGGCTGGAGTTCCATGGGCCACTCGCCCCAGTCGTTGAAGGTCCCCCGCAGGCTCACCGAGGTGACCTCCTCCCCGGGCAAGGGGACGTACTTAAAGGTCACGGGAACCTTCCCGTCGGGACATTCAGACGCCAGTGCCGCCGGCACTGAGATCAGCCATCCCAACGCTACCAAGAGGAAGAGCTTCCGCATTTCCCTACCCCCTTTTCTTCCCTGCCCTTGTCCAAAGAACGCGTTTCGCGCCGGCTATCACCCCCCTACCTCCACCGGTTCGAGCACCGCCAACCGCTCGCCCGGCACGTAGCTTTTGAGCATCGCGACCTGGTCCTCCACCGTGGGCGCGAGGTAATCGTAGATCTGGGGCGCCCACATGGGGTCGGGGCAGCCGCCCCCCACCCACTCACCGGCCTGGGCCGCGATGGGGCGCACGTAGTCCTTGGCGTAACCGTCCTGGGAGGCCACCAGTACGTAGTGGTAGCCCTGGACCTCGGGAAGGATTGCTTTGGGCACGGTGACGATGATCCGCCCCCGTTTGGGGTCTGAGGTCACTGAGACAAGCTCCGGCCCTGCTTCCGGAGTCCACAGGTGCCGCCCGTAGGCAGGCCAACCGGCAACCCGGATGAAGTAGTCCCAGGGATGCGCGGGGTCGAAGGAGACCTTCGCCGCCTCGGCCTCGGGGTGGAGCTCCGTGGAGCCCCCTTCTTTTACGTCCAGGAACAGGAGGACCAACGGGTGCGAGAACCCGTGGGGACCGTTCCAGGGGTTGGGTAGTGCCGCGAAGTCCAGGGCGAACTGCCACGAGTCCCCGGCGTCGTAGACCGCGTAGCGCACGAGATCGAAGATCCCTTTGGTCTCGAAGACCTTGTTGAGAGGATACACGTAGCTTCCCGGGCCGAAATCGTCGCCTTTTGGATCTTCCATGGAGAAAATGAGCTCGCCCCTGATGAGAGTTGGTATCAAGGCGTGTACGGGCTGGCCCGGAGCTTCGCCCAAGAGCTCCCCTTTCCGCTCCAGGGCCACGGCGAAGGTGATGGTCTTCTCGGGCGCAACTCCGAGCTCTTCCATGGGAATTTGGAACTCCGCCACCTCCCCCACCTTGGCCCTGCGGAAAAGGAGGGTGCGGATGGGGGAGGCCAACCGCCAGCCGCCTTTTCCGTTCGCGGCCCAGCGGAACACGTACCCCGAACCATCGGCCCGCAATTTGGCGAAGTTGAGCTCCACCGCCGAAGAAAGCGGGATCCCCAATTGTACCCCGGCGTGGCGGGAGCTGACGTTGGCCGCCTCCCCGGGTAGGCCGGAGGTGTAAAGAACCAGGTACAGGTCCTCACCGATGTACTCGCGGGCGGGGCGTAAGAAGTCTACCCGCACCACTAGGAACTTCTCCTGATAGCCGACGTATAAGGCGGCCACCTCGCCCGTGCCCTCGAAGAGGGCAGCGTCGGCCCACTCCTCCTCATCCCCGATCCCGTCGAGCTGCAAGCTCACCTCTCCCAGGTTGGCGGATACAAACGGCTTCAACCTCAGAAATAGCACCTGGGGAATCTCCTCCTCGGGTACCCTGGCGGCCCGGTAGGCCGACACGAGATGCACTTTGAAGAGCCAGTCGAAGAGCTCATCGGTCCCGGAGTCCCAGTCCTTGCCGTACCAAAAGAACCAGTCGGACCCCTCGGCGGCGTACAGGGCGTCCAGGGCCTCGGGGTTGGGATCGTGGGAAACCGCCTTGCGGCAGGCCGCGAGCCACTCCCAGGCGATCTCCTCCTCCACCTCTCCTTCCCAGGTGGAGAGATCCCCGCCCCAGGAGCCCCGGGGAACGGCCGGAAGCGACCGCGTGGGCGGATGCTCCGCCAGGAACTCCCGCGGGGTCACAGCACGGACCCAGTCGGCCTCGGAGAGGGCCTGGTACAGGGCACGCAGGAAACTACGGCCGTTGTTCGGATAGCCGGCCATGAACATCCAGTTCTCCCCATCCAGGGCGACGACGAGGAGGTGTTTTTCCGGCTCGGGCAAGGATTCCCAGATCCGGCGGAGCTCGCCCATGAAGTCGTCTACAGCCACTTGGGTAGGCTTGTTGCCGTAAGAGAAGCCGATCTTGTCCGAGAGGCCGTGGTGGCGGAAGAGCACCGTCATCCCTCCGTAGGTCCATGGAGAGGTGAGCTCGGCCAGGGTGGGAGAGTGGCTCAGGGCAGTGGCGAGGATGCTCTCGTTGGTCACTGTCCAAGAAAATCCAACTTCAGCGAAGGCCTTTACCGTAGCCAAGGAGACGGCCTGCTCCGGCGGCCACACCCCGACCGGGGCCTCTCCGAATAACTCCCGGTGGAGCTCCTGGGCGAGCTCGAGCTGGGCCCGGACGTCCTCAGCCCAGCCCCGCTCCAAGAGGATCGGCACGATGGGGTGGAAGTAGGGGCTCGTGATGAGCTCACTACCCGCCTCCTGGGCAGCCCGGTAGGCCTTCACCACCCGGGCACACACCTCCCGCTGGGCGGCGATCACCCGCAGCACCTCCTCCGGGGTCCAGCCGGATTTCCCACGGAGCTCCGCAAGCCCCAGCTCCTCGTGGAGTTCGGGGGAGATCTGCCAGAGGAGGTAGAGCCCGGCAGCGTCCATGAGCTCCTGGTCGGAAAGATTCCGGACGTTCTTGATCAGGTTCAGGGCAGCATAGCGGGGGTCGTAGTAAGGATCGTTCTCGTCGCGGTCGAACATGTAGCCGTTGATCCAGAAGAACTGACGCTGCATCTCGCGGCGCTCTTCATCGGTGAGGGTCGCGGGGGCAGTGATCAGCTTCCAGATCCACTTGAGGTGGTTGTCCACCGCGCCGATGTACTGGTAGAGGCCGCCCTTGGCCCGCTCCTCCGGTGTGATCTCGGCGTAGTCGAGGATCTGTCGCAAAAGCGTCGGCTGGAGGTTGTAAGTGACGTGGATCCCCGGGAACTCGGCGAGGATCCTGGGAGAGTCAATGTACTCTTGAACCGCGTGCACCCGCGCCCAGGGAAGCTCGTACTCCCCGGTCATCCGGTTCCAGTACAGGGGTTGGTGTTGGTGCCAGATGATGGCCAAGTTCAGCGACCCTTTGCCCAAGGCTCCCATCGTCAATGCCGAAACGACGAGAAAAGGAATTATCGCCATCCGCATCGGACGTTCACCTCCATAGGCGCACCGTGCTCCCCCGGGAGAGCTTCACCGAAAGGAGCGCATCCTCCCTCCGCTTTTCCAGTATCCTTCCCTTCTTGACCTCAAAATGAGGCTCCCGCTCTCCGAGAAGCAGAAACTCCCCCCCATCCCTCGCCACCACCCAAAGCCCTCCGTCCCCGTGGAGCTCCAGTGCCCCATGGACGGGGAGGAGCTTCTTCCTCTCCCCCACGAAAAAGACCCCGTGTACCACCGGCACGAAGAGCAGGATGGCCATCCCCCGGGGAGGGACCGTCACCCGGCCTGGGACCTCTTTTCCTTCCCGGACGTCCCACGCCACGGCGTCCACGTCGGCGGGGTGCTCGGGGCGGAAGGAGGCCTCGTCCTCCGAGGTATTCAGGGCGACCAGATACCCCCAGGGGATCCCATCCAACGAGATCTCGCTCCAGAAAAGCTTCACCTCTTTATCCATGCTTTCTAGCACCGGCACCGGGGGCGCTGTGGGGCGGAGGAGTTTTCCTTGGCCATCCAAGAGGCGCTCGAGCAGGTCCCAGTCGATAACGTCAGCCCGATCGCCTATCCCCACTGGGCCCAAGGAAAGGAGCCGGAGGATCGCCTCGCCCTCGGGGTCCACCGCTCCGATACCCGGGTTTGCCCTCGTTAGGAAGAGGTCGAAGAACGGCCGTATCCCCAAGCTCCAGTAAACCGCCCCCACGCCCAGGTTCTGGAGCCTGTAGTCCACCGGTTCCACGCCAGCCTCGAGCATCTCCGGGTGTCCCCGCCGCGCCGCCTCCTCCAGGGCCGGCCGGAGCATGAAGAGGTAGTCGGTGTAGGAACGGGCGGCCACCGCGTTCCCGTACATAGCCGCCGCGAGGATCATCCCCGCTGTCTGCATGCAGAGAACCACGGGAAGGCCCCTCGCCGCGAAAGCCCCCAACATCCCGGAAAACCAGTGTTCTGCTTTCTCCGGGTCCCCGCGCAGCGCCGGCACGAGGAACTGTTGGGTCCGGAGCCAATCGTGCCAGGCGGCGATGCCCCCCTCCTGGGAAAGCTCCTCCGCGATCTCCTCGTATACCTCCGGCGTCCCGGGCTCGACCCCGTATTCGTTTTCCTCCGAGAGCGCCGATAGGTGGAGCACGTAGGGGACATTCGTCTCCTCACGCAGCTTCCCGAGCCCCCGGGGGTACTTCCGCGGGTCGGGCTGGTACCGGATGGCCTTGCCGATGGTGTGGAATCGGTACCAAAGGTCGAGGCCGAAATATCCCAGCGGGAACGCCCGGTCCCGGAAGGCGCGAGCGAGCGCCCGCAGGGCCTCCTCATCCAAGGGGTTTATGAGCTCGGTGTAGTAGCTCCCGTAGGCGTTCCACCAACCGAGCCGCTCGAAGAGCGCATGACGGGTGACGCGTGACGCGTGACGGGAAAGGGACTCGGAAAGTCTCCGCAGGGCGGAGAAAGGATCCGAGGAGGCCACGATCCAGGTGGCCAGTACGGTGCCCCGGGGGAGGGACCGGACCGCCCCGTGGAGTCCCCGGGCGAAGCCCCCCTCGGTACGCACCATGGGACTGGTGAGGGGGTAATTCCCGGGGGCCACGGCCACCGCGGCCCCGTCATTCCAGAGCACAAGGGGCGCGAATGCTTCCCGCGGGAGCTCCCTCGGACCTCGTCCCCAACGGAACTCCGGCCAATAGCCGCCGGGGTAGCTCTCCTCCTGCCCCCCCAAGCCGAAGGTGAGGGTGAGGAACCTGATATCCTCGGGGAGCCGGAACGCCGGCGCATAAATGACCGGCGCGAGGAACGAGTCTTCGGAGAGGAATTCCAGATCGCGCAGGAGCTCAAACTCCACCAGGGCCGCAGTGGGATGAACCCTTACCCGGAGTTCCCCCAAGGGGTCCCCGCCGAGGGTGTAGGGACGGCGCCAGAGCTCCAACGCCTGCGGTTCCCCGCCGTGCTCCCAAACCCATTCCCCCCCGCGGAGTTCCCCGTCCTCCCCTAGGGGACCGGCCTTGGTGTAAAGGAGGATTCTCGGATCCCCCAAAAGCACCCGTTCCCCGGCGAGGATCTCCAGACGGTCCGTCTCATCGAGCCTTACCTTGAGCATCATCCCACGGGCACGGCGAAGAAGCGTTCCACGAAGACCTCGGCGGCCCCGATCAGGAAACCTTCCTCTCCCAGCTCCGCCCGCATCACCCGTACCCTCTCCGCGGCGCCGGCGAACGAGTGCTCCCGCAGGATCCGCTCGGCATGGGGGATGAAGAGGTCTCCATCGGCGGTGGTGCGCTCGCCTCCGATTACGATGGCTTGGGGATTGAGGAGGTTCACGAGATCCTTGAGCCCGTAACCCAGGTTCTCTCCCAGTTTGCGGAAGGCCTTCAAGGCTTCGGCGTCTCCACGACGGGCGCGGGCGGAGAGCTCCGCGAGGGAGAAACCCAAAGCGCTGGCCTCGCGGCGGAGGAACTGATCTGAGGCGAAGACCTCGAGGCACCCCCGCTCGCCACAGCGGCACCCGGGGCCCCGGGGGTCGAAGAGGGTGTGGCCGAACTCCCCCGCCCCGCCGAAGGCGCCCCGGTGGAGTTTTCCCCCGATCACGATCCCCGCCCCGAGCCCTTCCCCCACGGTGACACATACGAAGTCCGAAAGCCCCCTCCCCACGCCATATCGGGCCTCGGCCAGGGTGAACGCATTCACGTCGTTTTCCACGTGCACCGGGACGCCAAACCGCGACTTCAGGGGGCGGGCGAGCTCTACCCCGCGCCAGTCCAAGATGGGGGAGAAGAGGCACTTCCCGGCCACCGAATCCACGAACCCCGAGACGGCTATCCCGATCCCGAGGATCTTCCCCTGAAAAACCCGCTGCACCGCCTCCTCCGAGGCGGCGATGACCTCCCGGTGATCGGGATCGCGGAAGGGGACTGAGACCTCACTCCGGACTCTCCCGAGGAGGTCCACCCGGGCGGCGAGGACACGGGCAGCCTCGATCTTCACGCCGATGGAGGAGGCGTGGTCGGGGTTTAAGCCGAGGAGTATCGGGGGGCGGCCACTTGTCGCTGGGGCCTTCCCGAGCTCGCGGACGAGTCCCTCGGCGATGAGGGCGGCGGAGAGGCGCGAGAGGGCCGATGGGGCGAGGCCGGTCAACCGGGAGAGCTCGGCCCGGGAGAGCGGTCCCCGAGAGCGGAGCAAATTGATGAGGAGGGCGCGGTTGTGGTCCCTGAGTAGAACGTTATCCCCCTTACGCACCTCCTTTATTTCCATCCCAGATAGAATTATATCACGAGCTCAGCCCTTGAGCCCGGAGCGCACCACGCTCTGGATGAACCAGCGTTGGAAAAGGAGATAGACGAGGAGGATCGGCATCGAGGTCAACACCGCGAACGCCATCACGTCCCCCCAGTAACGGGGGTACTGCCCAAAGAAGTTGTTCATGGCCACGGAAAGCGGCCGGTACTCCGGCCCCCGGGTCACCATGAGGGGCCATAAGAACGAGTTCCAGTACTCCAGCGATTGCAAGATCGCCACCGTGGCGATCACAGGAAGTGAAAGCGGAAGCCCAATTCTCCAGTATATCTGCCATGGGCTTGCCCCGTCCACCCGGGCCGCCTCGTCGAGCTCCCGGGGGATCTTGGTGAAGAACTGGTAGAAGAGGTAGATAGAGAAAGGGTGGGCGATGAAGGGAACAATCTGGACGTGGTAGCTGTTCAGCCAGCCGAAGCGGTTGACGATGAGGAGGAGGGGGACCGCCAGCCCCTCGAAGGGGAGGATGATCAAGGCCACTACTAGCGACACCAGGAACGACCTCCCCCGGAACCTGAGCCGGGCAAGGGCGAAGGCCGCCATGCTGTTCACCGCGATCCCCCCGGCGACGATGCTCCCCACGATGAGGACAGTGTTGAAGAGGAAGCGGGCGAAGGGCGTGCCCCCGAGGACCTCCCCCGAGAGCACCGCCGCGTAGTTCTCTAAAGAAGGATGCGCTACCCAAAAGGCCCGGAAGGAAGTCATCTCCCGGAGGATCTCGAGCTCGTCTCTCTTGAGGGAGGTGACGAACATCACCTCCACTGGGGCGATGAAGATCAGGGCGAAGAGGATAAACACCGGATACAGCCAGAGGTGCCTCGTCCGCCTCACCTTATCTCCCTTTCCTCTACGAAGAGCTTCCGCTGAATGAGGGAAATGAAAAGCACGATGAGCACGAAGATCACCGAGGCGGCCGAAGCGTAACCCACTTTTAGCCTCCGGTAGCCGGAGACGAAGATGTAACGCACCAAAGTGTTCGTGGCCCCGAGCGGGCCCCCTTGGGTCAGAACCTCCACCTGGGTGAAGAGCTTGAAAGCGAGGATCGTGGTGGTGACGAGGACGAATATGTGAGCGTTGCGCAACCCGGGCATGGTGACGTGCCAGAACTGCTGCCACGGGTTGGCGCCGTCGATAACCGCGGCCTCGTAGAGCTCCCGGGGGATATCCTGAAGGCCCGCGAGGTAGATCACCATCTGGAACCCTACCCCCTGCCAGATAGAGATGAGGATTATCGTCGGCATGGCAAGCCGCCTGTCCCGCAGCCAGTCGTAGGGGCCGAGCTTCCCGAAGGAGACCGCCCGCACCAACGCGTTCAACAGCCCCTCGGGATAGATGAGGAGGAAATACCAGATCACACATACAACCACCATGGTGATCACCACCGGCATGAAATAGACCCCGCGGAAGAAGTTGATCCCCCGGATCCTGCGGTTGATGAGAGTGGCCAGGAAGAGGGCCAGACCGCTCTGCAGGGGGACCACCACCGCCGCGAAGAGGACCGTGTTCCGCAGGGCCGTCCAGAAATCGGGATCGGAGAAGAGGCGGGCGTAGTTCCTCAACCCAATGAACTGGGTGGGCAGCGGGCTTATGAGCCGCTGGTTGGTAAATGAGAGGACCACTGCCATGACAAAGGGGGCGATCAGGAAGGCCGTGAGGAGGAGCAGGGAGGGGGACAGGAACCCCAGAGCCACGAGAGCGTCGTCGGTCTTTTTCCTCCTTATGAGCATCTACGGTCGAAAAGAAAAAGGGGGGCGCCCCTCGTGGGCGCCCCCGCCGGTTCAGCCGCCGAAGGGCGGATACCCCTCGTTTTCCTCGATGTCCTCGTCGATCTTGGCCGCGGCCTTGGTGAGCTCCTCCTCTACGTCCGCCCCAGCGAGGATATTCTTTACTGCCTCGGCGAAGGCGGTGGTAATGGTGGGATAAGTGGGATGCTGGGGGCGGGGGATGGCGATAGTCCTGAGCTGTTCTACGTAGATGTGGAGCGGGCCGCCCGGGGCATAGAGATCGGACTCGGCGATGGCGGAGAGCCGGGAGGGGACGGCTCCGTTGGCGTTCGTCATCCTCAGGATCTGGTCTGGCCTGAGTAGGAACTCGATGAACTTCCACGCCGCCTCGGGGTGTTTGGAGCTAGCGGTGATGCTCCAGGCCCAGGATCCCATCCCCGTGGCCGCGCGGCAGCCGAACTTCGGCATGGGGATGAGGACGAGATCCTCGCCCAAGGCCTCTTTGTGGACCGGCCACATCCAGTGGCCCACGTAGGCCAGGGCGGCGGTCTTCTTCCCGTAGAAGGCATCATCCCCCGCGGAGGCTGGGACGATCCAACCCCGCCGCATCCAGCTCTGGAGCATCCGCATCCCCAGGACGGAGCCGCAGCCGTTCAGGGTTCCGGTGGCCTTCCAGGTCTCCCGATCGATGAGGTCGCCGCCGAAGCTCTGGATGATGGGGGAGAAACCGTAGGTGAACCACTCGCCGGGGCCGTAATTGAGCTTCATATCAAGGGGCCAGGTGACCTCGGGGAGCGCGGCCAGCTTCGTAAGGGCGTCCTCGAACTCCTCCCGTGTCCAGGCGTCCTCCACCCCCTTGGGGATCCGGATCCCGGCTTTCTCGAGGTAGGCCTTGTTTCCCCAAATGGCGAGGCCAGAGTCGAAAACCCCGATACAGTACAGCTTCCCGTCGGGAGGATAGGTACCCTGGGCAATGATGGAAGGAAGGAGGTCCTTCCTGAGCTCCTCGCTCACGAACTCGTCCAGCGGACGCAGGAAACCGGACCAAACGAAGTTGGCCATGGTGGGCCCGTCGAGGTCAAGGACATCCGGGAGCTGTCCGGCCAGGGCGGCGGCCCTCACCTGGTCGGTGTAGCCCGCCTCCGGGATGAGGACGAGCTTCACCTGGATTTCGTCCTGCATGGCGTTGAACTCGGCGACCTGGGCCTCGATGACCTCCCGCTCCGCCTGCTGGCCCGTGTGCCACCAAACGGTGATGGTCACCGGCTTCGCGGTCACGGCCAGCCCCACGAGGGCTGAAAGGGCCAAAACCAAGGAGAGCTTCCTCATGCTTCCTCCTTTCGTTTGCCCTGGATTTCCGATGCTGTCATGGTTTTCCCTCCCTCTATCACCCCCTTTCCCTCGGGGAGCGAGCCCCAGCCCCGGAGCACGGAAGCGGTCCACATGAGCCCGAGCTCCGCTCCCTCTTCCAAGGAGAGCCCCGCGAGGAAGGCGTGTAGTACCCCGGCGTAGAGGGCGTCCCCGGCGCCCTTGGGGTCCACTACCTCCACCTCGGGGGCCGGGAGGTGCAGCTCCTTTCCCCCGTCGATGATGAGCGCCCCGCTGGGCCCCGTGGAGAAGCAGATCCCCTGGGCCCCAAGCTCCGCCAAACGGGGGATCGCCTCCCCGTGCTCTCGGGTCCCCAGGAGGAACTCGGCGTCGTGGGAGGAGAGCTTGAGCCATCGCGTCCGGGAAACGAGGGAAAGGACGAGATCCCGTCCTTCTCGGGGATCGTCCCATAGGGAGGGCCGGTAGTTTGCGTCGAGCGAGATGGCGATGCTCGAGGACGCGGCTTTGTCCAAAAGGGAAAGGACTGCCTCCCTCTGTGGCGGCCGAGAGAGGGCGAAGGCCGTGGTGTGTACAAGCTTCACGCCCCAAAGTTCCAGGCCGGCGAGATCGTCCCCCTTCAGGAGGGCGTCGGCCCCGCGTTCGAACTCGAACTCCGGAGCCCCGGGCTGGCGGCACAGGATGACCCTGGTGGTGGGGCAATCATCGTCTATCGAGATCCACCGGGCGTCGACTCCGAAGGATTCCAGGATCCCCACTAAGGGCAGCCCATCGCGTCCTACCTTGGCGCACAGGGCGACCCGGTGCCCCGCCCCGGCGAGATGGACACACAGGTTGGCCGGGGACCCCCCGAACTCCACCCTCTCTTCCCCGTCCGGAAGGACGAAGATATCGAAGAGGAGTTCCCCTATGGCCACTACCTCAAGCATCCTCGGAATAGAGCTTCCGCACCTTCCGGGCCACCATCTCCCAGGAGAACTCAGCCACCACCCGCTCCCTGGCTTTCCTCCCCATCTCCTCGCGCCTGCCCGGGTCCCCCAAAAGCTCGACGATGGCCCGGGCCAGGGATCGGGTATCGGTGGGATCGACCAGGATCCCTTCCTCCCCCGGCTCGATGATTTCGCTCGGCCCGCCGTGCACCGTGGCCACCACCGGGACCCCACACGCCATCGCCTCTAGCAACGCGATCCCGAAGGGCTCGTAACGCGAGGGGAGGACGAAAAGATCCGCGGCCTCGTAATACGCCGGGAGCTCATGCTCGGGGATAACCCCGAGCCACCACACCCATTCCCCAATTCCGAGTTCCTCTACGAGCCCCTCGAGCCTCTCCCGCTCTCTCCGCTCGTTGGGGTGTCCAGTCCCCGCGCTGAGGACGAAGAGGGGCCTGAGCCCGGGGCTCCCCTGGATCACCTCGGCGGCGGCGCGGAACAAGAGATCGAACCCCTTCCGCTCGTCGAGCCTCCCCAAGGAAAAGACCACCGGTCGGTCGAGAGGGAATCCCACTTTTCCCCTCAATCTCCCCTTGTCCCCGGAGGGACGGAATCTCCGCACGTCCACGCCAGGGGGGATGACGGCGATTTTCTCCCGCGGGACCCCGTACAGGGAAACGAGATCATCCCTTTCCCTTCGCGTCAAGGCGATGACCCTGTCGCACTCAGTGTAAACCTCGGTCTCTATCTCAATACGCCCCGCGTATCGGTACCGCCCCTCGTCCGGGAGCGAGGCCCGCTTGAGCTTTCCCAGGGAATGGGACGTGTGGATCCAAAGCCTCCCGTCCTGGACTCTCCCCGCCACATACCCGCCGTCCCAATAGTGAGAGTGGATCACCCCCGCCCCCTTTAAGTACGGCCTTGAGCGCTCGGCGAACTCGTCGAGGTAGGGAAAGAGCTCCTCTTTAGGGACGAAGCCCTGTGGGCCACAGGGGATCCGAACCACCTTGGCTCCCGGCGCAATGGGTTCCTCCCGGGGCCTCCCCTGGCCGCGGTCCCGGGTCAGGGCTACGACCCCGATGCCGTCTGAGGCCAGCCGTGCCGCGAGCTCTCGGACATAAACGCACTGTCCTCCGATGTCTGGCTCCCCGATCCTCCCCAGGGGATCCCCATGGGGAGTGAGCATCGCCACCTTCCCCTCAAGCAACCAACACCTCCAAGCCCGCTTCCCGGAACTCCTGCAGGAGCTCTCCGGGGGCGCCCGAATCGGTGATCAGGACATGAATCCGCTTCAGAGGGGCGATTGTGACGAAGCTGCTGACCCCGATCTTGGAGGAGTCAGCGAGGACGATCACTTCCTCGGCTGCATTAATCATCCTCCGCTTAATCCCGGCCTCTTGGGCGTTGTTTACCGAGATCCCCCGGAGATCCACTCCGTTCACCCCCAGGAAGGCCTTGTCCACGTGCAATCCCTCAAGGAATGATTCCGCCAGGGGGCCCACGAAGCTCAGGCCCGGCTCGTAAAGGCTCCCCCCAATAGCGATGAGCTCGATGTTCGGGGCCCCCACAAGCTCGTTCAGGGCGTAGACCGAGTTGACGAGGACGGTGAGCCTGCGGTCCCGGAGCCTCCGGGCGAGGAAGAGGGTGGTGCTTCCAGCGTCGAGGATAATCCACTCCCCGTCTTCCACGATTTGGGCCGCCAGTTCCGCAATTCTCTCCTTCTCCTGGCGGTGGAGGCTCGTCTTCTCCTGAAAGGCGGGGGCGAAGCGGAGGACCTGTGGGGCCACGGCTCCCCCGCGGTTGCGCTTCAGAATCCCCTGTTTCTCCAGGGCCTCGAGGTCCGAGCGGATGGTGACCGCTGAGACCCCCAGGCGGCGGCTGAGCTCCGCCACCGTCATGGCCCCGTGGGCCAGGACGAGCTGGGCTATCCGGTGCCGCCTTTCGTCAACCAACATTTTGCTTACGTTTACTTACGAAAACTTTACATTAGTTTACCAAACAGACGTCATCACGGCAAGCACTTCAAGACCATGGGGGCGCTTCCGCGCGGACGGGGATCGCGTTTCCGGCCAGCTCTGGAACGGAGCCCAAGCCTTGCAGTAGGATATCGGCGAGCGAGGTGTTTTCGCATGGGAAGAGATGAAAGACCTCCCAAGAATTTGATCATAAGGAATGTGCGGAAAGACGAACTCGAAAAACTCGTCCCGCTTTATGTGGAGGCCTATAGAGGCCTGGAGGAGTACGCTGAGCGGGGCCACGATAACGTCGTCGATTACCTGGAATGGCTCTACTATACCTGCCCCGAGGGGTTCTTCGCGGCAGAGGTGAACGGTGAGATCGTGGGGTTCTTGGCCTGCAACCCCCGTTGGCGGGGCCCCAACGATCACCCCACGTGCGAGATCCACGAGATCGTGGTTTCCCCCAAGTGGCAGCGCCGCGGCATCGGGAGGAGGCTCATGGAGACGGCCCTGGCCCTGGGAGAGAGGCGTGGTTGCCCCACGGCGACCCTATGGGTGGGGGTGGGGAATGAACGTGCCCGCAAGTGGTACGAGAAGTTCGGCTTCGAAGTGGTGGGTTCCTGGGGCCGCTGGCTCAGGATGCGCAAGGCCCTCCGGTCTCATGAGCCGGTAAAATCGGGCCACGATGAGTAGGGTCACGCACATCGCCATCGCCCAACTTAACCCTACCGTGGGGGATCTGTCCGGAAACCTACGCATGGCCGTTCAGGCCATAAAGGAAGCGCGCACGCGCGGAGCCCGGATCGTCGTTTTCCCGGAGCTATTCCTTTTGGGGTATCCCCCCCGGGACCTCCTCCTGCGTCCCGACTTCCTGGCCGCGGCGAGGGAGGCGTTCGGGAAGTTAGTGGAGGAGACGGCGGGAATCGGGGTGATCATCGGCCACATCGCCGAAGGACCTCCCCGGGAGACCAACCGCGCCGATCCCTCCTCCGCCGCCTTCGGGGCCGGCCGCACGCTCTACAACGCCGTCTATCTCGTGGCCGATGGCGAGGTCCGGGGAACTCAGGCCAAGGGAAAACTTCCCTCCTTCGACGTCTTCGAGGAGGAGCGGTATTTCGCTCCCGCGGAAAATGTAGAGGTTTCCGCATGGGAGGGCCTCCGGTTCGGGCTCTCGGTGTGTGAAGATTTCTGGTACGAGGGAGGGGTGATCCAGGCCGAGATCGACGCGGGGGTCGATCTCGTGGTGAACGTGTCGGCCTCCCCCTACTTCCGGGGAAAGCCTTCCATCCGCTGGGAGCTGGGAAAACGGTGGGCCGCTAGGGCCGGAGTCCCCGTGGTGTACGCGAACCTCGTAGGTGGTCAGGACGAGCTCGTGTTCGATGGGCACTCCTTCGTGGTGCGCGCCGATGGGGCCTTCCTCCTGGCCTGTCCCGGGTTCAAGGAGGGGGTGTTCGTTTGTGAGCTCGCGGGTGAACCCGTGGAGGAGCCCGAGGAGGGCGGGATCGCTGACGTCTTTGAGGCCCTCGTCCTGGGTATCCGCGACTACTTCGGGAAAAACGGACTAAAAGGGGCGGTGGTAGGGGTATCTGGGGGGATCGATTCCGCGGTGGTCCTTTCCCTGGCGGTGGCGGCCCTGGGACGGGACCGGGTGCGGGCCGTATTCCTGCCCGGCCCCTACACATCCGCGGAGTCCCGGGAGGGGGCCCGGGCGGTGGCCGCCAACTTGGGGGTGGAGCTCATTGAGGTCCCCATATCCGAGATATACAACACGGTTTTGAAAGCGCTTGAGGGCGTCATCGATACCTCCGGGGTAGTGGGGGAAAACATCCAAGCACGGATCCGCGGGCTCCTTTTGATGGCCTTCGCCAACTCCCTGGGGTATGCAGTTCTTTGCCCCGGCAACAAATCGGAGATCGCCGTAGGCTACAACACCCTCTACGGCGACACCGTGGGGGCGTTAGCCCCCATCGGGGATCTCTTGAAACAGGAAGTCTACAAGCTCGCCCGCTGTGTAAATGAGTCAGCGGGGAAGGAGATCATCCCCCGATCCGTGATGGAACGGCCTCCCACTGCCGAACTCCGCCCCGGACAACGGGACGACCAGGACCTCCCCCCTTACCCCAAGCTCGACCCCCTGTTGCGGGCGTACTTGGTGGACAACCTCCCTTTGCGAGACCTACTGCGTTCCTTCCCAAAAGCCCTGGTGCGGGAAGCCATAGGGCGGCTCCACCGTTCGGAGTACAAGAGGAAGCAACTCCCCCCAACCCTCAAGGTCTCCCCGAAGGCCTTCGGGATCGGCCGCCGCTACCCGTTGACCAACGCCTTCCGGGAGATTTAGGCTACCCGCTACTTGGGCGCGTAAAAACAACGCTTGGGCGAGTGGATCTTTCCTTCCTTTTTGAGGTCCTTGATGGCCTTGGAGACCTCGGTCTTGTCGAGCCCCGAAAGCTCCGCGATCTCCCCGGGGCGCAAGGGCTTCCCCGCCTTCACCAGCGTTTCCAACACCTTCGCCTTGATGTCCGCCACATCGACCTCCTGAGCTAGTGGAGTGTGGCATAATTATAGCGCGTCTCATTTTAGAGAAATTCGGTCACAAAGTAGTGGTAAAACAGCCCTTCCTGTTACTATAGCCTAACTATGGATCTAGGCACCGTTTTCGCGCGGTTCGGCCTGGCGTTGGCTATAGGTCTCTGGGTAGGCCTACAGCGGGAATACGCCCAGGCGGGGAGCTTCGCCGGCGTGCGGACC
Organism: Acetothermia bacterium UBA3571; assembly: GCA_002375995.1. Lineage (GTDB taxonomy): Bacteria > Bipolaricaulota > Bipolaricaulia > Bipolaricaulales > Bipolaricaulaceae > UBA3571. Next base: position 86,699 of record DFNI01000026.1, on the reverse strand, counting down.
TTTTCCTTGGTGGCCCTGATAGGCGCCGGTGCCTCTTACCTAGCGAGCCTGTTCGCGTCCCCCTGGGTATTGGTGGGGATCTCGGCGGTGGTGGGCGGTTTGATTTGGCTGGGATATTACTCCGGTGCCGCGGGCGGAAGGCCTGGGCTCACCACGGAGATGGCCTTGGTGGGGGTTTTCATCGCCGGTGCTTTATGTGAGCGTGGGGAACTCCCGTTGGCGGCGGCTTTGGGAGTCGCGATCACGGTGCTTCTCTCCCTGAAGCTCGAGTTCAAAAGGCTTGTGGCCAAGCTCTCCCGGGATGATATCGTGGCCCTGCTCAAGTTCGCCGTGATCAGCGCCATCGTCCTTCCCGTGCTCCCTTCCCAGGGTTTCGGGCCGCCGCCGTGGAATGTCCTTTCCCCCCGGAACGTGTGGCTGATGGTGGTGCTCATCTCGGGGATAGGCTTCGCCGGCTATATGGGGGTGAAATTCGCCGGGCCGCGGCGAGGTATCGGCATTACGGGGCTCTTGGGCGGGCTCGTCTCCAGCACCGCGGTGACCCTGAGCTTCGCCGCCAGAAGCCGGGAAGCCCCGGCCATTTCCAAGGCCTTCGCTTTCGCCATTTCCCTCTCCTGGACGGTGATGTTCGCGCGGATGCTGGTGGAGGCGGGGGTGGTGAATGTGGCTCTCCTTGGTCGCGCGTGGCTTCCGATCCTTGCCGCGGGCGCGGTGGGGATCCTTTCCTCCTGGACCTTGCTCCGCAGGGCGGAAAAGCGGAGGGAAGAGGTGGAGTTCACTTCCCCGTTCGAGCTTTCGGCAGCGGTGAAGTTCGCGTTGTTATATGCCACGATCCTGGTGGGAGCCCGAGCGGCCCAGCTCTACCTCGGAGACGTAGGAATATACCTCGCCAGCGTGGTATCCGGGGTAGCGGATGTGGACGCGATTACCTTGACGCTGGCGCGCCTCTCGTTGTCGGGAGATGTGGCTTCCTCCACCGCAGCCCGGGCCATGGTGCTGGCCGCCATGGCCAACACCGCGGTAAAGGGCGGGATAGTGATGGTCCTCGGCTCCCCAGTACTCCGCCGCTCCCTTATTCCTACACTTTCCGGGATGCTCCTTACCGGGGTTGCCCTCTCTTTCCTCGTCTGAGGCGATCCCTTCGCTGGCAGCGCGTTAAAACCGCCAGAAGCGCTGATCGTACCAGATGCGTTGGCGCAGCTCCTCGTCGATGGCCATCAGGAGCTCGAGGTGCTTGTGTTCCCAGTCCGCGAGCCAACGGAAGAGCTTCGCGATCTCGGGGTCCTCCGCCTTTTCGGCTTCTTCGGTATAGAACGACATCGCTCGATCTTCGAACCCCATGGCGGCGTAAATGGCCGCCGCCTCATACGAGGCCGCGGAGATCTCGGCTTTGACCTTATCGGTGAGGATCTTCTCGGCAATCTTCCCTGGTTCCCTCGCATCGAGGGCTTTGGCCTTTCCCGTTTCCTGATAGTTCCGGAAAAGATCTCCCAGGATCCGCAGGTGGCGCACCTCTTCTTCGGCCAGGAAAGAGAAGAGCTCCTTTACCGCGGGGTCACGGGCATCGGAGGCGGACCTCTCGTAGAAGGCCTTCCCACGTTGCTCCAAGAGGAGCGCGCCCTTCAGTACATCCTCGATGCCCCTAGGCACTGCCCCTCCTTTCAAAAACCCGAATCCTCGAAGGGGGGCTCCTGTTCGGGAACGGATTCCATATGGGGGATCGTCCCGGGCTCGTAGGGTTGAGGGAACTCCGGCTCCCGCATGGCCCGGGGGACGAGGACGTTGGGGATCTCCTCCATATTGATGTAGTCGTCGGCCATACGGATGAGCTCCACCGAGGTGGAAGCGCGCCCCGGGCCGATGATGGTGACCCTGATCCCTTTGCGAGAAAGGTAGGAAACCAGCGAAACGAAGTCCGAGTCGCCGCTTACGAGGACCGCATGGGAGAGCTTTTCAGAGAGTAGCACCGCTTCCAGGGTGAGCTCCACGTCCATGTTGGCTTTCAGGCCTCCGTCGGGGTGTTCCCGGATCACCTTGGAGATGACCCGGAACCCCATGAAGGCCAGGGCATCGATGAGGCGGATGCGCCGGTCCTCGTCCCGTTTGTAGGGGACAAAGGCGATGAACTTCACCTCATCTTTGCCGAGGTTGAAATGCTCCAGAATGTAATCCTTCAGGGCATCATAACGCACCCCAAAGCCCTGACGCTCGAAGGTCTCCTGGACGTTCTGGACATCCACGAACACCGCCATTTTAAGCATTTTTAAACCTCCTTTGATAAAAGCATCAAAATTAAATCTCCCCGCCGCCTCCCACCCCGCTGGTGGGCCCGCCTGGAGTCGAACCAGGGACCTCACGCTTATCAGGCGTGCGCTCTGACCACCTGAGCTACGGACCCAACCGCTCCCAAATATAGCCACACCCCTTTTTGTGGTCAACCCGGAACGCTCCGCTCCAGAAACCATTGCATCTTTACAGGAGGGCGGATAACATTCGGCGAATTTGCTCCAAAGGGGTTCGCAGTCGGCTAAAGGAGCGGGCCCGATAAGGGGAAACCAAACACGAGGGGTGATCGGTAATGACAGAACGGATCAGGATGGAGGACGCGCTCGATCTGAGCGACGTCCGCGTCTTCGCCCGTGGCGACACGGTCAAGGGGGTGGTCGTCGGGGAAACGGATACCGAGTACTTGGTGGATATCGGCTACAAATCCGAGGCGATCTTGAGAAAGACAGAGCTCGCCCCCTTCCGGGAGGAAGTGCAGGAAGGAGAAGAGCTCGAGGTCCTCGTTACCTATATCGATGAGGAGAACGGTACCGTCTTCGTCTCCGAGAAACAGGCTTTCTTCAACCGCAGGTTCGCCGAACTGGAGCAAGCATACCGCAACCGCATCCCCGTCAAGGGGAAGATATATGAAGAGGTCAAAGGCGCCGGGTACAACGTTAATCTGGACGGAATAAAGGCCTTCCTCCCTGGATCCCATCTCGGTCCGGGGATCTCCGGCAAGTTCGAACGCCTGAAAGGAAAAGAGCTCAACTTCCTCATCATCGAGTTCTCCCGTAGAAACCGCAACATCGTCGTTTCCCGCAAGGAGTACCTTAAGTACATGGAGGAAAAGAAGAAGGACGAGCTCTTTGCATCGCTTGAGCCGGGGAAGGTCATCGAGGGGAAGATAAAGTCCATCGTGGACTTCGGCATATTCGTGGACGTGGGCGGGGTGGACGGCCTCGTCCACCGCACCGAGATCTGCTGGAAAGACATCCCCGTTCCCCCTCCCGGGAAGTTCCGCGTGGGCCAGCGCATCAAAGTGATGGTGCTGGAGGCCAACCGGGAGGAGGAACGCATCTCCCTCTCCATAAAGCGGTTACGGGAGGATCCCTGGATCGGCATCGCCGAGCGCTACCCCGTGGGTTCCCGGGTGAAGGGGAAAGTGGTCTCCGTCACCGACTTCGGGGCCTTTGTGGAGCTGGAGGAGGACGTGGAGGGGTTGGTCCACGTCTCCGAACTCACCTGGGGCCGGCCGAAGCATCCCAAGGAGGTGGTGCAGGAAGGGGACGAGGTAGAGGTGGTGGTCCTCGGGGTGGACGAGGAGCGCCGCCGGATCTCCCTCTCGCTGCGGCGGGCCCTGCCCGACCCCTGGGAGGACGTGGAGCACCGCTACCCCCACGGGGCCCTGGTGGAGGGTGTGGTCACCAAGATCACCGACTTCGGGGCGTTCGTGGAGCTGGAAGAGGGGATCGAGGGCCTAATTCACGTCTCGGAGCTCTCGTGGGAGCGGGTCACCCATCCCAACGAGGTCCTGAAGGAAGGCGATCGCGTGAAGGCCATTGTCCTCAAGGCGAGCTCCAAAGAGCGCAAGATCTCCCTCTCCCTCAAGGCCCTCTCCAAAGACCCGTGGGAGGAGTTCCTAGAGAAGTATTCCGTGGGCGACGTGGTCCAGGGGACCGTGTCCCAGCTCAAGGAGTTCGGGGCCTTCGTGAAGATCACTCCCACCGTGGAAGGGCTGATCCACGTCTCCGAGATCGCGGAGGAACGGATCTCCCATCCTTCGGAGGTCCTGAAGGTTGGGCAGGAGGTCACGGCCAAGATCATCGGGATCAACGAGGCCAAGCGCCAGGTGCGCCTCTCCATCAAGAAGCTCCAGGAGGAAGCCACCAAGGAGGAGCGCGAGGCCTACATAGCCCAACCCGGTCGCGAGACCATCAAGCTCGCCGAGCGGCTCCGGGAGCTGGCTGGGGAATGACCGTGACCGCCACAGCGATCCCCCTCGTGTGAGATAGGCTTAGGGGATAAGGGCGCCCCCGGAATAGGATCCGGGGGCGCCCGTTTTCGTCGTTTACGACCTCGATCTCCTTCAACGGGACCGGATGTCCCAACGCCTTGAGGAACGCTTCCTTGGCGGCGAACCGCGCCGCCAGCCTCTCCTCCCGCAGGGGGGACCGGGCGGAGAGGGCGTAGGCGATCTCCCGCTGGGTGAAGATCCGCTCGAGGAGCCTCTCCCCCCGGCGCGCGAGGACCTCTCGGAACCTCTCCACATCGACCACATCTATCCCGACCATCGCACGAGCCTCCGGCGCTCCGCCCGCACGATACAGAGGATCTCCTCCACCGCTTCTCCGAGATCCGCGTTTACCACGAGGTAGTGGAACTTGGGTATCTCTTTGATCTCCGCCCGGGCGATCCTGAGCCGCTCCTTCAACGCCTCCGGGGACTCCGTTCCCCGGGCCTGGATCCGGCGCACGAGCTCCTCCCAGCTCGGGGGAACGAGGAAGATGAGCACCACCGGGTGGGGGATCCCCGCCCGGGCGATGGCCAGTGCCCCCCGCACCTCCACGTTCAGGACGAGGTCGCGCCCGGCGGAGAGCTTCCTCTCCACCTCCTCGCGGGGGGTTCCATAGAGGTGACCCTGGTATTCGGTCCACTCGAGGAGCTTCCCCTCCTCCCGCAGCCGGAGGAACTCCTCTCGCGATACGAAGAAGTAATCGCGGCCGTGGACCTCGTCGGGCCGCTTGGGCCTGGTGGTGGCGGAGACGGAGAAAGAGAGCCGCGGGTCGCGGCGAAGAAGTTCCGCTATCACCGAGGACTTCCCCGCCCCCGAGGGCCCGGCGATCACGAACGCGATCCCCCGCTCCCCCTGCACGCCCCACCCGGGCGGGAGGAACTCCCTCACTCCACGTTCCTGGCTTGTTCCCTGATCCTCTCGGCACATAGCTTCAGCTCCAGGGCCACCTCTCCCAGAGGCACTCCCCGGGACTTGGCGGCCAGGGTGTTGGCCTCCCGGGTGATCTCCTGGGCCAGGAACTCGAGCTCCCGGCCCATGGGGCCTTCCGCACCCAGGAGTCCTTCCAAGCGGTGGAGGTGGGCCTCCAACCGGTCGAGCTCCTCCTGCACGTCGGTGCGCTCGGCCCAGATCCCCACCTCCAGCGCGATCCTCGCTTCGTCCAGGACGCTCAACTCCCCCAGGCGTTTCATCAGCCTTTCGGCGAAGGCTTCCTTGGCCCGGGGGACCTCGTCCTTGGCCCGGGAAATGAGCTCCCGGAGGATCCCGGTCTCCCGGCGCAGGGCCTCGAAGAGCTTCTCCCCTTCCCGGGCGCGGAACGCCTCCACCTCCGCCAGGGCCTGCTCCAGGGCCCGCTCCAGCACGGGACGGATCGCTTCCTCCTCGGGGCTTTCCTCCTGGACGACGCCAAGGGAAAGGAGGGCTTCAAGGGATGGGGCCTCTTTGGCTCCCAACGCCGCGGCGAGCTCTTGGAGCTGCTCCCAGAGACGGACGGCCGCTTCCCGGTGGATGGCCTTGGGGCGACGGAACCCCCCGAAGTCGAGGAGCACGTTCACATCGAAGCTTCCCCGGGAAAAACGCCCCTTCACCGCGTCCTCACATAGAAGCACGAGCCCCGGCATGTCGGTTAACCCCCGGACCCGCACCTCCAGGAACCGGTGGTTGAGGCTCCGGACGTCCACTTGCACCGAAAATCCGTCTCCCTCGGCCCGTCCCCGGCCGAAACCGGTCATGCTCCTCATGCCGTCCCCCGGAAGAGGACCGCCGCGTACCCCACCACCTCGGCGGTGTACCCCGAGACCTCGCCGGACGTCCGGTAATCGAGGAGCTCGGCATGCCCGAGGCCCAAGGCCCGGGCCGCAGCGACCACTATTCCAATGGCCCCTATCCCGCAGATACTGATCCTGTGTTCCTCCACCACGCGCAGAAATCCATCCAAGTCGAGTTCCAGGATCTCCTTCAAGGCCGCTTTATCCTTCTCCGTGGCCACCTGATGCGGTTCGTAGTGGGTGAAATCGCTTGAGGCCACGATCCAGACGCCCCTCCCCTTCACGAGTTTCGCCAATCCGGCGCTGAACTCCTCGATGGTTTCGCGATCCTGGGTGAGAACCACCGCGGGGACGAAGGGAACCTTTCCGAAGAGGTACTGGAGGAAGGGGAGCTGCACTTCCACCGAATGTTCCCGCGTGAACGCCCTCCGGTCCCGGACGACCCCTGGGAGCCCCTCGATCTCCCGGAGCAGTTCCTCCGCCACCGGGACCTCCCCCAGGGGAGTGAGCCAGGGCTCGGGGTCCGGCACGGTGATCTCGCCCCCGTACCCGGTGTGGTTGGTGCCGAGGATGACCACGACCTCGGGCACCCCGTATCGAGCAGCGGCCCGGAACCCCTGGGCGGCCACCGCGCCGGAGTAGATGTAGCCCGCGTGGGGGAGTATGAGGCCCAGTGGGACCCCCAGGCGTTCGCTCCGAGGCACCATCTCTTCCGGGCCGGCCCCGAAAAGCCGTTGTATCTCCTCCCTCAACCCCTCTTCTGTCCCGGGATAGAAGCTCCCCGCAACCGCCGGATAGCGCATGGCCTCCCCTTCAGGCGAGCTTGGGCGGGAGCACGATCTTCCCGTAGTTCTTCTCGTACTTTTCTATGTTCTCCCCGATGGCCTGGTGCAACCTCTTCATGTGGCCCGGGGAGAGGATCACCCGGGAGACAAGAAGCGCCTGTCCCCCCTTGGGGGTCTGGGTGCGGGGGTCGAGGAAGAGGAAGTCGATCACGAACTCCTCCTTCTGGTGGGATACTACTGCCAGATTGGCGTAGACGCCTCTCCGGAGCGCCGGCTCGGCGATGACCTGCATCTCACGCTGCATCCAATATCACCCCCTTCAGATCATCTTAACGCCCGTGACCCCGGGCGCAATTACCTGAGGATCTCGTGGACCGAGTGTTCGCGTTTGGAACAGCAGAAACTGCCACACGAGTCACATCGATTGACCGTTTCTTCTCCCCGCGCTAGAATCGTACGACGTCGTGCGGAACGTCCCAAGCTAAAGGAGGGCAGATATGGAAATCCTCAAAGTCGCTTCCACCTCCAATCCCAATGCGGTTGCCGGTGCAATCGCCGGTGCGTTGGAGAACGATGGGATCGTCGAGGCCCACGCCATCGGGGCGGGCGCGGTGAACCAGGCCGTCAAAGCCATCGCCAT
>DFNI01000026.1:0-78829 GCA_002375995.1 Acetothermia bacterium UBA3571 | reverse complement strand
TTCATCGACGTCGAGATCGGCGGCGAGCTCAAGACGGGAATGCGTTTCATCATCGAGAAATAGAGGAGGATGCGCCTTGAGGCCCTGGCCAGGGCCGCCATCGCCGATGCCCTGAAACGGCTCGCTCCGTCCGCTTCCCGGGAGGATATCCCCCTGGAGAGGCCCGAGAAGCTCGAATTCGGGGATATTTCGTCGCGGATCGCCTTTACCTTAGCGAAGGAGCTCAAGCGGCCGCCCCAGGCCATCGCTCAGGACCTGGCGGCGGCTGTTTCACATCCTGCCTTCGAAAAAGCCGTCGCCGCGGGCGGTTTCCTGAACCTCCACGTGCGGCCCGAGGCCCTGCGGGAAATCCTCCGAGAAATTCTCTCGGAGGGGGAAAGCTATGGGGACTGGTCCCTGGGGGGAGGGAAGCCCCTCCAGGTGGAGTTCGTTTCCTCCAATCCCACTGGCCCCCTCACCGTGGGCCACGGCCGCCAGGCCGCCCTGGGAGATGCTTTGGCAAACCTCTTCTCCGCCCTGGGCTGGGAGGTCACCCGGGAGTACTACCTGAACGATGAGGGCCGCCAGATCGAGCTCCTGGCGCGTTCCCTTTGGGCCAGGTACCGCCAGGCCCTAGGAGAAGAGGTCCCGATCCCCGAAGGGGGGTACCACGGGGACTACCTCGTTCCCATCGGCGAGGAGCTCGCCCGAGAATGGGGGGATAAGTACCCCGAGTGGACCCCCGCCGCGGCGGAGGCCTTCCGCCGGGTGGCCGTGGAGCGGATGATGGGGATGATCCACGAGGACCTCGCGGCCATCGGAGTCTCCTTCGATGTGTGGAGCCGGGAAGGTGATCTGCATCGGCGGGGGCTGGTATGGGAGGTGTTCGAGGCCCTCCGGGAGAAGGGAGCTGTATACGAGAAGGACGGCGCCTACTGGATGAAGTCCACGGCGTACGGTCTCTCCCGGGATCCGGTCCTCATCCGCTCCGACGGGACACCCACCTACCTGATGGTGGACATCGCCTACCACGTGGACAAGTACCGCCGGGGATTCGTCAAGGTAATCGACGTTCAGGGAGCGGACCACGTGGAGGAGCAACAGCAAGTGAAGCTGGCGCTGCGGATCCTCGGGTACCCCGAGGAGTTCCTCGATTACTGCGTGCACCAGTTCGTGACCCTGAAGGGCCGCGAAGGAATCGAGAAGATGTCCACCCGAGCCGGGAGGTTCCTGCGCCTCAAAGACTTGGTGGACGAGCTCGGGCGGGACGTGGTGCGGTACTTCATGGTGCGCCGGCGACCGGGAGCCCATCTTGTCTTCGACCTGGAGCTCGCCAAGAAGACCTCCATGGAGAACCCGGTCTATTACGTCCAGTACGCCCACACCCGTATCGCTTCCATCTTCCGCGAGGCGGAGAAGATTGGAGAACCCGTGACGCGTGACGCTTTACGCATGACGGACTTATCTCCGCTTGAGGATCCCGATGAGCTCGCGCTCATCAAGGAGCTCGATCGGTTCCCGGATGTGGTGCGGAAGGCGGCCGAAAGCTACGGGCCGCACCTTTTGTGTGAGTACCTAGAGGAACTCGCGGGTATCTTCCATCCCTACTACAACCGGGTGCGGGTCCTGGGGCAGGGGGAGGCGACCCCGGCCCGGCTGGCGCTCCTTTTGGCGCTGAAGACGGTCTTGGCCAAAGGGCTTTCCTTACTTGGGGTCTCGGCCCCGGAGGTGATGTGATGGGGCTTCTGGAGAAGCTCCGCACGGGGCTCAAGAAGACCCGCGAGGCCTTCCTCTCCCCCCTGGAGGAGTCCCTCCGGGCGAAGGCAAAGCTCGATGAGGACCTCCTCTACGAGCTCGAGGAGCTTTTGCTTTTGGCGGACGTGGGGCCAGAGCTCGCCGAGGAGATCGTGGGTAGCCTCGCCGATAAACACCGTGACTCCCTCACCCCGGAGGAGCTCGAAGCGGCGCTGGAGGAGGAGGTGGCCGCGATCCTCGCGGGAGCAGAGCGGGAGTTCGTGCCCCCGTCGGAGAAGCCCTGTGTGTTCCTCATCGTGGGGGTGAACGGCTCCGGGAAGACCACCACTGCCGCCAAGCTCGCCCACAAGTTCAAAAACCAGGGAAAGAAGGTCCTCCTCGCCGCCGCGGACACCTTCCGTGCCGCGGCCATAGAGCAGCTGGTGGAGCTCGGAGAGCGGGTGGGTGTAGAGGTGATCGCCCACCGCCCGGGGGCCGATCCAGGGGCGGTGGCCCACGACGCTCTGGAACACGCGCAGCGGAAGGGCTACGATTTCCTCTTGATTGATACGGCCGGGAGGCTCCAGACCAAGGTTCCGCTGATGGAGGAGCTGCGGAAGGTTCGGCGGGTGGTGGAAAAGCTCGCCGGCCGGCCTCCCCACGAGAGGTTGCTGGTGATCGACGCCACCGTGGGGCAGAACGCGTTGTCCCAGGCCCGGCTCTTCCACGAGGCGGTGAGCCTCACCGGCCTTGTGATCACGAAGTTGGACGGGACCGCCAAGGGGGGCGTGGTGCTTCCCATCTGGCGGGAGCTTGGGGTCCCCATCCTTTGGGTCGGCGTGGGCGAGGGGATGGAGGACCTGGTGGAGTTCCGGGCCCGCGACTTCGCCCGGGCGTTGGTAAGGAGGTAGTGGATGACGAAATACGTCTACCGCTTCGGCGGCGGCACCGCGGATGGCTCCGCGGCGATGAAGGACCTTCTCGGGGGGAAGGGGGCGAACCTGGCGGAGATGGCCCGGATCGGGATCCCCGTGCCCCCGGGGTTCACCATCACCACCGAGGTCTGCCGTTTCTACTACGCCAATGGGGGCAAATACCCGGACGGCTTGGAAGAGGAGGTCAAGGCGGGGGTCGCGTTCCTGGAGGAACAGACGGGAAGAAAGTTCGGCGACGCGGAAAACCCGCTTTTGGTCTCCGTGCGTTCCGGGGCCCCGGTCTCCATGCCGGGGATGATGGACACCATTCTCAACTTGGGCCTGAACGATGAATCGGTGGAGGCCATCGCCAGGAAGATCGATCCCCGCTTCGCCTACGACTCCTATCGCCGCCTCATCGCCATGTACGGGAACGTGGTGTTGGGGTTCAAGGACGAGCGGGGCGATCCCTTCGATCGCCTGATGCAGGAGTTCAAAAAGGAAAAGGGCGCAGCCACCGACCTCGACCTCTCGGCCGAGGACCTTAAAGAGCTAGTGGACCGGTTCAAGGCCTATTACAAGGAGCGGGGGCAGGAGTTCCCCCAGGATCCTTGGGAACAGCTCTGGGGGGCCATCGGGGCGGTGTTCCGTTCCTGGAACAACGAGCGGGCCATCGTCTACCGGCGGCTCAACCGTATCCCCGACGACATGGGCACCGCCGTCAACGTCCAGGCCATGGTGTTCGGGAACCTGAACGAGCGCTCGGGGACCGGGGTGGCCTTCACCCGGGACCCCGCCACCGGGGAGAACGTGCTCTACGGGGAATACCTCCTGGCGGCCCAGGGCGAGGACGTGGTGGCCGGGATCCGCACCCCCAAGCCCATCGCGGAGCTCGAGAAAGAGATGCCCGAAGTCTACAAGCAGCTCCTCGAGGTACGGGAGAAGCTCGAGAAGCACTACCGCGACATGCAGGACCTCGAGTTCACCATCGAGGATGGGAAGCTCTACCTGCTCCAGACCCGGACCGGCAAGCGCACCGGGTTCGCCGCCGTGCGGATCGCGGTGGAGATGGAGCGCGAGGGCCTGATCACGAAGGAAGAGGCAATCCTTAGGATCGACCCCGCCGAGCAGGTGTACCAGCTCCTCCAGCCCATCTTCGACCCCGAGGAAAAGAGAAAGGCGAAGGTCATTGCCAAAGGGCTGGCCGCTGGCCCCGGCGCCGCCACCGGGAGGATCGTGTTCTTCCCGGACGACGCGGTGCGGATGGCGAAGGAAGGGCCAGTGATCTTAGTGCGGGAAGAGACCTCCCCCGAGGACGTGGAGGGGATGTTCGCCGCCGCGGGGATCCTCACCGCCCGAGGTGGTCTCACCTCCCACGCGGCGGTGGTGGCCCGCCAGGTGGGCAAAGTGGCCGTGGTGGGGTGTGAGGAGCTGGAGATAGATTACGACAACCGCACCATCACCGCCCGGGGCGTGACCCTGAAGGAGGGGGATTGGATCTCCATCGACGGCTTTACCGGCGAGGTCCTCGAGGGCAAGGTGAAGACCATGCCTTCCGAGGTAATCCAGGTACTCATCGAGAAGACGAAGCGGCCGGAGGAAGCCCCCATTTATCAACTCTTCGCCGAGCTTATGTCCTGGGCCGATGAGCGCCGCCGCCTCGGGGTGCGGGCAAACGCCGATAAACCCGACCAAGCCCAGATAGCCCTGGCGTTCGGAGCGGAAGGGATCGGGCTTTGTCGTACCGAGCACATGTTCTTCGCCGAGGACCGCCTGCACCACATGCAGAAGGCCCTGATCGCGAAAGACCCCTCTGAACGCATCGAGGCCCTCAAGAAACTCTCCGAGATGCAGGTCGCGGACTTCGAGGGAATCCTGGAGGTCATGGACGGAAAGCCGGTGATTATCCGCCTCCTGGATCCACCGCTTCATGAATTCCTCCCCAAACCAGAGGAGGAGGAGAAGATCCGCGAGATCGCGGCGGAGTTCGGGGTAAGCCCTGAGGAGCTCAAGGCCAGGATAGAGGCCCTGCGGGAGATGAACCCGATGTTGGGGCACCGTGGGGTCAGGCTCGGGATCACCCATCCCGACATCTACGAGATGCAGACCGAGGCCATCTTCCGCGCCGCCGCGAAGCTGATTAAGCGCGGTAAAAACCCCTACCCCAAGGTGATGATCCCGCTTGTAGCCCACGTAAACGAGATGGCGAGGATGAGGGAGATGGTGGACCGGGTGGCGAAGCGCGTCATGGAGGAGGAAGGGGTCGAGGTCAAGTATCAGGTGGGCACGATGATCGAGATCCCCCGGGCGGCCCTCACCGCCGACGAGGTGGCGCGGGAGGCCCAGTTTTTCTCCTTCGGGACCAACGACCTCACCCAAATGACCTTCGGCTTCTCCCGGGACGACGTGGCCAAGTTCATCGGGGAGTACATCGAGAAGAAGATCCTGCCGGACGATCCCTTCGCCACGTTGGACACCCGGGGGGTAGGGGAGCTGGTGAAGATTGCCACCGAGCGGGGGAAGGCGACCCGGCCTGATTTGGAGGTCGGGATCTGCGGAGAGCACGGGGGCGAATCCCGGTCGGTCCACTTCTGCCACGGGGTGGGGTTGGATTACGTATCGTGCTCTCCTTTCCGGCTTCCGGTGGCGCGCCTGGCCGCGGCCCAGGCCGCCCTCAAGGAAGGCTGAAAAATCGGAGGTTGGGTGAGTCCGCAAGGGGGGCGCTCTGGCGCCCCCTTTTTCATATGGGCCCTGCCTCACGGAAAGGAAGGCGATGGAGGGTAAAGCGGTGGAGAGGATGGAGAGCAAGGTGGTGGATCTGGCGGCGGAGCTGGTCTCCATCCCGAGCTACGAGCGGGAGGAGGAGCTGGCCCGGTTCCTGGCCCGCCGCCTCCGGGCGATCGGATTTGAGGTCTCCCTGGAGGAGGTGGAGCCCGGCCGGCCTAACCTAATAGCTCACCTGCCCGGGAAGGGGAAGACCTTGATGTTCTGCGGACACATGGACACCGTCCCCCCGGATTCCCCGGACCAGCTCCGGCCCCGGGTGGAGGGAGGGCGGCTTTACGGGCGGGGGGCCTGCGACATGAAGGGGGCCCTGGCCGCCATGGTCTGCGCCCTGGAGGCCCTGACGAGGGAGGGGCCGGCCGGCCCGCTGCTCTTCCTGGCCACGGTGGGCGAGGAGACGGGCTTCCTGGGGATGCGGCGATTCATGGCGCGCCATCGGGATCGCATCGCCGGCTGCATAGTGGGGGAGCCCACCTCCCTGGAGGTGGGGATAGCTCATAAGGGCGGGGCTTGGATCGAGCTCACCACCATCGGGAGGCCCGCCCACGGCAGCACCCCCGAGCGGGGGGTGAACGCCGTGTACTACATGGCCCTGTTGGTGAGGGCCATACAGGAGGAATTGGCGGCCGCGTTGCGGGAAAGGCCCCATCCCCTGTTGGGGCCGGGCACGGTGAACGTGGGGTTGATCCGGGGAGGCACACGTCCGAACGTGGTCCCCGCCCGCTGCACCATCCAGGTGGACCGGCGCCTCCTTCCCGGAGAGACCCCGGAGGGGGCGACGGAGGAGCTGAGGGCCCTCGTGGGGAACTTGAAGCGGGAGCATCCCGAACTCGCGGTGGAGATGAGGCTTGTGCAGTCGTATCCGCCCCTCGAAGTGGGGACGGACGAGCCCGTTGTACGGGCCGTGATCGGAGCGTGTCGGGCCGTTCGGGGGAAGGAGCCCGAGCTCGTGGGCTTGAGCTACGGCACCGATGGAGCCTTGTCCCGGGCCGGGGGCATCCCCACGGTGATCTGCGGCCCCGGCTCCGCGACCCAGGCCCACACCGAAGGGGAGTCCGTAGACGTGGCCGAACTGGTTGCCGCGACCCACATTTATGTCGAAGCGGCCTCGCGGTTCCTAGAAGGGTGAAAAAACCGAGACCGATCGCGAACCTGGGAAGGTGAAGCGGGAAAAGACAACTGACGTGGAGGATCACTGACAAGTCGGGCCTTGAAGGGGAAACGGAGTCTACCACGTGGGAATAAAACGCCTGATTTGATCTGGGAAAGATGTATCTACAGTGAGCTCGAGGATTCGTGAAAGGGCCATCTGCTCAGCACCTTCTAGGGCCAGCCTGGCGGAAACGAGCCCTTCCTGATGGACGCCATCCGGAAAAGGGATCCCGAATACCGACCCCGTGGCCGATGTCTCGCCGCGTCCTTAAAGTTCAGCGTCCGATCCGCCACCGGTAGATCCCATCGTAAGCGGCGGCCACGAGGTACTCCCCGTCCTGGGAGAAAGCGATCTCCCCGAAGCCCCGGTCGCCCAGCGGGAGGTCCTGCACCGCTCCCGAGTCCACCTGGATCACGCTGAGCCGGGAGACTATGTAGCCGATCTGGGCCGCGATCATCTTGCCATCCGGGGAAAAGGCCAGCTCCGAAATGTAGGGGTCGCCCTCCAACTCCTCCTGCGTGGGGGCAAGGAACCGGGCGAGCACCCGGCCCTCCAGGTCCACCAGCCATACCAACCCCGGGGGCATGGCTTCCCCTTTCCAGGAAAGCCCCAGGGCGAGCACCTCACCGTCGGGGGAGAAGGCGATGGTGCCGACGTAGCTTTTTTCCCCTCCGCCGGCTTCCACCAGCTCCTGGGAGATGTCGATTATGCGGCTCTCCCCGGTGGCGAGGTCCACCACCCGCACGTCGAGCCCTTTCGTGCTTATGCCCAAATAGGCGAGTTTCGTCCGTGCGTCGGCTGGAATCGCGATCGCCCCCAACAGATCCGAAAGTGCGCGCTTCCAAGGTCCCTCGAGTACGGCGCCCAAGAAACCCGGAAGTTCGATCGGGCCGGACACTGTATTCCAATACAAATCCTTCAGCTCCACCCAAGCCTTCCCCTCGAGGGTTTGATATACGGCGAGAAAGGTGCTTTTCGGGCCCGAGGTGATGGCGATCGGCGTTGGGCCGGTTTGGATCGCATATTCGTGTCCGCTCTCCGGCCATCCCGCAGCTGGGGGGAATGTCTGGACACGCACCCTGCCCTCGGACTCCAGTGCCGCCAGCCCGAAGGTCCACCCCGGGAGGGTGGTCCCGAAGGTGGGAGGGCCCCCCACTGAGGGGGCGCTGCTTGCTAACACCGCTTCCACGGTGCCGGAGGGGAAGTCGTAAAGAAGGACCGGACCCTCCTCGGTCCGCACCAAGAGCTTTCCGTGCGGGGTGAACTGGACTTCATCCGGCGTCCACGGCCCGAGGTCCCACCTTTCGGGCCCACAGGGAAGGACGAAGGTGAGGGCCAAAAGCAGCGCCGGGAACAGCCACCCAAGCACCTTCAACCTCTTGGGAAGGAAACGGTAGAGCCCCGCCGCGGCGATGAGCCCACCCCCCACGCCCAAGGTGCGGGAGGCCACCTGTAAGGGAACCGGAAGAAATAGGTGGGGGACCCAGATAATCCACCAGATCGAGGCCCCCACGAGAAGCAGGCTAAACCCGCCGACCCAACGCGACATCCTCTGACGCTTTGCAGCCAAACGGGCCGCAAGCAAAGCGAGGCAGCCTGTGGCCGTCCCCAGCGAGGCCAGCTGAAGCGGCCTGGAGGGATGAAGGGCCGTGGCGACGAGCAGGAAAAGCACCGATACCAACCCCAGCCCTTTCGCCACCGAAACGAAGGCTTTTCTGGAGTTCATCTCCTACCCCCTTGACCGATAGCCGCGTTTTCCATCCGCCACCGGGAGGACCACGATCTTCCGGCCGGCCGCGAACGCGAGGTATTGGCCGTCCGGGGAGAAGGTCAGGGCCACCGCCCCGTCCTCCCACAGCACCCGGGTTTCCCCCGAGTCCACCACGCAGACCATCCGTAGGCCAGGCGACACCGCGAGCCGCATCCCATCGGGACTATAGGCTAGGGGGGAGAACCAGATCCTTTCCCCCGATATGTCCAAGGGGACATTAGGAGGGGGTAGCTCGGTTAGTGAGCCGGAACCGGTGTCCAAGCTCAAAAGGAAGGGATGGCCGACTTCGTACGACCCGAGGGCAATGGCGATCTCCCCTCCATCCGGCCGCGGGGCGACCCCGGTCACGGTGCCCCACTCCCGCAGCCCCGGCAAGAAATCCTCCAGGTTCCAACTCCGCTCCGTCCCCGTCTCTAGGTCCCAGAGGTTCACCACGCTGGTCCCACCTATCTCGTACGCGCTGCCCGCGTAGGCAAGGAAGCGTCCGTTGGGGGAAAGGGCGGCGTGGCTGTTCCTGACGTGGGGGATCTCTTCGCGGGAGAGGAGTTCCCCCTCCCAGCTCCGCCGCTCCAGGTATAGCGTCTCCTCCTTGTAAACCAGACCGACGAAGTTTCCCGAAGCGGTGGTGCACAGGTAAAAGGCCTCCCCATCCAACGGCCAGCGGGAGAGCTCCTTCCCGGTGCCGAGGTCGAGGATCCGGATCGCGTTCGTCTCCCCGACCACCACCAGATCCCCTTGGGGGGAGAAGGCGGCGAAGCGGTTTTGGAACTCGAATGGAATGTCGGGAAGATCCAAGTCTTCCACCCGCCAGCGCACTCGCCACCGGGGCAGGAGGCGGAGCTCTACCCCGTCCCCACTGTCGCCCCGGTAAAAGATCAGGAGGCCTTTGCCGTCCGGGGTCCACACGATCCCAGCGCCGCTCGCTCCCTCGGGGAGCAAGAACTGGTCCGCTGAGGAAAACACACCCAAGGCGAACAGAATTCCCACGGCGGCGGCCGCCCCGGCGGCAAGCCCCAGGAGGATTTTTTTCTTCATCCTTGCCTCCTAGTTCGCAACGGAAGTCATGGCCCCAGACGGAAGACGAGGACCGCATCCGCAGTGATGGCGGCGAGGTGTTCCCCCGTCCGGGGAGAGGGCCATGTCCAAGATCCCGGAGACATCCCATGAAGCCTGGACTTCCTCCCCTTGGATAACGCAGAGCCACTTGGCGGAAGCGGCTGCCAACCGTTTCCCGTCGGGACTGTAGGCCAAGGCGTTCACAGAAAAGCTCTCCGCGTCCCCGGGAAGGCGGACACCCTTTATCTTCCCAGAGGCCACGTCCAGGAGGAAGAGATCCGGGCGCCCGGGCTCCCGCAACGTCAGGGCCACGGCGATCTCCCCGCCGTCCGGCCGGAGGGCCAGGGCCTCGATGTAGCCCGCCTCTCCCAGCCAAGGCAAGTGCTCCGTGAGGTCCCAGCTCAACCTCTCCCCGGTGTCCCGACGGAGGAGGTTCACGATCCAAAAGCCGTGCCGAAGGGCACGCTCCCCGCCGGGATAAAGGAGGTAACGGCCGTCGGGGGAGAGGGAGAACTGCCCGGTGAGATGGTGCGGGGGAAGACGCCAGGGGGAGATGCCTTCTCGCGAAACGAGACCCCCGGTGCCATCCCGCAGCTCGATGTGTAAAGTTTCGCCTTGAACTACGACGACCGCGAGACGGCCATGCTCCAGATATCCGAGCCAAACGATCTCCTCCTCCATAGGAGGGCGCGCGATCTCCATCCCGCTGAAGGCCGCGATGAAACGCAGGCTGTCGGTGGCCCCCACGGCAACGGCCTCCCCATCCGGCGAGAAGGCAGCGTGGCGCCAGGACGGCACCCAAAGCGGGAAACCTGAAACGCGCCAGTGCCTTCGCCCGCCCACCGATCGTAGCTCGGCCACTCCTATCCCACCCCGGCCGATACCCAGGACGACGAGATCCTCCCCATCGGGAGCCCACGCGAGGCCCAGACCCTGGAGGTCATTGGGGAGGGTGAACCCATCTCGTTGAAAGTGAAGTCTCTTAGCAAATAAGATCTCCGGCACCATCCCCACCGTTAATCCCGCGATCACCAACCGCCACATCTTCCACCTCCTTAACGGGGGCCGAAAAACTTCATCGGCCTATCCTCCACAGGTAGATCCCGTCGTAGGCAGTGGCCAACCCAATGGCCCGACGGTTCCGCCGGTTGTAGCCCGTGTAGAAGAGGAAGAGCTTGTCGCCGCGAAGGACGAGGGCGGGATGGTTGAGTGCCTTCTCGTCGAAGCTCCCCCGGGACCCCCGATCAAGCAGCTCCTCCCGCGAAAGGAGGGTCCAGTGTAGGAAGTCCCACGAGCGGGCGAGGAAGAGGTGGAAGTGGGAATGCTCCACCCGGGCGGAGAAGGCGAGCCAATAAGGGCCGTCGGGGAGTACCAGGATCTCCGGGTTGAGGACATCCTCCATGCCCACCAGCTCCCCGACGATCACCGGCTCGGGATCGGCGCGCCAGTGGATCCCGTCCTCGCTTTCCGCGTGAAGGATCGCCCAGCGGCCGTCGTGGTCCCCGGGGAAATCCCGCCCTCCGGCGTAGAGCATGTGCCAGGTACCATCCCCGGAGATGAACACCTCGGGGCTCACGGCCGCCCGGGAATCCCGGGCCCCTGCGGAGCCCGGAAGGAGCACCGGCCCCACGCGCTCCCAGTGTACACCGTCGTCCGAGATCGCAAGGCCGATGGCGGCGTCCCGGTGGGCCCGGGCGCGCTTGAGCATCGTGAAGTACATGTAGTATCTCCCATCCACACGTATCACCGTGGGAAAGCCCACCCCCTCCCGCTCCCATCCGAGCCCGGTGGAGGAAAGCACCGGGTTCCCGGGGTACCTCTCCCAGTGGATCCCGTCCGAGCTCTCGGCGTAGCCGATGGCGTAGCGCTCCCCGTCGAAGCCCGTGTACCACATGCGGAAAAGCCCCGCGTCGTCGTCCCACATAACCTCACAGGAAAGGACGTCCACCGACTCCCAAAGGTCATCCCCCGGCTCCAACACTGGTTCCTCGCCCGTGCGCGCGAAACGGGGGAACTCCTGGATCTCCTGGCCTGCGGCGACGAGGGCGGCCATCTCCCGGACGTAGCGGGCGAGCACCCCATGCCAACCTCCAGGATGATCCTGCAGGCGCCCGGGGATCCATTTAGGCCAGCGAGAGGGGTCGTCCAGGGGGTAGCGTGCGTTCACCGGGTTCCCCATGTCCTCACCGTTCACCCTGACCCAGGGCACACACCCCGCCAGGGCCGCGTCCACCATGGCCAGGGCGTGCTGGTGGTAGTCCCCTTGAGCGTGGTCGACCTCCGCTTGGACCCTGAGATACATCCCACGGAAGCTCCCGATGAAGCGAACTGGGGCACGCTCCTCCCAGAAAGCCGTGTTCTCAGGGGAGGGGTCGACCCGGGTGTTGGGATGGCCACAGGGAGCCCCCAGGATGATGGAGCCGTCGTGGGGCCCCTCACCGTCGATCCAGTAGGCTACCGGGAGCTCGGGCCAACGGCCCAGGGCCGGTCCCGCCAACAGGCTCCCCCCGGAGAAGGAAACCACACCGATGTTCCCCGGGTCGACGTAGGGAAGGGAGGCCAGGTACTCCACCACCGCGGCGAGGTCTTCCTGTTGGTTGGGCCCCTGACAGGTCTCCTCGCCCTCGCTCAGGTCCTCCCCGGGTCGGCCCCGGCCCTCGGGATTGAACGAGGCCACCACGAACCCGTCCCGGGCGAGCTCCCGAAAGGCGGCATGGCGGAGCGCCGGGACCCCTGGGCCGATGGCGGGGACGAACACTACCGCCGGGAACGGCCCGTCCCCCGGGGGCCTCCACCAGGCCGTGTAGATCCGGTGGTCCTCGCTATCGCGCACCCAAGCCCATTCCCACTCAGGCTCTTCCGGAGCCCCAGCGTGGGACCCCGGATCCCCGGGATAACTCCATACCACCTCCCCTCCCGGGGAGACCTCCACCACCCGCCGGCCCTCGGAGTCGGCGATCAATGTGTTCCCGCTCTTCAGACGATCCGCCTCGTAGGGAAGCACCAGGTCCGTGAATTCCCAGATCACCTGCCCCTCAGGGATCACCTCGATCACCCGGTGGTTCTTGGAGTCCGTGATCAGGGTGTTCCCGTTCTCCAGCCGGTCTGCATCCCGGGGCCAGGAGAGCCCCCCGGAGAACTCCCACACGATTTCCCCGGCGGGAGAGACCTCGATCACTCGGTCGTTTCCCGAGTCGGCGATGATGACGTTTCCATTTGGAAGCAAATCGGCGTTGTGGGGACGGCGCAGGTGGCGGTGGTCGCTCCCGGGGACCCCTGTTTCCCCGAATTGCCACGCCACTCTCCCCTCGCGGTCGATCACGAGCACCCGGTGGTTATCCCGGTCGGTGATGAGGATCCCACCATCGGGGAGGTAGTCGGCGTCGTTGGGGTAGTGCAGGGAAGAGCCGTCGGAAAAGGATATCCCCTTGGAGTCCCAGAGCACCCGCCCCGAACGCATCTCCACCTCGATCACACGGTCGTTTCCGGTATCGGCGATGAGCAACCGCTCCCCGGAGGGATCTAGTTCGGCATCGTGGGGGAAGTTAAGCCCGGCCGAGTACTCCCACACGAGGCTTCCCGCGGGGTTCAGGATGAGGATCCGCCCACCGCGGGGGCCACCCATGGCCGGCGGGGAGGAACTCCCATCGCAGATCAACGTGCCTCCCTGGGGGAGGCGGGCCACGGCGTGGGGGAGACGGAGGACCCCTGCGGCCCCGTCGGTGGGCCGAGGCTCCGAAAGCACCCCCTGGGGGCCCTCCGCAAGCACCCGGTCCAAGTCCGGTGCCCAGTCGTCGAAGCGGAGGCGGTCCGCAAGCTCCAGGACGGCCGCGACCTGGGCGATAGGATCGGGGATCGTTTCCGGCTCCAGGGATCCCGCGATGTTCTCATAGGTTATGGGCGTGTTCGCGTCGTTGTCGGCGGCCTGCACGGAACGTCCCAAGACCGCCTGGACGTAGGCCGCATCGGGGTTGAGCCGGATCCAACGGATCCCAGCCTCCATCCAGCCCCGGTAGTGCAGCACGATGTGCGGGTAATCCGGTGTCCCCTGTACGTGGTCCTCCACAGAGCCGATCACGATGGCCCGGAGTTCTGGACGTTTCGCGATGGCCTCGTCGCAATAGCGGCTCATGTCGCGGATGGACCAGAACTCGCGGGCTTCCTCCAAGGTGGCCACGTCCTCCGGCCAGGGCTCGAACAAACCCCGGGCGACGGCGGCTTCCAGGGCGGCGGTGGAATAGACCCGCTTCGTTCGACCCGCGAACGTGCCCGTGTACGCGCCTAGAGCATAATCCCCGGGGCCGTAGCGTCCGTCGCCGTCGAGGTCGTGGTAGAGCGCGCCGTGGGTCCTCTGGGGCCCCCGGGCCCGGGCGGCCGGATCCCAGCGGAGGCGGCTGTAATCCACATCACACCGGACGCCCTCGGGCGTCAACCGGCAGGACCCCGGGACATAGGCCGGGTTGGGCCTTTCCCGCGAGCCCAGGTCCACAGTGGTGAATTGCACCCCGGCGGGGTTCTCCCAGCCCACGTACCAGTCCACCTCCATCTCCTCCCCGAAGAGGCCCAGGGCCACCACCGCGGTGTTCCCTCCGTTGGAGAACCCGATCAGGCCCACCTGCAGAAGGGGATAGGGAAGGAGGTCGGAGATGTGGCAGCCGTTCTCGTCGGAAAGTTCCCCCCGCAAAAAACGCACCACATCCCGCAGGGCCCGGAGGGAGTTCATCCCCCGATGGTCGTAGGTGCCGCCCGAGCGGAGCGGGGGCCTCCCGCCTCCGGGGAAGGCGAACAGCACCCTTACTAGGCCCTGGGTGAGGTAGGGATCGGGCCCAGGGAGGCGTGGGAGCTCCACCCCTCCCGGGGAATCCGCCCCAGGCACCTCCACCACCGCGGCCGTCCCCTCCGGGTATCGGGGCCGCTCCGGGAAGAGGAGGCGCACCACGATCCCCCGCTCGGGAGCCGCCTCCGAGGGGATCCAGGTCACAAAGGTGGCGCCGCCGGGGATCGTCTGGACGTCGATCGCCGGGCAATGGGGGCTCGCCTGCCCCGGCACCCATCCGCTGAGCAGGGTAATCAAAGCCGCCAAAAGCAAAAGCTTTGGGGTCAAGTCTTTACTTTTGGCGACGCCGACCTCGGGAGCGGCCCCCGGGAGTCCGTGGTCCCGGGCGATCTTCCCCCGCCCACGACCCGCCGCGGTGCCTTTGACCCCATGCCGCGCCAGCGAAGACATCCATCCTCCTTTTCGCCCCCTAGTGCCCGCAGCCGCAGTCCGCGGCCACGAGGTCCACCACCATGAGCCCCGGCTCACGGCTGTGGGAGAGGAAAAGGGCCACCCGCCCCGTGGATGCCCAGCCCAGGATCTGGATGGGCTTTTCAAGCTCCAGGAGCACCTCCTCCTCTGGGGCCCCGGCCCGCCGCACCGCCAAGACCCAAACCTGCTTCAGGTCCGCCACCGTGGAGTAGACGTAAAGCCAGGAAGCCCCGTCCGATGAAAACGCAAAGCTCTGGACGCTCCCTTTCTCCAGCACCCGCACGATCTCCCCCACTTCGAGGTCCACCAAGGCGGCCCCGACCCACGCGTAGCGGCCATCCGGGGAGACGTCCACGAGGAGGAGCTCCGGATAGGGATAGGACCACAAAAGCTCCGGCGAGGCATCGCCCCGAGGGGAGACGGCCCAAAGCTGGAAGGTACTCCGGTCCGGGGCGAGGACGCCGTAGTAGAGGCTACCCCCGCGCCAGACGAGGCCCCTGAGGACCCCCTCGTAGCGGGCCACCGGGGCCTCCCGTGTCACCTCCGCCAGCGCCCCCGGCGGGGCCACCACGATATACCCTCCACCGCCCACCGCCAGACGACTCCCATCCGGGGAATAGGCCGCGTACTCCGCCGGAGCTGAGGCGGGGAGCCGCTCCAACTTCCCCGTGCTCACCTCGACCTGCCAAAGTTCTCCCGCGGCCGCGGAGAAAAGCACGTATTCACTATCCGGGGACCAGGTGATGGAACGGAACCTGAGCCAAAGCCGGCTTTCCGTCCCCTCCGACGGCTTGTAGCAGCCCAGGGGCGAAAGGTCCGCGGCGCGGTAGAGGCAAAGGCCCGCCTCGTTTCCCGCGCTGAGGATCACCGTCCCATCCGGGGAGAGGCTGTGGGGCGTCCCTTGCACACCCTCCAAGGAGAAACTCGTCTGGGACCTGATCGCCCATCCCTCCCCAAAACACGAACTCCAAAGACCTATTAACAGAAGAACAAACGGTGCCGCTTTGGCCAAACGCATTCTCCACCTCCTTGTGCTTTCTATTTCACCCCTTGTGTCCCGGCCGGAGCCGGTTTCGGCCCCAGAACGCCTTGATCACGTGGATGAGGGAGCTCTCCTCCGCATCCCGGTGAACGCGGGGATCGGGCCCGTGGCGGAAGTTGAAGGCGTCCACCGAGCTCACATAAGGCTCCCAGGAGCACTCCCACAACCAGATGGCGTGGTTCATCCCCCGGACCTCGAAGAGCTCCATCTCATCCCGGATGAACCGGGCCGCCCCGGGAACCCAACGCATGACGCCGAACTCCGTGGCCGCCACGGGGACGCCGTGTCGGGCCACGAAACCGTCTATCACCCCGAAAAGCCCCTCGAGCCAGTCACTGTCGAAGCGCTCCGGGCGTCCATCCCAGTCCACATCGCAGCGTCCGGGATAGTAGCAATCACGGCTCTCCCACCATTGGTGGGTGTAGAGACCGGGCTCGTACTGGTGGACCACGTAAACGATGTGAGGGGCATCTGATACCGCAAGATACGGAAGCCACTCCACCGAGCTATAGCCGTTCCCGCCGACGAGGATCGGGGTCTCTGGGTCCACCTCCCGGATCGCCGCCACGATCCGGGGATAGAGCTGGTTCCAGTCGTAGAGGGTGCCGCCGTAGCGGCGATGGAAGTCCTCCGGGTCCCATATGTCCAGGGCGCTACCCATGGGGTAGCTCCCCACCTCGTTGGAGTTGGGCTCGCACATGAGCTCATAGCCCACGACGATGGGGTTCGTGCGATAGCGCTCCGCCGTGTAGCGCCACATCTCGACCCAGGCGTCCTGAGCGGAACGATCGCCCCACACCCGGTTGTTGTAGTAGCCGGGGTCGAACCAACCTTCCTCGGGGTCACTTTCAGTATCCTCGCCCCAAAAGGCCCAGAACTCGCTCCGCCCCGGGCCGGTGCGGAAGGAGATCACGGCGAAGAGGCCTGCCCGGGCCGCCATCCCGAGGAGCATATCCAGGTTCTCCTGGACTGCAGGATCGGGCCGGTATGGGGGCTCCTCGGTGAAGAGGCCGGGATGGGAGATGACCACCAGGTTCGCCCCCCAGGCGGCCAGGCGCTCGAGGTCATCTTGGGTATAGGGAGGGCCGATGGGGCCGGGGCCGAGGAAGTAGGGGCCGTCCAGCTCGGGGTACACCCGCCGCTGGTAGATGTTCGCCCCGCGCAGCTTAGTGCCCTCGGCCCACAGGGCGTATTTGTCCACTACCTGCGAACATAGGGTGAGGACCCCCGAAAGCAGGAAAACCGCCACGAAAAGACCCCACCTCATATCACCGGCTCCTCTCCCGTATACACCCGGATAAGTGCAGAGATCCTTTCGATCAGGGCCGTTAGGGCCGCGTCCTCCTCCACCTCCCCCGCCCAGAGCTCCACCCGGAAAACACAGGTCGGTCCCTCGAGGGCGAACGTGTAGCGTGGTTCATCGGGTATCCCTGGGCGGGTGGAAGATTCCCGTTCCGGGATACCCGCGGTCTGGATCAGTGTCCACAGTTCCGCCGCCCCCTCGGGCTCGAGCTGAAACGGGCCATAAGGTTCAACCGTGTCCCCCACTTGGTGAGTGACATCGAAACGTCCCTTGACATCCAGCCGGACATGCCACTCCCCGTATCCCTTGGGGTGGTAGGCCCCGCCGGAGGAGAAGGAGAAGGTCCACCCCGGGGCGGGGAGTTCCAGGGCCTCGGGACAGAGGTCCCATAGCCGCACTGCCTCCCAGCCCAGGGAGGCCAGGGTCCCCCCGTCGGGGGAGAAGAGGGGATGGAAGGCGGGACATTCCCGAAAGAAACGGACTTGGCAGAGGGTTTCAAGCTGAGAACCCTCGGGCATGAGACGAGCCACCGCCAGAGTTACGGGGCCTATGGGTTCCAGAAGGGACCTCACCGAGAAAGCGAGCCGACTGCCTTCGGGGCTGTAGTCCAAAGTTTCCGCGAGGAAACTGCGACCAGGGGAGGGGAAAAGCTCTTCGGATATCCGGTCGAACTCGGTGTCTAGCCTCAGGACCAGAGGGGTGTCGGAACCGCCCGAATAAAGCCCCACCGCAATCTCTCCGCCATCCGGCCGTAAGGCCAGGGAGGCGATCTGAGTCCGCAATCCCTCCCAAGGGAGTTCCGGGCGAAGCTCCCGCAGATCCCAGGTGCGCGTTTCCCCGGTTTTGAGATCCAAAAGGTGGACGAGCCACACCTCCCCGCCGGGCTCCGCATCGGTCCCGGCGGCGAACGCTAACAGCCGCTCGTCCGGGGAAAAGTCGGCTATGGGCCGGGGAGCGGGTGTGTTCCGCTCGCCCAAGGGGACCCGCTCGATCAACTCTCCAGTGGAGCCCCTAGTGTCCAAATAAAGGCTTCCGGGGAATCCTCGCACCTCCTCCACCACCACCGCTAGAGCGCCATTGGGGAGGAAGGCCAGGGCCAGGGGATGGAAGCGTTCCCCCAGTTCCACCGTGGCCAGCACTTCTCCGTCAGGAGCCGAGATGACCAACACCCTGTTCAATGCTCCTACTGCCACCTTATCCCCATCAGGGGCGAAGGCGATGGGGTAACTCCTGGGGGAGAGCCAGAACCCCGTGACCTGCCAGCGGACTTCCCCACTCTCCACCTCCACCCAGGCCACCCCGCCCCCCTCAGATCCCCGGTACAGCAGCACGATACCGCTTCCGTCCGGGGACCAAGCAAGGCCCAGTGCTTTCGTCCCCGAAGGCAAGGGGATGTCCCTGGCCACCCCCCAAGCAAAAAGGCCCAACATCGCCGAAATAATTGTCATCATCCTCCACATCACGACCTCCTTTTAACCGCACAGCCGGCACCTTCCTCCTCGGCTCAACCCTCGGGGATCCGCCATAGCACGACCACCCTTTTCCCCAACGTGGCGAGGTAATCCCCAGTGGGGGAGAAGGCAGGGGAGGCAGGACACACCTCATTGCCCCTCCCTTCACACAGGACAGTCTCATCCCCGGTCTCTAGATCGACAATACCCAGGCGGAAGAACCCCTCCGCTTGGGCGGAGTAAGCGAGGTAGCGTCCATCGTGGCTCCAGTCCAGGGCCGCGATGAAGCACTGGTATTCCCCGCAGGGGAAATAAGCGGCGAGCTCCTCCCCCGAGACGGGATCCAGGCGCCGGATCAGGGGGACCTCCCCGGGCCGCCGGGTCCCGAGCCCCAGAGCCACCTCCCCGCCGTCGGGGCTCACGGCCAGGGCGGTGGGCTCGGCCACATCCCCCAACACCCCGGTGAGGTAATGGCCCCCTTCCTCGACCTCCCCGCCCAAAAAGCCCAACAGCCACGCCCCCGTCCGTGGGTTCATAGTGGCGGCGGCGAATACCTTCCCATCACGGCTGTAGTCGGCTCGAGAGGTGAAAATGGGAAGGGGCCACGCCCCGAAGGGAGCGTCGTCGTTGAGGGCCCAGTTTGCGTCCAGGGTCCTTATCTCCATGGTGACGTCCGCGTACGGTGAGGCGACCATCGGCGGCCACCAGCGCTCCGCCCGGGCCACCACCAGTGCCAGGTAATCCTGGGGAGAACGGTCATCGACGTGGAGGAAGCGGAGCAGGAAGGGGAGTTCCCCCAGGCCCACGGGATAGGCCCAAGTGAGCCTCCCGGCAGAAGAGAAAATCAAGATACCCCAGGGAGAGCCCACCGCGATCCAGGTGCCATCTTCCGAGACACGCACGGAGAATAGCGGCGGCCGAGGATCGCCCCTGGGGATCCCACCGATGTGTTTCTCCCACCGAACGTTCCCCTCCGGGACCTCCACCACCCTGAGCCGAAGCGACGAATCAGCGAGCTTGTATACCACGACCAAGGCATCTCCACCCGGAGTCCAGGCCAGGGCGAGGCCCGTCGCTCCCGGGGGCAATGGGAGTACCGTGGGGCCCGCTATGGCCGTAATCCCTACTCCCGCAAACAGGGCCGTCAGGATGAGGACTTTCATATACGACTCCTCTCACTCCCCCATCCGCGCGATCTTGAACACGAAGATCCGTTATTCACTCCCTTCTTCCCCCACCTGGCCAGCCAGACCCGGTCGTCAGCAGACCAGGTGAGGACATACCCGGGAGGACGTTCCATGAGGATCTGACTGGAGACGCCTTCGCGACCCGGAACTCCCAGGAGTAGGTGTAGGATGCCTTTTCCCTCCTGATCACCTGCATAAAGATAGGCCTCATAGAGGCACTGTTCCCCGGAAGGCAACCATACCAGCAAGGACACGATACTCTTCGGGCAGCCCTCCTGCTCGGGGAGAGGGAGGGGAATCGCCTTCCCCGAAGAAAGGTCGATGAGCTCGGGGAAGGCGGTTTTCCAGAGATACCTTCCGTCGGGGGAAAAGACGTAAGGATACCGCACATTTAGAAGTTCCGCGGACGACCAAATGGACCTCGGCCCACCGCCCTCTTTGCGGCCGACCTCGAAAACCCCGCATCCCGCATCACCCGGGGGAACGGTGCCCCACATGATGCGATCGCCCAGGGTCCAGAAAACCCACTGAGGGGATCCTTCGTATCGAGCGACGGGTACCCATTCTCCCGCATCCGGCAAGAAGAGTTCTATGCGGCCCCGTTTTTCATCACCGATGGCGAGGGCGAGGCGGGTCCCGTCAGGCGACCAAACGAGGTTGTACAGATCCGGCGGTTCTCTAGACAAAAGCTCCACTATCCTCCCGGTTCCCGGATACACGGCCCACAGACGTTGTTCAGGCGTGGCCCCAGGCTGGTAAACTATCACGGCGAACGCTGAGCCATCGGGAGACCATATCGGGGGGCTGAGGAAACCTCGGGTGGCCTCGAACCCCGGAAGGGTCAGACATCCCTGGAACTCTCCATCATCGGTGCGCCAAAGGCAGATCCCCTTCCACGCGTCCTCCCCGAATTCGTGGCGATTGAGCAAAACGAACCATCTGCCGTCAGGGGAAAGGGAATATTGGGCCCAAAGATTCGACCATACCAACACCACCTCACGCTCCGGGGATAGCTCCCATGAGGCGGCATAGAGGGGAGCACACATGGCCCCGAGCACAAGTACCCCGACAACCCACCGCATACTTGTCACCTCCTAAAGTGCATTTCCATCCAGGAAACTAGGAGCTCCACCGCCCTGGGGTCCAGGGGACCGGTGAGACGCTCGGGGAGGGGCCGCCCAGGCTGGAACCGCAGCCAGTGGTTCATTTTGGGGATCACGGTCCCCCGAGCGTCGGGATTCCCGGCCTCCCGGGCCGCCTCGGCCAAGCGGGAAACGTCCTCCGGCGGCACCCTGATATCGGCCCCACCGTTCACCGCAAGGAACGGGACACCAACCTCCCGGACCGCGGCCACCGGATCGAAAACTAACGCCTCCCGCCACCAACGCAGCGAGGTTTTTCGTATCTCCTCCAATTCATCCGGGGGGTAATCCGGGAGCGCGGCGCGGAGTTCCTCAATGGTATAATCGTCCCAATCGCCGGAACTACTCTGGACAAAGGCGAGGAACTTCTCGAGCTTTTGGAGTTCATCCGAGAACTTCTCCTCCGAGGCGCCGGCGGCGCGCAGGGCACTCTCCAGTTGCCATACTAACACTTCCCCCAGAGGCCGTGCTGGTGCGCCCAGAAGCACCAAGCCCGCGATCCCGGGCTCACCCGCGAGGGCCAGGGCATGCAACACCCCTTCCGAGTGTCCCACGAGAAAGACGCGTTCTACCTCGGGGCGGGAAAGGAGCCACCGCAATGCGGCCCGGGCATCGGAGCGGAGGTCGGAGAAGGACGCCCGCGAGAGGTCCCCGTGGCTTTCTCCCACGCCCCGCTTGTCGTAGCGGAGGGAAGCGAAGCCGGCCTCGGCCAGGGAATAGGCGAGCTCGCGGAAGATGGCCGTCGGCTTTCCGGGGGCGGAGCCGTCCCGGTCTATCTCCCCGGTTCCGGGGAGGAAGAGGACCGCGGGGAGGGGTCCTCTACCTGAGGGAAGGAGTAGCGTCCCGGCGATCTTCCCGGAGGCGAAGCGGACCCCCTCCTCCCTGGCCCCACCAGGAAGGGACATTTCGACCTGAATCCGGTAGGGCCGAGGAAGGGAGCGAAAGAGGTCCGAGCGCCAAGCGGAAAGCCCTGCCTCAGGTACCTCGGCCCAGAGGAGTTCTCCGGCATGTTCATGTATGAGGACTTCTTCCCCCGCCAGGGTGAGGCGCCAGCGCTGGGCGGCCTCGTCCCCCCAGGGGGCGGGGAAGGCGGCAAGTCCCTCCAGCTCAGCCCGTAGGGGCACCGCGGCCCGAGCCTGGGGCACCAGCGCCGTGAACCCCCCGCCGTCGTGGATCCAAAGCTCAAGCGCCAAAACCACGTAGTGGGAAACCACATCCTCGTCCAAGAGCACGGGGTTTTGGCTCCGAAGGAGGGTACTTCCGCGGAATGTCCCGTCCCGGTAGAGCTCCACCGAAAACCCTTGCATGGTGTCGGAGTAAACCCCATGGATCACGGTGGAGGTGGTGGGGGTGCGTTTCTCGAGTTCATACTCCAAGGGGTAAAGCTCGGGGGAGTATAGGGCCCGAGCGATCCAGGTAACTTCCCCCTCCCTACTCAATATCCGTCCCCAGGAGATCAGGCGAAAACCCTGCGAGAACCTGGAAAGCTCGAATGCTTCCGTGCCGGTGACTGCCCCACGATGGGCGAGGGAAAGGATGCCCTCCAACACGATCTCCTGTGCTGAGGTCGTGGGAACATGCGCCACCTGAACCCAGAAAAACAAGGTCACAACCACAAACCAACGCTTCCACAACGCTTCCCCACCTCCTCAGAAGAAGGCGTTTGCTTATATTACAGTGAATTTGGCGGGGCGGTTTCAGCGGGGCTGAATCGCTAGGAAAGTACAGGGCACCGGGTTTTTCTGTTATGAGAGGCGAGATGGCGTTGTCCATTTGCTTCCAGAGGGATCTCGCCATCACAGAAGGAATAACCCTGGTAAGAGTGCCAGCATACCCTGGAGAGAAGGCAGGGAACTCACCCTGGAAATGTCATGCCCAAGGGCGCGCGACGAGCTCATCCATCTCTGGAAACACATTTCCGTAACATCAATTTTTGGGACAAGTCTCATATTCCCCAACTTCTGGAAACAAACGTGCCGTGACCAAGGGATCGTCTCTCCCTGGACGCCGAGGCACCATTTTTTCGGGTAGGCCATGACGGAGTTACGCAATCGGGTCAAACAAGCGTTTCCGAAGTCGAACCAGAACCAAAAAGCATTGGTACAGGACATCCTCACCCACTACGAGGAGTTCATCTTCCTCAGCGTGGAAGAAGCGGCGAGATCTCTGGGAAGTTCATAAATCCACCCTCGTCCGCTTGGCCCAGAAATTGGGGTACTCAGGGTACCCCGAGTTCAGGACGGCTCTCCAGGAGCTGTACCGTCAAGAGGTCGCGCCGGGAAAGAAGCTGGGCCGGGCCCTGGCCGAGGTAGCCGACGGGGAGATCTACGCCCGTTTGGTGGAAACGAAGATAGCCTATCTCCGCGAGCCGATAAACAGCATTCGGCCGGAGGATATCTTCCGAGCAGCAGAGCTGATCTCTGGCGCGAAATGGATTTTTATCTGTGGCCGGGGTCCACAAGGCCCCTTACGGAACTCTTCGCGTTCCGGCTCCGCCGGCTCCATTTGGACGCAATACCCGTGCCGGAGGAGGGACGGGGCATCCTGGAGAAGCTGCAGCTACTCACTTCCCGAGAGACTTTGGTCGTTTACTCCTTCCTCTTCATCCCCAAGGATCATCTGAACGCATTGGAACTGGCGAAGGAAGTGGGAGCCCCGGTCATCCTGAATCACCGACACGGTGGTCAGGGAGATGGTCTCGGATGTGGCGGTGATCCCCGCTGCCCGTCGTGGTCCCGCTGGCATTTACCATACGAACATCGTCCCCTTGGCGATCCAGACGGCCTTAGTGCTACAGGTAGCGAAGCTCCGCTCACCCGAGGTCCTAGAGCACCTGGGGCGCCTGCAGGAACTGAGACGGCGGTTCGGTTACGAATATTATCTTCGGCGAGTCCACACCTCGGGCAGCGATTGAGCAGGGAATTGCTTCCGGAGCCCATACGCTCCTTCTCACCGCCGTTTGACTCCCACAAAGGAACTCCGTAAAGTGGGAAAGTCCCGCGTGCCCCATGGCGGGAATTCCTGCAGGAGAGGTGGAGGCGTGCATGCATAATGGGGAAGTTAGAGCGTTGTCTTGGGGTCTGTTCCTGGGGATTGTGGGCTTTATGGCGGTGCTCCCCGCGTATGCGGCGGGGATGGTTTCCATAAAGCCCGCCAACCCATCCGACACCACCCCGGTTACCGTGGTGATCTCGGGCCAGTACGGAAGCTCTTGTCCCAAGGTCTCATACCGGCATACCATTGTTGGATACCTCATTACTATCCAGGGCACGGTGACTGACGAGCCCGGGACGAGGTGCGCCAGCGTGATCACCTCTTGGAGCATTTCCGTGCTCCTGGGCGTTTTGCCGGCGGGTACCTATACGCTAATGGTGGATATCCAGGGCGGCATCTGGAGCGTGCAAGATACCCTGACCTTCACCGTTTTTCAGACCGCCACCGTAATCCCTCTTTCCACGTGGGTTCGCATTTCGCCGCCAACGATGTTCGGAGCGCCCTCTTCCCAGCAGGCGCCCCAGCTATTCGCCTTCGCCGGGAAGCTTTACGCCTACAATGAAACCAGCCTTTACCGATTGGATGCCGGGACCTGTTACCGATGGACCGAGGTTTACGTACCCGCGGCACTGGACGGCGCGGTCATCGTTCCCCTGGGCAACACCTTGTTCTTCTACCGGGCCGGGGTACTTTGGCGCATCCAGGCGGGAAGCCGCTTCGATTCCCGCCACTGGCAGCGAGTGACCCCTATAGGGCAGGGGAAGATCCTGCCCGACTCCCCGATTCCCCGCGTAATCTTCCGGGGCCAACTTTATGGGGCAAGGGAGCTTTCCACCCCCGATACGTTCGAGATCTGGCGTACCCCGGATCTGGGAAAGACCACCATGGTGTGGGAACGGGTGGTATGGAACGGGTTCGGGGACCCGGACAACCGCGATCTGGACATGTTGGTGGTCTTCAACGGAAAGCTCGTGGCCGCCACGTCCACCCGGAATCGGATGGGGTCGTTCGGTGATCCCAAGACCTATGGAAGCGGTATCGAGGTGTGGGAAAGTCCTTCCGGTGCCCCCGATTCTTGGGTCCAGGTTAACAGGGACGGTTTCGGCACCGAGACGTTCATACCGAGCCAGGGCACTAATTTCAGGGTCAACCAGGAAGTGGGGACCTACGCCATATACAAGGGCGCCCTATACATCGGCACCCTGTCCCATTTCGGGGCGGAAGTGTGGCGGTACACGGGAGGGGGGTCCCGCGGGTGGACCAACGTCACCCCTCCCTGGGGTGGGCCGAATTTCATCACCACGGATCCCCGGGAAAGGATGCTGCGGGCCCGCGCCATGGCAGTGTTCGCCGGTTATCTTTACCTCGGGGAAGGATATCCCAGCGGGAACCTATCGCGTTACGACGGGAGCTCTTGGATCGTAGTGGAGGCCGGGCCACATCCGTTCGATCCCCAAAACGGGGGAATCAACTCCCTGGCGACGGTGGGGGGCCACCTTTTCGCCACCACCCTGTACGACCCCGGCTATTCCGGAACCCTCAAAAGCGACCAAGTGTGGGCCGATCCCAGCTTCGCCATCCCGGCTTGCCCCACCAAGCTTCCTCCCCGGGAACCGGAACTCAGGTTCGATCCCCCGAAGTTCAACTGGGTTCTGCCGGATCATGTGATCCAGGTGACCGGAGTGGTGGTGAACGAGGGGACCCCAGTTCAAGTACCTTACAACATCGCTTATCTCCTCGACGGGGAGCTCGTATGGACGGAGCCGGGACCATTGCTCGGAGCTGGCGAGGAGGCTGAGATCCAGTTTTCCTGGGAGGTGACCCCGGGGAAACACGTGATCACCGTGGTATTGGATCCCGAGAACGCGGTGGAAGAACTCCGCGAGGACAACAACTCTGTCTCCCATAACTTCGTCGTCCCGGGTGAAGGGGCAGAGACACCCACTCTCTCAGTAGAGGCGGAGCCCGTCTGTGGGGAGGAAGCCTCACATGACCTGCATATCGTGTGGAGCGCTCCTCCGTTCGAACGGGGGGAGCTAGTTCTCACCTTCCCCAACGGTGAGGTAGAGACGATGGAGATCCAACAGGCTTTCGGGGATGAGGTGGTGCCCGTCGGGTATCCGGCCGGGGGGATCCTCAACGTGACCTTGAAAATCTATTTCCCCGAGGGAATGCAAGCGGCGGCCACGGCGGTGGAGCTCGTACCTTGCCGCTGAGGCGGTGTCACGGTGCCGGCAGGGAAAGCACCGGTTTTGATGTTCACCTGGACCGTCGGAAGGGTAACCGCCCTATAGACGAGGCAACTGGACTGGGCTCTCCGGTCCCTGACCGCACGAAGGGGGTTTGGCAATGAGGCATTTGGGGTTAAAAGCAGTGGTCCTTTCGGCAATGTTCCTTCTTGGCGCCGTGGTTCAGGGGGTGTCCTTGGACATCACGGGCGCAGCGACGAAGGCGACCGAATCGGCCGTGGCGGCTGCCGCCGCTGCCGAGGCCGCCGGTCAACGGGAAGCGCAACTGATCCAGGAATTCCTGGAGTGGGCAGAGGAACGAATTGTGTCCCTGGAAGAAGCGGTGAGCGAGATCATAGCCATGGAAAAGGAAGTAACCCGCACTAACGCCCATATATCTGAGATGGCAAGTGACATCCTGAAAGGACCCGATGGGAACTCAAAACCGCTAGCTCAAGCGGCGCTGAACATCGCCGCCGAAAAGGTCGCCATGGTGAAACTGGCGATGGTCTCGTCCCAGCGGTCCCTACAGGCCGCCCAGGCCCGGGTAGAGGCCATCGCCCGCTCCATTACCCTCGCGACATACCCGCCTCCGTTCAGCGAGGCCCGCCAACAGGCCCAGACCGCCAGCGTCCTGGCTCGCTCTGTCCAAACCGAAGCCGCCCGGGCGAAAGGGGCCGTGAAGGCGGGAGATGTGGATACGGCCATAGCTGCCCTGATCGCTGCGCTGGATGCTGAAAGTGAAGCCTGGCGGGCTGCGTATTTGGCAGAGGCTGCCTTGTTTAAGTTGGTCGAAACGATCCACGGTTGGCGAGAGGAAATCGAAGGTTATGCCCGCGATATCGCCGCAGCCCATGGTCAGGCCGTGGTGGCCCTGGCTGAGGTCCGCGTGGCACGTATATTGCTGGAAGCACGGATCAGTGGCAGGCCAGCTCCACCGGGCTGAAGTTTTTCACAAAAGTTCCGCCAAGGTCCGGGCGAACAGGGATCGGACCGCGATCACCGGCACTCCCAAGGATTCTTGGAGGAATTCTCGGGACGCCTCCCCGTAACCGAAACAGTTGAGGAGCACCGCCGCCACTCCGCGCTCCCGCAAGAAGCTCACCTGCTCCCCCAGGGCGCTCCGCAGGTCTCCTCGGTAGGGGGAGGTGGCGCACACCACCGCGTCGATGCCCCAATCCCGCAGCTCCTCCTCCGCCGGGCCCACCTGTTCGGGGGAGGGCACCAACACCCCCAAAGGGCCAGGAAGGAGGAGGGCGGAAAGGACACCCCGAAGCAGCCGGTGGGGAACGAGCAAGGGTACCGGGCTCTCGAAATCCGGGAATTTGCCAGAACAAAGGAGCCCGATGAGATCCACCCCTCTCCCCAGCCTTTCGATTACGGCCTGGAGGCGCCCGTGAACGAACTCCGCGTCCACCACGACCTCCGTTCCGTCCCGGAGGCGGGTAACCAGGGTCCTCTCGGGGGAAAGCGGGAGATGGGCTGCGATCTCCTTTGGGGAGAGGTCGTCCAGGGCTCCCGCCTCATATATCTGCACATCGGGGGGAAGGAACCGCCGGAGCTCGGGAACCACATCGTCCCGGGGGCTCTGGCCGATGGTGACGAGACCCAACCTCCTCAACCTTCCCCCTTTCCCAAGGTCTGGAGGTGCTGCATGGGGCCGTAGAGGGCAACGAGCCGCTCGAATTCCTCGGGATCGTAGAACCGAGCCCGTCCGGCGGTGAATTCTTTGGCTACCTCCACGCAGAACCGCGCCGCCATCTCGATGTCCACCACCTGGTTGGCCCCGGTGGCGCAGCCCGGGACGGGGATGCAGGCGGTGGTGGCCACCCCCACCACCGGGGCAGAGGTGGCGGTGGCGGGCTGCATGATGCTGTTTATGTGGAAGAGTCCGTTCCCATAGGGGGTGATGTCCTGGGTGGTGATGGGGAGGACTGCCGGCGGCTCGTTGGTGACGTAGCTCATGATCCGAAGAAGATCCTCGCTTACCCGGAGGATATACCCCTCCTTCACCGTGGGGGTGATGGCGAAGCCGCGGCGGTTGATGACCCAATTGCCCTTGGTGGTATCGATGGAGAGGATGGCCTCCATCTCGGGGTCCACCTCGTGGCGGTTCATGGTGGCGATGTCCACGGGAGCGCCCATGAAGGGGACCGGTTCATGGGGGATCACAGGGGAGTTGGGGCATATATGGGTAGCGACGATCACCGCACCGGGCAAGGCATCGCCCCGGGCACGCATCCGCGCGAGCTTGGCCGCGCAGGCCAGGGCCACGATGGCGCCGTCGGCATCCGAGACGAGACCGAGCCGCTCGGGCCGGGCTCCCACGCCCCCGAGCCTTCCGACGATGCCCAGGGTGGGACCCGTCCCCGACGTGGAGAGGTGCACCTTGATGAAATCGGTTCCCCCTTTCTCTCCCGCGATATGGGTGACCTCCACCTCACGGGGCTCGAGGCCTTTGCCGATAAGCCATTCCCGGGCGGCTTCGCCGCTTGCATCCGGGCCCTCAAGGAGCTCCATGGCTTCCATTACTTCCCGCAACATCTTCCCCCCTTGTCTTTAATCACTCACTTCACCCATTGCAGGTGCTGGACAACATAAAAGGTCTTTTCACCTTACGAAAGCAACGTAGCGGACACAGCGGAGTCCGTCAAGAGTACTTTCAGACCCAGGGTCCTAGCCCTCTTTGAGAAAGGCAAAGGACTCGGGAGGAAGGCGAAGTGTCCCCAAAAGGGGTTCTCCCTTCAGGAGATCCAGCGCAGGCCGGGACAAAGGAAACCGGGCCTCTTCCTCTCCAGCATTGAGGAAGAAAAGGATCCGCGCGTCTGGACCCTCTCGCACCAGGGAGAACACCCGCCCCCGGGCCTCCCCGAATCGAAGGTCCCCGTGCCGGAGGGCCGGCTCTTCCCGGCGGAGCCTTATGAGCATACGAAAGAGCCCCCGGAGCTCGGTATCCCATCGGGAATGGTCCCAGGGGAAACAACGCCGGCAATCGGGATCCTCGCCCCCCTGGAGGCCGATCTCGTCGCCGTAGTAGACCGCCGGGGCACCCGGAAGGGCGAAGATGGTCGCGACCACCAACGCCACCTTGCGGCGGTCGCCACCGCATAGGGTCATGATCCGGGGCTTATCGTGGCTGCCGGTGAGGTTGTAGGAAGCGAAGGCGTTCCCCTGGGGGTAACTGCCCCACAGTCCCTTGAGGTGGGCGACGAACTGAGGGGCGTCCCAAGAATCCCGGGCGATGAAGTACACTAAGGCCTCCCACAGGCGGTAATTCATGGCTCCGTCCAAGGCCCCGTGCTTGAACCACGCCGCGGCGTAGCCCATCACCTCGCCCAGGACATAGGCCTCGGGGTTCGCTCCCTTGACGGCAACGCGGATCTCGCGGACGAAGTCCGGGGGCATGTGCTCCACCGCATCCAAACGCCATCCATCGATCCCGTACTCCCTGATCCAATAACTGGCCACGGAGAGGAGGTACTCGCGCACCGCGGGATTCGCGTGGTTCCATTCCGGAAGCGATCTCACCCCGGCCCAGCACGTGTAGTTGGGATAAGGCTCCTGGACCACCCGGTCCCCGCGAATCGTGAACCAATCCCAGTAGGGGGAGGACCTCCCCCGGCGGAGGACATCCCAGAAGAAGGGATGGGCCTCGCCGCAGTGGTTGAAGACACCATCCAAGATGAGCCGCATCCCGCGCCGGTGGAGCTCCCCCACCAACTCCGCGAGGGCCTCATTCCCCCCGAAATGGGGATCAACGTTGTAGTAGTCCACCACATCATACTTATGGTTAGAGGGCGCCGTGAAGATGGGGGTGAGATAGAGGGCGGTCACCCCCAAATCTTGGAGGTAGTCCAAGGCCTGAATGATCCCCCATAGATCCCCGCCGAAGGTGCTCTCCCTATCGGGGGGAGCGCCCCACGGCCGCGTCCCCGGGGGATCGTTTCCCGGGTCGCCGTTGCGGAACCGGTCGGGAAAGATGGCGTAGAAAACCGCGTCTTTCACCCACTCAGGCGGAGAAAGGGCCAGTTCATCCTGCATCTTTAGCAAAGTATCCCGGATATGACCTCTGGGAAAAGCCGGCGGTGGGGACCTCGGTCCCCCCTCTAGCGCCGCGGGACTGCGCATCTTTGCACTAATCCAATGACAAAGTGCCTTCCCCGTGCCGGTGGTCTCCGAAACCCACGTTTCAACCGTGCCCAAGCGTTTCCTCCCCAAGTTTTTAGCAGCGCCGTAATCCCGCTTTCGGTACGAACCCAAAAGAAGCCCTACCAAATTTACTCCGTGTTTTTCGGTCCATGGACAATGACTTCACCGTTTGGGGAACGGAGGTTAAGCTGGACTCCGAAGGAGCTTGGACATGGCGCTCGCGTTGTTTTTGGTCTTTCTGTATGCAGCCGGAACGGCCCTCGTACTTCCCACCCCGCTTGAAGCGGTGTTGGCGGGAGTGAAGTTCGCCCCGGGGTGGGCAGTGATCGCGGTGGCTACAGCCGGGAAGTTCGTTGGGGCATATATGATCTTCTATCTGGCCGTATGCCTAAAGCGCCTTCCCCGGGTGCAAAACTGGGGGGCCACTAACCGGTACGCTAGAGCCCTGATGGAATTCGGCCACAAATGGGTAGACAGGTTTGGGGCTCCGGCTCTTTTCTTCCTCCTGCTCATCCCAGGATTTCCGGATACCGGGGCGGTTTACCTTTTGGCCATCGCCGGGGGACGCCCATTGGCCTTTTCCCTTGCCACAGCTGCCGCGGCCGCAGTGCGCCTCTCCCTGGCCTACCTCGGCATCTGGAGCGTGGCCAAGTATTTGGGTGAGTGAGCGTCGGTGGCGTGTATCCTCGTCCTGGGTGAATATTGGTACTCGATTTTCAAGGAGGTAGAGATGCGGAAGTTGATCGGTTCAATGGCTGCCCTTGTTTGTATGTTGGCTACCGCGGGGATGGCCCAATGGACGGGGGGACTCGCCGCTTACCCAGGAGGGTACCTGCTCATGACGTACCAGATCACCACCGAAGATCGGAACTTCACCTATACCCTCGAACTTTCCCCCAAGGACGATGGGACTTATACCATCCGTACCGAGATCGTGGGCGATGCAAGTCTGGAGGATATCGGGGATATGTCGCTCTTTTTCGTATGGCAGCCCACCATATGGCTTGCCGACGCATGGTGGCTTCCCTACTACTTCATGATCTTCGGCATGGGTGGACCTCCAGAGCCGAACCGCACCTACGTCCTCCCGGGGGGCCTTTCCTGGGAGACAAAAGATATCGTGACCATCGCCGGGGTTCAGGCGGTACAGGGCATCCTCAAGACCCCTTCGAGCCCAGATGAGCGGGTGGTACTCGCCATCTCCCCCGATCCGGCGGTTCCCTACCCCGTGCTCATCCGGCAGGAGCGTAACGAAGGAGGAAGTTGGGCGACCACGTACGAGATGGTGCTTGTTCACTACGAGCACCGGCAGTAAGAGGTGCGGGGCGGGCCCTGGGGGCGGCCCGCCCCTCTTTTTTCCTGGACACCTCTCACCCAATGGCCCCCGCATAGGCGCACAGTGTCCCTCCCGCTGTCGGCGTTTCACCTCGGGATAGCCCCAGTTCCCCAAGCATGAGCGGAGACCCGGAAAATCCTTTCTCAATGTTGCGGCGGTCGACGTCTTATGATCCCGGTCCAATAGGCCTTTTTCAGGGCGCGGGGCCGGACGGTGTACGGCCCCGCGCCGCTGACGGTGGTTCCTAGCCGAGGATCGCCTGGAGATCGGCCTGGGGGTCGCCGATCAGGCGGACGTCGTATTTCTCCGTGAGGACCCGCACGATCTCCTCGTTGGCCCACGGGGGGAGTATGGGGCCGAGGTAAATCCCCCGGAAGCCCAAAGCCAAAAGGCTCCAGAGGATGGCCACCGCCTTCTGCTCCATCCACATAAGCACCAACGTCAACGGAAGCTCCGTGGGTTCCACGCCGAAGAGCTCCGCCAGGGCTTGCGCGATCTCCACCGCCACGATGGCGTCGTTGCATTGCCCGAGGTCGATC
The DNA here is from genome assembly GCA_002375995.1 of Acetothermia bacterium UBA3571. Classification (GTDB taxonomy): domain Bacteria; phylum Bipolaricaulota; class Bipolaricaulia; order Bipolaricaulales; family Bipolaricaulaceae; genus UBA3571. Next base: position 46,819 of record DFNI01000026.1, on the reverse strand, counting down.
AACCGGGGCACACCTTCTATATCGCCGAGGTCGAGGTCGTTGATGCGGAACTTGCCGCAGGCGAGGGTGAGCACCACGGTCTCCTCTGGAAGGGATTCCACGAGCTCGCGGTAGTATTGGTTCCTCTTGGTGGGGGAATCGCAGCCACCCACGAGCAAGAACCGCTTGATCCTCCCCGCCTCCACGAGCTCTTTTATCTTGGGAGCAAGCTCCAGGACCGCGGATTTGGAGAAACCGGTGGTGAGGGTCACCTTCCCCGGTTCCTCGGGGAGCTCAGGGAGAGATAGGGCCTTCTCAATCACGGGAGAGAAGTCATACCCCCCGATGTGACGCACCCCGGGGAGGCGAACCGTTCCAGTGGTGAACATGCGGTCCCGGTATTCGTCCCTGGGAATGAGAGCGCAGTTAGAGGTGGCGAGGATGGCGGCGGGGTATTTGGCGAAGAGGACTCGCTGGTCGTACCAGGCCTTGCCCAGGTTTCCCACCAGGTGGGGGTACTTTTTCAGCCCGGGATAGCCGTGGGCCGGCAGCATCTCGGAGTGGGTGTAGACGTTTATCCCGGTTCCCTCGGTTTGCTTGAGGAGCTCCTCTAAGGCCCGGAGGCCGTGGCCGGTGACGATGATGGCCTTCCCCTTGACCGTTCCGGTGGGGACCTGGGTGGGGACGGGTTCGCCATACGCCTGGATGTGGGCCTCCTTGAGGAGCTCCATCACCCGGAGGTTTATCCTCCCAGCTTCGATGGCCAAGTCCACCAAGCTTTCCGCGTCGAAGTTCACATTGGTGAGGACGGTGTAGAGGGCGCGGGTAATGAACTCGTCGATCTCCGGATCGGTCTTCCCGAGCTCGCGGGCGTGGTAGGCGTAGGCGCTTATCCCCATGAGGGCGTACTTCAGGTTGTCCTGGAGCCGGGCCACCGTGGGGAGTTTGCCGCAGGTGCCCGTCCGCGTGCACGCCATTCCCCCAGCCGCTTGGGCACACTGGTAGCAGAACATCTCGAGGTTTCCGGGCATAATTAGACCTCCTAAATGAGATAATTTCCTCTCAATTCATTTTATCCGGACAACCGCTCCCTTCCAAACCTCGGAGGCCCCGAAAACCGGGGACAACAAAGGGATCTTCAGGGAACAATAAAAACCCGGGCTCCGCCCAAAAAGCCCATAGTGCTGACCTAACCAAATAACTTTCATGGTGACCTCTGATCGGAATCAGATCATCTAGGAGAGACGCAGTATAAGTCCAGTTTTTCTTCAATGGCTAAAGATGCAGGTGAAGATATGAGGGTGCCATCCCTTGGTCAGTTCAGTGTCTTGACAAGGGTGGATATATTGTATATTTTATACTTAACATGGCACCGAAGAATCCTGTGGTAAGGAAAACGCTGGTAGACCAAGTGTGTAGCCTGATTCGAGAACGCATCCTGAACTTCGAACTCAAGCCCGGCGAAAAGATCGAGGTCCAAAAGCTCGCCCAGGAACTCTCCGTGAGCCAAACGCCCCTGCGTGAAGCCCTTCAGAAACTCGCAGAGCAGGGATTGGTGGTCTCGAAACCGTATGTCGGATACTTTGTCATCGAGCTCACTCCCACCGACGTCGAGGAGCTCTTCGATCTCCGCCGGGCCCTGGAGGTCCTTGCGGTGGAGTACATCATCAAAAAGGACTGTATTGATCGTGAACACCTCGCCCACCTTCGTAAGTGGATCGCCGAGCTGAGATCCGCCTCCGATGAGGAATTGGTATCCGAGGTACAGAGGATGGACGAAAAACTTCATCTTGACCTCCTGATCCGTGGATCCCAAAGCCAATGGCTTACCAAGTTCGCCAACGGCATCATCGACCTGATTAAACTTACCACGCGCCTCACCATGAACCCCCGAGCCGCTTGTCGGGAGCACCGCGAGATCATCGAGGCCCTCGCCGCGAAAGACCTCGAGAGGGCGGTCTCTGCCCTCACCGCGCACCTGGAACGCGCAAAAAAGGAAGCCATATCCGCATTAAAGGGAGGTGAGAACGCGGCGAAAACCGATTCCGAAAACACTTAAGCCCAAAGGAGGGATTGCCGATGCGGAGGATCGTGTTTGTGGGTGGAACGCTTTTGCTCCTTATGGGACTGCTGGCTTGGTCGGCGCCAGTGGAACTCGTTTTCTGGCACATGGAGGCCCGTCCGCACCGGGTCGAGCGAATCAAGGAGCTCTGTGATCAGTTCAACGCCGAGCACCCTGGAATAAAGGTCATTCCTCAGGTCCAAAGCTGGGGGGAGATCTACGTCAAGGCTCCCGCCGCCATCCAGGCCGGCCGTGGCCCTGACTTCATGCTGTGTATCCCCGATTTCTTGACCTACATAAAGGCCCTCGGGGTCGTACAACCCCTGGACGATCTCATCGCCAACCTCCAAGGGGAATACACCTTTATCCAGTCCTCCCTGGATCCCTATTTCTTTGACGGTCACTACTGGGCCGTGCCCATCTACGGCATGGATTTCGTCCTCTGGTATCGCAAGGACCTCTTCGAGAAGGCTGGCCTGGATCCCAATAAGCCCCCCAGGACCTGGAATGAGCTCTTGGATGTATGTGAGAAACTCAAGACAAGCGGCGTGGTGGAGTATCCCATCGCCGTCCCCGGGGCTATCCACATGGCCACCGACCAGTTGATCTACACCTTGATGGTGGTGAACAAGGCCGAACACATTTTCGGGGAAGATCCCAACGAGATAATCTTCGATAACCCCCGCACCGTGGAAGCCTATGCCTTCTATAAAAAGCTCTTCGACTATTCCCCGCCGGGCAGCGAGAACTGGAAGTGGGATCAGCCCCGCACAGCCTTCTTCACCGGACAGGTGGCCATGGTCATGGAGAAGGGCCACTATATCAAGGGGTGGGTGGACAACACCGACCTCCCCCTGGAGTACCTGGGGGCGGCCCCCGTGCCCATTCCCGAGGACGGGCAGCCTGGGACCATCTATTATTCCAACGGCCTGATGCTCCTCACCGACGATCCACAGAAGCGGGAGGCGTTCGCCACCTTCATCCGGTGGCTCTACCAGCCCGAGATCATGAGCCGGCTCCTTCACATGGACCCCGGGTTCTTCCTCCCAGTTACCCAGGAGGTCCTTTACTCGGACGCCTTCTGGAGCGATCCCATCATTAAGGAGAAGACCGCCGCGGTAGTGATCGCCATTGAGTCCTCCAAGTACGGCAAGCTCTTCGGCTTTACCCGGGACACTGTCAACCCCAACGTGGGCGCCATTTCCGCCGGCAACATCCTGGCGTGGACGGCTCAGCAGATCACCGTGGCCGGGCTGAGCCCCGCCGAGGCGGTGGCCAAGGGCGCGGAGAAGATGTGGGAAGCCATCCGGCAGTAAAGGAGGCCATAAGGGCGGCCGGAACACCACAAGTCCGGCCGCCCTTTTTGCTCCCTCATGCGGACTTTAAGGCAGAAGATAGCCGAGGATCCCTTTCTTGGATTGCTCCTTGTGGCGCCCCTTTTGTTCTGGGTAATCGTCACCCTGGTTTATCCCTTGCTTTATGCGTCACAGCTCGGGTTCTACAATGTGAGGTACGTTGGGGCGCCTGCGCGATTCATCGGCCTTTCCAACTACTCTCGGATATTGGGCGATCCCAACTTTTGGAAGGCCTGTTTGCGGAGTCTGATCTGGACGGTGTGCAACGTGGCCTTTCAGGTATTAGGAAGCTTACTGGTCGCTTTGGTCCTAAACCAACGATTCCGGGGAAGGACCCTCATCCGGAACTGGATCATCCTCCCCTGGGTCCTCCCCACCGTGGTCTTAGCCATCATGTGGACATGGATCCTCGACCCTACCCACGGGGTGGTGAATTACCTTCTCAAAAGCGGGGGCCTTATCGCCTCTCCCCTCAAGTTCCTCAGCTCGCCCCAGTGGGTGATGCCAACGGTGATCTTCATCAACGTCTGGCGCTGGACCCCTTATTTCGCGATCATCGTGTTGGCCGCCCTTCAGACGATCCCTAAGGAGCTGATGGAAGCCGCGTTGGTGGATGGTGCCTCTGTGATGCGGCGGTTCTGGCACATCACCTTGCCCACCATAAGGCCCGTTTTGAGCGTGATTACCCTCATAAGCTTCCTGTGGTCGATAAACATATTCGACACCATATGGCTTCTCACCCGCGGAGGCCCCTTGGACTTTACCACCACGCTCCCAATCTACATCTACAAGAGGGCGTTCCAGGATTTCCGCTTTAGCGAGGCCGCGGCCATGTCGGTGATCATGTTTCTCTTCCTGCTGGGCTTTGCCGTAGCCTACTTGCGGACCCTGTTTAGGGAAGGGGCGGAGGGATGAAGGGCATCAAGACCGTAGCCAAGTACCTCTCCGTATTTGCCGTCATAAGCTTCTTCGCCTCCCCGATGTATTGGGTCTTGATTTGCTCCTTCAAGCCGACGCCGGAACTTCTTTCCCTCAAGCCCACCTTTGTGCCTCACAGCTTCACGCTGGAACACTACCGCCGACTGTTCCAGCAGGTGGACTTCCTGCGCTATTACTACAATAGCTTCCTCGTGGCCTCGAGCACGGCGCTGATCACGGCCCTCGCCGCTACTTTCGCAGCCTACAGCGTCTACCGATGCCGATATCCCGGACGCAGGTTCATGTTCCGCCTGTTTTTGGTTTCCTATGTTTTCCCGAAAATCCTGGTGTTGATCCCGCTGTACATCCTCTTTGCACGGATTGGGATACTGGATTCCCCGCTGGCCCTGGTGGCGGCCCATGTCACCCTCACTGCTCCGTTCAGTGTCTGGATCTTGCGGGCCTTCTTCGAATCGGTCCCAAAGGAAGTGGAGGAAGCAGCCCTGGTGGACGGTGCCACGAGGGTCCAGATCATCTTCCGCATCTTCATCCCCTTGGCAGCTCCGGGCGTTGCTGCGGTGGGAATCAATGCCTTTCTCATGTCATGGTCTGAGTATCTGTTTGCGTCCACCTTAGTGATCAGCGACCAGTTCAAGACCTTGCCTGTGGGGATGTCCTTCTTTCTGCAACAGTACGCAATAGAATGGGGGATCATGATGGCCGGCTCGGTGTTGATAGCTTTGCCCCCCATTATCGGCTTCGCCATCGCCGGCAAATACTTTATCCAGGGCTTAACCGCGGGCAGCGTCAAGTGAGGGGAGGTAGCGAGATGCAGGAGAGAGGCGCGGCGCCGGTCTTCATCCGCAAAATGGAGGTGCGCGTTTACCCCGACAGGGAACGGATGGGACACGCGGCGGCGCTGTACATGCGTGAGCTTACAAGGGAACTTTCCGAAAAGCACACCCTCATTAACGCTGTCTTCGCCGCCGCGCCCTCCCAAAACGAGTTCCTAGATGCGTTAAGCTCTCTGGACGGCATCCCCTGGGAAAGGATCCAAGCCTTTCACCTAGACGAATACATCGGCCTTCCCCCGGAGGCCCCACAGCGGTTTGCCCGCTATCTGGACGGGCGCCTCTTCCGCCGGGTCCCACTAAAGCGGGTCTTTTACATCGATGATGGAGAGGGAAACACACCTGAAGAGCTATGCAGGCGCTATAGTTCTCTTCTGGAGGAAAATCCGCTGCATATCGCGTGTATCGGTATAGGCGAAAACGGGCACATTGCTTTCAACGACCCTCACGTGGCGGACTTCGACGATCCCCTCAGAGTAAAGATCGTGACCCTAGACCACCGGAGCCGGGAGCAGCAGGTAGCTGACGGTTGCTTCTCCTCCCTGGAGGAAGTTCCGACCCAGGCGATTACCCTAACGATCCCTGCCATCATGGCCGCCCAGCACATCCTGTGCGTGGTACCAGGTCTGAGGAAAGCAGAGGCGGTAAAGAACACCCTTGATGGCCCCCTGAGCACCGCTTGTCCCGCAAGTGTGCTGAGGTGCCATCGAAACGTTGTGCTTTTTCTGGATCGTGAGAGCGCGAGACTGCTGAGGAGGTGAGTATGTCCCAATATACCCAGAGGTATTTGATAGAGGTGACAAACCTCTTGAAGACCATCGAGGAAGAGGAAAGAGATTCCATCGCCAAGGGCGCGGAGCTTATGGCGAAGGCCATCATGAGGGACGAATTGATACACGTGATCGGCCCCGGCGGCCACTCCAACATGGGGGCTTACGAGATGTTCTACCGCGCGGGCGGATTGGTCCCAATAAATCCAATTTTGGATCCGGGGACGGCGCTACATTACGGGGCTATCCGCTCGACCATCATCGAGCGTACCCCAGGATATGGCCTCGCGGTACTTAAGGCCTATGACATCCACGGTGGGGTTTTGATAATCGTCAACGCCTATGGCATAAACGCTATGTGTATCGACATAGCGCAGGGGGCAAAAGAGCTCTCTATCCCCACCATCGGTATAAGTAGCCGGGCCTTCGCGGAAAAGGTACCTCCCGATCATCCCGCGCGCCATCCCAGCAAGAAAAACCTCTTCGAGATCGTCGACGTGCACATCGACTGCCACATGCCGTACGGCGACGCGGTAGTGAAGTTCGAAGAGCTGGCACAAAAGGTGGGGCCGACGTCCACGTTGGTCAACTGCTTCACCCTGAACCTTCTCGTGATAAAAACCGTCGAATTATTACTCGTCAAGGGCTTTAGGCCCCCAATCTGGATGAGCGCCAATATCCCAGGAGGAGACGAGGCCAATCGGGAGTTCATCGCCAAATACAAGCAGCGCGTGAAGTTCCTGTGAGGGGAAGGCGATGAGGCTCGCCCTTATAGGCAAGAGGTTGGTGACCCCGTTCAGGATTTTGGATGACGCGGTGGTACTGGTGGAAGGCGGAAGAATAGAGGCCATCGGCGACAAATCTATCCTCTCTCGATATAAGGTCAAGGCGATAGATGTCAGCGGCCACCTCATTGCTCCCGGCTTCATAGATCTCCACCTCCATGGAGGCGGGGGCCATGACGTGATGGAGGGGACGCTGGACGCTCTGGAGACTATAGCCGAAACCCACGCCCGCGGCGGCACGACGGCCTTCCTCGCCACAACCCTTACCGCTCCCATGGACGAGATTCAAACTGCTTTAGAAGCGATCAGCAAGGCTTGCGTCAGCGAGGAGATCGCAGGAGCGAGAATTCTCGGGGCTCATTTAGAGGGGCCCTACCTCAACCCCAAACAGGCCGGTGCCCAAAACCCAGAGTATCTTCGGATCCCTGATCCAAAAGAGCTGGAGAACCTGCTCAAAAAATGTCCGTTTTTGAAAAGGGTCACCCTCGCCCCCGAGCTCCCGGGCGGGCTGGAATCAGGAAGGCTGCTGCGGGCCCACAACGTTATGGCATCCATCGGCCACAGCGATGCTACGTATCAGCAAGTGCTGGAGGCGGTGGAAGCGGGGTTTTCCCATGTCACCCATCTGTTCTCGGCAACCTCCTCTGTGAGGAGGCTCAAGGCCTATCGATTCGCAGGAGTGGTGGAAGCGACCATGCTTTTAGATTCGTTGAGCACAGAGTTGATCGCCGACGGACACCACCTCCCTCCTAGCCTCATCCGGCTCGCGATCAAAACAAAGGGGACCGGTAGGGTTTGCGCCGTCACCGATGCCATTTCGGCAGCAGGCTTGGGTCCCGGGGAGTACGAGCTGGGGGGACTTCCGATAATCGTTGAAAACGAGGTGCCCCCCGATTACGAAGTGCATCCGCCGGAGGGAAGCTGTGTAGCCAAACTGGCTGATCGAAGCGCGTTTGCCGGGAGCGTGGCGTTGATGAACCAGGTCCTACAAACCCTGGTCAACCTCGTGGGGTTGCCGTTGACGGAGGCGATAAAGATGGTGACCTGGACTCCGGCTCACATTCTCGGGATATCCCATGAGCGTGGCTCCTTGGCTCCCAATATGCGGGCAGACATCGTGGTTCTGGACGAAAATCTCTCCGTGAAAATGACGATGGTCGAAGGAAGAGTTGTGTATCAAAAGCCATAATGTACGAATTGAATAACCGTTTAGCCGTTTGCGCACCTAGTGGAGGCGAGCGGATTCGAACCGCCGACCTCCTGCTTGCAAAGCAGGCGCTCTCCCGCTGAGCTACGCCCCCAGCTCCCCAATCCTAGGGATTATTCCCCCCGCCTTCAATCCCCTCCCCCTGGGGAACACACTTCCACACCACCTCCCCGGTAAACGGATTCCACCGCACCGGGATCAACACTCCGCCCTCACACCGGGGAAAAATCGCCCCCTCGATCCGGGCTTCGAGCCCCGTCGCATCCGCCCCTTGGAGCTTAAGCTCCACCGGCCCCTCGAAGGAGATGGCGATCCGTCCCTCTTGGGGGGAGCTCATGAACTCGATGGGCCCCGAAAGCCGAATCACGACCCCCTCCCGTTTTATCCCCCAAAGCGCCATCCCCACGAACAGGAGTCCTCCGATGAGGAGGATGCAGAGAAAAATCAAAACCCAACGTTCCATCAGCCATCGCCCCCTCTCCGGGCCCGGGAGAAAAGCGCCGGCAACGCCGCCTCCATGGCCCGCTCCCCCAGCAAGATGTACTCCGCCGCGCCGAGGTAGGTGCGGAGATAGCTTCCCGCCTGCCGCGGGAACTCAGGGCGCACCAAGACATCCGGGGGCCAGAGTTTGAGCTTTAGCTCCGTGATCTCCTGCAGGAGAATGAGGGCCGATTGGTTGAGTAACGAAAAGAGCCCGGGAAGCGGCCTCTCCCGGGGACGTTCGAGCCGCGTCTCCAGGAACTCTAACAGCGACGCCGGCACCCACGGCCGTTCCTCCAGCGCTCGCAACCTCTCCTCGAGCTCGTCCCAGAGGCTCCGGCGCTCGGGGGTACTCGGCACCGGCCTCGGGCCCACATCCACCCCGATCACAAGCTCCGCCCCCAGCTCCCGGCAGGCCCGCACCGGGACCGGCTCCACCAACCCCCCATCTACGAGGATCCGTCCGCGCCAGCGCACCGGGCGGAAGATCCCCGGGATGGCGGTGGATGCCCGCAGCGCCTCCACCAACGGTCCCTCTCGAATCACCACCGCTTCCCCGGTGTCCAGGTCTGTAGCCAGGGCGGCGAAGGGTATCCGCAGGTCCTCCACACGCATGTCCCCGAAGACGGAACGCAGGTACCGCTCCAGTTCCGCCCCCGAGCTCAGGCCTGCCCGGGGGAAGGTGGGGAGGAAGGTGCGCACCACCTGGGGGAGGGAAGCCCTCTTCCACTCCTCCTCGATGCGCTCCACCGGGGTCCCGGCGGCGTAGGCCCCGCCCACCATGGCCCCGATGCTGGAGCCGGCGATGGCGACCACCTCGATCCCCTCGCGCTCCAAAACCTTCAACACCCCCACGTGGGCCGCCCCCCGGGCGCCCCCGCTCCCCAGGGCAAGCCCCACCTTCAGCCTCCCTTCACTTTGCGCCGCCATCGGCTAGCATGATACCAGGATGGCCGGCGAAGCGCTGCGGGCGAAGCTCGAGGGCCTCCCTGATGCCCCTGGGGTGTATATCTTCCTCGGGGAGGGAGGCGAGGTGCTCTACGTGGGCAAGGCCTCCTCCCTCAGGAACCGGGTGCGTTCCTACTTCCAGCCCTCCGGCGCCTCCCCCAAGGCCCGGGAGATCGTCCGCGAAGCGGTGGACCTGGACTACATTGTCACCCGCAACGAGGCCGAAGCCCTGATCCTGGAGGATGCCCTCATCAAGAAACACCGGCCCCGGTTCAACACCCGCCTCAGGGACGACAAGCGCTACCCCTATGTGAAGCTGACCGCCGAGCGGTTCCCGCGGCTCGTGTTCGTACGGAGGCCGGGTAACGACGGGGCCCGGTACTTCGGTCCCTTCACCTCGGCCAAATCCCTGCGTCGGCTTCTCTCCATCGCCCAGAAGATCTTTCCCCTGCGGACCTGTAACCTGGATCTCGACAAGGGCAAGACCTATCGGCCCTGTCTCTACTACCACCTGGGCAAGTGTCCTGGACCATGTACCGGCGAGGTCTCCCCGGAGGAGTACCACCGCAACGTGGAGGGAGTGGCGGCGATCCTCTCCGGGAAGACCGACGAGCTCGTCGCGCACCTGCACCTGCGCATGGAGGCGGCCGCCAAAGAGGAGCGGTTCGAGGAGGCGGCCAAGCTCCGGGACTACCTCAGGGCCCTGGAGCGCCTGCGGGAAAAGCAGGCGGTGGCCCTGCCGGAGCCGGTAGACCTGGACGCGGTGGGGATCGCCACCGCCGACGGCCGGGGCTACGGCCTCGTCCTTCTGGTGCGGGGAGGCCGGCTCATCGGCCGGGAGGGGTTCCCGTTGGTGGTTCCCGAGGGCTGCTCCCCCACGGAGGCCTTGGGGGAATTCCTGGACCAGTACTACACCCGCACCACCTCCATCCCCCAGGAGGTCCTCCTTCCCTTCTCCGTCCCCGAGGCGGACGCCCTGGCGCGGTACCTCGCCGCCCGCCGGGAACAGCGGGTGGAGGTCAAGGCCCCGGCCCGGGGGCCGCGGCGGGAGCTGGTGGCGATGGCCCAGCGCAACGCCGCTCTATCCCTGAAGCGTGCCGCCGCCGAGGAGGTTTCCCTCCCCCGGGACGAGGCGGCCTTGGAGGAGCTCGCGGAGGCCCTGGACCTCCCCACCCGGCCGTGGCGGATCGAGGCGTTCGATATCTCCAACATTCACGGGAAGGAGGCCACCGGCTCCATGGTGGCCTTCGTGGGGGGAAGGCCCCGCCGGGACGCGTACCGCCGCTTCCGGGTGCGCATCGCTGGGAAACCCGACGATTACGCCATGATGGAGGAGGTGCTCCGCCGCCGCTTTTCCCACGGCCTGCGGGAGCTGCAGGAGGCCAGGCCCGGGGGCAAGTTCTCGGAGTTTCCCGATCTCGTGCTCGTGGACGGGGGGAAGGGCCAGCTCAACGTGGCGCTCAGGGTATTAGAGGAGCTCGGGCTCTCGGGGATCGAGGTGGCGGCGCTGGCCAAGCGGGAAGAAGAAATCTATCGACCCGGGAGGAAGGAACCCATCCGCCTTCCCCGGGACTCGGAAGCCTTGAAGTTATTGCAGCGCATCCGGGACGAAGCCCATCGGTTCGCGGTGGAGTACCACCGGCTCTTGCGGCGGAGGGAGACGCTGGCGAGCTTGCTCGACTCGGTGCCAGGGATCGGCCCCGTACGCCGGAGGTTGCTCCTGGAGCGGTTCGGATCGTTGGAAGAACTCAAGCGTGCGAGCCTCGAAGACCTCCTTTCCATCCCGGGATTTCCCAAATCCTTGGCCCTGAAGCTCTACAAGGCCTTGCACGAGAAGGGATGACCGAAGACCTCCCTCGCCACTAAAATGGAGCGAAAGGAGGGTGGTATGGAGTGGTGGGAGGACGAATGGCGCTTCCGTCGTCCGTTCGGGTTATTTTGGCGCCTCGGCCGCACGTTGAGAGAGCTGGAGGATCTCTTCTCCCGTTGGGGTGAGTTCGAGTTCGAATACGGGTTCAGCCCCTTCGGGATGGGGAGAACCGATATCTACGTGAAGGATAGGACCCTCGTGATCGAGACGGAGCTCCCCGGTGTCCGCAAGGAGGACATCCGGGTACAAGTGGAGGGCGACAAGCTCATCGTAAGCGGCGAGGTTCACAGAAGCGAGGAGGTACGGGAGGAGAACTACATCCGGATGGGGCGCCGCTACGGCGCTTTCAGGAGGGTCTTTCCTTTGCCCGAGGAGGTGGAGGACCCGGGCAAGGTGAAGGCGAAGTTCGAGAACGGGGTCCTCCGGATCGAAGTACCCCTCCGGCGCCCCCCTGAGCGGGGTGGGATCACCGACGTCCCGGTGGAGTGAAGGAGGCGAGATGTCACTTTGGGACATCTTCTGGATCTTTTTCCTCATCGCCGCGCTCCAGCCGTACTTGCAGCGGCGGTATCTCGAGTCCCAGCGGCAGGGGCTGATCGCCCGGATCGAGAAAAAGCGCGGATCACGGGTGATATTGCTCGTACACCGCCAAGAGACCATGGGGCTCTTGGGCTTTCCCATCATGCGGTACATCAACATCGAGGACTCCGAGGAAGTGATCCGGGCGATCCACCTCACGGACAAGGATATGCCCCTGGACCTGGTGCTACATACCCCGGGGGGGCTGTCGCTGGCGGCGCTCCAGATCGCGTGGGCCCTGAAGCGCCACCCGGGCAAAGTCACCGTGTTCGTGCCCCACTACGCCATGTCCGGCGGGACCCTGATCGCTCTTGCGGCGGATGAGATCGTGATGTGCGAGCACGCGGTGCTCGGGCCGGTGGATCCCCAGCTGGGCCAATACCCCGCCCCTTCCATCCTCCGGTTGGTGCAGAGAAAGCCCGTGGAGCGGATCGACGACGAGACCCTGATCCTGGCTGACATCGCCGAGAAGGCGGTGAACCAGATGCGGGAGGCGGTGAAGGCCCTTCTTCTGGACAGGTTCCAGGAGGAAAAGGCGGAAGAGATCGCCCGGATGTTAACCGAGGGCCGCTGGACCCACGACCACCCCATAACCTACGAGGACGCGAAGAACATGGGCCTTCCGGTATCAAACCAGATGCCGGATGAGGTCCTCCAGCTCATGTCGCTTTACAAACAGCCGGTGCGCACCACCCCCACGGTGGAGTACCTCCCGGTGCCCCATCGGACACCGGGGCGGGCAGAACGGGGTTAGTCACCGGGGAGCAAACCTCGGAACTCCTCGGGCAGGACCTGGAGGATCTGGGGAAAGTTCTCCGCCAGGAACCTCCCGAGCTGGGAGGCGTTTATCGCGGTCGCCGATTCGGGGAAGTAGCGGAGGACCGCGGTGAGGGCCGCTCCGGCCACAACGCCACCCACCAAAAGGCCGAGGACCGCGCCCCCTAAGTAATCGATCCATCCCAGGGAAGCCCAGTGGAGGAGCTTATAAAGCACCCGGCCCAAGATAACCGCGGCGATGAAGACCACGATGAAAATAATGATGAAGGCGATCACGCCGGCGATCTTCTCGTCCAGGGGTATGATGCCCGCGAGCTCCTTGGAATACGCCCCGGCCAGGGCCACACCGGCAACAAGCCCTCCCAATCCGAACACCGTGCGGACAAGGCCGTAACGGATCCCCCAAACGAGGGTGATAAACAACCAAACACCTATCCCAATGTCGATCCACATATCAGCCCCTTTCGGCATCTTAGGTTAAGGAGGACGGTTTTGCTACGCAAGGGAAATCGGTGAAAATGATATCAAAACCCAAGGAGGTAAGGATGGACGGCGCCAAAAAAGAATTCCTTTTTCGGTATCTTTCTGCAATAAGCCCCTCGGGATTCGAAGAAGATGCTGCCCGGACGTGGCGGGAGGAAGCAGAAACCTTCGCCGAAAGGGTGTGGGTAGATCTCCATGGGAACTCCTTTGCCGTCTTGAACGAGGGAAAGGAACCGCGGATCATGCTCGCCGGTCACACCGACGAGATCGGCTTCATGATCACCCACATCGACGAGAAGGGATACCTTTACTTCCGCAACATCGGCGGCTGGGATCCTCAGGTGCTCCCGGGACAAAGGGTGTGGATCAAATCCAAAGAGGGCAGGGTCCTGGGCGTGATCGGGAGAAAACCCATCCACCTCCTTCAGGACGAGGAGAGAAAAAAGGTGGTCCGCTTCGAGGACCTATGGATCGATATCGGCGCCAAAGACGGAGAGGAGGCGAAGAAGAGGGTTTCCATCGGGGATCCGGCGGTTTTGGCCTATGATCCCGAGACCCTGAGCGATGACCTCATCGTATCCCGGGGGATCGACGATAAGATCGGGGCGTTCGTGGTGCTGGAGGCCCTGAGGATCGCGCGGGACCTTTCTCCCCATGGGGCAGTGTACGCCGTGGCCACCGTCCAGGAAGAATTGGGGCTCCGGGGCGCCAGGACCAGTACCTTCGGGATCGACCCCAAGGTGGGGATCGCCGTGGACGTCACCTTCTCCACCGACAACCCCGGGACGGAAGGAGAGAAGAAGAAGCTCGGAGAGATAAAGCTCGGCGGGGGGCCGGTGATCGCCCGGGGCGCCAACGTGAACCCGAAGCTCTTCGACCTTCTGGTGGATACCGCGGAGAAGGAAGGGATCCCCTACCAGATAGAGGCCGCTCCCGGGGCCACGGGCACGGACGCCAACGCCATGCAGCTCACCCGGGCGGGGGTGGCCACCGCCCTGGTCTCGATCCCCAACCGCTACATGCACTCCCCGTGTGAAATAGTGTCCCTGAAAGACCTGGAGAACGCGGCCAAGCTCATCGCCCACACGGTGGCGCGGATCAGCGCCGATACTGACCTACTTCCCGGCTGAGAAAAGGAGGAAGAGAAGCGCCAGGGCTACCACGGGGAGGAGGGCGCTGCGCCCCTTCGTGGGCTTCTTTTCCATGCGGATGAGCTCGTAATCCACGAGGCCCTCCGGCCCCAACGTGGCGATCCCCACCGCCTGGGCGCGGTGTCCCGCCTCCACGATGGGTACCCCTGCCGCCCAGGCCGGCTCCTCCAGGAAGAGGTGGTCGTGGCCCAGGACGAGGAGGTCGCATCCGGGCACCGCCCGGGCGAGGGAGACGGCGTCCTCCAGCCCCATATGGGCGACGATGATGAGGAGATCGTGCTCCGGCGCCACCTCCAGGGCCCACCGGGCCGCGGCCACGGGATCCATCACTTCTGCCTTCGGCCACAGCGGATACGGGAAGTAAACGTCCCGCTTCGGTCCCACGAACCCGAGGATGAGGATCCGAAGTCCCTTACGCTCCACCACCGTCCACGGAGCGATCCCAGGAATCCCCCGGACGTTCGTCCCGAGCACCGGGAACCCCACCCGGGGGAGAAGCTCCTGGAGGGCGGGGCCCAAATAGGCGCCGTGGTTCCCCAGGACCTTGGCGGCGTAGCCCACCCCCTCCATCCAGCGGGTGATCTCCTCCGCTGGGGAAATGTCGGTGAACCGGTAGAGATCCTCCCAGGTATCCCCGGCGTCGAGGATGAGGTCGGCGCCGCGGAGGTACGGTTCCAAGGCAGGGAGGCCCTCCATGGCCACGTGGAGATCGTTGGTGAAGGCGACCACGAGCTCCCACGCCCAGGCGGAGAGTGCCGAAAGCAAAAGGGCGGCTAGAAATAGAAGCCGGACCAAAGGGAAAGCTCACCCCCCCTGATCACGCCCCCGAGCCAGACCCCCGGGAGCCGATACCGGAACCCCAGGAAGGCCTCGCCCCCCAGGGCGCCGAAGAGGGAATACCGGGGCGAAAGCGGGATCTCCCAGGAAAGGACCGCCCGAGGTGGATCCCAAATCAGCGCGAACAAGATGGGCCCCAACGCCCGCCCTACCCCCAGTCGCAGCGACGGCGGAGGAAGGTCGAACCAGGAGATGGTGGGCCCGGAACTTACCCGGACTCGGAAAGAGGGCATCGTTTCGCCGCCGAAGGAGACCCCCACGGGGCCGATGGGGATGAACACGTAGGGCGCCGGGCCGAGGAGCACCTCCCCCGACCACCCCATGGTCGCCGGCAGATCCCCGAACGCAAAGAGCGTAGCCACCAGGGCCAATGCCTCAGCCATCGGCCTCCTCCAGCTTCCCCTCCACGAACTCCACCGCTTCCCTTCCCCCAACGGATCCCTTGGTATAGAGCAGGGGCCCCTCCGAAAGCGCCCGCACCACAAACGGAGAATCCCGCATGGCGTCGAACTCCTCGGGAGTATAACACACGAGGTCCATGTCCACGGGGACGTGAAGCTCCCGGCAGAGCTCGGCGATACGCTCCACCAAGGACTTATCGGACCTCATCACCACGAGCACGTCGAGGTCGGTGAGGAGGTCCCTCCTCCCCTTGGCGTAGGAGCGACGAGCTCCACCTCCGGCTTCCGGGTGAGGACCTCCTCGATCCTCTCCACCGCCTCCGCCAGGGCCCTGATGTATTGGGCGCGTTGGAGCCTCAGGGGATCTGTGCTTTTCATTCTCGGGGCACGGGCACGAACCAGCGGGTCCAGGAACGGCGGAACGCCCCCGATTCCTCCACCAATATCCGGGCCAGCTTCATGGGATCGTGTTTGATCGTGGGCTTCCCCTCCATCTCCACCACCGAAAGGAGCGAGGCCCGGATAACCCGGAGCCCGAATGCCTTAGGTCCTCGGAGATCATCTTGGACAGGCTCGCTCCCCTCTTCGCGGTAGCGGGCGAGCACATCCCGGGGCGGGGGCTCGGTGTTCACCACCACCGCGTGGAACCTCGCGAGATTCACGTACTCCGAGAGCGCCCGCAGGTGGTCGGAGGCGGCGAAACCATCGGTCTCCCCGGGCTGGGTCATCAAGTTCATCACCACCACCTTTTCCGCCCGGGAGGAATCGATGGCTTCCGCTATCCCGTCGACTAATAGGTTTGGGATGATGCTGGTGAAAAGGCTTCCCGGCCCGAGGACGATGAGGTCCGCTTCTCTTATTGTCTCGAGGACCCGGGGATAAGCTTTGGCCGGGCGGGAAAGGCGCACCCGTACCACCCGCCGGGGGTCCCGGGCCAGCGCCTCCTCCCCCACCACCTCCTCCCCGTCCTCCATCACTCCCACGAGCTGTACCCGCTCCAGGGTCGCGGGGAGGACCTCGCCCCGGACGGAGAGGAGGTGGCTCGCCTCCTCCACCGCGAGATCGAAGCTCCCCAGGGCCTGTTCCAGCCCTGCGAGGAGGAGGTTCCCCAGGGCGTGGCCCCGGAGCCCCTCTCCGTAGGCGAACCGAAACTGAAGGAACCGGGCCAGGCGCTCCTCGTCCTCGGCCAGCGCAAGGAGGCAATTCCGCACGTCCCCTGGGGGAAGCACATCGAGCTCCTCCCTAAGCCTCCCCGACGATCCCCCGGTGTCCATCATGGTGACCACGGCGGTGATGTTGGCGGTGTAGTGCTTGAGCCCCCGCAGCACCGTGGGGAGGCCCGTTCCCCCGCCAATGGCCACCACTTTAGGGGCCTGCTTGAGGATCCGGGCCTCGTAGAGGGCTTCGGCCAGCGATCCGGCCTTGCGAGGGGAGAGGGCGTGGAGGATGGACCGCACCAACCGATGCATCCCGTAGGTGGCCCCGGCCAGGCCTAAAATAACACAGAGGGCTCCCACCACGGGGCGATCCAGGAAATGGAACAAGAAGGTACGATAGAGCCAGCGGATTCCCTGCTCGCCTATAAAACAAAGGAGGCCGAAGCTCAACACCCCTAACGAAGCCAGGGCCAACAGGCCCCAACGTTTCACCCCCAAGCCAGGCAGGAGGAACTTCGCCCAACCGGGAAGCCTCACGCCACCACCTTGATCCCGGGGCCCAGGGATTGGAGAGCGGCATAAAGCTCATCGGATGCGGAAACCCTGTAGCGGGGCCCCGCTTCCACCTCCAATGCACGCCCGTCATCGTAAAGCTTTACCACCAGCGGGATGTTTCCGGGATGCTCGGAAACCACTTCCACAAACCGTTTAAGAAAATCCTCATCCAAAAGTCCAAGTGGTACCTCCACTGTGATCCGCTCGGGTCCCAACTCGAACGCCTCCTCCTCGAGGAGGGATACACCCTCGGCGATCAAGCTCTTCTGGCCGTTGCCATTACGTTTGCCCCAACGCACTTTGAGTATAAGTAAGCGACCTTCCGCAAACCAACCCGGGGCCTTTTCGTACACGCCGGGGAAGACCACCACCTCTTGTTCTCCAGACCTGTCCTCCAAGAGCACGAACGCCATCCGGCCCCCGTTCCGGGTGGGCTTCGCCGTGGCCTTCTTCACCAGCCCGGCCACGGTGAATTTCCCCCGCTGGGAGGACGCCTCGGCCAGGGGTACAACCCCCCATTGCGCGAGCTTCTCGGCATACTCGTCTAAGGGATGTCCGGAGATGAAGAGCCCAAGATACTCACGCTCGAAGGCATAAAGCATGCGCTTGGGGAATTCGTCAGCCGGGAGCTTCACCTTGGGGAGAAGTTCCTCCCCATCGAAGAACGAGCGTTGCCCCGAAAGCCTTTCCCGCTTGCTCCTTTGGGCAAGTTGCAACCCCTCTTCCACCAGCGCCAGGAGCCCCTTCCGCGGGCCGAACCGGTCCATGGCCCCGGCCTTGATCAGGGCCTCCACCGTGTCCCGGCTCACTCGCTCGGGATCTATCCGGCGGAAGAAATCGAAGAAGTCCCGGAAGCCCTCCCCCCGCACCGCCAGGATCGCCTCCACCGCCGCCCGCCCCACGTGCTTTATCGCCCCAAGCCCAAACCGGATCACACGCTCCCCCACCGGGGTGAAGTCCACATCCGATTCGTTCACGTCCGGGGGGAGGACTTCGATCCCCATCTCCCGGCACTCCCGGATATATGCTGCCACCTTGTCCAAGTTGTCTTGGACCGAGGAAAGCAGGGCCGCCATGAAGTAGGTGGGGTAGTGGGCCTTGAAGTAAGCGGTCCAGTAGGTGATGTGGGCGTAGGCCGCGGCGTGGGCCTTGGCGAACGCGTAGCTGGAGAACTTCTCGATGTCGGAAAAGAGGCGCTCGGCCTCCTCCCGGGAGAGGCCGTTGGCGATGCAGCCCTCCACGAACTTCTCCCGCATCTTCGCCATGACCTCGGGCTTCTTCTTGCCCATGGCCTTGCGGAGGATGTCAGCCTCGGCGAGCGAAAAGCCCGCGAGCTTTTGGGCCATGAGCATCACCTGGTCCTGGTAAATGGGGAGGCCGTAGGTCTCCGAGAGGATCTCCTCCAGGGAGGGGTGGGGATAGGTCACCGGTTGGCGGCCGTGCTTTCGCTCGATGTAATCGTCCACCATCCCCGACTCAAGCGGCCCGGGACGGTACAGGGCCAGGATCGCGATGAGCTCCCGGAACTCGGTGGGGGCGAGCCGCCGCACCAGGGCCTTCATCCCCGCCGACTCCAGCTGAAACACCCCGTCGGTCCGGCCTTCCCTGATCAAGGCGTAGGTGGCTTCGTCGTCCAGGGGGATCTCCTGGAGGTCGATCTCCACCCCCAGCCGTTCGGCAATGAGGCGCCGGGTGTCGTAGAGGATCGTTAGGTTCCGCAACCCCAAAAAATCCATCTTCAGAAGCCCCAGGGCCTCGAGGTCGTGCATGTCGAACTGGGTCACGAACTCCCCGTCAGCAAGGTGCAGAAGCGGCACGAACTCTTCCAGGGGCTCTGGGGCGATCACCACCCCAGCGGCGTGGGTGGACGCGTTACGCAGAAGCCCCTCCAGCTTCAGGGCGACCTCGAAGAGCTGTGCCACCTCGGTGTCCTCATCGATCATCGCCTTAAGCTGTGGCACGTTCTCTAGCGCATATGCGAGCGGCTTCCCAAAGGGGATCAATTTCGCGATCCGATCCGCCTTCTCATAGGGAAGGCCCATCACCCGGGCCACGTCCCTCACCACGGACCGGGAGGCCATCCGGTCGAAGGTCCCGATCTGGGCCAGATGATCACGCCCGTACTTCTCGGCCACGTATTCGATCACCCTGTCCCGGCCCCGGATGCAGAAGTCCATGTCGATGTCGGGAAGGGAGATACGCGAGGGGTTGAGGAATCGCTCGAAGATAAGCCCGTACTTGAGGGGATCGACCTGGGTGATCCCCAGACAATAGGTTACCAGCGACCCCGCGGCCGAGCCCCGCCCAGGCCCCACCGGGATCCCTTCTTCCCGGGCGTAGCGTACGAAGTCCTGGACGATGAGGAAATAGGAGGCCAGGTCCATCTTTCCGATCACGGAAAGCTCGTACCGCAGGCGCTCTTCCACCTCCGGCGGGAGCGGATCCCCGAACCTCTCCCGGGCTCCCTCCCAGGCCAAGTGCTCCAGGTACTCCTGGGGCGAGGAAAACCCCTCGGGAACGGGGAAGTGGGGGAGAAGGTGGCCTCCCAGAGGGAGTTCCACCTCACAACGCTCCGCGATCTCCAAGGTATTCTTCAGGGCCTCCGGGACCTCTCCGAACTTGCCGACCATCTCCTCTGGAGTGAGGAAGTGGTAGTCCTCGCCCTCGAACGAGCGGGCATCTTCCCCGGAGAGCTTCTTGCCCCCCTGGATGTTGATGAGCACCCGGTGGGCGTCGCGGTCCTCAGCGCTCATGTAGTGCACATCAGCGGTGGCCACCACCGGAAGCCCCAGCTTCCGGGCGAGCTCGAGTTGCTTCTTCACGAGCTCCCGGTTCTTGGGGAGGCCGTGATCCTGAAGCTCGATGTAGAAGCGGTCTTTGAAGATCTCGGAAAGCTTTCCCGCGGCTTCCCATGCGCCCCGTTCGTTTCCCGCCGCAAGCTTCTTCTGGATCTCGCCCGAATCACAAGCGGAAAGGGCGATCAAACCCTGCGAAAACCGCTCCAAGAGCTCGTAATCCACCCGGGGCTTGTAGTAAAAGCCCTCGAGATGTGCCCGGTTGACCAGCTTCACCAGGTTCTTCCAACCTCGGAGGTCCTCAGCCAACGCCACGAGGTGGTAGAACCTCTCCCCTGGGTTTCCTTTCCGCTCGGTACGGGATCCCGGAGCGACGTAAAGCTCACACCCCAGAATCGGTTTTATCCCCGCTTCCCTCGCCTCCTGGTAGAACTTCACCGCCCCGGAGAGGACCCCGTGGTCGGTGAGGGCCAGGGCGGGCATCCCAAGCTCCGCCGCCCGGGCCACCAACTCCCCCACCCGGCACATGGCGTCGAGGAGCGAGTACTCGGAGTGGACGTGCAGGTGTACGAAGCTCATCTCCCCTCACCGAATAGCACCACCAGCTCCCCCGGAAGGCCGTAATGTAATTTCGTACGGATCGCCAACTCCTGGAGCTCATCGATTTGGGCAAGCATGTAGCGCAGTCTCCCGATCTCGGCCTCGAGTTCCCGCGCCCTCTTTTCCAGCCCGACGAGCTCCCGTTGGAGCCCCTGGATGAGGAAGACCTTTCCCAGATAAAGCCAGAGGAGCCCCCCTAACAAAACCGTTACCAAAAGGGCTCCAATCGCCCGTCGGGGCATGGGTCAAGTCCCCGGAAGAGGCCGCGGCCAGGGGGCCAGGGGCGGCTCGTAGTCCTCCTCGATACGCAGAAGCTCGTTGTACTTAGCCACCCGCTCCGAACGCGACAGCGACCCGGTCTTTATCTGGCCGCAGGCCGTCCCCACGGCGAAGTGGGCGATGGAGACGTCCTCGGTCTCCCCGGAGCGGTGGGAGATGATGGCGGTGTAGCCGGCCCGGTGGGCGATCTCCACCGTCTCCAGCGTCTCAGTGACGGTGCCGATCTGGTTGAGCTTGACGAGGATCGAGTTCGCCACCCCAAGCTCTATCCCCCGCTTGAGCCTCTTGGGGTTGGTGACGAAAAGATCATCACCCACGAGCTGGACGCGCTCCCCCAACCGCTGGGTGAGCTTCGCCCACCCGTCCCAATCCTCCTCAGCCAGGCCGTCCTCGATGGAGAGGATGGGGTAACGCCCCACCCACTCCTCGTAGAGGTCGATGAGCTCCTCGGCAGTGAGCTCACCGCTTAAGCGGTAGCGTTGTGTTCCCTCGTCGAAGAACTCGGTGGCAGCGCAATCGAGGGCCAAGGCCACGTCCACTCCGGGCTCGTACCCCGCGGTCTCGATGGCCCGCATCAGGAACTTCAGGGCTTCCTCGTCGTTGGGGAGGCTGGGGGCGAATCCCCCTTCGTCCCCCACCGCTACTGAGTACCCCTCGCCCTTGAGCAGCTTCCTCAGGGTGTGGAAGACCTCGGCCCCCATGCGGAGCCTATCGGCGAAGGTCTCCCCGCCCACGGGGACGATCATGAACTCCTGGATCTCGAGGTTGTTGTCGGCGTGGGCACCGCCGTTTAAGACGTTCATCAAGGGAACGGGCATTCGACCCGCGCGGATCCCGGAGATGTAACGGAAGAGGGGAAGACCTAAACAGGCCGCGGCCGCCTTGGCCACCGCCAGCGACACCCCCAAGATGGCGTTGGCTCCGAGGCGGGACTTATTTTCGGTTCCGTCGAGTTCCAGCAAGAGCTGGTCGATCTCCTCCTGGAGGGTAGGGTCCATGCCCACGATCTCGGGGGCTATGATCTCGTTGACGTTGCGCACTGCGCGCCGCACCCCCTTTCCGAGGTACCGCTCATCCCCGTCCCGAAGCTCCAGGGCTTCATAAGTGCCGGTAGACGCCCCGGAAGGGACAGCGGCCCGGGCACGGACCCCGTTCTCCAGGGTAACTTCTACTTCCACAGTGGGGTTGCCGCGGGAATCCAGTATCTCCCTTGCCCAAATTTCCTCTATGGTGGTCATCCGCCCTCCTATCGAGTGGTGTGAGATCGCCTTAGTGTAACCCAGGTCACGCGGGAGAAGAAAAGGAAGATTGTCCACGGAGAAAGAAAAAGGGGCCGGGGAAACCCCCGGCCCCTTTCCGGTCCAGGTGCTATGGGTTCACTCCTTGTAGAGGAGGTCCAGGTGGAGGTCCATGGTGAGGTCGAGGACGATGCCCTTCACGTTCTTCTTGGCCACCACATAGGCCTGCTGGATGTTGGCCCAAAGCGGGATCCAAGGCACATCGTAGGCAGAGAGGATCTGGAACGCCTGGTAGAGCTTGGCAGCCTTCTCGTCGTCCACGGTGGAGAGGGCCACCTCCATGATACGCTTGTAGGCGGGATAGTTTGGGTGGTGGTTGAAGTAGGTGCCCAGGCCCTCCGGAGCGCCGGTGAGCCACGGATCGAGGAAGTTGGAGGCCTCGAGGTAGTCGGGGTACCAACCCAGGAGGAACATGTCGAAGCCACCCTGGGACATGCGCTCGGTGTAGGCGCCCCACTCCAGGGACTGGATGGTGATCTCCACCATCCCGGTCTCCTCGATGGCCTGCTTGAGCACCGCGGCGACATCCGCCTCAGTGGTGCCGTAGTGCTTGGGCGTGTACCAGAGGTTCAGCTTGAGCTTGTTCTCTTCGGAGTAGCCGGCCAAGCGCAGGAGCTCCCGGGCCTTCTCCAGGTCGCGCTTGGGGAAGACGTCGATAGACGCGTCGGCAGGGGGAAGCCCCTTGGGCACCATGGTGTAAATGGGCTTGTTCAGGTTGGAGAACACAAGCTCACAGATGGCATCCCGGTCCACTGCGTAGGCGATGGCCTGGCGCACGAACACGTTGTCCACCGGGGGCTGGGTGACGTTGAAGAGCATATAGCGGATAGAGGCGCTGGGGCCGGCAAGTACCTGGAGATCGGGGTTCTTCTGGAGGTCGATGAGGTCGATGGGGTTAAAGGTGCGGTAGGCCACGTCCACGTCGCCGGCCTCGATGGCAGCGCGCAGGGCCGCGGCATCGGCGTACATCGCCCAGACGATCCGCTTGGTCTTGGCCTTCTTGCCGAAGTAGGTGTCCACGGCCTCAAGGACCACGCGCTCATCGGGGACGTACTCAACGATCCGGTAAGGCCCCAGGCCCACGTAGTCCTGGCCAGTCTCGCAGAACTTGTCCTCGGGGGCCTTGGCGTAGATCAAGGCGGGGACCACTTGATCGGTCATGCGGATGAGGAAGGTACGATCGGGATACTTCAGGTAGATTCTTACGGTGAGGTCATCCACCACCTCGATCTTGTCGATGGGATCCTTGATGAGGAACACACCGCCCTCGGGGCCGTCCAGGCGCATGGTGCGCTCCAGAGCCCACTTTACCGCCGCGGCGTCACAAGGGGTCCCGTCCCAGAAGGTCAACCCGGGGCGGATGTGGAAGGTATAGACCATGGCGTCATCGGAGATTTCCCAGGACTCGGCCACCGAGGGAATCACCTTGTTGGTGCCGGGCTCCAACGCCACCAGGGCCCGAGTAGTGTGGCGCAAGGTGTGCCAAGTGAAGTGATCATAGGAGTTGGCGAACGCGAGCTGGGTGATGCGGTCGGTGGTCCCCAAGATGAGGATATCTGTCTGTGCCCAAACCCCAATACCCAAACCAACAACCAAAACCGCCAAGAAGAATTTCTTCATGTGTCACACCTCCTTTGGATTGAGCGCTGCGAGGATTCCTTACCGATTTACCACCTCCCTCGCGGGTTAATTTTTATTATAACGGGACACGGAGCCCCGGTTAAGCCTAGCCCCCCTTCTTCCGCCGGCGTTTGGGGTTCACCAAATCTGAAATCCCCTCGCCGATCAGGCCGAAGCCCAAGGAGAGCGACAAAATCATCAGCCCGGGAAAGGTAATGAGCCACCAGTACCCCGACTGCAAGAAGCGTTGGCCATTTTGGATATCGAACCCCCAGTCGGGGGCCGGCGGGGGAAGGCCGTAGCCCAAGAACGACATGGCGGCCTCGGTGAGGATGGCGTCGGCGATGTTGAAAGAGGAAACGGCCATGATGGCGTTCACCGTGTTAGGCGCGATGTGGCGCAGGAGGATCCGCCACCAAGGAGCACCCACGGAGCGGGCCGCCTCCACGAAGGTCTGCTCCCGGATCTGCAGGACCTCCGCCCGGGTCACTCGGAAGTAGGTGGGGATGTACACCACGGCGATGGCCATGATCATCGGGACTAGCCCGGGCTGCATCACCGCCACCAGGGCGATGGCCAGGATCATGGAGGGGAAGGAGTAGATGGCGTCCATGGTGAGGGAGAGGACCCGGTCCAGAAGCCCTCCAGCGAACCCGGATATCCACCCGATTATCGACCCTATGGTGAGCGAGATAGCGATGGATGAGAACGCCACCACAATGGGCGCCCACCCCCCGGAGATCACCCGGCTGAAGACGTCCCGCTGCAGGTGATCCGTGCCCATCCAGTGCTGGGCTGAAGGGGGAGCCAGGCGAGGTATCTCCCGGTAGGTCTTCTCGGGGTTATATGGAGGGATCAACCGGGTAAGGCCATACGGGTCCTCCTTGTTTCCCGTAGGGCCGCAGATTATGGCCATGAGGATGTGGGCGATGACGATGGCGAGACCTACCTGCAGCAGCCGCTGCCGCCTCACCGGACGCAATACCTTGAAAATCGGCGCGAAGATAATCCGGGATACCTGCATCAGTACCTCACCCTCGGGTCGATGATGGAGTAGAAGATGTCCACGATGAGATTGATGGTGGCGATGAAGATCCCGATGAACACGATCGTCCCCTGGATCGCGTTCCAGTCCCTAGCATCCAGGCTCCGCACCAGGAACCCCGCCATCCCCGGCCAGGAGAACACGGTCTCCGTCAGCACCGCCCCGCCCATGAGGATGGCGAACTGGAGCCCCATCACGGTGACGATGGGGATGAGGGCGTTGCGCAAGGCGTGTTTGAGGATGACGACACGCTCTTTCAGGCCCTTGGAGCGGGCGGTGGTGACGTAGTCGGCGTCCAGGACCTCCAGCATCGCTGCCCGGGTCATCCGTCCTAGGAACCCGGTGAGGGCGATCCCCAACGTCACCGCAGGAAGGATCAGGTGCTTGAGCACGTCCAAAAGGAGCTTTCCGTCCCGCAGGATGATGGCGTCGAGGAGATAAAAGCGCGTGATGGGATGGAAGGTGTACGCGTAGATCCCCGTGACCCGCTTCGCCACCGGAAGCCAATCCAGCTGCACCGCGAAGATCATCTGGAGCATGAGGCCCAGCCAGAAGATGGGGATAGCGAAAGAGCCGATGTGGAAGACCCGGATCACGTGATCGGCGGTTTTGTCCGCCCTCACCGCGGCCCATATACCGGTGGTGATGCCGAAGAGGGCCGCGAAGAAGATCCCCCAGATGGCGAGTTCCAAGGTGGCCGGCAGGCGGGTGAAGAGCTCCTGGATCACGGGCTTCCCCGTGCGGGAAGATCTCCCAAAATCCAACCGTGCCACTTGTTTGAGGTAATTCCAGTATTGGATGTGGAGGGGTTTGTCCAAGCCCCATTCCTTGCGGCGCTCCTCAATAAGCTGGGGAGAGACGTTGCGCCCCCCGAGCATGGCCAACACGGGGTCCCCGGGCATCAGGCGCAGCATGAGGAAGACAGCAGTTAGGAGGATAAAGAGCATGGGGATAGTCAAAAGGACCCGTTGAACGATGTATTTCCCGATGCCCCCCATTGGACCTCCTGACGCGAAGATTAATAAATCAATCTGGATTTCTCAAGTTTCATCGTGCCTTTTTCCCTGTGCTAGCAAAAGACAGCGCGTCCAATGGGACGGCCCCACCTCTATCTCCGGCGGGGGTTCCGCAGCGCATTCCGTCTGGGCCCGGGGACATCGGGGATGAAAACGGCACCCTGGAGGCGGGTTCAGGGGATCGGGGACGTCGCCCGCGAGGATGAGCTTTTCCTTCCTGCTTCCCGGCGCCACGGAAAGCAGAGCCTCGGTATAGGGATGGAGGGGACAGGAAAGGACCACCTCGGTCTTTCCTTTCTCCACCGTGATGCCAAGATACATCACCGCCACCTCATCCGAGAGGAAGAAAGCGTCCGCCAGATCATGAGTGATGAAAAGATATGAAAGACCAAGCTCATCCTGCAGGTCCCGGAAAAGGTTCATGATCCCAGCTTTGATAGAAACATCCAGGTTGGAGACTGGCTCATCCAGAACCAAAAGCTCTGGCTTCAGGATCAATGCGGCGGCGATGGCCACCCGTTGCCTTTCCCCGCCTGAAAGCTCGTGGGGGTACTTTTCGAGAAAGTACTCCGGGGGCGAGAGACCCGCGAGCTCCAGGGCCTCCCCCACGCGATCGGGCCCTGCTCTATAACGATGGATGGCGAGGGGCTCCCCCACTATGGCCTTGACCTTCATCTTGGGGTTTAAGGATTCGTACGGGTCTTGGAACACTATCTGGGCGCGGCGGCGGAACTCCCGGAGCTCCCTTCCCTTCATTTTCAACACATCCTTCCCCCGAAAGAGGACTTCCCCCCTCACATGCTCCAGAAGCCCCAGCACCGCCAGTCCGGTAGAACTCTTTCCACATCCGGACTCCCCCACCAACGCCAGGGTTCCCCGCTCAGGCAGTGAGAAGGAAACGCGATCCACCGCCACCAGGAACCGGTGGCTGAAGAAGGCCGAAAGGCCCACCGCCACGGGGTAAAGTACGGTGAGTTCTCTTACCTCAAGAAGAGCCATTCCCCCTCCAATTCCAACAGGCCACCGTTCTCCCCCCTCCGGCGGGCTCCAACGGGGGCACTGCCTCTCGGCAAGTTTCCGCGGCCCGGTGACAGCGGGAAGCGAACCGACATCCCGGGGGAGGCGGGGCAAGCCTCGGTGGGGACCCGGGAATCGTCTCCAACCGTTGTGGCCTGACGCCGAGCCTGGTCACGGCCCCCAGGAGCTTTTGCGTATAGGGATGGAGTGGACGGCGAAAGAGTTCCCCTGTGGGCGCAACCTCCGCCACAAGCCCCGCGTACATGACTGCGATCCGGTCGCAAATCTCCGCCAAAAGCAGGAGATCGTGGGAGATGTAAATCAACGAGAGACCGTATTCCTCCCTCAACTCCTTGAGGAGCTCGATGATCTGGGCCTGGACCATTACGTCCAGGGCCGTGGTGGGCTCGTCGGCGATGAGCACGGTAGGGCGGCACGCGATGGCCATGGCGATCACCGCCCGCTGTCGCATCCCCCCTGAGAGCTGATGGGGGTAGTCCTTCAAGCGTTTCGGATCTATGCGAACCCGTGCAAGAAGCGATGCGGCCTCTTCCTGGGCCCGGCGGCGGGAGTAACCCAGGTGGACCATAAGGGGTTCGGAGATCTGGTAGCCGATGGTTTTGGTGGGGTTGAGGGCCGCTTGGGCGTTCTGGAAGACCATGGCGATCCTACGCCAACGCACCCGGGCCATCTCCTCTTCAGGAAGGGACAGGATCTCCGTTCCTTCGAGATATGCCTCCCCGTTTATCTCGGTGGTATAAGGAAGGATCCGCATGAGGGCCGAGGCCGCGGAGGTCTTCCCGCAGCCGGACTCCCCGGCGAGCCCGAGGATCTCGCCCGCGAAAAGCTCGAAGGAGATGCCCCCTACCGCCTCCACCACGGCGGTGGGGGTACGATAGGTAACCTTGAGGTCCCTAACCGAGAGGATCCCTTCCATCAGACCACCACCTGGCCCCGACGGAGCTTGGGGTTCAACGCTTCATCCAGGGTGTTGCTGATGAAGGAAAAGCCCAAAACCACCAGCATGATACATATGCCCGCCGGAAGGAAGTACCACCACGCCCCGATGGAAACCGCCCCGGTCTCGAAGGCGTAGCGGATGATGATCCCCCAACTGAACTTGGTGGGATCTCCCAGACCCAAAAAGCTCAGAAACGCTTCCGAGAGGATGGCGAGGGAAGTGACCAGGGTCATATTGGCAAAGACCAGGGGCAATACGTTGGGGAGGATGTGCCGGCGCATGATGTAAAAGGGACCGGCTCCCAAAGCCCGGGCCCGCAAGACGAAGACCCTTTCCTTGATAGACAGGGTCTGGGACCGGGTGATCCGGGCTGCCTGGGTCCACTGGACCAGCCCTATAGCGAGGATGATGTTCCCCAGCGACCTCCCCATAAGGGAAACGATCACGATGGCCAGGACGATGAAGGGCATGGAGAGGAAAGAATCGGTGACGCGCATCAACACCGCATCTGGAGCGCCGCCGAAGTAACCCGCGGTCACCCCCACCACCGTGCCCACCACCACCGCAATGGCCGCCGCCGAGAGGCCGATGATGAGGGTGATCCTGGTGCCGTGGATCACTTGGCTCAAGATGTCGCGGCCGAGCTCGTCCGTGCCCAAGAGATGCTTCCAAGAGGGGGGCGCCAGGATGTCCTCGATCTCGTCGGCGGTTTGCCACGGGTTATAGGGCGCAATATAGGGACCCACAACGGCCAGAAGCAAGAAGATCCCCACGATAACGAGCCCGGCCTTGCCGAACGGGGAGGTACGAAAGGCTTCCCTTATCTCCGCCATCGCCCTTCACCTGTACCTGATGCGGGGATCGAGAACGGTGTAAAGGATGTCAGCCAGGAAATTGGCGACGACGATGGAGAGGGAAAGAAAGATCAGTATCCCCTGCAACACCGGGTAGTCCCGCATGAGGATAGCCCGGTAGACGAGCTTGCCTATCCCCGGCCAGGAGAAGACCGTCTCGATGGTAATGAAACCGGCTACCAGCGTGGCCAAGTTCAACGCAATCAGTGTGGTGATGGGGAGCATAGCGTTGGGAACCACGTGGGCCCGCAGGATCCGGCCGGTTCGAAGTCCCTTCGCCTTGGCGGTCCTTGTGTACGGTTCGGTGAGCTCCTCCGCCAATTGGCTACGCATGATCATGAAGTACTGGCCGTGCATGATGAGGACCAAGGTGAGGGCCGGAAGGAACATGTGCTTGGCTAGGTCAGCAAGATACGCTCCCGGGGAACCGTGCTCGACGCCGGGGGTTATCATCCCTCCGGTGGAGAAAGCCCTTCCCAAGAGCATGATCAAGATCATCCCCAACCAGAAGGTAGGAATTGACCAGAACCCCAAAGATATCACCTGCAATGCGAAGTCCAAGGGACGGCCCCGTTTCCACGCCGCCAACACCCCCAGGAAAAGCCCCAGAAGTATGGAAACAAGGGTGGCGGGAACGAGGAGTATAAGGGTATTACCCATCCGCTCGAAAAGAAGCTCCAGCACAGGGGTCTTATACGCGAAGGAGACCCCCAGATTTCCTCGAAAGGTCTCCCGCACGAACAGACCGAATTGGACGATGAGGGGCTTGTCCAAACCAAAGAGACGTTCGTAGTGTTCGATTACTTCACGGGTTATGCCGGGGCCCCGGATGAGGATCCGAGCCGGGTCTCCCGGGATGACCCGGAAGAGGAAAAAGGTCACGGTGAGGATCAACACCACCGTAATCAGGGACTCTATGAGCCGCCGCAAGAGGTATCTCATATCCCCGTTTCACAACGCACTAAAAGGGGCCGGGCATGGATGCCCGGCCCCTTCCCTCTCCTCACTCCGCCGGCCGCACCGAGAGGAAGGTCATGCGGTTACAAAGCCCCACGAGGTCCTGTTGCACATATCCCGTCCACGCGAGCGAATACCCATCGAGCTTGTCGGGCCAGTACATGATGATGTAGGGAAGATCCCGGTGCACGAGTTCCTGTGCCCGGCGGATGATCTCCGCCCGCTTCTCCGGATCAAGGGTCTTTTTCTGCAGGAGATACAGGCCGGTGAACTCGGGGCTGTGGTAGTTGCTGTCGCTCCAACCGCCGATCTGATATGCCGAGAGCCACTCCAGGATGAAGGTGGGATCGGCACCGATGTTCCACCCCCAACCGAGGATATCGAAATCGGCGCGGTACCCGTCCTCACCCCAGATTTGGTCGTACATTTTAGCGCCCTCCATCACGGTGGGGCGCAATCTGATCCCGGCCTTTGCGGCGTCCTCCTTGATGATCTCGAACACCCGCAAGAGCACCGAGTATGAGGTCTCGATCCACACCTCGAAATCAAGCTTGAACGTCCCCGTCTTCACGATCCACTGATCGGCAGGGACCCTCTCTAAGTGCCCATCGGGGCCCACCACGTGCTTTCCGTCCTCGAGCTTAAGCGGCCGAATGGTATAGGTGATGGTCTTTTCGCGGATCCCATCGCCATCGCGATCCACCCATCCGTTCTCTTCCAAGATCTGAGCCGCCTTCTCGGGGTCGAACTCGTAGTACCGTAGCTCGGTGTTGAGGAAGGGAGGATACGGCCCCGCATTGGGTAGGATGGAGGGATTTTTCTGTGCATAGCCCAACCACACGAGCTTTATGATCTTATCCACGTCGATGCAGTGGGCCAACGCGCGGCGTACCTCAGGCTGAAGGATCGCCGGCCGGATGTTTTCGTTCCAATCAGCCAGATTGAAGATGACATCGTGTAGCCACTGGGACTTGGTGGCAGACACATCGTAACCCTTGGCCCTCTTTATCCTGGGGACCAAGGTCATAGCGGTAATCTCGAAGACAAGATCTACTTCACCCGCGAGCAAGGCCTCCACCGTGGCTGTCTCAGAGTCATAACGCTTGAAGATCAACCGATCTATATAGGGCTTTTTGCCCCAGTAACCGTCGTAGGCTTCCAAAATCACGTGCTGATCCTTCTTCCACTCCACAAGCTTGAAGGGGCCGAAACCTATTTCCGGCTTGTAATCGAGGATGTCCTGGAGGGTGATCTCCTCCACGGGAGGCATCAGGTGCGGCGGGAGGAAAACCAAGGGATCGTCGGCCAATAAAACCTTGGTAAGCCGCTCGGGCTGGGCGTACTTCATATGTAATCTGAACGAATATTCTCCGGTTTTCTCCACGGAATCGATGAACTCCAGATCAGCGCGGAGCATGGGGGGCATCGTCTTGAGGAGGGCCTTGAGGTTATAAACCACGTCATTGGCGGTGAGGGGCTTCCCGTCGTGCCAGGTCACCCCTTGGGCGATGGTGAGGTCCCAGGTGAGTAGATCATCTGAGATCTTTTCATCGACGATCAACAACGGTACTGGCTCGGATTTCTCGTTCAATTCGTAAAAGCTATCGAACATGAGATCGATGATGAAGCCCCCTTCCTCGGCCCAGTTGGTGGCGGGATTAAGGCTGGGGATCTCCGCTTCCCACCCCACCCGGAAGGTGAGGGGCTCGGCGGCCAACAGGGGCAACGCCCCCAAGGCCAACAACACCAGCAACCATCCGCTTCGTGACACAAAACCACCTCCCGGAAAGATGCTCACTTAGCTTATATACGAAAATTGCCCGCATGAGAAAAGCCCTCTTTTGAGGGCTTTTCTCATGCGCAACTCCGCGTCCCTCTTGTGACTTAAAGCGAAGCGGTGCTTACCAGCTTCCCCGCTAGGTAGTCCGCGTAAGCGGACATGTCGAAGTGGCCGTGCCCGGAGAGCCCGATCAAGATCACCTTTTCCTCGCCGGTCTCAGCACATTGCTTCGCCAGATCTATGGCCGCCCGCACCGCGTGGGCCGACTCGGGGGCGGGGATGATGCCCTCCGTCTGAGCGAAGAGGACCGCCCCCTCGAACACGTGCACCTGGTCCAGGGCCACCGCTTTTACCACTCCCTTCCTCACCAAATGGGTGACGATGGGAGCCATTCCATGGTACCGAAGGCCTCCGGCGTGGATGGGCGGAGGTACGAACTCGTGGCCCAAAGTGTGCATCTTGAGGAGAGGTGTCATTTCGGCGGTGTCCCCGTAGTCGTACCGTACTTCCCCTTTTGTTATGGTGGGACAGGCCACGGGTTCCGTGGCCACGAACTCCACCTTCCTTCCCCGGCTTTGGGCGTCACGGAAGAAAGGTAACATCAGTCCCCCGAAGTTGGATCCCCCTCCCACACAGCCCACCACCACATCGGGGTAATCCCCCGCCATCTCCATCTGCAAGAGCGCTTCTTCGCCCACGATGGTCTGATGTAATAGCACATGGTTAAGCACGCTCCCCAAGGAATATTTAGTGCCGGGATCGTTGAGGGCCGTTTCTATAGCCTCGGAGATGGCGATCCCCAGCGACCCGGTGGAGTCGGGTTCTTTCGCCAGGATCTTGCGGCCCGCCTCCGTGCGCTCAGAAGGGGAGGGGATCACCTCGGCCCCGTAAACCTCCATCATCACCCGACGGTACGGCTTCTGTTCGTAGGAGACCCGGACCATGTACACGGTACAAGCCAGGCCGAAGACGTGGCACGCGAAGGAGAGGGCGCTTCCCCACTGACCTGCCCCGGTCTCGGTGGTTAAGCGTTTCGTGCCCTCGACCTTGTGATAATAAGCCTGTGCTACGGCGGTGTTGGGCTTGTGGGAGCCAGTGGGGCTTGTCCCTTCGTACTTGTAGTAGATCCGCGCTGGGGTCTTGAGGGCCCGCTCCAGGTTCACCGCCCGGAAAAGCGGGGTGGGACGCCACAGTCGGTAAACCTCGAGGACCTCTTCCGGAATGTCGATGAAGCGATCGGTGGAAACCTCTTGGGCAACGCACTCCTCGGCGAAGAGGGCCTTCAAGGCCTCGGGCTCCAAAGGCTCCTTAGTTCGGGGATCCAAAGGCGGAGGAAGGGGCTCGCCCAAGTCAGCTAACACGTTATACCACCGCCGCGGAAGCTCCTCTTGAGGCAGGTTGAAGATTCGCTTCACGGTGACCTCCTTTCCTCAGGTGTTGTATTTTTGGATCAAGCGGTCAAATTCGGGCATCCCGAAGGGAAACCCAAAGGAGGCCACCAATACTTGAAGGGAGGATGAAAGAACTGAAACCTATTACCTACGCCAAAGAGGACCACCCGGATTCAGCATTTCACATCCCTCCTCGTGGAAGGGATTATAAGGCCGCGCGGAGGCCCTGTACAACAACCCTGTGGAAGCTCAACCGGAGATAAGGGGGAAAACATCGTTCCCATGAGGCATTAGGAGGAGAGAGAAATGGGGTCCCCAGGCCTCCCGGGCCAACCCCAGTGCCTCCTCCACCGTGGAGACGGGGGTGAGCCCCAGAGCCTGAACCTCATTCGGGGGGAGGGAAGAGAGCAGGAGGTGTCGAATTCCCCGGGCCCGGTCCCGCGCGAAGAAGAGCGCTTTGTGTCCCCCGATTTTGAAGCCTTCTTCGCGCATGATCTCCAGAATTCCCTTTAGATCCCGAGCACGTCTCTCCCAGTCAGCGAACACCGGATGCCCGATCCTCTCCCGGCACTCGGCCACGAGGAGGATAAGACCGCCGTCTTTTGCGGCCCGGGCGGCATTGAAGATGGCCTTGTGGGCCTGGTAGAGATTGATGTCCTTGGGATAGCCCCCAGGTGAAGTGATCACGAGGTCCGCTCGCTCCGAGATCTCTACCTGGAAGAGCCGATCCCAAAACCGAGCCCCGCTCCAGTGGGCAGCGAGGGGATCTCCGATGAAGAACCGGAGCGGCGTCCCGTCTCCGGAAAGCACCACATCCACGATGGCCCAAAGCTTGGCCATCGCCGCCGCTTCCCGCATCTCGCGGTGGATGGGATTCTCCTCGTATACACAGGCATATGCCTTGGGATCGATGATCTTTTCGTGGTTTTTCCGGATCGTTTCGGCTCCCGCTACTCCGGGCAGGATCATCTTCGGGCCCCCGGAATACCCGGCGAAGTAGTGCATGCCGATATGGCCAATGGAGATGATGCGGTCGGCCTCCAGAAGCAGCGGGTTAACTTCCACAGGGGTATTCGAGGAAGTGGTTCCAACTCGCACCAACTTTCCCTCAGCGTCGTGCACCTCGACCCGGAAAAGACCAGCGAATTCGCCCAGGATATCTTGGATCTCATCGGGACGGGGGGAACGATGGGGCCCGGTAGCGACCAACACGGTGACATCCTCGGGCGAGATTACCCGAGAAAACCTCGCCCAAACGGCTTGCAAGATCTCCGCCGTGGGGACCTTTCGGGTATGGTCGGGGACCGTAAAAAGGAGTCGCTCTCCCTTTCGCACGAGCCGTTCGAGGGGGGCGGGGAAACCGTATGGCGAAGCCCAGGCCTGGGCGAAGGCCGCCTCGAAATCTGCCCGGGAGAAGGAATTAGGCTCAACAACCCCTATGAGATTACGCTCCGGGACGGAGAAGGTAACTTTCCCGTCTCCATATCCCAGGGCAAATTCCATCTAGCTCAGCGATCCCGCGGGGGAGTGCCCTGCACCAGGGTGAGCTTCAAAGTCAGATCTCCAAGCGAAAGCTCGAAGGATATGTAGCCACCGAGGAATTGCAGGTCCCCAAGGGAGAAAGTCCCGGGATCGAGGAGCTCAAGCTCCGCACCCTCAGGGACACGGAACGCGGCGCCCGCGGAGATCCCCAGCGCTCCGAAGGAAGCCTCCAGGGAGAGCTCCTGGCCCAACAAGGATGCCCCCTGCCAGGTAAACGACGTGGTGAGCTTCCAATCAGCAAAGCCGAACTGCAGGGTGAGGTCAGTCAAGGGCACGATCTCTTCGCCGATGGCGATGGTGGTGCTCCAAGTTCCCGAAAGATCTGTGGCCAATCCCGCAAAACCGAGCAACAAAACCGCCACAACCGCTACGTTCCGGCCCATCCAAACCTCCTTAGTGACTCCCCCAACATCATATCCCGAGCGGTGTCCTAAGGGAAGTGTTATGCTTTTGACACGATACGGCCATTTCCCAGGCTGGGGGCGATCTAAACCATTGCTCCTTAATTCGGGCTAAAGCGCCTCTTCCCATGAAGTCGGTACGCCGAGAAGCCGATCCAGGGTAAACACCCACTCGGTTCCGAATTCCTCCCCCAAGGTCACCAGGGTGGCATCTGCAAAGTCCACGGGCACGTCCCGGTACTTTTCCATTAACGCCGCCACCCGGCGTAGACCCTTCCTGGAAGAAGGGATCAGCACAAACGCCCCACGCAAGAAGAACTCCAGACACACCCGTTGGTTATCCCAGCTTGGGCCCACAAGGTGGAGCGTCTCCGTCGCCACCGCCTCCGTGATTACGATCGCACCATCCCACTTCTCCAAGACCGCAACGCAGTCGGCGTGTCGGAGGACACCGAGATCAACAAGGGCAACGAAGGCACCGATGTCAAACAAAAGTTCCCGCGCCACGGCGCAGCCGCTTTTGAGG
This sequence comes from Acetothermia bacterium UBA3571, assembly GCA_002375995.1. Lineage (GTDB taxonomy): Bacteria > Bipolaricaulota > Bipolaricaulia > Bipolaricaulales > Bipolaricaulaceae > UBA3571. The sequence continues at coordinate 11,572 of DFNI01000026.1, read as the reverse complement.
TATTACCTGTGCCGTTCCCCTAAATCGGGAATCCCCGTTTCTATCCGCCCGAGGAGGATTGCGGGCCGCTCGATGGGTCGCTCAGCGTGCTCAGCCTCCAGGAACTGTTCCAACACCATCCCTACGATCTCGGATCGCTTACGTCCAAGCCGCCGGGTGGCTTTCTCCAATTCTTCCGCCAACGCCACCGGTAGCCGCACCGTCAGTTGCCGCACCATAACCACCTTCAGGCTTACACAAGTTAAAAGACTTTTGGTTTCTCGATAGCCAGATATGTGCTGGTTTCAAGAGCCCGGGACTGTACGAACCACGCCCGTCAAAGTTCGTCCACGTCTGGCACGGTGCCGTCGGCGAGACGGTGAAGCTGCTCACCGGCGTTGGGAACTACCAGGATCCCCTCGTCCTCGCGGCCCACGTATTCCTCGGGATCCAAAGTCCTCGGGTCCCGGTAACCGAGGTTTATCTGCTGGCAGATTTCCTCCGGAATCCCGGTAGCAAGAAAAACCTCGATCCGCGGACGCTCCACCCCGCCTCGATAGGTCCCGATCCCCTTCACGTGGGTGGAGTGCGCCAGCACCGCCCAAGGGTACTTCTCAAACTTTTTCCACTGGGCCAGGAAATAGTCCCGCACGTGGTAGCCCACCTGGAGAAGCCATCTCCCGTGGGTAGGGGAGATCTCCCGGATGTGGGGAGCGTAGATGATGAGCGTCCCACCGTCCGCCACCACCGGCTCCAGCTTGTACATGCACTTCCCCGCGGTCCAGAGCTCCCGGTACATTGCGGGGGCCACCGAGATCACCAGGTCAAACGGCTTCTCTACCCAGACGATGTTCACCTCAGCCGAGAGGTCCGCCGCCTTTTCCCAGGCTTCCACCACCTCGCCGAGGAAGGTCCCTACCAGGTCATGCCCCTTTAGCACGAGGGAGAGGCCCAGCCTCGGGGTGGAAACCAACGCCGCCGCCCGCTCCACCATCTCCCGTACCGGGGTCCACTTGTGGCCGTTGATCTTGGGGTTGGTAATCAGGGCCCCTAGCCAGTGGGAAACGTGCACCATCTGGGGCCCCGATATCCCCGGGAAGAAGTACTTGTGCCCGCCCGAAAAGCCGATTACCTCGTGGGGAAAAACTGGATTCACGATGAGGAGCCGGTCGTACTCCAAGACCATGCGGTTTATCTCCACAGGGACCTCCAGCGAAAGGAGCCCCCGCGAGATCTCCTCCATTTCGTCCCGGGTGATCTTTCCTATACGAACGAGGGCCGAGGGATCGTCCCAAGAATGTTGGCGGATCTGAACCTCGGGGTGATCGCGCCGGGCGGGGCCGAAGTGGCGGTCGAGCTGCTCCTCCGTCATCGGGGGATGGGTCCCCAAGGCTACCAAAAACGCCAGCTCCCGCACCCGCGGCGCAAATCCTTCCACCAACGCTTCGAAGATGACGGGCATGGGGAGGGTACGGGTGTCGTCGGGGACGATCACCAGCCACCTCTCCCCGGTTCTCCCGATACTAAGGAATGCTTCGAGCAGTCGCTCCTTGAGCTCTCCTTCCGAGATCGGCCTTCCCGGCGCGAGGGAAAGGATCATGCTACCGCCTCCCAATCGGTGTGGAAGGTACCTTCCTTGTCGACCCGCTGATAGGTGTGGGCGCCGAAGAAGTCCCTTTGGGCCTGGATCAGGTTCGCCGGGAGCCGCTCACACCTATATGCGTCCACGAACGTAAGGGCCGAGTCCATGGCAGGGGTGGGGATCCCGTGCTGGTGGGCAAGGCATGTCACCCAGCGAAGGTCCTCGTGGTATTTTTCCCACGCGGATTTGAAGGGTTCTGCCAGGAAAAGCAGGGGAAGATCGGGTTGCTCCAGGAGGGCTTTGCGGATGGGAACTAACAGCTTTGAGCGGATGATACATCCCGCCATCCACACCCGGGCCGCCTCGGCGAGATCCAGGCCGTAGCCCCGCTCGGCCGAAGCGTCCCGGAGTTGCCTGAGCCCTTGGGCATAAGCGGCGACCACGGAGAGGTAAACCGCTCCGAAAAGCCTCCCGGTGAACTCTGCGCGGTCAACGCTCAGGGAAGGCTCGGGACCGGTGAGAACTCGGCTCGCCGCGCGCCGCTCTTCTTTGAACGCGGAGATGATCCGGGCGAAGACGGCCATGGCGATGGTGGGGGCAGGGGTCCCGAGGTCCAAGGCCGATTGGGTCGACCATTTCCCGGTCCCCTTCTGTTTCGCGGTGTCGAGGATAAGTTCCACCAGGGGCTTTCCGATCTCGGGATCTCTGTAGCGCAGGATCCGCTCGGTGATCTCGAACAGATACCCCCCGAGCTCCCGCCGGTTCCAATCCGAAAAAACCTCGGCCATTTCGTCTGGGGCCATCCCCAGGCCCCGCTTCATGAGATCATACGCCTCGGCAATGGTCTCCATGATGGCGTACTCGATCCCGTTGTGGACCATCTTCACGTAGTGGCCCGCCGAACCCGGCCCGAAATAACCACAACACGGTCCCTCGGGGCCTTGAGCGGCAATCCGCTCGAAGATCTCCCGGACGAGCTCATACCCCTCTTTGTGCCCCCCGGCCATGATAGAAGGCCCGTGTAGCGCCCCGTACTCGCCGCCGGAGATCCCGGTCCCAAGGTAGAGAAGGCCCCGCTCCTCGGCCTCCTTCACCCGGCGTTCGGTGTCGGCGTAATGGGAGTTACCTCCATCGATCACCAGATCCCCTCGCTCCAAAAGAGGGAAAAGGCCCTCCAGCATCTCGTCCACCGGGGCCCCGGCCTTTACCATGAGGAGGATCTTCCGGGGCTTTTCGAGGGCATCCACGAACTCCTCAAGGGAATACGTGGGGATGATCCTCTTCCCTTGGGCCTTACTTTCCACGAACTCTTTAGTGCGCGCGGCGGTGCGGTTGAAGACCGCAACGGTGTAACCTTTGCTTTCGATGTTCAGGGCCAAGTTCTGGCCCATCACCGCCATCCCGATGACCCCTATATCCGCCTTCATCCGCCTTCACCCCCCGTCTCCCACGGCGGCCGCTCGGGAAGCGCCGCCTCGAATTTTTCTATGAGCTCCCGTTCATAGTCGCCCGCATACGTGCCGCTAAAGAAGCGCTCCAGGGCCTCGTCGTTGAACCGTTCCCAGGATTCCTCCTCTTCCCCGGGGATCACGGGGTAAAAGAGCACGCCGTTGTCCTTCGCCGCCTTTAGGTCCCCCGGTGCATCGCCGATCATGAGGACCCTGTCTTTGGGATAGTACTTGGATGTGGCGGCGATGTGTTGGGATTTCGTGCCCATCTCCTGTCCACAGATGAGATCCGCGTAGTCGTATATGCCGTGCTCCTTCCACTCCCGCTCAATAGCCTCGATGGGGGTCTGGGAGACCACCACGATATCGGCGCGACCCCGGATCCGCTCCAGGGCCTTCCGAGCCCCGGCGAAGGGGGGGATCCCCTTCACGATCTCTTTTATGGCCCAGTTAACCCGCTCGGACCACTCGAGCACAAGCTCGAACTCCTTCCTGGCTTCCTCCGAAGGGGCGTTCTTTATGGCCTCCCGGAGGCCGTCGTTGGAGAGGACGCTATTAGGGTCGTCCACCCAGGCGAAGTAGTGGGGGAACTGCGGGACTTTGAAACCGCGCCGTTTCACCAGGGGGTGTTTGGGAAGGAGTTCCGTGAGGATGCGCTTGATGGTGATGTGGCGGTTTGCACCGCGGGTCTTGGAGAAAAGGTCGGCGAATTCCTTGCATTCCCGGGCCGCCTGGGCCACCGGCTGAAGCCCGAAATAGGCGATCATCCACGGGGTGAAACACTCCCTCTGCTTTATCCCCATGTTGTCGAAGACGCACCCATCGGTGTCGATGCACACCAAGTAATCCCTCTTGGGCCGGAAGCCCTCGAGCCTTCCGCGGTAGTCCATACTCCCCTCCTTAGCTTCCGTGACGCGCGATGCGTAACGCGTGACGGGTTCTTTGTACTATTCTCCACACGTCACGCGTCACCCCCTCCAGGCTGCGGGGACGTAATCGGGAAGCTTTTTCGGCGCGAAGACCATCTTCAGGCGCGCAAACCTGAGCCTCCCCCCCACCACGGGCACCGAAACCTGATCCTCCCCCAAGAGGGGCCGCGCGTAGCGGACGAAGTCGTCGGTGACATCGGTCTTGGTCTCGGAGATCCAGCGCTCGGGGAAGGGCCTGTCTTTGCCGGCTACCTCGACGAGGGGGATCTTTCCGTATTCGGCGCGGTAGGGCCTATCGGAGGCCCGGCGAATGGTGACCATGTGCCCCGATTCCCCGGCGGCGGCGAGCTCCACCGCCCTCACCCCCACAGCGTAAGCCTCGTCCAGGTCCACTGGGGAGGCGTAGAGGATGGCGTCGCGCTGCTCAGTCCCGGGGACCTGTCCCCGGGCGAGACCCCGCGCCGGCAAGCCCACGTCGTTCAAGTGGTTCACCAGGTTTTGGGCCACCGTGGCGCGAGAAGACGAAAAAGCGGCGTGGCCGAAGGCATCCCGCCGCTCTCCCAGCTCCCCAAGCTTCAGGCCCTCCGAGACTACCACCAGCGCCCGGCCGAATGTCCGCACCGTGTCGGCGATGGAATCGATTATCTCTTCCAAGGAAAGTCCACATTCGGCGAGGAAAATCAAGAGAGGAAATTCCCGTTCCGGGTCGGCGAGCCTGGCGGCGGCGGGGACGAACCCCACCCGCCTCCCCATGGCCTGGACCACCAACACCGGGTCCGCCGGGGATGAGCCCCGGTTCTCTTCTTCCAGGCACTGGACCGTCCACGCCCAATAGCGGGCCACCGAGCCGTACCCCGGGGTGTGGTCTACAAGTTCCAGTTCGGGATCCCCGAGGTCGTTGTCGATGGTCTTGGGGACCCCCACCACGGTGAGCTCGTACCCCACCTTCTCCGCGGCCTCGGCTATCTTCTGGCAGACAAGCTGCGTATCGTTTCCCCCGATCCCGAAGAAGTACCCCACATCGTGGGCCCTGAAGACCTCGATGATCCGCTCGAGGTCTTCTTCGTGCTCGAGCTTGTAGCGGGCAGTGCCGATGGCCCCGGCGGCGGGGGTGGTGCGGAGGAGGGAAATTTCCTCTTCAGGCTGTACGGAGAGATCGAGGAGCTCCTCCCGGAGGATCCCCAATACCCCGTGCCACGCGCCGTAGGCGGTCCCGAACTTGCCCGGATAGGCCCGGATCGCTTCCAGGATCCCTCGGAGGGAGTTGTTGATCACTGGGGTCGGCCCTCCCCCCATGGCGACCACTACGTTTTTGAGTACCCCCATCTCGCCTCCCGTCGTCAGTGGTTATGTCTCTCTGTGCAAACCTTTTCATTATACTGGTTCCCAATACCACTTGACAGAAATTATCCACTTAGGCAACGGAGTAGCAGAGAAGCCACCATCGACCCATCGACAGGGTATAACCACGTCCATCTCGTTGGATTCCAAAACCTTCCAATGGGAGCATGTTCGATGACACTTTTTCCCACGCTCGGTGAGGTTCACTCGTTCGTCCGTAAGGAGGTACCGTTGCTCCGTAAAAAAAAGCTCGGGGTAAAGAGCATATAATCCCCGGCCAGTATTCCTGGACTATGTGCACCGCCAGCCACTGGGCGAAGTTGGCCACTGCCGCCTTGGTCGAAAAGACCGAGCCCCATCCCTTAAGCCCAGTATTTAAGGCTAAGTGCCCTTCCATCTTCCCCGGGTGATCATCCCCCGTTCTTTTGAGGAGCATCTTCCCGAAATTCTTTTCCCTTAACTCAAGTGCGAAAAGAAAAGCTCTTTGGGACGGTGGTAACTCAAGTGCTCCGCGAGTTTCAGGGCCACCGAAGAGGGCATCCTTCCCTGCTCCACCATTTTCCCTAAGGTATCAGCGAGCACTCGTCGAAAGATAATTGTGCGGGATTCGTAGGAGAGAATCTTACGGGAGTCGGTCACCATTCCCGCAAAAAGAGAAAGGAGATCCACGTTCGCGATTAGTTCCAAATACTCACGCATGTGATAGGGATTATCCATAAACCACCACGGGGCTCCCAAGTAGACCCCGGGGAATGCCCTAACAAGAACGGTAGCGGTATAGGCGTGGGCAGGATGAAGCACGTATAGGACCACAGTGAGGCGCCCATCGAAACGATTGAGGAAATCGGAGATCCCTTGAACAAGCGGAAGATCGTGGTCGGTTACGTCGCCCCCGGAATCCCTCCCCAAGGTAAAGAAAAGGGCATCTCGATAGTCGCGCACCGCCCCGATGTGAAGCTGCATTACCCACCCCGCCGCCGCATCAAGTTCCGCGAAGAAATGCATAAGGTAAGAACGGAGGTCAACGATGTCCTGGGGTGAAATTTCCTTGCCGGCCACAGCTCGGGCATAGGCCCGAGAAGCCCGTGCATCCGAAACTAAGTGTAGATCCGCTTCTTGAAGGGCATGATCACTGATGCGACATCCATGGCGACCGAACTCATCGTGATCTCGTTCCAGGGCATCCAGGAGACCCCGCAGACTTGATACATCGATCCCATATTTCTCGCCCAATTGTTGTACAGTCTCTTTCCACCCACCTGCACCCACCCTCAGGAGCGCGTCCGGCCGCCACGTGGGGACAACTTTTGCCCCCGAAAACTCCTCCGCCAAACGGTGGTGAGGGCGAAGATCCGCGCCCACGGGATCAGTGGTGGCCAAGATCTCCACTTTCATATCTCGGAGAAGCTGCCGGGGATGCATTTCGGGTCGAGAAAGCTTTTCCTTAGTTCGGTTCCATATAGCCTCCGCGGTATCGGGTCCTAATAACTCCTCGATCCCGAATCGTCGGGAAAGATCCAAATGGATCCAATCGTATACGGGGTTTCCCGCGCAGAGGGGAAAAATCTCGGCTAGGACAAACCATTTTTCTCGGTTAGAGGCGTTTCCGGTGATCCGTTCCTCGGGGACGCCCAACCGTCGCATAAGTTCCCATACATAGTGGTCCGTAGCCCCCTCCGCCTCCCAAATATCGCTCCAGCCCCGATTCTCCGCGATCTGGTAAGCCTCCACATGACTGTGAGCATCTACAATAGGGAGATCGGCGATGTGCGCGTAGATTTCTAGTCCAGTTGACGTACTCAAAAGATAATCATCCCTGAATATCACTTCGCCCTCCTCAATCCTTAGCCCTTGAGCATCCCCTCGCTTAGCCCTTTGATGAAGAAGTTACGGAAGGCCAGAAAGAGGATAAACACCGGCACGATGGTTAGAACCACCATGGCACCGATCCGCCCGTAAACCAGCGTCTGTAGTTCGTCACGAAGCCATACGATACCTACCGGTAAGGTCTGCCACTGGTTTTTCGTCATCAACGTGCTGGCGAACATGTATTCCTGCCACGCAAACACAAAGGTGATGATGGTGGTGGCTGCCAAGGCCGGCTTGGTTATGGGAAGCATTACCCTGAACCACAACTGGAATTCGTTACAGCCATCGATGATAGCCGCGTCGCGGATATCAAGAGGGATGGTGGAAAAGGCGCCCCTCATAATGAGGAGGCCCCACGGGAGGTTCAGCGCCACATACGGCAGTATCAAGCCCAGCCAGTTATTTTGTAGCCCCAGCTTGTCCTCCATCATATAGATGGGGATAAGGTACATGATGTAAGGGATGGTGAGAACCAGGATTACCCCCGTAAAAAGCAGATCTTGTCCACGAAAACGCCGCACCCCGAAGGCGTATCCGCCCATGGCGCTGGCGATCAAAACCAAAACCACGGTAGAGAACGTGACCACGATGCTGTTCAGGAAATAGCGGCCGAAACCGCTCATCTGTGTCAGAACGTAAACGTAGTTCTCCAATGTCACTTTACGGGGAAGAATAGTGGGAGGGTAACGGTAGATGTCCCAGGTGGGACGAAGCGATGTGTTAAGCATCCACAGAAGCGGCGATATATAGAGAGCCGCGAGAAACGTAACCAGAACCAGGAGCGTGAGGCGCTTCTTCCGCCAAAAGTTGAATAACGTCCGCATCACGCCCTCCTCGCCGTCTCCGGGCGGAATATCCTGTTGAGGACCCAAGAGAGAACCAAGATGATCGTCGCGGTTATGTAGGCGACCTGGGAAGCCCTCCCCATGTCTAGTCGCTCAAACGCCAGCTTCCACGAGTAGAGGTACAACGTCAGTGTGGAGGTTCCCGGCCCCCCTTCCGTAACCACCGCGGGGAGTTCGAAGGTCTTGATGGAATTGATCAGAATCCAGATCCCCCCGATAAGCAGATACGGCTTCAGGTTAGGAAGGACAACCTTGAAGATCTCCTGGAGAAAGTTGGCTCCATCGACCTTGGCGGCCTCACGTAGCTCCTTGGGGATCGCCTGCAGCCCAGCGAGGAAGATAATTAAAGTGAAGCCGATCATCTTCCAAGAACGGGCGATGGCGAGACAGTAAATGGCAGTGTAGGGATTGCCGAACCAATCGATGTTCCAATTCTTAATCCCCATCCAACGCAGGATGTGGTCGAAGATCCCGATGTCGGGAGCCAAAACCCACGCAAATATGATCCCCACCAGCGAAAGAGGAATGATCATGGGAAGATAGAAAAGCACCTGGAAAAAGCGAGTTCCGAAAACGAGCTCGTTTATAAGGATCGCTAGGCCCAGAGAGAAGGTGAACGTAGCGATAAAGTATGGAATGGCAAATTTCACCTGATTGAGGAGCGCGTCGTGGAAGAAAACATCATGAAATAGGGTGTAGATGTAACCACGAAAACCGATGAACTTTGGAGCGGGATCCCGGGCGTAATTGTACTCGGTCAAGCTGAGGTACGCGGAGTACCCTATAGGGAAAGCGATGAATACGAACACGAAGAAAATAGTGGGAAGAAGGAAAATAAAGATATTAAGCCGGTCTCGGATGTATCGTTTCCTTCTTTGGCTGATCACGGCCTCCCTGTTTCGAAAAAGAAAGGGCGGCGGGCACCACTGGATGCCCACCGCCCGCCTCCGCATCAGTGCGCCCGTAGATCCGTGAAGTCCAGGTCCGCCGACTCCTCCGCGATTTTGGCCAGTGCCTCGTCCACGCTGATCCGGCCGAAAGCGGCGTCGGGGAGGTACTTCACCAGGATATCCAAGTATTCCTCGAGATCGGCGAAGAGCGGGATAGGCTGGGAGTTATCGGCGATGGCCAGGATGGTGGGCATCTGGTCCTGGAACCAGGTAATACCCTCTCCGTAGTACTCCTTCAGCACCGGAAGCTTGCCGTAATGGTTGAAGCTCCACTGCTGGAAGTACTTGGAGAAGATCTGCTCGCGGATAAAGGCCTTGGCCAGTTCCTTATTGGGGGATACTTTGGGGATCCAAACCGAGTGCGTCCAGATGATGGAGCCGTTTACATCCGCACCGGGCCAGCCGATGTAGGCGATGTCGCCCTCGTTGCCGGTCACACTCACCAGCTCCATGATATGGCCTTGGGCGGCATAGAAGGAGCCGACCGCGCCAGTTTTCCATTTGGCATACCCATCCTGATCGGTAATGGTCCATTTGCCGATCCCCTCTTTGTACATCTTCTGAACGTAGCTAAGCCACTTGTGAGCGGCTTCGCTGGTGACGTCGAAACCCTTGCCGTCGGGGGCTAGGAAGGTTCCCGTCATGGCCTTGATGGGACCGCAATAGTTGTACTGCATAAACTCCCGGTCCCAAATCTGTACGTGGGCCCCGAGGGGAGCGGCGGCCTTCAGCTTGTTGAACCATCCGAAGAACTCCTCTTCATCCCAGCTAGGTATGGGAATCGGCTTGTTGTTCTCCTCATCCCAAAGGCCCGCGTCCTTCATGATGCGGGTATTGACACCAATGATAGCCACCTCACCCATGAAGGGGAGTACTGGGTAATAAGCGCCTTTGCCGTCAGGCGTCTTGTAATAGCCGGCGGCGAGGAAACCGCCCACAAACTTGTCCGGGGCCATGTGGCCGGTGAGCAGGTCATCCAGGGGCTCCAGCCAACCGCCCACAATCACCGGGGCGAGCATGGAACCCGAGCCCCCGACGAACACGTCGAAGGGCGTGTCGCCGGCCTTCCACGCCGTGATGTAGGTGGGAGCGCTCCACTTGCTGGCCCGGGTGAGTTCCACCTTCACGCCCGGATGGTCAGCTTCAAACCGCTTAGCCACCTCTTCCAGGGGGAACTTCTTGAAAATCCATGGCGGAGCATAGACCCGCAAGACCTCTTTAGGAAACGCGATAAACGCCACCGCCAACGCCAGAAGCACCGCCAAACCGAACGAGATTCTCCGCATCTGCACCTCCTACATCGCACCGATTTTTGAAGCGAGTTGCGCGATCACTATCTGTTTATCACCTCCCTTCCATAAGGATCGCTCGACCTTCTCGGGCCGAGGCATAAGCGGCGAGGGCGAGCCGCAACGTCTCGCGGGCATCCTCGCCGGTAACTGCCAAATCCCTGTCCTCGCGCACGGCCCAAACAAAATCCTCGATCTGACGGCGATGGGGTTCTAATTTCAGCTCAGTGGGACTGGGAGAACGCTCGAAAGCCGTTTTGCGTCCCACACCAGGGAGAGGACCGAGGCCCCCGGGATATCGAGGCGGACCAGCTCGTTCTCCTCGAGCACCAACGTCCCCGCAGTGGTATGTACTTCTAGACACATGGAATAACCGGACCAGAAGGCCGTGCTCGCCCTCCAACACGGCGATGACGCCCGAAAGAAATTCGATCGCCATCACCAGCGTATCCTCCACTTCTATATCATGCCGGAGGCTGCCGGCCACGGCAACCACTCGCTTGGGCTCCCCCCTATCCAGTGCAGGAGATCCAGCGTGTAGATGGCCTGGGTCATCAGGGCCCCACCGCCCTCCGTGGCCCAGCGCTCGTGCCAGCGGGTGTAATATCCCGGGTTTCGGTACCATTTAACGTACCCCCGAGAGGCAGAGTAGACTCCCCAAGCGCCCGGATCTCAGGGAGGCCACGAGGGTTTTGACATCGTCCTCGAAGCGTGATCGAAAGACCACGCCTAACTTGACCAACCGTCCCCGGGCCTCCTGGATCAGGAGGTCCGCTTCTTCTATGGAAGTGGTCAGCGGTTTTTTCCCAACACGTGCTTTCCCGCTTCCACCGCAGGGAGGACGATTTCCGTTACATGATGCGGCGTACAGACGATCACCGCGTCCACCGCTTCCAAGAAGCGATCCAACGCGGTGTAGCACGGAATCCGAAACTCGTCCGCGAACGCCGCGACGTTTGCCTCGCGGTGTCCATACACGGCGGCCAGGGATGCTCCCGGTACGCCCCTGAGAGCCCCGGGCGTGGACGCGGGCCACGCCGCCAGGTCCCGCGATCCCTACTCTTAGGGCGTCCCCTTCCCTTAAACTTGGTCTTTCGTATACAATCCTTCCTCCCACCACGGTGAGTTTCACGTCGAAATCCCGACTGAAGACCACGACATCCGCCCGATACCCGAGGGCCAGTACGCCCCGATTGCAGAGACCTCTGATCGCCGCCGGGGTCGCGCTGGCCATCCGTACCGCCTCTGCAAGGCCTATCCCCACGTTTCGAACTAGGTTTTCCACGAGCTCTATCATCAGCGCCACGCTTCCCGCAAAGACATCTCTGAAAGCGCGCGCC
>DFNI01000033.1 GCA_002375995.1 Acetothermia bacterium UBA3571 | reverse complement strand
GGGTCTCGATCCCCCGCCCCTGGAAGCCCCAGGTGAACGCCCCCTCCACCTCGGAGCAGGCCCGCACGCACCTCCCGCAGAGGACACAGCGGTTGTGGTCGATCCCGTAGTCCTCGTGGGAGAGGTCCATGGCCAGCCCGGGATACCGGTAGGGGAGGGTGACGTGGTCCATGCCGAGCTCCACCGCCAAGTCCTGGAGCTCGCAGTGGCCGCTGGAGACACAGAAGGCGCAGATGTGGTTCCGTTCCACGAAGAGCATCTCCAGGACCAAGCGGCGGATGCGATTTATTCGCTCGTTTTGAGTGACCACGTCCATCCCTTCCTCCGCCTGGGTGACGCAGGCGGGGACGAGCTTCCCGCGCCAGTTCCTCACCTCCACCAGGCAGAGCCGGCAGGACCCGCGCGGGGAAAGGCCTTCCAGATAACACAGGGTGGGGATGCGGATGCCGTGCTCCTTGGCCACCTCCAGGATGGTCTGGCCTTCGCGTGCCCGCACCTCGCGGCCGTCGAGCTTTAAAGTGATCATCCCGCCACCTCGCGCACCTCGATGATCCGGTCCTGGATGGGACGCCCGTTCACCACGTGTTCCACCACGATCCTACGGGCGAGGGCCTCGTCCACCTCTCCGTAGACGGTGACCCTGTCCCCCTCGTGGACCTCCACCACGGGCTCCTTGGCCGCCAGTCCCCGCTCGCCGGTCTGGGTCACGACCACATCGGTGAGGTTCCGGCGGGACACCTCATCCAGGAGCGCCTTTAGGACCGCGCGGGCCCCGGCGGCGATCCCGGAAGTGCCCATGCCCACCACGATCTTCACCCGGACATCGCCCGAGCGGAGCCCGAGCCGTGCTCTGGCCTTCTCGCGGATCTCCTTCAGTTCCTCAGGTTTCATGCGACCTCCTTGAACCCTGCCCGATCCATCGCTTCCCTGACCATCCGCATAAGGGGCCCCATCGCCTCCGGGGTAAGGCAAGGTGTCCCCAATTCCTCCTTGAGCCTTTCGGTGTCGATCTCGGTCCGCTCACCGTTTCCTTCCAACACGATGCGGAACTCCACTCCCGGGGAAGTGAGGATAATGGGAACCACCGTTTCGGCCAAATCACCCAGCGGGGGGCGGTCGGGGTGGTGCCAGGGGATTTCTGCCCTCACCCGGGTCCCTCCCCCGGGGCGGGTGGAGACCTCCAGCGTCCCCCCGAGCTCTTCCACCGTTTGCAAAAGCAACGGAAGCCCGAGCCCGATCCCCTTTCCGTGCCCTTTGGTGGTGAAGAACGGGTCCGCCGCCCTCCTCAGGAGCTCTCCGTCCATCCCCGCCCCGTCGTCCTCCACCTCGAGCCTCAGGGTCCCCCGCTCGAGCGAGAGCTTGAGCTCCACGCGTTCCGCCCCGGCCCGGAGGGAGTTTTCCAGGAGGTCGGCGATGTGCATGCAAAGGTCTTCCACCACCTAGGACCCCTCCCGGTAGCGGGAGATGAGCCGACGGACTCGGTTGGGATCGAGCTTCCCGTGGACCTCGCCGTCGATCATGATCACCGGGGCGAGGCCACAGGCCCCCAGGCACCGCACCGGCTGGATATCGAAGAGGCCATCGGGGGAGGTGCCCCCCAGGCGGGCGCCCGTCTCCTCCTGGATAGCCCGGAGCACCCGCTCCGCACCGCGCACATGGCACGCGGTCCCCAGGCACACCTTGATGGAGTGCTTCCCCGGGGGACTGGTGCGGAAGAGGTGGTAGAAGCTCACCACCTCGTTGACCCGGGAGGGAGGCACTGCCATGAGCTCCGCGATCCTCGACAGGGCCTCTTTCGGCACATATCCGAGCCCCTCCTGGACCCGGTGGAGGGCCTGGATGAGTTCGGTGGGCTTCCCCACGTACGGGGAGAGGAGTTCCTCCACTTTGGCCACAATCTCCTCTGCCACGTCACCCCCTTTCCGCTGGATGCGTCTCCGGGTCGCCCGCAAGGAGGGCGTAGAGCCTCCCCGCGAGCTCGAACATCCCGTCGTCGGAACGGAGAAGGTTCACACCCTCTTCCTCCGCGCGGGCCGCCACCTCCGGCTCCGGTTCTGGACCCCGGGCGAGGATCACCAAGGAAAGTTCCTTGAGCTTCGCCACCGCCACCACGTTCAGGTGGCGCTGGTAGGTGATCCAGGCGTCCCCGGGGGAAGCCTCGGCCATGGCTCGGGAAAGGAGATCAGAACAGAAGCCACCTCCCACCTCCGCCTCGGGGTGAGGGAAGGCCAGGGGCTCAAGCCCCAGGACCCGCGCTACTTCCCTGGCGTTCATTCCCCTTCCTCCACACCGTGGCCCGGATGGCAGTGCCCTTTCCGGGACGGGAGCGGAGGACGAACGTGTCGGCGTTCTTCTCCATGTTGGGGATCCCCATCCCCGCCCCGAACCCAAGCTCCCGCGCCCAATCGGGGGCGGTGGAGTATCCCGGCCGGCGCACGAGCTCCAGGTCCTCTATCCCCGGGCCGTTGTCGGCGAAGAAGAGCTCTACCCTGTCATCCCACACCATCAGGGTGATCCTTCCCCCCTTGGTGAAGATGGCGATGTTCGTTTCTCCTTCGAAACAGATGATCCCCACCCGGCGCACCACCTCGGGCTCCACCCCGAGCTCCCGGAGGATTCGCCGTATCTGGGTGGACACCGCCCCCACATCGGCAATGGCCCCGGGGGACACGTAAAAGGTCCGCCGGTAAAGAAGACGGCCCTTTTCACCCGGCGTATTCGGAGACACGGCGGAACCTGGTGGGGCGAAGCCCCCGGGAATAAAGCAACCCACACGTCTCGAACATCCCCTTTTGGGTGGCAAGAAGCGGTATCCCTGCCTCCTCGGCGTACGCGATCACCGGCTCCAGGGGGCGCTTTCCCCGAACGATGAGGACCGCGGCGGCGTTCATCACCTCCGCCACCCGGACCGCCTGGAGGGTGACCATCCCGGTGACGAGGAGGAAGTTTTCCTCCACCACGGAAAGGACGTCGGAGAGGAGATCCGCACCACAACCCTTGTCCACTTCCCTCTCCAGAAGCTCCCGCCCGGTGAGAACCTCGGCCTGAGTGACCTCTGCTACCTCACGCAGCTTCATCGTCCACCCCGTCCACGGGGAAGTTTAGCGGTCCCAACTGTAGCGGGAAAAGAGCTAACAGATGACGTCCATCATGGTAAAACATGCCCCGGGGCAGGGTTCAGACAAAGGGGGGCGGAGCGGTCTTATGGACTTCGTTTCACTGACACAAATCCACGAAGAAGACGGAGATCAAGTACTCCCCCACGCCGCTTTCGCGGAACACCCGGATGAGGTAAGAGTCGTCTTCTTCGGTGTGAGGAAGGAGACAATAGTTCGCTTGCATCGCCGCCTCTTCCCGGTAATAGCCGCAGATATCGTAGATGAAGGTCTGGTACTCCCAGACCCCAAGCTGCTCGATATAGACCACCGCGGCCTTGCCCGGAGGAACGATGACCTTGTACCAATCCTGGGTATCGGTGGCGCCCCAGGGGGAGAGTTCCCCGCCCAAAACGCCCCAGTAGTGGCCCTCTTCCAGCACATAAGCATCCGCAGGGCTCGTGGTCTCGGGAAGCATTGTGCGTTCCTCTATGGGCACCTCGGGGATCTTGATCCCGTAGATGGATTCCAAGGTCTCACCGTCGGGGTAACAAATGGCCCCCGGGATGTCGTAGCAGGGAGCGGGTGGCGGTGGAGGGGGGGACGGTCGTCGTTCGGGGGGAGGCGGCGGAG
>DFNI01000046.1 GCA_002375995.1 Acetothermia bacterium UBA3571 | reverse complement strand
TAGAACGCTATCGTCGTCCCAGAGGGAAAGCGGTTGAAGCCAAGAGCTTGCTGGAGGCCCTCAAGCAACCCGAAGTCGTAGACGAAGACACCGCTATCGGGCGCCGTCTCCCACGCGTAGAAGACAACAGGTGCCACATCACTCCCGTCAAGCCAATCGTTCGGATAGTCGATGTAGCGGGGACCATCGTAGATGTTGTACCAGCGGATCGGCTGGTTCAAAGGATCCCCGCTGCCCTTCACGCCGCCGAACATCTTCAGGGCGCAGAAGGTGGTGATGGAGTCGGTCTGGCCAGAATCGGGGATCCAAGAACCGGGGTTGACGATGACGAAGAAGGGGACGTAGTCGATCTCCGTGGGGTCAAGGTTCTCGTCCTCGTCCACGATGGTGACGCGCACGTTGCACATGGCACCGCAGCCGTACTCCAGGATCCCCGGCTCCACGGTGATGGTGGAGGTGGTGTCGACGATCTTGAGCTGGTCCTGGTCGATCAGCCGCTCGTCGTGCTCGGCGGCCACGATCAAAACGAGGGTGTCCATATTTTCAAACCGCCCCTCAATCTTCTTTTCAGGGGTACCGAGCTCACCGTAGATCAGCGTGCTGTCGTATGCGGTCGCTTGGGCCCGCCATGCTTCACGAGCTTGGGGCAAATCAGCAACTCTTGCATCAAATGTAGGACCGTCTACGTCTTCATCGATGTAGATCCAGTTACCATCGGTCCAGATATCTCCCAGTGAGGTGGTGCCAAGTACGTGCTCGAATTCGTCGATGTCCGCGTAGTCAGCGTCCGCACGGTCACCTACTTGGACCCAGACTTTGTTACCGCTGTTGTCCACCCAGTAATAAATCCCAGACTCGTTGGGAATCTCGAGGAAGCGGGCGTGAGTCTGTACGATGTAAGCACCGGTCTTGAAGTCGAAGATAACGAGATCGGCGAAGAACTCACCCGGGGGGCACTGCCCCAGCTCCCGGTCGTCCACCACCACCCAGAAGCGCCTGCCCTCCCAGATCTGCGTGATCTTGTTGCCGTTAGAATCCGCGAAGTATGTGTCGAATGCCCAGGCCACGGTGCCGAACACCATGGCCGCCAAAACCATTACTCCTACTAGAACTCCTTTTTTCATCAAATCATTACCCCCTTTCTTTTGAGGTCCCATGGTCCTTGTGCCCGGCATATTTCCTCCTTTCTGCTACATCACCTCCGTCCCCAAAATATCCCGGGGCAAGCGGCACGATCCTAGCACGGCAAATTGCGTATGTCAAGAGATGATCGCTTAAATTAGCCGCTGCCCCCCTGCTCTCCATTGGCCAGTATGTTAAATCACCACCTCGCCGCTTGTCAACTACGATTTCCTCTAAAACATTGCTTCCATTATACCTGCCGCGAAAGTCACCGCGTCCGCTAAAACAAGGACACTCGTCCATCGAAGCTCGCAGAAAAACCCACACCGTTAAATAACACTCCTGAATCTACGTCGTGCCGTCAAAATAGGACTACCTCGGAAGTTCAAAGTGGCACTTAAACACCTCAATACCGGCCTTCCCCCATGGGCGAGACACTCCCGCCCATGAAATAGACCCATGTAGCCGCCGAAAGCGGAAGTGGGGAACCAGGACCGAGGTCCTATTCCTCTTCCTTTCGAACGGTGCGCCAGCGAATCTCCACAGACGCCGTCGGACTCCTCGGGGGAGAACTTCTTTCTTGCGCCGCCAGACCGCGACAGAAAATTAGGAGATCAACGCACCACCACCGTTACCGTGAAGGTTTCAGCCGCTTCCTCTTCCCATGGGCGTAGGTGCGCGAAGGAAAGGGGTCCCGTGCCGGGCTCCCTCGCTTCGTAGCGGAAGAAAAAGGTCCCCCCTCCCCCTACCAAAGCTGAAGCAGCTAGGTACTCTGTCCCCTCGATCTGTGCTAGAAACTCGGGGACCTCGGTGGGCTTCCAGGTGTACCCGGTGGTGGGGTTGCCTTCCAAAGCTACCAAGAGTTTTTCATCGGTGCGCAAATATACCGTGGCCCCGTTGTCGGATTCGTCCAAAAGTTTGTAAACGGAAAGCGAGATGCCACACACCGAGGCCTTCGCCAAGCTTCGTCCATAGGGCTCCATGGCGCCGGGCGAAGGGACTTCCAGTTGAGCCCGGAAGATGCCCACCGACGTCTCTATCACCGCGGTGTACTGCCCAGGCGTAACCGGCTCGCCTTCGGGCCCGGTTAGATCCCATCTGCCCACCCACTCCTTCGCGAGAACCGGATAATCGAAGGAGTTGTCTTCATATATCCGCTCGCCTTCGGGCCCCAGCACATAAAACGCCTTGATGAGAAGATCCTCACACATACAGATACAGGACTCTTCCTGGCTGAGCTCGAACGCGACCTTTTCTCCTGCGCGAAAGGTGAATACCCCGATGGTCACCTCCGCCGGCTCCCCCGCGGAGACACGAGCAGAGGCGCTTGCACTCACCTGGGCCAACGCTACGCCCGGGATCCCCAGAAGAATCACCAAACCCAAAATGAACATGCGCACGGTACGGTCACCTCCACCTAAAGGTACACCCTCCCAGCGCAGAAGGTTCCTCCCGTAAGCGCACCGCGGGAACAAGAGCGCCACGTCCGCGGTTCGGCATGCTGAGTTTGTGATAACATCGATGGGCTTTGGAGAGCGGATGACCAAGATTGAAGAAGCCTTTGAGTAGATCGATCAGCGCCTGGGGCGCCTCGAGGTGGAGATCACGTCGCTGCGTGCGGAGATCAGAACCGAGATCAAAAGCTTGAGATCCGAAGTAAAGTCCTATATCTAAGGATCGAAATAGGAAATGCAGCAAGAAATAAACTCTGTGTGCCAGGAATTAACTCCCTCCGTGAAGACGTGAAAGTCCTTTATCACGTGAACCTCTCGGTCCTCATCCCCATGTGAGTAACCATAATCGGAAGCGGTCATCAGTACCGCCCTCACCCGAAAAAACGCCCGGGCAGTGGGCTCGGGCGAGCAATTCCCTTTCCAAATACTGTTTCACCCACTTGCGCTGTGGACCACCTCGCCCTCGATGAGGACGAGCTCCACCCGGCTCCGGGCCACATCGAAGGGATGTGCGGCCAGCACCACGAGATCCGCGTCCTTTCCCGGGGCGATGGAACCCACCCGATCATCAATCCCCAGGATCTCGGCCGGGTACAGGGTGATGGCCTTGAGGGCCTCCCCTTCGTCCATCCCCTCCCGCACCGCCAGCGCCGCGTCGAACAGGATGTACTTCACCGCCGACATCTGGTCGGTCTGAATGGCCACCTTCACCCCGGCCCGGGAGAGCTCCACCGGGTTCTTGGGGTTCATCCCCCGAAGTTCGTACTTGGTGCGGGAAAAGAGTATCGGCCCTACCACACAGGGCACTCCCCGCTCGGCCAGGATATCCGCTACCTTGTAGCCTTCAGTGGCGTGGATGAGGACCACGTCCTTTATCCCGAACTCCTTGGCGATCCTGAGGGCAGTCATGATGTCGTCGGCCCGATGGCAGTGGATGTGGGCGGGAAGTTCCCCAATGAGCACGTTCGCCAGGGCCTCGAGCTTTATGTCCACCTCGAAGGGTTCGCCCTTTTCACGAGCGTGCTTTTTCTTCTCCAGGTAGTTTTTGGCCTTGGTGAGCCACTCCCGCAAGAGCCCGGCGTTACCCATCCGGGTGGAGGGGAGCTTCTTCTTCTCCCCGTAAACTCGCTTGGGGTTTTCGCCCAGGGCCATCTTCATCCCCGCCGGGGCCTTCACCAGCATCTCCTCCACGGTGCGTCCCCGGGTCTTCACCACTGCGGTTTGGCCCCCCACGACGTTGGCGCTTCCGGGCCCGGTGTTGATGGTGGTGACGCCCCATTTCCTCAGGTCCTCGAAGGCCATGTCCTCGGGGTGGATGGCGTCGATGGCCCGGAGGTGAGGGGTTATGGGCTCGGTCATCTCGTTACCGTCGCTGTGCTGCCAGCCGATCCCGTCGGGGAAGATACCCGTGTGGCAGTGGGCGTCGATGAGCCCCGGGATCACGTACTTCCCGGACACATCGATCACTTGCGCCTCGCTTGGGACATCCACGTCCGTTCCCACTGCCTTTATGGTCTTTCCCTCCACGAGAACCGTGGCCCCTTTGAGCTCTTCCGTGGGAGTAAGCACCGTTCCCCCTACAATCGCCAGCATCTCCCCTCCTTCGATGAAAATTCAGTCTCCTTTCTAGCCTGGCGGCGCAGAGAATTCAAACCCTATACGGAAAAAGGGGAGTCCCTAAGCTATTTCCCCAAAACCAGCCGGATCCCCTGGCTGAAGTGGCGGCTGAAGGCGAGGAACACCAACAGGATCGGCAGGGTGAGGATGGTGGCCGCGGCGTAAAGCGGCCCGGGATAGGGGTTGTAGCTGCTTTGGATGGTCGCTAGCAAAACGTTCAGGGTCCGCATGGAGGTGTCCTGGACCACCACCAGGTCCCACAGGAGCTCCTCCCATCGGGCCATGAAGAGGAAGAGGGCCACGATGATGGTGATGGATTTGGAAAGCGGGATCATTATCCGGAAGATGATCCGCCACTCCGAGGCCCCGTCCACCCGGGCCGAGTCGATAATTTCCTGGGGCACCGATTTGAAGAAGCTCGTATACATGAAGATCGCCCACACGCTCATCGCCTTGGGCACGATCATGGCCCAGTAGGTGTTGAACCACCCGAAGGCCTTCACCAAAAGGAACGTGGGGATGAGGAGGATCACCGCGGGATAGAACATCTGGAAGAGGATGAAATCGTAGACCAAGCGCCCTCCCCGGAAGGGAAGCTTCGCCAGGGCGTACCCGATGATGGCTGCGCTTAAGACCATCAACGTGGTGGATGAGACGCTCACGATGACGCTGTTGAGGAAGGCCCTCAGCCACGGCTTCGCCACCAACGCCTCGGTCCCGGTGAAAAGCCAAATATATGAGCGCAGGGTGAGCCGGGAGGGGATGAAGACCTTGTTCACCTGGTCCCACGGGGCCAGGGATTGAAGCACCATGTAGATGTAGGGGAAGATGGAGATCAAGAGGAGAACAACAGCGGCGGTGTACTTGATCGCGTTATAGGTTGATCTACGCCTATTCATAGCCCAACGCCCTCCCCCACCGTTGCATCAATCTCCGCACGATCAGGACCGAGGTGAAGGTGATGGCGGCGTTGATGAAGGAGATCGCCGCCCCGTACCCGGCCCGCAGGTTCTGGAACACTTGGTAGTAGATCTCCAGGTACCAGGTATGGGTCGCCCGCCCGGGGCCGCCCCCCGTGAGCATGAAGGGCTCGGTGAAGATGGCGAAACACAGCCCCACGGCCATGATGAGAACGGTATAGAAGGCAGGATAGAGCATCGGGAGGGTGATGCGGAAGAGCTTAGTGAAGAACCGCGCCCCATCGAGCTCTGCCGCCTCGTAGAGCTCCTTCGGTATCGATTGCAGCCCCGCCAGAAAGATCAAGGCGTAGTAACCTGAGAACTTCCACGCGATGAGGAGGCTGATGATGAAGACCGCCAAGACGGGGTGTCCGAACCAGTTGGGGATCGTCCCGAAGAGCGCCTTGAATATGGGCGCCGCGGGACTGTTGTAGGCCAGGATCCCCCGAACCACCAGTGCCACCGCCACCCCGGAGGCGAGGTACGGCATGAAGAACCCCACGGAGAAGAACGCCCTCCCCCAGGGAAGGCTGTTTATGAGCAGTGCCACCGCCAGCGACTGCACCAACACCATGGGGAGGAAAAACCCCATGATGCGATAGGCGCTGAGGAAAGCCGCATGGACCCGGGCGCTTTTGAACGCCTTGACGAAGTTCTCCAGGCCGATGAAATCGATCCGGGGGGAGATGAGGTTCCAGTTGGTGAACACGAGCCACAGGCTCCAGCCCAACGGGATGAGGAAGAACACCAAAGAATAAAGGAGGTAAGGGGATGTGAGGAGCCATCCCCTTACCTCCATCCACCTCGCTACACGTCTACGGCCCAACTATCACTCCGGGGAGAACCTTTACTCCTCCAAGAGCAATAGTATTTCGCGCTTGGCGTCTTCCCAAGCTTGCTCCGGGGTCTTCTGCCCCAGGAGCGCCGGGATCATGCCGTATTCGGACAAGGCGGTCTGGATGTCCTGGACCTTGGGGGTCTTGAGCGGTGGCACGGCGTAGGGGAGCTCTTCGGCGTAAGGGATCAACTCCGGGGTCTCCGCGAACACCGCGGCGAAGGCGGGGTTGGTAGTGAGGTCCTCACGGAGGGGCAGGAGGTTGGTCTGCTTGAACCAGGCCACGTCGTTCTCCACGGAGCCGAACACCCACTTCACGAACTCCCAGATGGCGTTGATCTGCTCCTGGGAGGCGCCGGAGGCGTGGGGAGCATAGATGACGATGCCTTTGGCGTCGGCGAAGGTCTTGTGGGGTTTGACATAGCCGAAGCTCGCCGGCACCGGCGGCGGGGCGAAGACGAGATTCTCGCCGAACTTAAGTTCGGGGAAGTTCTCCTTCATCCACGGGATGCCCCAGGGGCCGAAGTTGGTCCAGATGCTGAGCCCGGTCTGGAAGGGGTTCTCCGCCGGCTGGGTGAGGAGGAGCTCCGCAGCGTTGAGCTCCTGGAGGAACTTGAACACGGTGATCACCGCCTCATCGTCGGCTACCAGCTTCCCGCCGGAGAGGAAGGGGTTACCGTCGCTGGCGGCGTTGTAGAGCATGAAGAAGTCGAACCACCGCTGCCACCAGGTGGGCTGTACCAACGCGGTGCGGGCCCAGAGGAACTTGTCGGGATACATCTCCTTGAGCTTCTTGCCCACCGCCAGGATCCCCTCATAAGTGGCCGGCGGTTCGCCGAAGCCTAGCTCCTTGAGGATGTCCAGCCGCCAGGCGAAGAGCATGGCGTTGGCGTAGATGGGGAAGATGTAGTAGTTGCCGTCGCCGAAGACCCATCCCTTGATGGCGTTGGTCATGCGGCGAGCGACGATGAGCTCGTCCCATCCGGGGAGCTCGTTCAGGGGCACCACTGCTCCGGCCTCCACCAGCTGGGCCCCGAAACCGGTGAAGATGTTCTCCGAGGCCGTGGGGGCGTTGCCGCCCGCGATGGCGGCGAGAATGGTGCCCTCGGAGCCCTGCGGGCCCTCCACGATGGCCTGGACGGTGATCTTGACGTCGGGATGCTCGGCCATGTACGCCTCGGCCATGGAGCGCCAGAAGGCCTCCTGGGTGGGGTTGGGAGCGGTCCAGAAGACCACCTCCACCGCGTAAACCGCGACGCTCAGGGCGAAAAGCCCCGCCAAAAGAAGCACGAACTTCCTCACGGTGACTCCCTCCTTTTACGTTGTTTTTTCGGAAGCGAAGAGGCTTTTCCCTTTACCACCTCCCTCCCCTTCGCCGCCACAGGAGCGCCGCACCACCAAAGTGGCGGCGAGCTTGATTTCCACAGGAGGTCCCCCCTTTCCGTCCAAAAGTTCGAGCAGCCTCCTCACCGCCAGGCGACCCATGCTGTGTCTGTCCACGCGCACCGTGGTGAGGGGGGGCTCCAGGTGTGCCGCCCAGGGAGCATCGTCGAAGCCAACGATGGCGATATCGTCCGGGATACGGAGGCCGGCCTCTTTGATGGCCCGCATCGCCCCCACGGCAGCGGCATCGTTGGCCGCTACCACCGCGGTGGGGAGGGAACCGACGGAGAGGATCTTCCGCATCGCCACCAAGCCGTAATAGGTGTTGTCTTTCCCCTCACCTCCCTCGGGCTCCCCGGTGGCTACCCACTCCTCCCGCAGCGGGATCTCGCGTTCCGCGAGCGCGGCGCGGAAGCCGGAAAAGCGCTCGGAAAAACTCAAATTGTCCAGGGTCTCGGCGACGAAGGCGAGCTTCCGGTGTCCCAAGGCAATGAGGTGGGAGGTGGCGGCGTAGGCACCGCCGTGGTTGTCGATGGTCACACAGTCCACCTCCAGGGGATCGAGGTGGTTGTCCACCAATACCAGCGGGACGCCGCGGCGCTTAAGCCGCCGGATGAACCGCACCTCGAAATCACATCCGGCGAGGATGAGGCCATCGATCTTTCGGGTGTTGAGGATATCGGGAAGGACGGAGGAGTCGCTGGTGGAGAATATAAGGTGGTAGCCGGCCTCGGTGGCAGCGGCCTCCGCTCCGGCCATGATCTCGCCGTAGAACGAAGTGGGCGAAAAGGACTGGCGTTTGTGGATCAGGAGCCCGATGTTTTCGGTTTTTTTGAGGGCCAAGGATCGGGCGGGGGCGTGAGGGGTATACCCGAGTTTTCGAGCCACCTCGAGGATCCGGGCTCGCAGAGCAGGGCTCACCCCGGGCTTTCCGTTCAGGGCTCGGGACACGGTGGAGGTGGTGGTCCCCACCGCTTGCGCGATGTCCCTGAGGGTGACGCCCCGTTTAGACCGCACCGCGCCCACCTTCGCTAAAGCGTTTGCTCAACTTGACGGAAGCTTATACAGCAAATCCGGATATCTTGTCAAGTTTGTAAACTCAACCGGTTGCGTTAAATTTCTGCGGGATGTTCACCCGGTACGAGGGAAACCCCCTCATCGCGCCCCGGGGAACCGGCTGGGAAGCGGTTGCCACTTTCAACCCCGCCGCCCTATACCGGCACGGAAAGTTCCATATCCTTTACCGGGCCGTGGGCGATCACCTCCGCTACACTTCCTGTCAGGGCTACGCCGCGTTCGATGAGGATTTGAACCTCCTCGAAAGGCACCCGAAGCCCGTGCTCGGGCCGGATCTCCGCCTCTGGGAGATGTCCATCGAGGACGCCCGCTTGGTGGAGCTGGAGGGAACAGTGTACATGACCTACTCCGTCATCGCCACCCCGGTACCGCCCCCGGCGTTACGGCGCCGCCTCGGGATCCCCGAACCGGAGATGTCATCCTTCCGCACCGCCCTGGCCCGGGTAACGGGCCTCGGTGAGCCCGGGGGGCCGAGGTTCCTGCGTCTGGGCCTCATCACCCCCTATCACGCGAGCGACAAGGACGTGGTGTTGTTCCCGGAAAGGATCCGAGGGCGGTACGCCGCGCTCCACCGGCCCGCCAACTGGATCGGCCCCGGATACCCGGCCACGCGGCCCAGCATCTGGTTCGCATTCCTGGATGGCCTCCCCGGCAGGATGTACGGCCACAGGGTGGTGATGCAGCCCCGGGAGGATTGGGAGGCGAAGAAGATCGGCGCCGGGCCGCCCCCGATCAGGACGAAAGCCGGCTGGTTGCTCATCTACCATGGCGTGGATTGTGACCACACCTATCGCGTCGGGGCCGCCCTCTTGGATCCGCACGAGCCGTGGCGCGTCATCGCCCGCGCCCGGGAGCCCATCCTGGAGCCGCAGGAGCCTTACGAGGTGGAAGGGGACGTCCCCAACGTGGTCTTCCCGGAGGGGGCGGTGGTGATGGGAAAGGAGCTCTGGGTCTTCTACGGGGGCGCCGATAAGGTGTGCTGTGTCGCCAGAGCGCCCCTGGAGGCCATCCTGGACCGCCTCCTCAGCGCGGGCCGCGCCTAGACGCCCCGGGCGTCCAGAGACCGGCAGAGGGCCCCCAGGTACTCCAGGGCGGAGGAGAGGTTCTCCGGGGAGATGTACCGGGGGAGGTCATCGGGGGAATGCCAGCGGGGGAGGGTCCCCGTCCCGGGATCGCGGCCGGCGAGGGTGAGGGCCCGGCACCCCAGCCGCCGCAACGTCTGGGTCTCGCACACGATGGTCATTTCCCCCGTCCCAACCCCCAGCTCGGGGCGCGCGGCGGCCGCTTCCTCTGCCCAACGCAAAAGCTCGGGATCGGGGCTGTAGCGGAAGATGACGCCCTCCCGGGCAACCAGGGTCAGTTCCCCCGCCCCCACACCTTCCAGGACCACGAACCACGCGCCCCGGAGTTCCGGGTGGCGGCGCAGGAGCTCCTTGGCCCCCCGGTGATCCACCTCCTCCGCCCCGGTGAAGCACACCCATACCTCGGTGCGCTCCAGGGGTTCCCGGATAAGCCGGGCCGCGAACTCCAGCGCCACGGCCACCGCGGAGGCGTCGTCGTTCGCCCCGGGGGAGTGGGGATTGCGGAATTCAACCGAAAGGAAGGCTATGGTGGCCAGGGCGTAGAGGGCCAACGGGGCCGCCCCGTAGTGGAACGCCCGGATCCCGGTGAGGGCCCCCGAAAGGAGAAGTATCGCCTCGAGCCCATACGCCACCAGGGTGCCCATGGTCCCCCAGCGGATGGCGGTGACCCCCGCGGCGGTCCAGGCCTCCCTCACCCGGTTCGTGTCCAGATGTGCCAGGAGGGCCACCGCCCCCTCCCTCCCCCTCCGCGCCGGTATCCGGGCGATCACGTTCCGGCTCCGGCGCCGAGGGAGGAGGAACCGCAGGGGGCTATCGGCCCGGGTGAGGGCGTACCAGAGGAGGAGGGGCGCCAGCGCCGCGACGAGGGCCCCGGCCCAGGGAGCCCATCGGAAGAGCACGCCCCCCAGCACGGAAAAGGACGCGGCGGAGATGGGGAACCAGTTCATATCCGCCACCGCCGAGAACGTTTCCTCCCAGTGTCTGACCCCCGCCTCCCCGAGCCTCTCCCGGACGTAACGGGCCGCCTCCGCCTCGGCCGGGGATCCGGTGGGCCGGGGGAAGGAAAGGGCCTCCACGTGGCGCAGGATGCCCCGGGGATCCGCCCCCACGTGGCTGAGGATCTATCGCGCGGGGAACCGCGCGGTCGCCAGGACCTCCCAGATCATCCCGAGGACCGCCCCCCGGTCGTAGGGCGGGGGAGGCTCGGAGAACATCCCGGGGTTGGCGGTATGGATGACGAAGGTCAACGCGGCCCACCTCCCCTTTCCCGCAGGGGCCACGAAGCGAAAGGCCTCGTAGCGGGAACCCGCTGCGCCCTCGAGCCAGTGTCGGAGGATGAACCGCCGACCCCCGATCCATATCGGCTGGCCCGGGGGAAGCGGACCACCCCCGGCCTCGATCAGCAGGAAGAACTCGGCGAGAAGCGTTCCCGATGGGATGGGGAATTCCACCCTGGTGACCCCCTCCGCATACGGCGCTACCGCGCATCCCGGCGGGAGGAAAAGGGAAATCCCCTGGGGCCCCGGGCTCTCTGTCCACGCCGTTCCCGCGGCGGGCAAAGAAAGCACGACAACCGCTGCCGTCATCCACCGACCACGCATCGCACCGTCAGTGAGCCGCGGGGAAGCCACGAAAAGCAAGGACGTAGGTCACTTCTTGAACCCATTTCGGTCTAAAATCCGGCCGTTATGCCGAGACGATCCCTCGCGGCGGTCCTGAGCATCGCGTTGTGGATCGGGGCCCTGGCGGCGGGGGGATGGACGGTGGGGGAGGCCCCGTGCTGTTACGTGGTGTACCCCGCTGCGGCTGGGTCCCCCCTGAGCAGGGTCCAGGAGGTCTACGCGGCCGTCACCGGGCTTTGGTTGCCGCCCGGGGTCTCCTGCGCGGAGCTCGCGGCCCAGCGGAGGATGGACGTGTCCCCGGAGCTCCTCCCGCCGCCCCCGGAGCGGGCGCTCGTGATCCTCTACGGCGACTTCGAGAAGTACTGGTGTGATGTGGATTACTTCGGCGTCGCCGGCCTCTTTTATCACGCGGTCCCCGACGATGTCCTCGAGGATCCCCTGCGGGAGCTCGCGCGGCAGGAGCCCGAGGCGAGGGTGTTCGGGTGCATCGCCGCCTGTTGCCTCCCCATACGCTGGGAAGCCACCCTCGCCCACGAGCTCACCCACATGATCCAAGACCTCGCGGGCTTTAGGGTCCCGGGGATCGGCCTGGACCCGGACCTGGTGGTGGAGGGGATGGCCCGCTGGACCGAGCACGCCCTGGGCTTCCGGGGGCCCGTGGGGCGGGAGCTGGAGCGGGAGATGGCCGCCATCTGGGTCCGGGAGGTGGAGGACCTCTCCCACGTCCCCGTCTTCGTGGCCTACGAGCTCGGGTTCACCCTGGTGGGGGCGCTCGCCGGGCGCCTCCCACCCCCGGCGATCCTGGGGCTCTTCTCCCGGGGACCACATGCCGCCGGAGCCCCCTCCCGGGAGGAGTTCCTCGCCGGCTTCCGCGGGGCCTACGGGGAGGGATGGGAGGCGTTCCTGGGGGAGTGGCTCTCCGGGCTCCGCGCCGTGGATATCTCCCGCGAAGGGGAGCTCCTCTACGAGTTCCGGCGCCGGGGCGTCATGCTGAGGGCGAGCTTCCTCTGGCCGCTGCTTTCGCCCGGGGAGCGGGAAGAGCTCCTGCGGCTGAAGAGGGCCTTCTACAACGGCTCCGCCACGATGGAGGAGCTGGAGTGGGCGGAAGGCACCCTGGCCGGCGCGTGGGCGGAACCCACGGGGGAGATCCTGGCCGCGTTGGAGCGGAGGCAGGGGTCGCTTGCGCGCTGGGTCCGCCTCATCTCCGGACCCGCCGCCTCGGCGGAGGTCACGGGTCTGAACGCCGTGCGCCTGACCGCCTCCCCGGGGGAGTACGTGCGGGCGTTCGTGGAGTTGGTGAACCGCTATTTGATCTTCCAGGTCCCCGGCCCCATCGGGGTCCCGGCACAATAAAATCGGGGAAAACCGGTGAAGGAGGTGGACATGGAGTTGAAGGTGGTCCCGATCGAGAAGCCCGATGAGGTGAACGTGATCCTGGGGCAGTCCCACTTCATCAAGACGGTGGAGGACATCCACGAGGCCATCGTGACCCAGGTCCCGGGGGCGAAGTTCGGGCTGGCGTTCTGCGAGGCCTCGGGGAAGGCCCTGGTGCGCTGGTCCGGCACCGACGAGGAGATGATCGAGCTGGCGAAGAAAAACGCCCTGGCGCTTTCGGCCGGCCACGTGTTCGTCGTCTTCCTACGCGACTTCTATCCCATCAACGTCCTGAACGCCATCAAGGAGGTCCCCGAGGTATGCCGGATCTTCTGCGCCACCGCCAACCCCCTCCAGGTGATCGTGGCCGAGACCGAACAGGGCCGCGGGGTCGTCGGGGTCATCGATGGGGTGAAGACAAAGGGCGTCGAGACCGAGGAAGATATCCGCGAGCGAAAGGAGCTCCTGCGGCGGTTCGGCTACAAGCTTTAAGGGCTCCCTTGGGGCCGGGTGTCCACCCGGCCCCAAGGATACGCCGATCAGAAATCGGCTTCCGACTCCCGCCAACGGCCCCAGTCGTAGACGAACCGCAGCTCCTGCAAAACGGCCTTTCTCCCCTGGGCCGGGAGGCGGATGCGGACGTAGCGCACCTTGACCCCCGACTTGCCGAAGATAACCGGGAAGGGGAACGCCCCCTGGAAGTCACGGAATTCCTTCAGGTCCGGCACCGGGACTGTCCGGAAGCGCCGGTCGGCCCCGGCCCACTCCACCTCCACCCCCGTGGGGATATACCCCTCCCATACCAGGATCAACCCCTTGATGGGCAGGGGATGGACCGAGAGGAGATCCACCTCGGCCGCACCCCTTTTCGTGGGGAAGGTCCAGGCCTTCTTCCCATCGGGGATCCCCCTGGGATCGAAGCCCTGGCCCTTGACCGTGGGCCCGCGCCGGACAAGCTTTGCGTAACGCGCCAGCTCCACCGCCACCGCTGCGAAATGCCCTTCCCAAACGGGGTCGTGCACGCGGGGGTACTTGCGCCGCGAGAGGCGGATCTCGGGGACCGTGACCCACCGCAGCTTCCCCCGGGTATAGACGGGCCGACCCCGGGAGTCCAGGTCCACCCCGAATCCCACGATCTTGCGGTCGGTCCCGATCCACTCGCTTCCGGCCGGGGTCAGCTCGAGGAGATCCTCCAGCACCCGGTCGTCCCGTACCTTGTCGCCGGAGTTACCCTCCAAGATGGTGACCTCCACCCGTGTCACCCTACCGGAAAGCGTCCGGTAAACGGTCATCTCGTCGATCATCATGCTGTGGCTCCCCCCGTTCCAGATCCCCTGGTCCGGGTCATACCGGCGTATCAACACGTACGCCCCGGGAACGGGGGCGTTCTCCCCCGGCTGGAAGTCGTTGTAGTCCAGATCGTCCCAATCGATCCATCGGCCCCGGCCCCCAAAAAGCTCCTCGGCCTCGTAGAAGGTCTGGATGGCATAGGTGGTGTCCAATCTCCAGTCGAGTATGGAGGTGGAGTTCCGGTAGCCCCCGGATAGGGGATGCCGGCCTCCCGGTGCCAATAAGAGACCGCCTCGGAGCACCAGGCTTCCCGGGGGATGAGCAATTCGAGACTCAGGCCCAGGGCCCGGTAGGCCCGCTCGAGATAGTGCGCCAGACAGGCGATCCTTTGGGCCAACTTGCGGCCGTTGATCCCGAGCTGCATCTGGTAATAGGGCTTCCCCCGTTCGCGAGGCACGACTCACGGGTGCCCACCGTGTCGTGGGCGATGTCCTGGATATCGGGGCCGTTGGGATCCCACGCCCCTGTGTCCACGAAACACCCGCAATAGGGGCTGTCGCCGAGGCAACAGCTCCCCTCCGCGATTGAACCCACACCCAATGAGAGGAAAACCCCAATTGCAAGGAGCGCTGAGAATTTGAACAGGGCGTTTCACATCCGTCGGAAACCATAACCCCTGGGAAGCCAAAAATAAAGTTGGTTTTCATTCGAAACTTACCGTAGACTCCATTAGGATCTACTTTCATTGAAGCGCTTCCTACGCGCAAACCTCGCAGCCCCTTTTGAGCCCTCGACTCAAAATGTGCGAGAACCCCCGTAAATTCCGCTTTCTCAGCTGCCGAAGAACTCCGGAGCCCGAGCCTTGACCTTCTCCGCTAGATCGATCACCTGATCAGGATCCACAAACAGGACATCCTTTCTCTGCACCACCAGCGCGATACCCTCCTCTTTGGCCACCTCCCCCGCCAACTTCGCCAGCATTGAGCTCAGGGTTTGGGTGAGAAGCTGCTCCAGTTGCTGGAATACCAATTGGAGTTGTTGATACTGTTGAAAGAAAGCTTGAAGGTCCTCTTCCTTTACCCCGGCCGCGGCCTGCTCTTCGAGCTTCGCTACGTCCTCCTCCAGGGGCTTAAGCTTGCGGGAAAGCTCGTCCAACACATCGGCGATCTCGCCGAAAGAGGCCTTGAGCTTCCGCAGAAGGGAGAGGCTCCAGTCTACCTGCATCCTAAGCCCTTCCACCTCCAGCTTCACCAGCTCCTCGGTATAGGTCTCCTTGTCGATCTTCTCCTCTTGATAAGCCTGGCGAAGATCGTCCAGTCTGGATGAGTAGGCCTCTTGAGCCGAGGTCCTGGGGGCGAATATCTCGTCAAGCAGGGCATCGAGGTCCACGTACGCGATCTTTATGGAGGTGCCGGGAGTCGCGGGGGCTGCTGGGGCCGCTTCCACCCGCTCCTCCTTCAGCCGGGCTACCTCCCCTTCCAGGGACGCCACCGCTTCCTTAAGAGACGACATCTCATCGGGAAGGCCTTCCAACGAGGCGATGGCCCTCTTCACCGCCGCCACGTGGTCGGTAAGGGAATCGAGGTCCTCACGTAAAAGCTCGATATCGCCCTGGGGAGAGGCTAACTTCGCCCCCAGAAACCCCCCCACAAAGCCCAGTCCCAAGATCAAAAGCAAGAGGAAAAGTTTCTTCGTCATCGTCCCCTCCTGAGAGGAATATGGGGCAGGAAGTGGCGGCGCGCAAGGGTTTTAAAAAGAGGTCCACAGACCCGGGAGTTCCTTCCACTACAAAGAAACCACGCGGGCACAAAAATTTGGAAAACCCAACTTCACTCAGAAGTTCCCCATCGAAAGCGAAAAACCCGAAAGCTTCAGACAAGTTCTAGGGAGATATCCAGGGCGGGGGCGGAGTGGGTGAGGGCCCCCACGGAGATGTAATCGACCCCCGCAGCGGCGATTGCCTCCACGTTATCGAGGCTAACCCCGCCCGAAGCCTCAAGGGGCACCCGACCCTCCGCGACCTTTACCGCTTCGGCAATGTCTTCAACGGAGAAGTTGTCGAGCAGGATCCGATCCACTCCGAGCTCCAACGCCTCCCGGAGCTCGTCCAGGTCCTTCACCTCCACCTCGATGGGCACCTTCACCCCGGCAGCACGGACCTTCCTCACCGCTTCGGTGATGGAGCCGCAGGCGGCGATGTGGTTGTCCTTGATGAGGACCATGTCGTAGAGGCCCATGCGGTGGTTCCTGCCACCGCCGCACCGGACCGCGTATTTTTCCAAGACACGCCATCCAGGAGTGGTCTTGCGGGTGTCCAAGATCACCGCCCGGTATGGGGCCACTGCTTCCACGAACCTGGCCGTGAGGGTAGCGATCCCGGAGAGGCGTGTGAGGAAGTTCAAGGCGGTGCGCTCTGCGGTGAGGATGCCCGCAAGGGGGCCCTCCACCTCCGCGGCCACGTCCCCCGGCTGCACCGGCTCCCCGTCCCGCACCAGGGCCCGGAAGGAGATCCTCTTATCCACGGCCCGAAAGACTGCGGCAGCCACATGCCGGCCACAGATAACCCCATGTTCCTTGACGACGATTGTCCCTTTCCCTCGGGCATCGGAAGGTATGGTGGCCTGGGTGGTCACATCGCCCGGGCCCACGTCCTCCCTCAGGGCTTGCTCTATAAGGACTTCGGCTGCCCTTAACAGCTCCTCCCGCGTCATCTCCCCTCACGCAAGCTTCGCTCGCAGCCTCGCCGAGAGGTAATCTATTGCCCACACCAACGCGATGATGAAGAGCATCACCGTCCCCGCTTGCCGCCACAGGTTGCCGGTGAGGTAGAAGAACAGGGCCTGGCCGATCCCTCCACCCCCCACCACCCCCACCACTGTGGCCATGCGGATGTTGATGTCCCACCGGTACAGGGTGAAGGAGATGTAGGGGTTCACGATCTGGGGGATCACGGCATAACGGAGGATTTGGAGGCGGTTGGCTCCGGTGGCGGCGATGGCCTCGATGAGCCCCGGATCGATGGACTCGAGCCTCTCGGCGTAGAGCTTGGTGAGGTCGGAAACAGAGTGAACGAAGAGCGCCAACACCCCCGCGAACGGGGTGAGATCCACTCGCACCCACACCAAAAAGAAGATGGCCCACACCACCGGCTCGATGGAGCGGATGATGCTCATCATCCCCCGGATCACGGTGTAGATGAGACGTCCCACCACGCCCCGCATAAGGTTCCGGGCGGCCAGGAACGACAACGGAACCGCCACCAATACCGCAAACGAAGTGGCGGTCATGGCCATGAACACGGTGACGATCAGGTCCCGGATCGTCTTCAGGATGATGGAGGTATCGGGGGAGAAGAAGGAGCGCCAGAACTTCGCCGTGGTGCCTGCCTTGGTGAAGAGGCGCACGAGATCTTCCCAGGACACAGTTACCGAGATGGCCGCAAGGAGGGCCACCCCCGTGAGCCAGGCCACGTAGATCCCGGTGCTGGTGCGCCACCACGGCTTAGGGGTCCTCCCCTCCATGGTGAACGGACGGAGCTCCAAGCCGGAAACGCGCTCGTGGGGTGAAGGGATGAAGAGGAGGGGGAAAATCGGGAGCACACTTACGTGCCACAGAAGCCAATGTAGGATCCTCTGTGTGGCAGTGGGTTCCCCGCCGTCGGTCCGGCGCAGCTCCACCCGTGCCACCCGGTGACCGAAGGATCTCCCGAACGACTCCCACAAGGCCGCCGCCTCCACCACCCCCAGCCCGAAAACCCACCAGGGGACCAAGGCGTAGCCGATCCTCCCGGTGGAGAGGCGGATGATCACGTAGTTCATGAGGAGCCACAGAATCCCTATGGCCCCCATATCTAGAAGCACAATGGAGAGGTACTTCCGCAGGTTCCGGAAACCGAAGTAGAAGAAATCCGCCACCGCGTCCAGGGACATCCAGCGCGGCCTCTCCTTGAGATAAGCCTCAGGGTATCCTGACAGCATCAGGTTATCCTTTCCCGAAGCCTTCCGGAGAGGTAGTCCATGGCCCACACCACCGCCACGATGGTGATCACCACCGCCCCGAGTAGGGCCCATTTCCCCTCGTTCTTGTAGTAAAACAACATATCGCCGATTCCCCCGCCTCCCACCAGGGCGATCACGGTGGACATGCGCACGTTGATGTCCCACCGATACAGGGTGAACGCCCAGAAGGAGGGGATCACCTGCGGAAGCACCGCGTAGCGGACCACCTCGATCCGGTTACCCCCGGCGGCCACCACCGCCTCCACCGGCCCCGGATCGATCCCCTCCACTTGCTCGGAATAGAGCTTCCCCAACGCGGCGATGGTGTGGATGGTCAAGGCCATTATCCCCGCCAAGGGCGAGCCCCACCGGATCCACAGGGCGAACACCACCGCCCAAAGCATGGTCTCGATGGAGCGGAAGATGTTGAAGAACCCCCGCACGATCCCGTAGACGAGCCAGCCGGCGGGGCTGAATCCCATGATGTTCCGTGCCCCGAGGAAGGAAAGCGGCAACGCCACCGCCGCCCCGAGGACCGTGGCCAATAGGGCCATGAAGATGGTGAGGACCATGAGGTCGAGGATGGAGTAGGGAAGGCCTCGAAGTTCGAAGGCGGGATCGGGGACGCGGAAGTGCCGGAAGTCGGGGGGGAAGATCTCCGATAGCATCTCTCGGGCGCGAGGGCTGGGGTGGATCAGGGCCTCGGGGTCGATCTTCACGATGTGCCACCCCAAGGCCACGGTGAGGGCGAGGAGGAACACCGCCATCACACCCCACTGGGTCTTCCAGAAGGGCTTTCCCGCCGCC
Source organism: Acetothermia bacterium UBA3571 (assembly GCA_002375995.1). Taxonomy (GTDB): domain Bacteria; phylum Bipolaricaulota; class Bipolaricaulia; order Bipolaricaulales; family Bipolaricaulaceae; genus UBA3571. Next base: position 10,937 of record DFNI01000046.1, on the reverse strand, counting down.
CGGCCCATGAGGAGCTCCTCTTTTGTAAGGGGCCGCTCCTCCCTGATTTCGAGCTTCAGGGCCCGCTCGCCCAGGCTGTAGCCAGAGACCTGGCAGATCACGGCCATGGCCAACGTCCCCAGGACCGCCGCGGGCCAACCCCAGGGGGGTAGGGTCAAGGTGGTGTAGAAACGCTCCAGGGGGATGCGCCACCAGTAATCGTTCAGGAAGTACATGACCCCGTAGGCCACGTACCCCCAGCTCATCCAATCCAAAAGGAGGGCGACAAAACGCCGCCGCAGGCGATCACGATCGAGCTTGGTGGGCCATATCCTCGCCATCGAAAAGGACCTCAGCGGATCTCCACTTCCTCGGCCTCCTCGCCGTAGATCTCCTTGAACTTGCGATCGTCGATCTCCTCCGGCGCTCCGTCGAAGACGAGCTCCCCGTCCTTGAGGGCGATGATCCGGGTGCCGTAGCGGCGGGCAAGCGAGAGGAAGTGAAGGCTCGCGAGCACCGTCACCCCGTCCTCCCGGTTCATCTGCTCGATGTACTGCATCACCGAGTGGGAGGTGGCGGGATCCAGGGCGGATACCGGCTCATCCGCGAGGAGCAGTTCCGGCTCCTGCATCAGGGCCCGGGCGATCCCCACCCGCTGCTGCTGTCCGCCGGAAAGCTCGTCCGCCCGGACGTAAGCCTTCTCCAAGAGCCCCACCCGCTCCAGGTTCTTGAGCGCAAGCTCACGGTCGCTTCTGGGGAAGATCCCGAGGAGGGTCATCCACGTGGGATTGTAGCCCAGCCGGCCGGTGAGGACGTTGGTCATCACGGTGGCCCGCTTTATCAAGTTGAAATGCTGGAAGATCATGCCGATCTTGCGGCGGAACTTCCGCATCTGACGCGGCGAGAGCTTGGTGATCTCCACCCCGTCGATGAAGATCCTCCCCTTCGTAGGCTCGATCAGGCGGTTGATACAGCGCAAAAGGGTTGATTTCCCCGAGCCCGAAAGGCCGATGATCACCAAGAACTCGCCCTTCTGGACCTCGAAGGAGACGTCCTTCAGGGCCACCACATGGCCCCGTTCGTAGACCTTGGTGAGGTGCTCTACCACGAGATAGGGCTCGGCCATGGCACGCCAATAATAAAAGACGGGGGAGGTTTTTTCTCCCCCGTCTCCCGGCCGCAACAGCCCGCGGCTAACGCCTCACTCCCCCTTGCACCACTCCGGGTTGGGAAGCCCCACGAGCTCGCGGTAGTTGCAGTAGTAGGTGTCGTCGATCTCCTCTACGGCCGTCCACTCGTAGAAGTTCGGGTCGGTCCAGAGCTTCTGGCCCTCGGGAGAGGCGATGTGCTGCTTGATGGCTTCCACGATCTTGTCCTGGATGTCCTTGGGGAAGCCGGGTGAGAAGGCGATGCAGTCGTTGGGCACAGGCCCGATGGTGAGGACCACGCCGATCTTCTGGACGATCTCCCAGATGTCACCGTAAGCACCGATCTTGGCGGCGGCGCGGCGAAGATCCACACACTTGCCCCGGTATTCCTCGGGCATGAGCTCGTTCTTCCAGGGGTTCCACAGCCAAAGCTCGGGGTAGTTGCCGTACTCCCAGCGGGTATCGCAGGCCTTCAAGGCATCCTTAGCGAACGCGTAGCACTTGGCCTCATCCTCGCCGGCCTCAAGACAGGACTGGAAGAGGTACAACACGGCCCCATCGCAGTCCTCGGGCGGCAGAGGCGGGGAACCGTAACCGGTGCAGAAGTCGCCCTGGCCTTCCAAGAGCGCCACCATGGAGTTGGTGTGGCCGCCGGACTTCACCACGCCCTTGAAAGTAATCCCCTCCTTGTCGAAGAGCATCTTGGGGAGCTTGAAGCCGGAGGTGGAACCCTCGTCGTTGTAAATCCAGACCGTTCCGTTCAGGTCCTGGGCGGTCTCGAACCCCTTCTCCCGGGGAGCATACACCGAGGAGAAGTAGTACGGATACCCGTAACGCACCGCCGCGAGGCGCGGCGTGGTCTCGAAGTTGGTCTCCACGGAGATCCGGGCGTACTGGTCGGTGGTGGGAACGCCCATGACGTTCCCTTCGGCGGCCTTGAACGCTTCGATCAGGGCAGCATAATCGGGCATCACCTTGGGCACGATGAAGAGCCCCGTCATCTTGCCGATATCGGCGGCGATTTTCTTTGCGATCTCCTCGATGAGGGCGGGCTGAGTGGAAGGCGGGAAGACCCAAATGATGGGGTTTTCCCGCGTCCCCAGCTCCTGGGCCAGGCTCACCAGACCCACCAACCCCACGAGAACCCAAATAAGGAACCTTTTCACACTACCACCTCCTTGAGGTTTTAGCACGAAGATTATACGTCCACCCGCTCCCGGGAGAGAAAGGTGGGTGTCCCCACTCCTGCGGAAGCCAAAAAATGCCCGGGGAAGGGACCTTCCCCGGGCAACCTGAGAAGTTCCCGCGTGCCCCGCCGATTCGAACGGCAGCCTACGGGGCCGGGTGAGGAGGCGGTCTAGCGCAACTTTTCGCCCCGGCCCCGTGCGGGCAGGCAACCCGCTTCGGCCGGCACCACGCCTTAGGGCACGCGTGCAACTTTTTAACCTAATGGATCATAAGGGAAGCAAAGGGGCAAATAGGAGGAGAAAAGTCCTCCAAATAGGGGATATAAGTTACCCCACGACGGGACGTTTGCCTACTCCGGGAGCCGTACCACCTGCCAGTACTCCCAGACGGTGTTGAGGAGCTTCTCGAAGTCCTCGGTGTGGGTGGGCTTCTGGAGGTACGCCGAAGCGCCCGAATCGTAGGCGCGGACCATGTCCTCTTCCAGTTCCGAAACGGTGAGCACCACCACCGGGATCTTCCGGAGACGCTCGTCCTTCTTTATCTGCTCCAGGACCTCCAACCCGTTCATCCCCGGAAGCCGCAGGTCCAAGAGGATCAGGTTCGGCCGAGGCGCGTTGGCGTACCTGTCCCGACGGTAAAGGAAGTCCAATGCATCCTCTCCCGTGGTGACCCAGTGAAGCTCGCACTTTATCCCCTTCTCTTCCAAGGCCCGGATGGAGCGCTCGATCAGGATGTAGTCGTGTTTGGTATCCTCCACCACAAGCACCGTCAGCTTTTTCTCAGCGGACATATTGCTCCTCCACCTTCCTTACGCGTGCCTTGGGGAGAGTGAAGTAGAAGGTGCTCCCCTCTCCCACCCGCGATTTCACCCAAATCCGCCCCCCATGTTCTTCCACGATCCTCCGACAGATTGCAAGGCCCGCCCCGGTGCCCTCGGACTCGGGATCGAGCTTGTTGAAGATCCGGAAGATGGTCTCGTGGAACTCCTCCCTGATCCCAATACCGTTGTCCCGTACGTACAGGATGCACAGCCCGCCCTGCTCCCCCTCGTACCCCACCTCGATCCGGGGGGTGGGCTTGTCGTTGAACTTCACCGCGTTCTGGATGAGGTTGCGGTAGACCTCGGCGATGCGGGTCTCAATCCCCATGACGGTGGGAAGCCCCGGCTGGATCACCACCTCCACCCCTTCGAGGATGGAGGAGAGCTCTCGGCACACCGCTCCCACCACCTTCTTCAGGTCCACGGGCTCGAAGGCCGCCGCGTCCACCTTGATGGTGGAGAAGTGGAGGAGATCCCGGATGAGGGTGATCATGTTCTCCCCCACCTCGCGGATGAGCTCCAGGTTCAGGCGCACATCCTGGGGAAGGATCCCATCGGGGTTCTGTTTTAGCACCTGATCCGCCAACGACACGATGGTCCTGGCCGGGGCCTTGAGATCATGGGCTACCGCCCAATCGTATTCCTTGAGGTTCCGGTTCATCTCTTCCAGGTCTTGGGTCTTGCGGCGCAGATCCGCCTCCAGGCGCTTGAGCTGGGTGATGTCCACGTAGTGGTCGATGCGCCCTCCGTTCTCGATGGGATAGGAAGAATACTGCAGTATCCGCTCCTCACGCTGCAAGCCCGAACGCACCCGGCATTCCACGTTCTCCACCGCCGCCCCTTCTCCGTAGGCATAGTGCACCACGTCCTCGAACTCGCTACGGTTATCGATCCGGAAAAGCAGCCGCTCGAGCACCTTCCTCGCGGGGAGGCCAATGCAGCTGTCGCGGGGGATGCCGAAGAAGCGCTCGATGGCCTTGTTGGCCCATATCACCTTTCCCCCGGCGTCGATGAGGACTACGCCCGAATCCATCGTATCGATGGCGGCCTCGATGAGATAGCGGTAGCGGGCCTCTTCCTCGGCCAGCTTCCTCTGGAGCTCCATGACCTCCGAGCGGTCCAGGGCTGCCAACACCGCCCGCTTGGGGCTTAGGCGGCGGCCGTGGATCTCCACGGGGACGCTGTGCTGCCTTTCCGAGATGAAGCGGAGCTCCACCCCCTGGATCCCTCCCAGATCGAAGAGCTTGCGGAGCTCCTTGCGGAACCGCCCGATGTCTTCGGGGTGGACGTATTCGGAGAGGTGAAGGGTATTGCGGCCCGGCCAGCCGAGGGTGGTCTTGGACGCCCGGTTGCGGCGAATAACGTTCCCCTCCTCGTCCACCAGGTGTACGATGGTGGGGCTATCCTCGAAGAGAACCTCGTTATACACCAAATCCAGCTTATTGGGTGGGCGCGATCCCCCCCTGGCCCGACGGCGCCACATGCCCATACCCCCTTCCACGAGACCCACAACCCCGAAATACATGAGCCCTCCGATGGCGGAGATCCCGGAATTTTCCCCTTGTAGCAAAAAGACCGTGGCCCCAAGCGCGACACCCGCTCCCAGGAGCCCCCATAGCCATCCCGCGGCCGCGGCCAGGGAGACCGCCAGGGCATAGCCCCCCATTAACACCCCGGGACTCGTAGAAAGAGCCAGAGGGCGGGCCAAAAGGGTGAGGAGGAAACCGGCGACAAGGGCCACCCACACCGAGACCTTCCCCCATCTGATCTCCATCACGACCGGTGGTACTTTGGTGACACAGAAACGGGAGTGCAAGGACACCTGTCACCGTGTGAGGAAAAACTTGGCCCCCTCAGATAATGGTAGAGCTATCCACGGGAAAGGAGAAGGGCTCCACCAGGCGCTTGAGGTAATCCTCTTTCAGGATCTTTATGCGGCGGTTCTCCAAGGCGATGATCCCCCGGGACTCAAGCTCTCCCAAGGTACGGATAGCTGTCTTAGAGGAAACACCCGCCATCTCCGCCAGCTCCCCCCGGGAAAGTTCGACCCCCAACTTCCCCAGGGCGAGGATGAGGCGGGCGAGCCTTTCTTTGCTGGAGGCGTAGGAGCGCTCAGCGAGCTTGTTCTGGAAAGCCTTGAGCTCCAGGGATAACCGCTCGAAGAACCGGAAGATCACCTTGGGATGCCGTTCCAGGAAGTAGAAGAAATCGCCCCGTTCGATGAACCCCACCTTTGAGGGGACCAAGGTCTTGGCATAGGCATTGTGGACGGTTTTATCGAATAGGGTGGTTTCCCCAAGCATCCCCCCCGGACCCACTATCTTGAGGATCTGGGACTTTCCCTTGGCGGAGCGCTTCACCACCTTGACCGCGCCGGAGAAAACGAGGTAAAACCCGAACGCCGGGGCGCCCTCCATGAAGATAAGCTCATCCTGTCCGTAGTCGATGTGGCGGATCATGGAGGAGAGCTTTTCCAAATCTTCTTTCTTGAGATCGGCGAAGACCCTAAAATCTCTCAGCTCAATCATCCCCCCTCACCCGCACGCAGTCTAACGTGGGAGGCGATTTTAGTCAAACCTGGTGGCCTCTAGCGCACCTTGACGGGTGGGGAGGGGGGTCTATAGAATCGGTGTCGATTCGCGCCGGGGTGGCGGAATTGGCAGACGCGCTGGACTCAGGATCCAGTGGGGCATAAACCCCGTGTGGGTTCGAATCCCACCCCCGGCAGAAACCATGGACCTCTGGGACGCCCGCGCCGCCATCTTGTGCGGCGATTTATCTTTGGGGGAACTGGTCGATTCCCTGTGGGAGCGCATCGGCGCCCTGGAGGAAAAGATCCAGGCTTTCCTTTCCCTCGCCGATCCCGCGGCACTCAAAACGGCCGAGGAATCCTTGGCAGAGCGGCCCCTGCGGGGGATCCCCATCGCCATCAAAGACAACATCTCCACCGTGGACTTCCCCACCACCTGCGGCTCCAGGTTCCTGGAGCGCTTCCGGCCCGTCTTCGATGCCACCGCGGTGGCGCGGCTTCGGGGCGCCGGAGCCCAAGTGCAGGGAAAGACGAACCTGGACGAATTCGCCATGGGCTCCTCCACCGAGCACTCGGCCTTCGGCCCCACCAGGAACCCCCACGACCCGGAGCGGGTGCCGGGCGGATCGTCCGGGGGGAGCGCGGCAGCGGTGGCGGCGGGGGAGGCCTTGGCGGCCCTGGGCACGGACACCGGGGGATCGGTACGGCAGCCCGCGGCCTTGTGTGGCGTGGTGGGGCTTAGGCCCACCTATGGGTTAGTTTCCCGGTGGGGGCTGGTGGCGTTCGCCTCGTCTCTCGATCAGATCGGGCCCATCACCCGCTCGGTGCGGGACTGTGCCCTGATCCTCTCCCTCATCGCCGGCCACGACCCCCGGGACTCCACCTCCCTCCCCGTGGAGCCCCGGGACTACACCCAGGACCTCGAGGGCGGGATCGAAGGGTGGAAGTTCGGGCTCCCGCAGGAGTACCGGCCCCGGGAGCTCGGCCCCGAGGCCCTTTCCCTCGTCGACCGCTGGGCCTCCGCCATCGAGGAGCTGGGGGGAAAAGTGGTGGAGATCTCCCTTCCCCTCACTGAGTACGCCCTGCCCACTTATTACCTCATCGCCTCGGCCGAGGCCTCGGCGAACCTGGCCCGGTTCGACGGCGTCCGCTATACGACTTCAGCACCCGGGGAGACGGTCAAGGAGATGATCGCCACCTCCCGCACCCTGGGGTTCGGGCGCGAGGTGAAGCGGCGGATCATGCTCGGGACCTTCGCCCTCTCCGCCGGCTACTACGACCGCTACTACGGCAAGGCCCAACGGGTGCGGACCCTGATCGCCCGGGAGTTCGAGGAGGCCTTCCAAGAAGTGGACATCATCTTCGGCCCCACCTCTCCCACCCCGGCCTTCAGGTTCGGGGAGAAGGAAGACCCCATCGCCATGTACCTCTCGGACATCTTCACCCTGCCCTCGGCCCTGGCCGGGGTCCCGGCCATCTCCATCCCCGGGGGGGAGATTGGGGGGCTTCCCTTCGGATTGCAGCTCATCGCCCCTAGGCTCGGGGAGGGGAAGCTACTGCGGGCCGCCTACGCCCTGGAAGGTGTCCTCTCCCGATGAGGGAGCTGATCGACGCCGCCTCCGGGTTCCTCGAACTTCTTCGGAAAAACCCGGGGATGAATCCTGAGGAGCTCTTGAAACTTTGGGAAGAGTTCCACCGTGAAAGGTATCCCGAGCTTTTCCGGAAGCAGGTGGAGTGCTATGCGGCGGAGGGGTTCGATTGGCGGGAGATCGCCCGGAAGCGGGTGTTCCCAGAGCTCACCCAACGCCTCCCCCTCATGGAGGCCACCGCGAAAGCCCTTCCCGGGGTGTGGGAACGCGTGTTGGGGCAAGCGGGGGAAAACTTGGGATTTCGGGAGGAGGTCCTCGGGGTGATGTACATGGGGATCGGCTGCGGCGCCGGCTGGGCCACCGAATATAGGGGAGTTCCAGCGGTCCTCTTCGGGCTCGAGATGATCGCGGAACTTGAGTGGCATACCCCTGAGCGCCTGGAGGGCCTCTGTGCCCACGAGCTCGGCCACCTGATCCACCGTTTTTGGCGGGGCGAGCCCCTGGAACCCCTAGAGGAGCGGCCGGCGGGGCTCCTCTACACCGAGGGGTTCGCCCAGAGGCTCGAGGAACTTATCCGCGGGGGACGAAGTTTCCATCAGGGGGAGGGGACGGGCTGGGTGGAGCGCTGCGCGGAGCGGCTCCCCGAAATCGCCCGCGAGTACCTCTCCCGCCTGGACGGGGGCGATGTGCGGGAGTTCTTCGGCTCCTGGTTCGATTTCCGCGGCATAAAGTACGCCGGTTACTTCCTGGGATACCGGTTCATCCGCTACCTGGAGGCAAGGTACACGCTGCGGGAGATCGCTTCCCTGGCGCGGGAAACCCTGGAGGCGGAGGCCCGCGCTTTCTTGGAAGCCCCGATGACGTCGGGGACAAGATCCAACGCTACAAGGCAAGGAGGTAAAGCATGACGGATGTGACCCTCATTCCGAGGCGGGTCCTCTTCGGGGACCCCAAGAAATCCTTCGTCCGGTTAAGCCCCGATGGTCGGTGGCTTTCTTGGATCGCCCCCTGGGAGGGGGTGCGGAACGTGTGGGTCGCCCCGGCGGACGCCCCCGCGGAGGCCCGGGTCCTCACCCGGGAACGGGAGCGCGGGGTTTTCTTCTACCACTGGAGCTACAACCCCCGCTACATCCTATACCTCATGGACCGGGGCGGCGACGAGAATTTCCGGATCTGCCGGGTGGACGTGGAGACGGGAGAGGTTCGGGTCCTCACCCCGGAGGAGGGGGTGCAGGCCCGGATCGTCCACCTGAGCCCCCAGCATCCCGGGGAGGCCCTGGTGGCGCTGAACGAGCGAGATCCCCGGTACCACGACGTCTTTCGGGTGGACCTCGGAAGCGGGGCCCGGGAGCTCGTCTTGAAGAACGAGCAAGGGTTCTTCCAGTTCCTCGCCGATGACGACCTCGAGGTGCGGGTGGCGATGAAGTTCCTCCCGGACGGGGGCTACGAGCTCCTTTCCCGCCGGGACGGCGGTTGGGGACTTTTGGCCCGAATCGGGCCCGAGGACGCCGCCGTCACCCAGCCGGTGGGCCTGGATGCAGAGGGGAAAGTGCTCTTCCTCGTGGACTCCCGGGGCAGGGACACCGCGGCCCTGGTGGCGTTGGACCTCGGGTCCGGGGAAGTCCGGGAGCTCGCCGCCGACCCTCGCTGCGACGCCCAGGAGGTCCTGGAGCATCCCCTCACGAGAAAGCCCCAAGCGGCCGCCTTCACCTACGCCCGCCGCCGCTGGGAGGCCGTGGACGAGGAGATCGCCGAGGACCTCTCCTACCTCCATGGCCTAGTGGACGGGGAACTCCAGGTCATCTCCCGGACCACGGACGACAAGACGTGGCTCGTGGCCTACGTCCGCGACGCTGCCCCCACCGCCTATTACCTCTACGACCGGGAAGGCAACCGGGCCGAGTTCCTATTCTCGGACCGGCCGGAGCTGGAGAAGTACACCCTGGCGCGGATGTACCCCGTGGAGATCCGGGCCCGGGATGGGCTCCGCCTGGTGAGCTACCTCTCCCTTCCCCCTTGGGTGGATAAAGGGGGGAAGCCGGAGCGCCCCTTGCCCATGGTACTTTTCGTGCACGGGGGGCCGTGGTGGCGGGATTTCTGGGGGTTCAACCCGTGGCACCAGTGGCTGGCCAACCGGGGGTACGCGGTGTTGAGCGTCAACTTCCGCGGCTCCACCGGCTTCGGGAAATCCTTCGTCAACGCCGGCAATCGCGAATGGGCGGGCAAGATGCACGACGATCTCATCGACGCCGTGGAGTGGGCGGTGAGTGAGGGGATCGCGGAGCGCGAAAGGGTGGCCATCATGGGCGGAAGCTACGGGGGCTATGCCACCTTGGTAGGCCTCACCTTCACCCCGGAGGTATTCCGCTGTGGGGTGGACATCGTGGGCCCTTCGAACCTACTGACCCTGCTCGAGAACATCCCCCCTTACTGGATGCCCATACGGCCTCTCCTCTCCACCCGGGTGGGGGACCCCGTGGACCCGAAGGATCGGGAGTTCCTGTGGGACCGCTCGCCCCTGAAGTATGCCGACCGGATCGTGCGGCCCCTCCTCATCGGGCAAGGGGCCAACGACCCTCGGGTGAAGAAGCAGGAATCGGACCAGATCGTCGCGGCCCTCCGGGGAAAGGGCGTCCCGGTGATCTACGTACTCTACCCGGACGAGGGCCACGGGTTCCTCAGGCAGGAGAACCGGCTCTCCTTTGTGGCCATCGCCGAGGCGTTTTTGGGGAAGTTCCTGGGGGGCCGAACTGAGCCCATTGGGGACGACTTCGAGGGCGCGAGCCTCGAGATCCCGGTGGGGGCGGATGAGCTCCCGGAGGTAGCCGCCGCGTTGGCCAGGCCGAAAGGGAACTGACCCCTGGCTCCCTCCCTGCCCGTTGGGAGCTCGGACCTCCGGCACCCTGGCTTGGGTAGAGATCTGAATCGAGGACAAAACCGGCGGTGGACGGGATTGAGGCGCTGCCCCGGATTCCGCTGCATGGCTAAACTATTACGGGCTCGGGGATCCAGGAAACCTCGACGATGTTTTTCTAAAGGAAACCGCGGTTGGTTCCGGCCGCGGCTCCTATAACTACGCCTCGGCAGGGCTCAAGCTTCCCGGAGCTACGTGAAGATCCGCCATCGAATGCTCAGAAGCAACCGGATTGTGAAGATCACCTCCCGAGCCTCGAAAACCTCACGGGTTCGGGTAGCGCCGGGTCAGTCTATCTCGCTGAGTGCCTTTCAGCTCACGGCACCAGCGGGGGTACACACTCGCCTGAGCGGAGGACAGCCGGATGGCGGTTATATCTATTGGCCCAGCGGGGCGACCGGTGACAGCGAGCCATCCGGGAGTAGAGATACACTCATCCCGATCTGTCAACTTGGCACCTCATTGGCACATTCCTCCCAACTATTGCGCCGATATGTCCCACCGAAAACTTGCAGGGAGGTGATAACAAGCCGAAACGCACTGGTTGGGGCGAGCTGGCAGAGGTGCCGGGGGCACTTGATGCGGGACCTGCTATCGGAAGTACCGAAGGGGTCCAGAGAGGAGGTGATGGCGTGGGTGAGGACGATCTTCTTCCCCGCCCAACAAGAAGGCGGCCAGGGAAACAACTAGAGGGGGTGACGGCTTTCCTGCAGGGGAAGTTCCCCGAAGCCGCGGGGCTCCTCGCTGAGGCGGAGGAGGATGTCCTGGC
>DFNI01000004.1:32670-33351 GCA_002375995.1 Acetothermia bacterium UBA3571 | reverse complement strand
GCCACAACAACCTGGCCATGAACAAAACGGTCCAGCAGATCGCGGCCCACTACCTGGAGGGAAAGAAGCTCACCGAGGGCCTCCTCAACCGCCTGGAAGGGGGGATCCGGGCGTACGATCCCTGCCTTTCCTGTTCCGTACACGCCGCGGGGCGGATGCCCCTCACGGTGAAGCTCCTCGCCCCTGACGGATCCGTGCTGCACGAGGTGAAGCGTCCATGAGCCGGATCGAGGTGCTCCTCTGTGCCGGAACGGCGTGTCTTTCCTCCGGGGCCCGGGAGGTCAAGGCGGCCCTGCTCGAGGCCCTGGCGGAGGAGAGCCTCGTGGGCGAGGTCCGGATAGTGGAGACCGGCTGTATGGGGCCCTGCGAGCTGGGGCCCATCATGCTCGTCTATCCGGAGGGGATCCACTACGTGCGGGTGAGGCCCGCTGACGTCCGGGAGATCGTGACGGAACACTTCCTGAAGGGGCGGCCCGTGCGGCGGCTCCTCTGGACCGGGGAGCTCCCCGAGTCCAAGGAGATCCCCTTCTTCTCCCGGCAGCTCAAGGTGGTCCTCAAAAACTGCGGCCGCATCGATCCCGAAGACATCGAGGAGTACATCGCCGTCGGGGGATATAAAGCCCTGGCCAAGACCCTCATCGAGATGTCCCCGGCGGATGTGATCGAGGAGATAAAGCGCTC
>DFNI01000004.1:0-32232 GCA_002375995.1 Acetothermia bacterium UBA3571 | reverse complement strand
ATCTGCAACGCCGACGAGGGGGATCCCGGGGCGTTCATGGACCGGGCCATTCTGGAGGGCGATCCCCACGCGGTGCTGGAGGGGATGGCCATCGCCGCCTACGCCGTGGGAGCGGAGCGGGGGTACATCTACGTCCGGGCCGAGTACCCCCTGGCGGTGCAGCGCCTGGAGACCGCCATCTCCCAGGCCCGCCGCTACGGCCTCCTGGGGGAGGGGATTCTGGAGACCGATTTCTCCTTCGACGTGGAGATCCGGGTGGGGGCGGGGGCGTTCGTGTGCGGGGAGGAGACGGCCCTGATCGCCTCTATTGAGGGCCGGCGCGGCGAGCCCAGGCCCCGACCTCCCTATCCGGCCCAGTCCGGCCTGTTCGGTAAACCCACCCTCATAAACAACGTGGAGACCTTCGCCAACGTGCGCCACATCGTGCTCCGGGGGGCGGACTGGTTCAGCTCCATTGGCACCCAAAAGAGCAAGGGCACCAAGGTCTTCGCCCTGGCGGGCCAGGTAAAGAACACTGGCCTGGTGGAGGTCCCCATGGGGATCACCCTCCGGGAGCTGGTTTACGATATCGGGGGCGGGGCACCGAACGGGAAAAGGGTGAAGGCCGTCCAGATCGGCGGGCCCTCGGGGGGATGTCTTCCCGAGTCGCTCTTCCACCTCCCGGTGGACTACGAGTCCCTCACCGAACACGGGGCCATCATGGGCTCCGGGGGGATCATCGTCCTGGACGAATCCGCCTGTATGGTGAACGTGGCCAAGTTCTTCCTGGAGTTCACCGCGGAGGAGTCCTGCGGCAAGTGCACCCCGTGCCGGGTGGGGACCAGGATCATGCTGGGGATCCTGGAGCGCATTTCCCGGGGGGAGGGGACGGAGGAAGACCTGGAGAGGCTGGAGGAGCTCGGGCACATGGTAAAGGACGCGTCCCTCTGTGGCCTGGGCCAGACCGCCCCCAACCCGGTCCTCTCCAGCCTCCGCTACTTCCGGGAGGAGTTCCTGGCCCACATCCGGGACAAGTCATGCCCCGCCGGGGTGTGCCCGGACCTCGTCCACTACGTGGTGGTCCCCGAACTCTGCCGGGCCTGTGACCGGTGTCGCCAGGTGTGCCCCACCGGAGCGGCCCAGGGCACCCCGGGGAATCCCCCTTACCGGATCGAACTCTCGGCGTGCATAAACTGCGGGGCCTGCTTCGACGCTTGCCCCTTCGGGGCCATCGAGAGGCGCCCGGGGAGAAAGGAGCGATGATGGAGAAGCTCGAGCTCATCTCCAAATACCCCAGGTCCCGGGAGTACCTCCTGCTCATCCTGCACGAGCTGCAGCGTGCAAACCCCCGTAACTACCTGACCCCCGAGGACCTGAGGCTGGCGGCGGATTACCTAAATCTCCCCTTGTCCGCGGTGCACGATACCGTGACCTTCTACACCATGTTCAGCCTGCGGCCGCGGGGGAAGCACATCATCCGCCTGTGCGACTCGCCCCCGTGCCACCTCGCGGGCTCGTGGTCCCTGCTTTCGGCCCTGAAGCGGGAGCTCGGGATCGAGGTGGGGGAGACTACCCCCGATGGGCTCTTCACGTTGGAGCTTACCTCGTGTCTGGGGGTGTGCGGGGTGGCGCCGGCGATGATGGTGGACGATGAGGTCTACGGGAACCTGACCGAGGAGCGGCTCAGGGAGATCCTGGACTCTTACCGGGAGGGAAGATGAAGCTCGCGCGGGCTCACGTACTGGTCGGGGTGGACGAGGAAGCGCGCCTGGCGGGGGTGGAGCGGGTAATCGCCGCCTTCCGCGAGGAGCTTGCGGCCCTGGGGCTTTCCGGCGAAGTGCAGCTTGTGGAGGTGGGGCACCTGGGGGTCTCGGGCTGGGGCGTGGTGGTGGTGGTCTATCCCGAGGGGGTTTACTACGGCCGGGTGACCCCCGAGGTCGCCCGGGCCATCGTGCGGGAACACCTCCTGAAGGGGCGTCCCCTGGAGGAGTACCGCCTCCCGTCCGCGGCACCGGTGGCCCGGCCCCAGGAGATCCTGGCGGGGCAGCGCCGGGTGGTGCTCAGGAACTGTGGGGTCATAAACCCCGAGGACATCGAGGAGTACATCGCCGCCGGGGGGTACGAGGCCCTGGCCAAGGCCCTCACCGAGATGTCCCCCGAGGAGGTTCTGGAGGAGGTCAAGGAGTCCAAGCTCCGGGGCCGGGGCGGGGCGGGCTTCCCCACGGGGATCAAGTGGGAGGCGGTCCGCCGGGCGCCCGGGGACGAGAAGTACATCCTCTGCAACGCCGATGAAGGCGAACCCGGGACCTTTAAGGACCGGCTCATCATGGAAGGAGACCCCCATCGCTTGATCGAGGGGATGGCCCTTGCAGCCTACGCCGTGGGGGCGAAAAAGGGCTACGTCTACATCCGGGGAGAATACTCCCTCTCCATCCAGAGGTTCACCAAGGCCCTGGAGGCGGCCCGGTCCTACGGCCTCTTGGGGGAGGACATCCTGGGGGCCGGTTTCTCCTTCGACATCGAGGTGAAAGTGGGGGCGGGGTCCTACGTGTGCGGCGAGGAGACGGCCCTGATCGAGTCCCTGGAGGGGAAACGAGGTTGGCCCCGGATCCGTCCCCCCTATCCCGTGAGCTACGGGCTCTTCGGGAAGCCCACCGTGGTGAACAACGTGGAGACGTTGGCCAACGTCCCGGACATCGTCCTCCGGGGGTCGAGCTGGTTCCGCTCCCTGGGGGTCCCCAGCTGTCCCGGGACCAAGGTCTATACCCTTCTTGGGGACGTGCGTTACCGGGGGCTGGTGGAGGTGGAGATGGGGACTCCCCTCCGGACCCTCATCTACGAGCTCGGCGGGGGCCTCCCGGAGGGAAAGCGCCTGAAGGCGGTGCTCGTGGGCGGCGCCGCCGGGGCCTTCCTTCCCCCGGAGATGTTGGATGTGCGCATGGACTTCGATTCCATGCGGGAGGCTGGGGTGGCCCTGGGATCGGGGGCCATCACCGTGATGTCGGAGGAGGCGTGCGTGGTGGACCTCCTCGGTTCCGTCCTCCGCTTCTTCCGGCACGAGTCCTGCGGCCAATGCACCCCGTGTCGGGTGGGCACCGATCTTCTGGTGAAGCTCCACGATTCGGTGTGTTCGGGGGAGGCTGAGTCCGCGGTCCTCGCGCGGATGCTGGAGGTGGCGGAGGCGATGCAGGTTGCATCCCTTTGTCCTTTGGGGCAATCTGTGATCCTGCCTTTGGGGACCGCCCTGAGGCGGTTCCGAAAGGACTTCGAAGACCACATAACGAACGGGCCCTGCCCCCGCTGTCGGGCCCAGCTGGAGGTCGTGCGTTGAGGATCACCTTCGCCGGAGCGGCGCAGACCGTTACGGGGTCGTGTTTTCACGTAAAGACCCAGACCACGGAGTTCCTGGTGGACTGTGGCATGTTCCAAGGGCTCCCGGAGCTGGAGGAGCGCAACCGCATCCCCTTCCCGTTCGATCCCGCGGCGGTGCGCCGGCTCATCCTCACCCACGGGCACCTGGACCACCTGGGCCTGATCCCCCGGCTCGTCCGGGAGGGGTTCCGGGGCCGAATCGTGGCCACGCCCCCCACCCGGGACATCGCCCACATCATGCTCATGGACGCCGCCCGGATCCAGGAAGAGGCCGAGGACGGGGAGGAGCCCCTCTACACCACCGAGGACGCCTTCCTGGCGTTGGACCGCATGGACCGGCTCCTGGAATACGGCCAGCACTACCGCATGGCCCCCAAGGTGGAGCTCACCCTCATGGACGCCGGGCACATTATGGGGGCGGCGTTCGTGGTGGTGCGGGCCGAGGGGAAGACCGTGGTCTTCTCCGGGGACCTGGGGAACCGGAAAAAACCCCTGGTGGAGGATCCCGCCTATCCCCCCAAGGCGGACGTGTTAATCCTGGAGTCCACCTACGGAGACCGCACCCACCGGCCCATAGAGGAATCCATCGAGGAGCTGAGACAGGTTATCCTCCGGACCTTCGAGGCCGGGGGGAACGTGATCATCCCCTCCTTTGCCCTGGAGCGCACCCAGGAGGTGCTTTACATCCTCTACCGTTTGTGGCGGGAGCGGAAGATCCCCAAGTGCGAGATCTACCTCGACTCCCCCCTCGCCACGGCGGCCACGCGGATATTCGAGAAGCACTCCGAGCGGTTCCCCGAGCCCGCCCGCAGGGTATTCCGCAAGAAGCGCAACCCGTTTGCGTTCGAACTTCTGCGGTATACGCTCACGCGCCGGGCCTCCAAGAAGATCCCCAGCGACCAAGGGGGCGCCATCATTATCGCCGGAAGCGGCATGTGCACTGGCGGGCGGATCCTCTTCCACCTCAAGGCCAACCTCCCCCGACCCGAGTCCTCGGTGGTGTTCGTGGGATACCAGGCCGAGGGGACCCTGGGGCGGCAGATTTTAGACGGGGCGGAGAGAGTAGAGATCATGGGGTCCATCGTCCCGGTCAGGGCCAACATCGTGCGGATAGAGGGGTTATCGGCCCACGCCGACCAGGGGATCCTGGTGGACTGGGCGTTACACGCCGACCCGGACCTCATCTTCCTCGTGCACGGGGAAGACCGGGCGTTGGCGGCGTTGGCGGAGCGGCTGATCTCCCACGGCTATTCGGTCCACATCCCCGCCTGGCACGAGACGGTGGAGATCTAGAACCTAATTCCAAAACGTCAAAAACCCCGCCTCACTGTCCTTGAGGGAGACCCCACGGGCGTACGATGGAGGGCGACCATGGCCATGACAAACGACGGGCGGGTAGGCGTGGACTGGGGGCTACACGCCGATCCCGGCTGCTCTTCGAAATTCTTGGGTCGACGGCCTAGAGGAAGGAACGGGAAACCAACGCCGCGGACCAAGGCGAACATACCTCCTCCCCCTGCCCAGAACCTACGTCGGGGCCAAATGAAGAACGTCCGGATCGGTGCCTCTTTGTGTCCCAATGCGGTCGAGGATCTCCGGGGGACTTCATTTAGCCCGCGGACGGCGGAGGGTAATGCGGCGGCGGTCACCGTTTAGGAACTCGATCGTTACCCACAGGGCCCCCTTGGGGATGAGGTCGTAGATCTTGTCCGCCCACTCCACCACCGTCACCCCTTCCTCAGGAGGTAAAAGCTGATCCAGCCCCACCTCGAACAACTCCTGGGGAGACTCGAGCCGATAGGCATCCAAGTGATGGAGCGGGATCTTTCCCCGATAGGTGCGGGCCAAAACGAAGCTCGCCGAGGAGACGTTTTCGGTCACGAAAAGGCCCCGAGCGATCCCCTGCACTAAGGTGGTTTTCCCCGCCCCCAACTCCCCCACCAGGGCCACCACATCCCCCTGGCGCAACTCCCCGGCGAGCTCCACCCCCAAAGCCATCGTCTCCTCAGGCCCCTCTGTGATCACCACCCGCTCCATGGCTCAGCCCCGCAGCCGCACGCCCAGGGGCTCGAGGCGCGCCAGGATCCGCCGGACCGCCTCTTCCACTTCCTCGGAGGAGAGGGTGCGATCCGGATGGCGGAATACCACCTCGTAGGTGAGGGACCGCGTCTCCTCAGGTATCCCTTCGCCGGTGTAGAGGTCGTACAGGAACACCGACTCTACCAACTCCTCCGTCAGAATCCCCTCCCGGATCCTTTCCTCGGGCACCTCGAGGGGGACGAGGAGAGAAAGGTCCCGTTTGGAAGCCGGATAACGGGGCAACGGACGGAACCGCGCTTCCGCCTGGGCCTCCCGCAGGGGCGAAAGGGATAGCTCTAACATCAGCACCCTCGGGTCGCCCGGTATATCACCAGCTGCCTTCGGCGTCAGCTCCCCCAACCAACCGATCAACATCCGCGACGCGCGATGCGTGGCGCGTGACGCGTTTTCTTCTTCTGCCCCCGGTACGCGTAGCGCATCACGCGTCACGAGGTAGATGCCGGCGCGGCGGAAGGGATGGAGCCAAGGAACGTCGATCTCCCCCAACTTGACCCCTTTTACCCTAAGCGCCGCAAGAACCCCGTCCAGGATCCCCTTGAGGTGTGAAGGCCCGAAACTTTCCTTTCCCGCCAAGGGGATCCTGGTGCGTCCGGCCAGGGCCACCCCGAGGTGGTCCTCTTCCACCACCTCGCCTTCCCGCAAAAGGAATACCCGGCCCACCTCGAAGATGGCTAACCCCTCAGCTTGGGAGGCGAAGTTCTCCCGCACCACTTCTAGTAGCCCGTGGCGCAACGAAGCCCTGAGGCCGTCCTGTCCCGCGGCCATGGGGTTCTTGAGCCGCACTTCGGCGGCCTCCGCGGGAACGAGTCCGGGGGTGAGGACCTCGTGTAATCCCAACGCGGAGCAAACCTTCCGCACTTCGTCGGCGAACTCCTCCCGGGGATCCTTCCCTCCCCGCCGTAGGGGCACCACCGGGGGGGCGACGGGAATCCGTTCGTACCCATATACCCGGGCTATCTCCTCGATGAGATCTATCTCCCGCTCGAGGTCCGTGCGGTGGGGCGGCACTCGTACTTGAAAGCGATCCCCCTTGGTGCTTACCTCCATCTCCAAGCGCTCTAGACACTTCCTGACCTCGTCGTCCGGGATCTCCACACCTAAGATCTCCCCCACCCGGGACTTCCTCAGGGAAATGACGTGGGCCTTCTTCGGGTCGGGATAAGCCTCCGCGGCCCCCCGGGCCACCCGCCCCGCGAGGTACTTGGCGTAGAAGTGGCAGGTGCGCCGGGAGCCCAGGTCCGCCAGCTCCGGAGAGAGGTTTCGCTCGAACCGAAGCGATGCCTCGGTCCTGAGCCCCACCGCCCGGGAGCCGCGCCGGATCCGGGCGGGGGCGAAGTTGGCTGCCTCGAGGAGCACCTCGGTAGTGTCCGGGGAAACCTCGGTCTCTTCTCCGCCCATAATTCCCGCCAGGGCGATGGGGTGTTCGCCGTCAGTGATGAGGAGGACTTCCGGGGAGAGGTCCCGCTCCACCCCGTCCAACGTGCGCATCCTCTCCCCCGGCTTTGCCCGGCGGACGTGGATCCAGCGGGAAGGGATCTTCGCCAGATCGAAGGCGTGGAGGGGCTCCCCGAGCTCCAACATCACGTAGTTGGTCACGTCTACCACCGGATGCAACGGCCTCATCCCCGCCTTGTAGAGGCGCGCCGCGAACACCAGGGGAAGCTCCCCCTTTCCCACTTTGATCTCCCGGGCAATGTAGCGGGGACAGTCCCGGGGGTCCTCCAGGGTTACCCGGAAATCGATCGGGGGGTCGGTTTCGGGAAACGAGAGGTCGAGTTCCCTGAGGTCGCTTCCGAAGAGGGCGGCACACTCCCGGGCGATCCCGTAAATCCCCAAGAGATCTGGCCGGTTGGAGGTGATTTTGAGAGAGAGGATCGTGTCGGGCAGCTCAAGAAGCGCTCCCAAATCCTCCCCGCCCTGGGGCCCGGGGAGGATCCAGATGCCGGCGGACTTTTCCTCCAGCGACAAATCCTGGGCGGAGAGGATCATCCCTTGCGACTCCACCCCCCGCAGGTTCACCGCCTTGACCTCGACCCCCGAGGGGAGGCGTGCGCCAGGCAAAGCGAGGGGAACCCACGCCCCCTCCGCTAGGTTCGGGGCCCCCGAGACGAGGGTGTAACACTTGCCACCGGCTTCCACCTCGCAGACTTTGAGGCGGTCGGCGTTGGGATGAGAGGCGACCTTCACGATCCTCCCACACACTACACCCTCAACGGGTCCGAGCTCCTGGGCACCCTCCACCTCCAGGCCCGCGAGGGTGAGGCGCTCCACCAGCGCCTCCAGATCCACCTCCGGAAGATCCACGTATTCGGCAATCCAGCGGAGTGAGACCCGCATCTTCCCTCCTTAAGACCCTGAGGCAACGCCGAAGAAGATCTTGCCCTCCCCGAGCTCGGGAAGCAGGGGATAGACAATTCCTCCCACCAAATTGAGTTGAATAAAGCCGCCTAAAGCCTCCACCTTCGCCACCAGCACCGCCCCGGTCTCGGCCACCCAGGGATCGTCGTCCAGCCTGGCCGCGTTGAGGAAGAGGCCCAAGGTAACGCTGTTGAGCAAAAAGAGATCCCCCACCCGGTACTTTTCCTCCCAGGGAGGCACCCAAAGGGAGGAGCGCAACGATACCTTTGCCCGCCCGGTCCCTTGGAAGGTGAAGAACTCCTTCAGGCCGAACTCGAAAAGCTGGGGTACGTCACCGGTGGCCCGTCCTAGTCCGGCGTCCAGCTGAAGGTAGGTGCGCGGCGCGAGCCGGAATTCCTTGCCCCCCGAGATCCAGAACCGCCAGGAGCCGCCGCTGTAGATGAGGGAGATATCGCCCCAGTAGACATCGTTCACCATCTCGGCCCACTGAAGCTCCATAAAGGGAGCCAATTTGGTGTCGGGTAGTTTGAAGGCCCCCAGGCTCGCGATCCCGGAACGGCTCCAGGTCTCCCCGGCCATCCCCACTTCTGGGGTGGTCCAAAGGTACTGGGACCAGGCCAACGCGCCGATGAGGCCCACGTCGTCCCTCACTTGGGCCCAGGCGTTGAGCTCACCGGTGCGGCCGTAGCGCACGAACCCCGTTACATACCGGGATTGAGGGAGAACAGCCCACGCGAACCGGTCCATATACCCTCCCTGGATCGCCCCGGTGGCGGGATCGAGCACCTTCAGGTAGTAAGCGTCAAGGGGAAAATCGTTCTTCCCAAAGATCACTACAAATTTGCGGGGATAGTTGTTATTGAGCCGGTCGATGTCGAGCACACGGTGTTCGGGATCCACCGTGCACCGGATGGGCCGGAACTCGGTGGTAACGGTGAGGATCTCCACCGGCTTCTCGGTGCTCGGGGTCCAGGTGATCCGCTTTTCCTGACCTTCCTCCTCCCCTTCTAAGACCACCTCCACGGGCAAGGGACCCTCCCCGCGGAAGCGGAGCTCCACCTTGCTCTCATATCCCCCCTCACCGGAGGGGCGGACCCGGAGGGAGACCACCTCATAGTCCGCCTGGGCTTCCCCGGTTACCCAGGCCGAGAAGAACGGCCCAAGATCTTGTCCGCTGACCTCCTCCAGGGCGGCCCGGAACTCCTCCACCGTGAGCTCTCCCCCCGCCTTTCGTTGGTGCAATATCTTCAAGGCTTCCCGGAAGCGGGATTCTCCGAGATAACTCGCCAATGCCCGCACCACCAAATAACCTTTGTCGTATATCCGCACATAATCGACGTTGTGGTACCGCACCTCCCGGAAGGGCTTCACCACCGCCTCGTCGAAGCCCAGGAAGGCCGTGCGCAGATAGGGAAGCTCCACCATGTGCTCCCGCAGGTTCACGAACCCCAGGTAGTTTTCCAGGAGCTCCTCTCCGAAGCCTTTGAGTTCGGGGACGAAAACGTTTCCCCCCTCCGCGCCGAAGGCCTCCTCGTACCAGGAGATGGAGAGGTACTGGGCGAACGCCTCCGAGAGCCAGTTCTCGGCGGCGAAGTCCACCCCGATCCCGATCCCCCACCAAAGGTGCGCGAGCTCATGGGCCAACACGAAGCGGGTGACGCGATCCAGCACTCCCTTGGCGGTGAGGTCCTTGCGATCGAAGTACCAGCGGGAGAGGAAGATGATCCCGTCGGCGGCGAAGCTCGCCCCGGGCTCGTTGGGGTGCATGGCGAGGAGGATGCGTCGGTAGGGGCACTCTCCGAACCGCTCTCCGTACCAGGGGAGGATCTCCAGGGCCTCGGTGGCCAATGCCCGCAGCTCCTCCTCGAACCCGGGAAGGTACCAGCCCTCGATGACGAAATCCTTCCCCTTCAGGACGAAGGAGCCGAGCTCGTCCTCTTTGGCGAAGTAAAGGGCCGGGCTGCGTACGGGCCGGTCCCAGTGGACCCGGTAAGTCACCCGCTCTTCCCCCTCTTCCCGGGACACCTCGTCTCCCGGGAGGGCGGTGACCCATCCCTTGGGAAGGGAAAGTTCGACGGAATAATCATACGCTGGGAGCCGGAACCCGTATTCCTCCCATGTCTCGGGGGTCACGGGATAGAGCAAGGGGTACCACCCGAAGCGCCAAGTGTAAACGTCCCCCAACCGGCCGGGCTCGCCCATGGAGGTGTAGGGAAAACGAGTGCGGAAATAGATAACCAAGGTTCCCGTGGCCCCTTCCGGAAGCTCCACCCGCATGATCCCATCGTCCAGGGAGTAGGTCTGCATCACCGCGGGGAACGGGAGCAAGGTGTAATCGAGTTCTTCCTCTTGCCCATCCCCCTTCCACAGGACCCGCTCCACAATGGTCCACGAAGGATCGAAACCCAGGGGATAGGTGGCATCCAGGGCCCGACCCGAGATGTGGGGGTTGGGCTCGCGCCCCAGGTTGGCCAAAAGCACAAAGTACGCCTGTGCCGGCGCGGCATCGAAGGCGATGGTCTCCGTCCCGGAAACTGTGTGGTCCTCGGGATTGAAGTTCACCCGAAGGGAAACCTCCGTGGCTAGACCTACAATGGCCCAAAGAAAAAGTAGAAGCACTAAGGTCGATCTCATCTTCCCTCCCCGCTTAGCTTTCTTCTTCCGGCTCCTCCGGAAGTATGGTGATTCTAACCGATCGGATCTCCCGTTGGGTGGCTTCCTCCACGGTGAGGAGAGCCCTCCCAATCTTCACCCGCGCCCCGGGGTCGGGAAGATCTTCCAAGGTATGGAGGATCAGGCCCGAGATCGTGACGCCCTCGTCCTCGGGGAGGTCCAATCCCAGGGTGCGGTTGACCAGCTTTATCTCCGCGTCGCCGTCCACCAGCGCTTCGTTCACCGAGAGCCTCTTTATGAGCTGCTTGGCCCGGCGCTTGTCGTACTCGTCCTCGATCTCGCCCACGATCTCCTCCAGGATGTCTTCCAAGGTCACGATCCCCGCCACCCCGCCGTACTCGTCCACCACCACCGCCATGTGCACCCGCTCCCGCTGAAACTCCCGTAACAGCACGTTTATGGGCTTGGTGGTGGGGGTGTAATAGACGGGGCGCAGGAGCTCCCGTAGGGGACGCTCCTCCCCGTTGGTGAACAGCGCCAGAAGATCCTTCACGTAAAGGATCCCCACGACGTTATCCCGGATCTTCTCGTACACGGGGTAACGGGAGTGGCCGTCCTCCACCACGAACCGCAGGACTTCCTTGAAGGGGGTGTTCACCTCGATGGCTTTCATCTCGGTGCGGGGGACCATAACCTCCTCCACGGTGGTGTCCTCGAGCTCCAGGATCCGGCGGATCATCTCCCCTTCGTGATAAGGGAGAATTCCCTTCTCCTGCCAGATCTTCACCAACTCCCACAGCTCCTCTTCCTCCACCTCGTAGCTCCGCTCCCTCTCCGCCAGCTCCACCCCGAAGATCCTGAGGAGCCCTCCCGCCATGCCCCGGAAGGCGCGGATGAGGGGGTTCAGGGCCTTGGTGAGCTTCCAGACAGGGTTTATCACGATGAGGGTCCAGGTCTCGGCCCGGTGCTTGGCCCAGTTCTTGGGGGTGATCTCGCCGATGAGGAGGAGCGAGGCGGTCATCACCGCGGTGGAGACGAGGCCGGTGACGTAACTGGGCACATCCGCCGGCAGGAGCCGCAGGAAAAGCAAAGTCGCCAGGGCCGAGGCCCCCACGTTCACCAGGTTGTTCAGGATGAGGAGGGCGGTGATGAAATCGTTGGGCTCCTGGAGGAGATGCCGCAGGGCCTTGGCCTTCTTGGGATAGCGCTCGGAGAGGTAACGGATCTTAAGTTCAGGGAGGGCCGTGAGGGCCGTCTCCGATCCCGAAGCCAACGCGGAGATGATAAGCAAGAGGAACAGCAGTAAACCTTGCGATCCCGCGGACAACCCTTACATCACCTCGTTGATGAATTATACTGATTTCCTGGCGGACATCCCACGGAACCACGGGGGAGGCTGTGCCGAAGCAAGAAGCTACAATGCCGGGAGGAGGTCAGGGTGGAAGTAGACCTGGAACTGCTCCGAAAGCTCTGTGCGCTTCTCAAGGAAGAAGGCCTGAGCGAGCTCACCTTAGAGGAGGGGGGACGTCGGATCACGTTGAGGCGCGAGTTCCCCCCGGTCACAAGCCATCCGGTGCCGGTGTCCCCGGCGGAGCCTTCCGAGGAGCTCCACATCATCCGTTCCCCCTTGGTGGGAACCTTCTGGCGCCGGCCCAACCCCGATTCCCCTCCCTTCGTGGAGGTAGGGGACCGGGTGGAGGAGGGCCAACCCCTCTGCATCATCGAGTCAATGAAAGTGATGAACGAGATCCGCTCCGACGCGAGGGGGGTGGTGGAGGAGATCTTGGTGGAGGACGGAAGCCCGGTGGAATACGGGGAACCCCTGTTCAAGATCCGCCCGGAGTAGGATGGAAAAGGTCCTCATCGCTAACCGCGGCGAGATCGCCATCCGGATCCTGGAAGCTTGCCGGGAGGAGGGGCTCAAGGCGGTGGCGGTCTTCTCGGAACCGGAAAGAAACGCCCTCCACGTTAGGTTGGCCCACGAGGCGGTATGCATCGGGCCTGGGCCGGCGAAAAAGAGCTACCTAAACATTGCCGCTGTGCTTGCTGCGTGCGAGCTCACCGGCTGCGACGCCCTCCACCCCGGTTACGGCTTCCTCTCCGAGAACCCGGATCTAGCGGAGATCTGCGCCGACATGGGGATCACCTTCGTGGGACCGCCGGCGGAGGTGTTACGGCTCTGTGGAGACAAAGCCGCCACCCGGGAGCGGGTCTCCCAGGCCGGGGTCCCCATCCTCCCGGGAACGGGCCCCATCGAGGACGAGACGGAACTAAAGAGGAGGGCCGCCGAGCTCGGCTATCCCCTCTTGCTTAAAGCGGTGGCGGGCGGAGGGGGGCGGGGGATACGCTTGGTCAGCTCCCCCGAGGAGCTCCTCCCCGCCTTCCGCCAGGCCCGAAGGGAGGCCAAGGCGGCCACCGGCGATCCCCGCGTATACCTCGAGGCGTACGTCCCCTCCCCCCGACACGTGGAGGTCCAGGTGCTAGCAGACTCTCAGGGCCACATCGTCCATTGGGGAACCAGAGATTGCACCGTGCAGCGACGCCACCAGAAGGTGGTGGAAGAGGCCCCGGCACCGGAACTCTCGGAGGAGATGCGCTGGGCCTTGGGGGAAGCTGCCATCCGAGCCGCCGAGGCGGTGGGGCTGGTGGGGGCGGGAACGGTGGAGTTCTTGGTAACAGAGGAACGATTCTTCTTCATCGAGATCAACCCCCGCATCCAGGTGGAGCACCCCGTCTCCGAGGTCCGGGTGGGCAGGAACCTGGTGCGGGAACAGCTGCGCATCGCTAAGGGAGAACCCCTGGGGTATTCCCAGGAACAGATCGAGTTCTGGGGCTGGGCCATGGAGTGTCGGATCAACGCCGAAGATCCTCAGCACGACTTCTTCCCCTCCACCGGGAAGGTCCACATAGAGCACCTTCCCGGCGGGATCGGGGTGAGGCTCGACACCCACATCTACCAGGGGATGGAGGTCCTACCCTATTACGATTCCCTCCTTGCCAAGCTCATCACCTTCGGCGAGGACCGAGAGGAAGCGCGCCTCAGGATGTACTCGGCCCTCAAACGCTTCCGGATCTCCGGGGTAAAGACGAACGTGGAGCTCCTTTTGGA
This sequence comes from Acetothermia bacterium UBA3571, assembly GCA_002375995.1. Lineage (GTDB taxonomy): Bacteria > Bipolaricaulota > Bipolaricaulia > Bipolaricaulales > Bipolaricaulaceae > UBA3571. Next base: position 18,701 of record DFNI01000004.1, on the reverse strand, counting down.
GGTCATATCCCACCCGGATTTCGCCCGGGTCTACCACACCACTGACCTACTTGAGAGGATCCTCCCGCCGAAGTAGACTGCGTTTGTGTTTGAGTCCCTAACGGAAAGGCTTTCCCAGATCTTCAAGCAGCTCGGGGGGAAAGGCGTCCTCTCCGAGGCGGACGTGAAAGAGGGCCTGCGGGAGATCCGCCGGGCGCTTCTTTCCGCCGACGTCCACTTCTCCGTGGTGAAGGAACTTACGGAGAGGATTCGCGAACGCGCCGTGGGAAAGGAGGTCTTGGCTTCCCTCACCCCCGCCCAGCAGCTCCTCAAGATCGTGCGGGACGAGCTCGCCGGGATCATGGGCGGGGAGGCGGTCTCCCTAAAGCTCAAAGGCCAACCCGCCCTGGTAATGGTGGTGGGCACTAAGGGAGGGGGGAAAACCACCACCGCGGGGAAGCTGGCCCTTTTCCTACGTAAGCACGGACGCCACCCGCTCCTCTTCTGTGCCGACCCTTTCCGCCCCGCGGCGGCGGAACAGCTCTCATCTCTTGCGGGGAAGGTCGGGGTCCCGTTTCGGGATGGGGGTTCAGATCCGATCGCCAACCTCAGGGCCGCCATCCGTGAGGCCCCGAAGGTACCGGCGGATACGGTGATAATCGACACCCCGGGGTCACTGCCGGGCCAGGAGGAGATCTTGGAGTTCCTGGCGGAGCTCGTCGGGGCCTTCTCCCCGGGGGACGTCCTTCTGGTGTTGGACGCCTTGGTAGGCCAGGAGGCGGTGGGGATTGCCAACGCCTTCCTCCCATTGGGGACCACCGGGGTCGTGCTCACGAAGCTGGACGGGGATGCCCGGGGCGGGGCGGCGCTCTCGGTGCGGTATACCACGGGGCTTCCGGTCCTGTTCATCGGGGTAGGGGAACGTCCTCCGGACTTGGAGGTCTTCCACCCCACCAGGATGGCCGACCGAATCTTGGGGTTAGGGGACCTCGCGGGCTTGTTCGAGAAGGTGGAGGAGGCTGCGGGGAAGGACCTGGAGAAGCTCTCCAAAAAGGTCCGCACCGGGGAGTTTACCCTCCAGGATTACTTGGAGGAGCTCGAGGCCCTGCGGCGAGCTGGTCCCATATCCCAGCTTCTTTCCCGGATCCCCGGATTCGGGAAATTGGCGGACGATCCGGAACTGGAGCGGGAGCTGGTGAAGGTCCGGGCCATCATTCAGTCCATGACCCCGGAGGAGCGCGCCAACCCCCACATCATCGGCGCCAGCCGCAAACGCCGCATCGCCAGGGGCTCCGGTACCACCGTGCAGGACGTGAACCGCCTCCTCTCCCAGTTCGAGAAGATGCGCAAGCTCATGAAGCAGCTTGGGAAGAAAAAAGGGCTCCCTTCTGGCTGGGAGGCGCTCCTGAGGGAGAATCCCCCCGGGCTTTGAAGTAAACTTGGTGCAGCGCACATGCGGCCGCTTGTGGCCCAGCATGTAACATCCCGAGAGAGGTGATACATCCATGGCGGTGAAGATAAGGCTACAACGGGTTGGAAAGAAAAAACAGCCGAGTTACCGGCTCGTGGTGGTGGAAGCCACGGAGAAAAGGGACGGGAAAGTGATCGCCAAGATCGGCCACGTGAACCCCCTCACCGATCCGTGGGACATCACCGTGGACGTGGAGGAGGCGTTGGAGTGGCTCCGGCAGGGGGCACAACCTACCCACGCTGCCAAAAGGGTCCTCTCCAAGGCCGGGGTGATGAAGCTCTGGCATGAGGAGCGGTTCGGAAAGAAGACAGCAAGTGGCGACGCGGGAGGCGGGGACGCTTCCGGTTGAACTCGTCCGCTACATCCTCGCCCAGATCGCCCCCGGGGAGTTCCGCATAAGCCACGTCTGGACCCCGGAACTGGACCTGGTCATCCTCCGACCCAGCCGGCAGGCACGGCGCCGGTTCAAAAAGAAGGACTTCGAGGCCATTGTTCTTGTTGTAGAGAAGATCTGCGAACGGGCAGGACGTCCGGCGGTGGTGGAGGTCCAATGAGGTTCGATATCGTCACCATCTACCCCGAGATGCTGGAGCCCTTCTTCTCCTTCGGGGTCCTGTGGTCCGCCCGGGAAAAGGGGCTCATCGAGATCCACGTCCACGACCTCCGGGCCTTCGCCCCGGATCCCCGGGGGATCGTGGACGACCGACCCTTCGGGGGCGGGGCGGGGATGGTGATGCGGCCGGAGCCCTTCTTCCGGGCGGTGGACGCCATCACCCGGGAGATCGGCCACAGGCCCTATGTGGTGTTGCTTTCGGCCCAGGGGAAGCTCTTCCGCCAGGACACGGCCAAGGAGCTCGCCCGAAAGGGGGCGTTGACGTTGCTCTGCGGCCGCTATGAGGGGGTGGACGAGCGGGTGGCGGAGATGGCGGACCTCGAGCTCTCCATCGGCGACTACGTTTTGGCAGGGGGGGAGCTTCCCGCGGCGGTGGTGGTGGAGGCCGTGGCCCGGATGATCCCCGGGGTGGTGGGCAGGTATTGGTCGGCGGCCACCGATTCCTTCTTCTGTGGCCCCCGCCTGGGATATCCCCAGTACACCCGCCCCCGGGTCTTCCGGGGCATGCGTGTCCCGGAGGTGTTACTTTCGGGGAACCACGAGCGGATCGCCCGCTTCCGGGAGCGGGAGGCATGGCGCAAGACCTTGGAGAACCGGCCCGACCTCTTGGGCCTCTCCATAAAGCCCGATCCCTGATGGCGAACCTTTATGTAGCGCTTTTGCACTATCCCATGAAGAGCCTGAAGGGGGGTGTGGTGGCCACCGCCATCACCTCCTTGGACGTGGTGGACATCGCCAGGAGCTGTCGCACCTACAACGTCTCCAGCTACTTCATCGTACACCCGCTGGAATCCCAGCGCACCATCGTCCAGCGGATCCTCGAGTTCTGGCGCGAGGAGCGTCCTTCCCGCAAGGAAGCCGTGGAGATCGTCTCGGTAGTGGAGGACTTGGAGGACTGTGTGCGCGCGGTGAGCGAAAGGGAAGGCGAGGAACCCCTGATCTGGGGCACCTCGGCCCGCCCAGGGCTCCCCTATCCCCGGATAACCTGGGAAGAAGCCAGGGAACATTTGCGCACGAAGGAAAAGCCGGTATTGTTATTGTTCGGCACCGGTAACGGCATGGCCGAAGAGCTCCTTTGGGCTTGTGATGCCCTCCTTCCTCCGGTGCGGGAAAAAAGCGATTACAACCACCTCTCGGTCCGGGCCGCAGCGGCGATCATCCTGGACCGGTTGAAAGGAGATGAGGGATGATGGGCTACGACGATCTCATCCGCATGGTGGAGGCTAAATTCACGGCGGAAAAGGAGATCCCTGAGTTCCGTCCCGGGGACATCGTCCGGGTACACGAGCGGATCAGGGAGGGGTCGCGGGAACGCACGGTGGTGTTCGAGGGGGTGGTCCTCAAGCGGGCCGGCTCCGGCGCCCGGGCCACCATCACGGTGCGCAAGATCGCGGCCGGGGTGGGGGTGGAGCGCACCTTCTACCTATACTCCCCCAGTGTCCAGAAGATCGAGGTGGTGCGCCGTTCTCAGAAGGTGCGGCAGGCCCGTCCCTTCTACCTGCGCCGCTACACTAACATCCACCACATAAGATGAGACTTCGCCGCAAACGGAAAAAGAAGAAGCCGCCACCGATAGTCCGGTTGGCCCACCGTTTCGGGTGGTACCCCGGGCCGGTGGCGGCTTACCTCTTGGGGTGGTTGGAGGCCATCGTGGAGGCGGTGGCCATCGCCCTCATCATCATCAACTTCGTCACCGTCCACATGTACGTCCCCTCCGAGTCCATGATTCCCACGATAAAGCCCGGGGATCGGTTCTTCGTGGACCGCATCTCCTACTACTTCCGGGACCCGGTGCCCGGGGATATAGTGGTTTTTTATCACCTGGAGTCCCTGAAGGTCACGGGTATTAAGAAGGGGAGCCCGGCCGACGTCGCGGGATTTGAGCCCGGGGATTGGATCGTCTATCCCGGGGACCCCTCCATAGGGGCTGGGGGCGAGCCCATCTCCCATCTGCTTGTGCTCAAAGACAGGATCGTGGAACACCGAGGGAAGGAGCTCCGCTTCACCGTCCTGAGGGGGGAGTTGCCCCGGGCGGTGCGGCTCGACCTCACGGTGGCGGTTCCCCCTGACGCCGATGACCTCTCGGATCTAGGGATCAAGTACAAGGCCCGTTACGCCCGCTACGTCAAGCGCCTCATCGCCGTGGGGGGACAAACGGTGGAGATAAAGAACGGCCGGGTGTACGTGGACGGAGAGGTGCCCGCCTTCGCCGCGAACCACACCTACTGGGCGGGGGATCCCCGGATGCGGTACGGCGTTTCCCCCACCCCAATCCCCGAGGGTTACTACTTCGTCTTGGGGGACAACACCATGAACTCCTACGATTCCCGCTACTGGGGGTTCGTGCCGGCCCGGGCGTTCATCGGGGAGCCGTACTTCCGGATCTGGCCCCTGCCGCGGTTCGGTCCCATGAACGGATACTTCGGTTCCTCCAAGTGGTGAGATGAAGGCCTTCGTCACCGGGGCCACGGGGTTCATCGGGGCCAACGTAGTCCGCGCCCTGCTCGCCAAGGGCTTCGAGGTCAGAGCCCTGGTGCGTCCCACCTCCGACCGCCGGAATATCGAAGACCTCCCCATCGAGGTTGTAGAAGGGGACCTCAGGGATTTCCCCTCCGTAAAGCGGGGCATGGAGGGCTGCGAGGTGGTCTTCCACGTGGGGGCCCTCTACTCCTTTTGGGTGCGGCCAAAAAGGCTCATCTACGAGATCAACGTGGACGGGACCCGCAATGTCCTCCGCGCGGCGCGGGAGCTGGGAGTAGAACGGGTGGTGTACACCAGCTCCATCGCGGCCCTGGGGAGGGGCACAAAGGAAGAGCCCGCTGACGAGGAGACCCCAGTCCGCCCCGAGATACTGATCGGCGACTACAAGAAGAGCAAGTACCTCGCCCAAGAGGTGGCCTTGGAATTCGCCAAAAAGGGACTCCCGGTGGTGATCGTCAACCCCAGCTTCCCCGTGGGCCCATACGACATAAAGCCCACTCCCACCGGGCAACTGATCTTGGATTTCCTGAGGCGGAAGATGCCCGCCTACATGGACACCGGGATGAACGTGGTGGCAGCCGGAGACGTGGCCCAGGGACATCTCCTGGCCCTGGAGCGGGGAAGGGTCGGGGAGTGCTACATCCTGGGCGGGGAGAACCTCACGATGAAGGAACTTCTGCATACCCTATCCCGGATCACTGGACTTCCCGCGCCCAGGTTCCGGTTTCCCTACGCCCTGGCGCTTCCGCTCTCGTACCTCAATATCTGGCTCTGCCTCCTCACCGGGGGGACGCCCCGGATGACCCCGGATACGGTACGCATGACCCGGTACTACGAGTTCTTCGACATCGGGAAGGCGAGGGAGGAACTGGGGTATGAACCCATGCCGGCCGAGGAGGCCTTGCGGCAGGCGGTGGAGTGGTTCAGAAAAAGCGGCATGGTGGAGAAAGGAGGATAAATGGCGACAAAGGCGAAGGCGACGTTCGCGGGAGGGATCTCGTTCGACATCGAGATCCGGGAGCACAAGTTCACCGTGGACCTCCCGCCGGACAAGGGTGGGGAGGACAGGGGCCCCACTCCTCCCGAGCTCGTGGTGGCAGCCCTGGCCTCGTGTGTGGGGGTGTTCGCGGCCCTGTTCGCCAAGAGGAACGGGCTTTCCCCAGAGGGGATCGAGGTGGAGGCCCAGGCGGAGACGGTACAAGCCCCAATGAGGCTCGCGAATTTCTCCGCTAAGCTTCGTTTCCCCTCGCTCCCGGCGGAGCTCGAGGACAAGGCCCGGGCGTTCATCGGGGCGTGTCTCGTGGGGCAGACCCTGAAGCACGCTAACGAGATCTCGTTGGAGATAAGCCGCTGAAAGGATCAGGCGGCGGGGTTAGCGCCGGAAGAACCAGCCCCGCCGCTTCTTTTCCTCAGGCTTCCCTTCCTGGATCTCCCCCCGTTCTCGGGCGAAGGACACCAACTCCTCCCACTTGCCCTTGGCGCGGATCTTCTCCTCCCACAGCTCCGCGAACCTCAGTACCGCCGCCTCGGCGTCCCGTTCCGATACCGCGGTCCCCCCACGGGAGAGGGAGGCAACGATCTCACGGAGGGAGGCGATCTCCGGGCGGATGTGGACCTCCCCGCCTTCTTCTACCAGCACATAGCGGGTGGCATCGGCGATCAACCCGAAGGAGGAGATATCCACCGATCCTAGGGGAAGCACGTCTTCTACGAACTCCTGGTCGGTCTCGAAATACTCCCGCTCCACAAGCCTCTTCCACTCCAAAATCCCTCCTTCAGCGGCCCGCCATCTTCAGGAACTCGTCGTGGTGGGCTTCCTCGTCCTGGAGGATCTGTTTGAAGAGCCGCTCAGTTACGTAGTCGCCCTCCTCCATGGCCGTCTTTATGATCTCACGGTAAAGGGAGATCGCTTCCTCCTCAGCCTTGATGTCGTTCTGGATCATCTCCTCGAGGGTCTTCCCCACTTCGATAGGGGCGGGCTGTGTGGTGGGATCACCTCCGAGGTAGTCGAGCCTCTCGGCGATGTCCTCGGCGTGCTTCATCTCCTGAACAGCGATCCCCTTTATCCTGTCGGCGAACTCCAGGGACTCGATCCCTGTGGCCCTTATGTGTTGCCAGATGTACTGGATCGAGACCTGGATCTCCCGGGCGATGGCCTGATTCAGAAGTTCCTTCAGCCTTTCGGATGCCATCCTTCCTCCTTTCGCGAAAAGATCATAGTCCCTTCGGGGAAGGAGCGCTACCGCGGAGGCGGCGGGCCACCTCGGCCCCAAGCTCCCGGGCCCGTGCCAGATCCTCGGGGGTGGGGGCGCCGTGGAAGGAAACTTCCCCCACCAGATCCCACCCCAGAGCCTCCACCCGCTCCCGCATCTTCGGGACCGAACCGCCTTTCCAGCCGTAGGAGCCGAAGAGCCCCACCACCCGGTCCCGGAGGCGTTTGCGCTCGAGGAGCCTGAGGAAATACTCCACCGGAGGGAATATGCCGGTATCGTAGGTGGGGGCGCCGAGGACGAGGCCCTTTCGCTTCCACGCCTCCCGGATGAGGTAGCTCACGTGTATCCTGCCGGCATCCAGGACCCGCACCGGAACCCCTTCTTCCGCGGATCCCTGGGCCACGGCCTCGGCCATCCGAGCGGTGAACCCGTACATGGAGCCGAAAACGACGGTGACCTCGGGGCGGGCCTCCATCCGCGCCCAACGGGAATAGAGCTCCACGATGTGCCCCGGATCCTTGCGCCACACGAGCCCGTGGGAGGGGGCGATGACCTCGATCTCAATGCCCGCGAGCTTCTCGATGGCACGTAGGACGGGTTTGGAGTGCATTCCCACGATGTTAGAGAAGTACCGCAGGATCTCGTCCTCGTACTCCGCCACGTCCACCTCATCGTCGAACAGCACCCCGTCTAAGGCGTGGAACCCCCCGAAAGCATCGCAGGGGAAGAGCACCTTTTGGGTCTCCTCGTAGGTGGCCATGGTTTCCGGCCAGTGGACGAAGGGGATGTGGAAAAACCTTAGGACCTTTCCGCCGAGATCGAGGGCCTCCCCGTCGGACACCGCCCGCACCCCTCCGGTGATCCCGTAGAAGTGGGCGAGCATGGGCAAGGCGTGCTGGGTGGCGAGGACGGTGGCACCGGGAGCGGCGCGGCGGAGTTGGGGGAGGGATCCGGAATGATCCGGCTCCATGTGGTTCACCACGAGATAATCGAGCTTCTCTGGGGGAATTATCTCGGAGATATTCCGCAAGAGCTCCTCGGCGAAGGGAGCCTTGGCCCCGTCGATGAGGGCGATCTTTTCTCCCACCACGAGATACGCGTTGTAACTCACCCCATGGGGCAAGGGCCAGACTCCCTCGAAGAGGTCGGTGGTACGGTCGTTCACGCCTACCCAAAAGATTCCGGGCCGGATCTCGCGTGCGCTCATATTTCACCTCCGGGTGGGGTTTATAACCCGGGGATCAAAAGAAAACAACTTTCATTTTCGCCTTTCCCACGACGGACCTGCTGCTGTGCATTTCCCGTTTTCGCCCCACTCGGCTATCGCCAGGGTTGGCTAAAAGAGGGGTCACGGAGGGGGGCCCGGGGCTTCCCCCGAAGCGGGTCTTCAAGCCAGCTCCCAGGAGAAGCCGACGCGGAGACGCTCGCTATCAGAGAACGCAACAAGGAGGGCTTCGGTGGGGGCCTTTCCCGTGCAGTGGCCCGGAAAGACCGCGGAGGTCAATTTCCGCAATGCCCCGATCAAAGCAGAAAGCCGCTTCGTGCCCATCCCTGCCAAATGAAATCCCCCGAGCACGGCGCGTAATTTGGCACCGGCCAGGGAGGCGGCCCGGGCCGCCAAGTGGTGCACCCCGGGATGGGCGCACCCGGTAATGAGGATCGGACCTAAAGCAGTACCGATCACCAGCCCTTGCTCCTTTATCCCCCGGCCCATGGCCCCGGTGGTCCACAGGCCCTGCCCGAGCTTCCTGGGCCCCTTTATGGAGAAGAGCTCGGCCTTGGCCGATTTGGCCCGGGGGCGGAGGTAGTCCTCCATTGTCCAGGGGGCCCAGATTCGCACCCGCTTTGTTTGCTCAAGCACGTAAGAGAGGCCCCCTATGTGGTCACAGTGGGGGTGGGAGAGGAACACATCTGTGACCCCTGATAGGTCGAGTCCCAGAGCTTCCGTGTTGTGTTGGAGCACGAGCCGATCCGCACCGGCGTCGAAGAGGACGGTTCGTTCGGGAAGCTTCACCAACGCCGAAAACCCCCAGCCCTCCCTCAAGGGAAGCTGGGCCCGGTTGTCGTAGATGATAGTGACCTTCATCCTCTAAGAGATGGCCCCCGTAGGGCAGGCAGATGCACAAACCCGGCAGCCACGACAGAGGGTTTCGCTAACCACTGCCTTTCCGTCCTTGATCTCGATGGCACCGAAAGGACAAGCTTCGGCACACTTACCACATCCCACGCACTTCTCGGGATCCACCCGGGCAACGATCACAGAGGACACTTCTCTCGCCGGCCCGGGTGAGTAAACGAAACCCCCGCCCCAGCGGCCGCCCGTGCCACGACCCCGTCTCCTGTGCTGCCTTCGTCCACGCCACAGCGGTCCGGTCCCATCACCCCACGGCATCTGCGATCACCCCGTAATGTGCATATGCAAGTATTACCTCCAACCTCCCCCGTTTCAACCCCGGCCCAACCCCAGGGCCCTATTACTGGGAAAGCCGAGGGTTTTCCTCTAGAGGTCGAAAATCCAAATCGAAACCGAAATGTCGCGGTCCCAAAAGCGCGATCCCCTGGGAGGTGCGCCAGAGCTCCGGCGCGGGATACCCCACCACCCCCACCTCCTGCCACTCTCGGAGGTTGGGATTGGTGATGGCCTCGCCGGTTGCGGGGTCCAGGATACATATGAGGTCCGGCGCCATGACGTCCGGTTCCCCGTCGAACCAGGAGATGATGTGCTCGTTTTTGAACCACACGCGGTACGTGTGGCCGGTGTACTCCCCCGTTCCGGCGATCTCCGCCTCCCCCACGGTGAAGCCGCCCTCGATCTCCCAACGGTACCTCTGTACCCGACCGCGGAAGAGCTGGTGGCCGTTACCGGCGCGGGCGGCGGCGATCAGGGGGTCCGAGCCCTTCTCCCGGGCAAGGCGCACCGCCTCCCCGATCCGCAGGGCCAGGGTCAGCGTACCGGGGATCAGGGCCGCCCGGGCGTCCTTTCCCCTGACGGGGTGGTCGGCCACCCCGGCGCGGTTGTCGCTCATTATCGCGATGTCGCGGGCGATGGCCTCGGCCCGCTCCTCGCTCCCCACCTCCTTCACCACGATCACGTCCCCCTTCCTCGTGGCCACGGCAAAGGGGGCGATCCCGATACCCTTGAGGGCGAAGGTGGTGTGTGACAGTTCGGGAACGGAACGCCCCGCGGGATCGGCGTCCAGGATGGGGATGCCCTTGCGGGCCGCCACCGCCATGGCCACGGCCGTGTTCCCCCCGCCGATCTCCGTGGCCACCGCCGCGGCGAATTTCACCCCGAGGAACTCCTCCAAAGCCTCGAAGGCCACGAGGCACTCGAGCTCCTCTTTTCCTTCCTCCTCAGGGCTCACGCTCCCACACATATAAGGGGAGGCCACCCAGGCGTCCTCCGCCAATTCCTCCAGGGAAAGCAGCGCAATCTCGCGGCCTTGGGCAAGTTCGTCCTTCAAGAGGGCCAAGCCCCGGCGGGGACTTCCCCCGCCCCCGGTTCCCAGGATGGCACAACCTCGGATGAGGTCCTCCAGTTCCCGTTCCGTAAGCTTTCGCATCCGACCTCCTTTACCTCTTTATCCGCCGCCGCACCCTCGGATCGAGGAACTCCCGGAGCCCGTCGCCCAGCAGGTTGAACGAGAGGACGCTGGCGAAGATGGCGAGGCCGGGGAAGGTCACCACCCACCAGTGGGTGAGGAAGAAGGACCTGCTCGAACTTATCATCAGGCCCCATTCGGGCGTGGGGGCTTGGGCCCCGAGGCCGAGATAGCTGAGGGCGGCGGAGGTGAGGATGATGGAGCCCAAATCCATGGAGGCCTGGACCACCAACGGCGCCAGGCAGTTGGGGAAAACGTGTTTGACCAGGATCCTGAAGCGCGAGGCCCCCATGGCCCGGGCCGCCTCCACAAACGCCCTCTCCCGCACCGAAATAGCCTCGCCGCGCAGGATCCGGGTGTACCACGGCCACCAGGCGATGGCGATGGCGATCATGGCGTTGATCAGGTTCGGACCGAGGGTCACCGAGATCGCCATCGCCAAAAGCAGAGGGGGAAAGCTCAGGAAGGTGTCGGTGATCCGCATGATCACCTCATCCAGCCACCCTCCCACATATCCCGCGATTACCCCCAAGGGGACGCCGATGAGGAGCGAGAGGCCGATGGCGAAGGCCCCTATCGAAAGGGAGATCCTCGCCCCGAAGACCACGCGGCTGAAGATGTCCCTCCCCAATTCATCGGTCCCGAATAGGTGCGTGGTGCTAGGAGGAAGGAACTTGTTCTCGATGTGGGTGGCGCCCCGGGCGTCCTGGGGGAACGGGGCGATCCAGGGGGCGAAGATGGCCACGATCACCAGACAAAGGATGCCGAAGAGGCCCATCAGGGCAAGAGGGGTGCGGCGCAAATACCGCAGATCCCGTAGGAAACTGTGGCTTCCCCCCATCATTCCAGTCTGACCCGTGGGTCCAACACGGCTAACATGACGTCCACGATGAGGTTCAACGCCACGTAGGTGAAGGCCACGAGCATGGTGATCCCCATGATGGCCGGATAATCCACCACCATGATCGCCTCGGAGGCGTAACGGCCGAGGCCGGGCCAGGCGAACACCGACTCCACCAAGAAGGTGGCCGCCAGGGAGTAGGCGAAGGTCAACGCCAACACGGTGATCACGGGGCCCAACGCGTTTTTCAGGGCATACTTGCCGAGGACCTTCGCCTCCCGGAGGCCATAGGCACGGGCGGTTCGGATGTAGTCCTCGCCCAACACTTCCAGCAGGGTTGCCCTGGCCATCCTCACCGTCAGCCCCAGGGGGTAGGTGCTCAGGGTGACTGCCGGGAGCACGAGGTGCTTCAGGGCATCGACGAACACGACGAAATTTCCGGAGAGGAGGGAGTCAATGAGGTAAAACCCCGTGATGTGTTTCACGGGGTGGAGAAGCAGGGTGATGGTGTCCACCCGTTCGGCCAGCGGGAGGAGCTTCAGCTCCTTGGCGAACACCAGCTGAAGGATCATCCCCAGCCAAAAGGCCGGAAGGGCCACGCCGGCCACCGAGACCAACCTTCCCAAATGGTCGAGGACCGTGCCCGCCTTTGCCGCCGAGAGGATCCCCAGGGGCAGGCCGAAAAGTACCGCGAGGAACATGCTCACCAGGATAAGCTCCAGCGAGGCCGGGAGCCGCGAGGCGATGTCCCGCAACACTGGCTGTTTGGTGCGGATGGAGATCCCCCAATCCCCCCGGACGAAGGCGCCGATGTACATCAGATACTGCTGATAAAGCGGTTTATCCAATCCCAATATCTCCCTGGCTTTGGCGATCTGCTCCGCGGTGGCCCTCGGCCCCACCCACAATATCTCCGGCCGCGAGGGGACCACCCGGGTGAGGAGGAAGGTGAGGATGGACACCCCAAATAGGACCACCAAGGACAAAAGGAGCCGGCGGGTTACATAGACGTATATGCCCATAGCGATAAGGGGCCCGGGGTTGCCCCGGGCCCCTTGTTCCGGACTCCCGTCTTCACTCCTCCCGCCAGCACTCGTACCAGAAGACCACGTGCGGATAGGCGGGGTTGTCCACGTAGCCCTTGAGGGAGGTGCGCTTGGCGCGCGCGTATTTGAGGTCGTAGATGGCCACGCCGGGCGCCTCCTCCATCAGGATGTTCTGCGCCTCCACATACAGGTTGATCGCCTCCGCCCGGTCGATCCCCGCGAGTTCCTCCGCGCGGGCGATGAGCTCGTCGAAGAGGGGGTTGCTGTAATAGGTGAAGTTGAACAGGATCTCATCCCTGGTGCCGAACATCTCCCGCAGGAAGCTGTGGGGGTGTGGATAATCGGGCCACCAGTAGAAGAGGAAGATGTCCTGCCGCTTCGTGGGGTCGGGGGCCTGTCCGAGTTCCACCTGGGCCTCCCAGGGCATCCCCCGGATCTCCAGCTCGATCCCCAGCTTGGCCAGCGTGGACTTCCACAGCTCCGCCACCCGGCGCTCGTCCTCGTCCCCGGCCACATGGGTGAGGAGGAGCTTGAAGCCGCCCTTGGGGTAGCCGGCCTGAGCCAGGTAGAACCTCGCCGCCTCGAGGCTGTAGGTGTACTGCTTCACTCGGTCGGAATAGCCCCAGAGCCCGTAGGGGACGACTCCCCGGGACTGACGGGCATAGCCGAACCTCACCCCGTCGATGATGTCCTGATAGGGAATGGTATAGGCGAGGGCCCGCCGCACGAGAACGTTGTCCAGCGGGGGCTTGCGGGTGTTGAACAGGGCGAGCAGGTTCTGGAAGGAGGGCGTGGTCACGATTTCCACCTCGGGATTGTCCTTCAGGGCTTCGATCTCGGTTATGGGAAGCATATTGGTGTAGTCGGCGGTGCCCGCCTCGAGCATCAACCTGCGGGTGGAGGGCTCCGGCACCACCTTGAAGATCACCTTGTCGAAGTGGTTCCCTTCCCAACCGCGCCAGTAATCGTCGAACCTCTTCAGGATGAGGTAATCCCCGGGCTTCCACGCCTCCACCGTGTAGGGACCGGTGCCGGAATCGTGGCCGGCGGCGAACCATTCGTGGTCGGAATACTCGGGGTCGAAGACGAAGGCCGCATAAGCTCCGGACGCGATCAGGTCCAAGGGAGCGGGGTACTTGAGGTGGAAACGGACGGTGTACCGGTCCACCACCTCGATCTCCTCCACCGGGGCCCAGATGTAGGAGGCTCCCATCCCCCGCTCGATGGTGCGCTCGATGGAGAACTTCACCGCCTCGGCGGTGAGCTCGTTGCCGGTGTGGAACTTCACCCCCTTCCGGAGGTAGAAGGTCCAGGTGAGGCCATCGGCGGACTTCTCGTAGCTTTCGGCGAGCACCGGTTGGAAGGAATCGGTGAAGGGATCGTAACGGATGAGCTGTTCATACATGTTATTCATGGCGATGATCTCGTTGGAGTAAGTGTCGCTGGGATCCCAGAAGATCATCACCTCGCTGTTGTAGACGTAAACCGCCACGTTGGGTTGGGCGCCCAAACTCCAGAGGCCGAACGTCACGACGCCGAACAACATCAAAAGGAACACCCTTCTCATTCGGATTTCACCTCCTTTTTCATTGTACAATGGGATGTGTCCCGGACCACCTCCTTTCTCAGTAACCGATGAGTTTTTCCGGCGAGGGAGGCAGGTAGGTGCCGCCGCGCCGGTGACGCAAACCGAGAGAGACCAAAAGCTCCGCAAGCTTCAGCGCCGCCGCAGCGGGCTCGACCACGGGAACCGCCAACCTCTCCCGCACCGCCTGGGCCAACGCCGCCATCCCGGTGCACCCCAACACGATCACCTCGGCCCCATCCCGGGAGATGGCCCGTTCGGCGGCGGAGACGATGGCCTCCACCGTTCTCTCCGGAGAGCGTTCGAGCTCGAGCACCGGGATCTCGATCCCGATGGCGGACGCCAAGCGGCGCTCCACCCCCAATTTGAGCGCCTGCAGTTCCACCCAGGAGGCGGTGTTGGGCAAGACGGATATCACGGAGAATTTATGGCCCAGGTGCAGCGCGATGGACATCGCGGCCTCCGCGGGGCCCACCACCACCTTGTCCGTGACCTCCCGGGCTGCCTCCACCGCGGGATCGGCGAAGCAATTTATCACGATGGCATCTACCTCGGGAGCGCGGGCCTTGACGATTTTCAGGATCTCGGGTGCCGCATAGGCGACGTCGTGGTGCGTCTCGATGGAGAGAGGTCCCCTCGGCAGGGTCTCCACGGAAAGCTCGGTTTCGGGTCCCGCCACCCTCCGAAGGTAAGCGACGTCCTCGTCCACCCATTCCCGGGTGGTCACCGGATCCACCACCAATATCCTCATCCCGCCTTCCTTGCCATCGCGTCCATCCGACCGTGCCCGCCCTAACGACACCTCGGGACGATCCGGGGCATTATAAGGCCGATTATGTCAAGGGCCAAGAGACCTTGACAACTGCATTTGCATCGTTTATGAGTTGTTGGATGTCAAATGTCTGACAAGCCTCCCGTGCGGTTCAAGCGTTTTCACAGCGAGTCGAAGCCCCTTCATGTGGTTAATCAACTGCTCAAGGCCATCAAGTCGGGGGCCTTGGTTCCGGGGCAAAGGCTGCCATCCGAGGCGGAGTTGGCCCGGATGACCGGGGTCAGCCGTTCGTCGGTGCGCGAGGCCCTGGCGGCGCTGCGGCTTTTCGGGATCGTGGAGACGCGTCCGGGGGATGGGACCTACGTCAAGGACGCCCGCAAAGACATCGAACGTATCAGGAAGGAGCTCTTTGGGGTTCTCACCAGAGCCCGGGACGTCCTCCAACTTCAAGAGGCTCGGGCGGCCTTCGAGTGCGGGATCATGCGGCTGGCGGCCGAGAACCTGGATGAAGAAGACATAAAGTTCCTCGAGGAGGTAATCGCTGGGATGCGCGATGCCGCAGAGCAAGCGAACTATGAGCGCTTCCTCATGTTACACAAGCGGTTCCACCTCGGGATTGCCAAGGCCACCAAAAACGTGGTGGTAGAGCAGATGGCGGCCAAGTTCTTTTCCCTTATGGAAAAGGACCTGTGGCGGAAGCTGGAGGAATACTTGCTTCCCCATGGTACCGCACATCTGCGGGAGTCGGTGGCCATCCACGAGCGGATCCTCCGCGCCCTAAAGGACCGGGACTACATCCTCGCCGGCCGGCGAATGGAGGAACATTTCGAAAGATACAAGTGATCCTGGGTCAGACGCTGTCCCTATCCAGCCGATTCCCGGCTGAAGCGGCCATCGTCCCGGGTATGAGGGAGCTTACGAACATTCCCTTCGAGCCAACCGATGCGCACATTCTGCGCGCTGTCGAACTGGGGAACATAAGGTTTGATGTCCAATAGGGGTGTTCCGTCCACGATGTCCACGTCGGCTACGTAAAGGACGTTCCCCTCCACCTTTAGGAGCCGCACCACCGAGAGTCCGATAGGGTTCGGCCGCGCCGGGGCCCGGGTAGCGAAGACTCCGTGTTCGCGGGTGTCCATGAAGGGACGAACCCTAAGGCGAGGCGCGGAGACAAGATGAAAGTGGTAAATCAAGATCACGTGGGAAAAGCCCTCGAGATCCGAAAGCCCGGGGGCATACTCCGGGAACACCTCTACCGTTCCTTCCGTTCCCCCGGCGGCCGGGGGTTGGATCGGTGTGCCTCGGGGCTCCTTGAATGGAGTTCGGATCAGGCCTATGGGCTTATAGATCACCGGTTCCATCTTACGATAAGTTTACCCAATCTCTTGCAAGATGTAAGACCTTTGCTTAAAGTCGGCGAAGGTCCTGCAAAACGCGGGTATAAGGAGGGAGGGGTGAGGACCATCCAAGAAGGGCGTGATTGGTTGAAGTCCCTGGATTGGGATGTGCAAATCGAGACGGATCAAAAGAAGGGGGCTCCTGCGCCGCCGGTGCAGTTACCGGCACCGGAGGAAGCGGAGCTCATCGAACTCCCGGATCCCGCGGGGCTCTCCCTGGGGGAGATGTCCGTACGAGAGGCCATCGCCCGCCGCCGCAGCCGCCGGCGCTTCTCCCCCGATCCCCTAACGTTGGAGGAGCTCTCCTTCCTCCTTTGGGCCACCCAGGGGGTACACGAAGTGATCCGGGACGGGATCGCCACCCGCCGCACCGTCCCCTCCGGCGGGGCGCGGCATCCCTTCGAGACCTACCTTTCGGTCCATCGAGTGGAAGGCCTCACTCCCGGGCTTTACCGTTACCTTCCCCTGGAACACGAACTCGTTTTCCTGCGGGAAGATCCGGACCTGGCGGGAAAGGTCGCCGAGGCGGCGCTGGGGCAGAAGTTCGTGGGCGAAGCGGCAGTGGTTTTCATCTGGACAACGGTGCCCTACCGTGCCGAATGGCGTTACCACGTACGCTCCCACAAGGTGATCGCCATCGATGTGGGACACGTTTGCCAGAACCTCTACATCGCCTGTGAAGCCCTGGGGCTCGGGACGTGTGCTGTAGCCGCCTACCACCAGAAGGTTATGGACGAGCTCCTGGGGGTAGACGGGAACGAAGAGTTTGCCCTCTACCTCGCTCCGGTGGGGAAGCTTCCACCCGAAGGATGAGGCTTCCAGATCGGGATAAAAGCTTTATGGGCTCGTCATACCTCGATCTTTTCCGGAACGTGGGTTTCTTCAGGAGGGGAGGTGGTCGCATAAGCTTTTTGGCATCAAAAAATAAAGCCCGTGCGGACCCCCGTCGGTGTCCTCCGGCGGGCGCCTCCGGGCCTTCGGCTCAGGCCAAGGGATCCCCTATCACCCGCAGGGACCGGCTTACCGTTACTCCCTTCCGGGCCTGGCGGGGTTCACCGGTGTGCGTCGTAGGGGGCTCGGCCGTCGACACCGCCTCCGGTCAAGGCGACCGCCGCGGAAGGGGCCCATCGCCGGCCTTTCCTTTCCCGACCGGCGCTTCCGGTATTATTGAACGCGGGCCGTGGAAGAGCGATTGCACGAGGCGGAACGGAAATACCTGGAGGCCGTCGCGGGGAAATGGTGTGCCATCAGGGCTGACGGCGCGGAGATCCCCCTCACCGACGTGTTCGTGATGCTCGAGGCTACTGAGCGTTCAGCCCATACGCCGCTGCAGAAACCCCTGGAACTTCCCCGTCTCCGCGAACGCTTTGAGCACGCCGGGATGCCCAATTTCCCCGTCGGCAGGGATATCCCCGCACGGCTGCTCCTCCGGGAAGCCCTGAAGGGAGCCGAACATATGGTCCTCCTGGGCGAGCCCGGGGCGGGGAAGAGCACCACCCTGCAGTTCGTGGGCCTGTGTTTCGCCCAGGAGGGCTGGGCGCGGGAGCGTTTGGGATTGGAGGAGGACCGTGTCCCCATCCTGTTGGACCTCAAGCGTTGCTCCGGGCTCCTTTCCGGCCCCGGTCCCGCACTGGAGGAGGCCTCGGCGAAGGAAGTGGCACAGTGCTTGCGGGACGAGGGCGAGGCGTTGGAGCTCGTGCGGAAGTTGAGAGAGGAAGGGAGGCTCCTGCTCCTCCTCGACGGCCTGGACGAGGTCCCCGAAGGGGAACGCCCCGGGGTACGGGAGGAAATAGTGGACTTCGCCCGCTCCCCCAGCGGCAGGAAGTGCCGGATCCTGGTGGCCTCCCGCCTGGTGGGATACGCCCCCTTGGGCGGGGGATTCAGGGAGTTCGTCCTCAAGCCTTTCCAAGATCCTAAAGAAGCCCTTTCGTATGTCAGAAACTGGCTCGCCGCCTTGAGGCCGGGATGGAAGGACGAGGCCGAAGCCCGGGCCGAAGCGCTCCTTGCCGAGATGGAGCGGCACCCACCCTTGCGCCGGGTGCTAGATAACCCCCTGCTCCTGCGCCTGATGGCCGAGGTCTACGCGGGCACCGAGCGGGTGGCCCGCAACCGCGCCGAGATCTACGAGCGGTGGATAGACGAACTCTGGGAGCGGGCGGTGCGACGGGGAGCGCCGAGGGAAAAGAAAGGATACGCGCTGGAACGGCTGGAGGAAGTCGCCTGGGAGATGCACCACGGCCGGGAGGTAGACCTCACCGAGGAAGACCAGGAGCTCCTCCGGGAGAAGTTGGGCCTCATCGTACAGATCGAGCGGCGACGATGGGCCTTCTCCCACCTCACCATCCGAGAGTACTTCGTGGCCCGGCGACTCAAACGCGCTTGGGAAGAGAACAGTCCGGGGGCCTGGAAGTTCCTCAGGCCCCGCCTTCACATCCCGGAGTGGCGCGAGCCGCTCTTGCTGTTGGCGGGAATGCTTGGGGCCGAGGACGCCGTCGATCTCATCCGCCGGGTCGAGAGGGCGAAAAGCCTGTATGAAAAGTACCTCGGTCGCGATCTCCTGTTGGCCCTCCGCCTCTGGGGCGAAGCCGGTGAAAGACCGGCCGATATAGCTGGCCAGCTGATACACAGGGCGCTGAACCACCGGGAACCGGGTGTGTGGGCCGTTGCAGCGGAAACCCTGGGGGAGATCAAATCCCCCGAG
>DFNI01000001.1 GCA_002375995.1 Acetothermia bacterium UBA3571 | reverse complement strand
CGGGTGCCCCCCCCGGGGGCGGCGGGGTGGCCCCTCAAGGCCCGGCCCGCCGAGTCCGTGCCCACGGCCCCGATCATCCCCGCCCGCCCCCCCAAGCGGGCGAAGGCCACGGCCACGTTGGCCGCATCGCCCCCAGGCACCTCCCGCAGAGACAGGAGCTCCACTTCCTCGTCCGGCCCCGGGATCCGGGGAACCGCGAGGATTGTGTCCCAGTTGATGTCCCCGATCGCCACCAACTCCCGCTTCATCTCCGCGTCCTCGGATCGACAAAGTCCCGGATGGCGTCGCCTATGAGGTTGAACCCTAGGACGGTAATGAAGATGGCGAGACCTGGGAAGATCGGGACCCACCAGTACGAGAGGAGGTACTGGCGACCATCGGCAACCATCCTGCCCCATTCCGGCGTGGGCGGCTGGGCCCCCAGGCCGACGAAGCTCAAGCTGGAGGTAAGCAGGATGGCGTATCCCACATCCAGGGTTGCCTGGACGATGAGGGGTGATAGGGCGTTGCGGAGGAAATAGTTGAAGAAGAGCCGGAACCCTCCCACCCCCACGGCCCGAGCCGCCTCCACGTAAAGTTGGGTCTTAACCGAGAGGATCTGGCCCCGGGCGAGACGCGCGTACCACGGCCACCAGGTGACGGAAATGGCTAGCATGGCGTTGGGAAGGCTGGGCCCAAGCACCGCTGAAACGAGCATGGCGAAGATGAGATAGGGGAAGGCGAGGAAGGAGTCGGTGAGTCGCATGAGGACATCGTCCACCCACCCCCCCGCCAGGGCCCCCAGTGTCCCGATAACGGTCCCGCAAAGGAGGGAAAGGCCGATAATGACCACCGCCGCCTGAAGCGAGATCCGTGTCCCCACCAGGACCCGGGAGAAGATATCTCGCCCGAGCTCATCGGTTCCGAAGGGACGTGCCCACGAGGGCGGTCGGAGTCTGCCGATCAAGTCCACTTTATAGGGGCTGTAGGGCACTACATAGGGTGCGACCACTGCACACAGAGCGATAGAAAGCACAAGTACTACGCCGAGAAATCCCAACGGATTCCGGCTTGGCCGCAGGAACCTCCAAACGGCCCGGAGATCTTCCCTCATCGGTAACGGATGCGGGGGTCCACCACGGTGTAAAGCAGGTCCACGAGGAGGTTCACCCCCGTGTAGAGGATCCCGGTGACCAAGGTGATGGCCATGATGGCGTTCACATCGAGGACCGTCACCGCGGTATAGGCGTAGGTCCCCAACCCAGGCCAGGAAAAGATGATCTCCACCAACAACACCCCGCCCAAGAGCGACCCTATTTGAAGACCAGTGATGGTGAGAATAGGGACCATGGCGTTGCGCAGGGCGTGCTTGAGGAGGACCACCCGTTCCGCGAGCCCTTTGGCGCGGGCAGTGCGTATATAGTCCTGTCCCAGCACCTCCAAGAGGCTCGCCCTGGTCATCCGTGACACCACGGCGAGAGACCCATAGGCCAGGGTCACGGCGGGGAGGAATATGTGGTGCAGAGATGAAACGAGGGCCCGCCAGTTTCCGGTTATGAGGCTGTCCAGGAGATAGAAGCCGGTAAGGTGACGGGGCGGGGGGATGAAGGGGTCGATCCTCCCCCCGGCCGGGAACCATCCCAAGATCTTGTAGAAGACCAATTGCAGCACTAAACCGAAAATAAACACCGGGAGCGATACCCCCGCCAGCGCAAACAGACGCGAGAGGTGATCCAAGGGGCTGTTGCGGTAGACGGCGGAGAGGATCCCCAGCGGGACCCCAAGGCAAAAGAACATCAGGCCGGCGGTGAGACCGAGCTCCATTGTGGGAAGGAAGTACGCTTTGAGGTCATCGATCACGGGGCGTTTAGACCACAGGGACTTCCCGAAGTCGCCCCGCAAGAGGTTCGCCATGTAGATCCCGTATTGGACCCACAGGGGCTTGTCCAGTCCGTACATCCGGCGCACCTGTTCCACCTGCTCCTGGCGGGCCTGGGGACCAGCAGCGATCCGGGCGGGGTCACCCGGCACCACCCGGGTGAGGACGAAGGTGATAAGCGTGAGCCCCCACAGGGTGAGGAGCGTGTAACCCAAGCGCCGCAGGAGGTATGCCCACATGCCGATAGCGGGGGAGGGGCATCACCGCCCCTCCCCCGGGATCACCTCACTTCTCCAGCCACATGTCGTAGAGGAAGAAGCCCTCGGTGTAGATGGGGCTATAGACATAACCCTTGACCCAGTCGCGCAGCGCGATGCGGGTGGTGAGGTGGTAGAGGTCGATGTCGGGACAGTCCTCGTAGATGAGGGCCTGGGCCTTCTTCAGGAGCTCGCAGCGGACCGCGGGATCGGTCTCCACCTGGGCCCGGTCCAGGAGCTTGTCCACCTCCTCGTTCTTGTAGAAGCCGATGTTGAAGGCCACCGGAGGCCACTGGCTGGAATGGTACATGGGGTAGAGGAAGTTGATCACGTCGGCGTAGTCCGGCCACCAGCCGTTGGCCACGATGGCCGGCGTCCGCTCGGGATCGGCGGCGGAGACCCGCTCCCAGAGGTCCGGCCAGGGCAGCTCGATGATCTTGAGGGCGATCCCTAGCTCGGCCAGGCTCGCCTGGAGGAGTTCGCCCACGCGGCGGCGATCCTCGTGGCCGGACTCATACACGTACTCCAGGGTGAAGCCGCCGTGGGGGTAACCGGCCTCCGCCAGGAGCTTTCTGGCGAGGTCGAGGTCCTGCACCGGCAGCGGGAGCTCGTTGTTGTGGCAGGGGAGCCCAATGGCCGCGGCGCCCTGCATCTGGACAGCATGGCCCCGGAGCACGTATTCGATCATGCCTTTGTAATCCAGGGCGGCACGGATGGCCTTGCGGACCCGGACGTCGGCAGTGGGCCCGGCGGCGCAGTTGAAACGAAGGTAAGTGGCGTGCATGGAGGGCTCCTCCACCAATACGATCCCTGGGGTGCCCTTCAGGAGCTCCCAGTCGTCCACCGAGATATCCATGGCGATGTCCACATCGCCCCGCTCAAGCAACAGCCGTTGCACCGAGGGCTCGGTGATGTACCGAATGATGACCTGCTCGATGTTGTTCTTGACCCCGTCCCAGCCGCGCCAATAGTCCTCGAACCGCCGCAGGATGATGTGTTGGCCCTTGACCCACTCCACGAACTTATAAGGCCCGGTGCCTACCATGTGGCTGCTCAACCACTCCTGGGCCCAGGGGTCGTCTTCGGTGGCATGGGCCTTGACCGCCGCGGGAGAGACGATCCCCGTGCCGAAAATGTTGGCCAGGACCTGCAGGAACTCAGGATAAGGGCGCTTGAGGGTGAACCGGACGGTTAGATCGTCCACCGCCTCCACTCTCTCGATGGGCTCCAGCATCCAGGCCGGGCCGAGGTTGATAGCCATGGCCCGCTGGAAGCTGAATGCCACTGCGGCTGCGTCACAGGGAGTTCCGTCGTGGAACACGATACCCGAATGGAGTTCGAAGGTCCAGACCTTCCCGTCCGGGGACACACTCCAGGATTTGGCGAGCTCCGGCTCTACCTCCACCGAGCCCGGTTTGTAGCGCACGAGACGCTCATAGACCACGAGGTTCACGTTGATGGCAGCGGCTTCGTACCCCACGCCGATGTCCAGGGTGGAAGGTTGTAGCCCGGTGGCGATCACCAAGGTCCGCTCCCGGGGAACCCCTTGTCCCAAGACCAAAAGCCCAAGGAACATCGGCAACAAGCTGTACAGAAGGAACTTGCGCATCATACCTCCCTCCTTTGTGACGTTTTTGTGCGGATAGGGTTTTCGCCCGGCTTCCACCTCCTTTCTACCGCACCGCAACGATGTGGAACTTGTAGCGGTCGCCCCGATAGAGGATCCGCACCCACTCGATGGGGGTCCCGTTTTTCAGGTAGACAACCCCCTCCACGAGGAGGAGGGGGGCACCTATGGGGACGCGGAGGAGTTCTGCCGCGTAGGGGTCAGCCAGTGCCGGCTCCAGGGTTTGTTCGGCCCGGGCGAGGATGAGGCCATAGCGTCGCTCAAGGATTTCGTACAGGGAGCTGCGCTGTAGGTCCCGCTTCTCCAGGCCCGGCACGAGCTGCCGGGGGAGAATGGAGGTATTGAGGGCCATGGGCTCTTCATCGGCAAACCGAAGGCGCTCGATACGGATCACCTCCTCTCCGGGCTTTAGGGAGAGGGCGGAGGAGATCTTCTCGTCCGCTTCTTCCACGCGGAAAAGCAGAAGTCGGGAGCGGGGGGTAAGGCCCAAGAGGTGCATATCCTCGGTGAAGCTCGTGAGGCGGGAGAGGGTTTGCCGGTATTTGGGGCGGGCAACGTAGGTGCCGCTTCCCTGGACCCGGTAGAGCCATCCCTCTAGGACCAATTCGCTCACAGCCTGCCGGATAGTAGACCGTGAGACCCCGAAACGTCTCATGAGTTCGTGCTCCGAAGGGATACGATCGCCCGGGCGGTATTCGCCCTTTTCGATGGCTTCGCGCAACCAATCCTTGATCCGCAGGTAAAGCTTTCCCTCCATCCCCACAATTTGTTCGGACAACCGATCAATTCATTCTATGCCCGATCTCCTCGGAAGGCAAGTGCCCGAGACGGGCGCGGACAGCGCGTCAAGGGAGACTACCGAAAAAAGAGATAGCCCGGTCTCTACTCCGAGAAACGTGCGAAGATCTCCTCCACCCAGCGCAGGAAATACCCCGGTTCGGTGATCCGGAGGATCTCCTCCCGGGGAAGGAACCGGGAGCATTCGGGGTCCCCCAGGGCCAGCTCCCGCAGCGTCCCCTCCCCCCGCTGGGCCGCCATCGCCAGCCGCCCCACAAGCTCGTGGGCTTCCCTACGGGACATCCCCCGTGCCACCAGGGCCAACATCAGGGCCTGGGAGTAAACGGCCCCCCGGGTGAGCTCCAGGTTCTTTTGCATCCTGCCTTCGTCCACCACCAGGTTCTCCATCACCTCAGTCATGCGGCGGAGCATGAAGTGGCAGGCGAGGAACGAATCGGGGATCACAACCCTCTCCACCGAGGAGCGGGAGAGGTCTTGCTCGTGCCAGACCGCCATGTTCTCCAGCGCCGCCAGGGCGTTCGTCCGCAAAAGCCGCGCCAGCCCGGAGACCGTCTCGCAGGTGGAGGGATTGCGCTTGTGGGGCATGGAGGAGGACCCGTGGGGCCGGCCCTCCCGCAGCTCCCCAATCTCGGTGCGGTGGAGGTTGCGGACCTCGGTGGCCATCTTCTCCAGGGTCCCCCCGAGGATGGCCAGGGCGGTGAGGACCTGGGCGTGGCGGTCCCGCTGCAGGGCCTGGTTGGAGACCGGGGCCGGGCGCAGGCCCAGCTCGGCGCAGACCCGCCGCTCCACTTCGGGAGTAAGATGCGCATACGTCCCCACCGACCCCGAGATCTTCCCCACCGAGATCGTCTCCTTTGCCGAGAGAAGCCGTTCCCTATTACGCGAGAGCTCCGCGTACCAGAGGAGGAACTTCAGGCCCAGGGTGATGGGTTCGGCGTGGACCCCATGGGTTCTCCCCACCATGGGGGAAAGCTTGTGTTCCCGGGCGCGTCGGAGCACTACCCCCCGGAGCTCATCCAGGGCGGAGATGAGAAGGTCCAGGGCGTCGCGCATGGCCATGGACCGGGCGGTGTCCACCACGTCGTAGGAAGTGAGGCCGAAGTGGACGTAGCGGCCCGCATCCCCCAGGACTTCTTCTAGGGCGCGGACGAAGGAGAGGACATCGTGGCCGATCTCCGCCTCGATCTCCTTGGCCCAGGAGATCAGGCGGGGGATATCCACCTGTTTGAGGCCTTCCACGATGGCCTGGGCCGCTTCTTCGGGGATCAGGCCGAGTTCCCCCTGGGCCCGGGCCACCGCCCCCTCCACCTCGATCCAGCGGCGGAACCGGGCCTCCTCGGCCCAGAGCTCCCGCATGGGGGGAAGGCTATACCGCTCGATCATTGGGCTCCCTCCTTCCGAAGATTTTTCACTTTTTTCGCGGGAGAACCAAACCCGGCTCTCAGATCGAACCGGGGGTCCCTGGGGCCATATAGAGGCTTCCCGGTTTTCGTTCCGCCCAGAGCGGAAGTGCCACACCACGCGGCAAATGCATCACCGAGGGCGGTTGCGGCGGCCGAAAACAGGCGATAAATTGGGGGTCCTTTCGTGCAAGGCCACACCAAGGAAGGAGGGGGTAGATGACGGCTCTGATTGTGGTAAGTGGTCTGATTTCACTCCTTGCCCTGGGAAGCGCGGCCTACTACAACGCCTTTGTGGCCCGCCAGCCCCGGGGGACCAATCGGATGAAGGAGATCCAAACCTACATCCGCGAGGGCGCCATGACCTTCATGATCGAGGAAGCCAAGCACATGACCATCGCCATCGTGGCCATCGGGATCATCCTCTGGATCCTCTTTTACTGGGAAGTCGCCGTTTCCTTCTGGATCGGGGCCTTCTTCTCCATGGCCGCGGGGTTCATCGGCATGAACGCGGCGACCCTTTCCAACGCCCCCACCACAGAGGCAGCGCGGAAATCCATCAAGGATGCCCTCCGGGTCTCATTTTCCGGGGGGAGCGTAATGGGGCTGGGGGTGGCAGGCCTCGCTTTAGGAGGCTTGCTTATCGTCCTCGCCCTCTTTCGCCGTGAGTTCGATCCGCAAAACCTCGCGATCCACACCAAATACCTCTTCGGCATCAAGGCCGCCGGGGTGAACTTCATCAAGGGGGCTTTGATCGTTTCCGCTTATTCCGCAGGGGCCTCGCTGGTGGCCCTCTTCGACAGGGTCGGGGGCGGGATCTATACCAAGGCCGCCGACATGGCCGCCGATATCGTGGGAAAGGTGGAGGCCAAGATCCCCGAGGACGACCCCCGGAACCCCGCCACCATCGCCGATAACGTGGGCGACAACGTGGGCGATGTGGGCGGATTGGGAGCGGACCTCTTGGAGTCCTTCATCGGCTCCATCATCTCCGTAATCGTGATGGCCCTTTATATCTACGTTGGCCGCAACAACCCCGGGATCGGCGACATCCTCGCCAAGTTCGGCCTCTCCACCGATGTAAGCGCAGGACAGTACTGGTGGTTGGTGCTTTTGCCGGTGATCATGGTGGCCGGGGGGACCTTCGCTTCATGGCTGGGGATTCTTTACATCCGTTCTCGGAGCGGCGAGGACCCTCAGCGGGCGTTGATGGACGGTCTAGTGATATCCGCTACCCTCACCGCGGTTTTCGCCCTCATAATCTCCTGGCTCTCTCCCACCAACTTCGTCCCCTTCTTCACCGTCCTCCTTGGGCTCGCAGCGGGGGTGGCCATCGGGCGGCTTTCGGAGTACTACACCTCCTACAAGTACAAGCCCACCCTGGAGCTCGCTAAAGCCAACCAGGCGGGCCCGGGGGTAGGGGTGGCGAGTGGCCTCGCGGTGGGGATGCTTTCCACCTTCTGGCCGGTCCTCGTGATCGTAGGGGCCACCGTGCTGGCTTACTACATCGGCAACCTCCTCGGGGTGGCCTTCACCGCGGCGGGCATGCTCTCGTTCGTGGCCATGAACGTCTCCATCGACTCCTACGGTCCCGTAGCCGATAACGCCGGCGGCATCGCCACCATGGCCGAACTCCCCAAGGAAGTACGGGAGAGGACCGACCAGCTGGACGCCGTGGGGAACACCACCGCCGCCATCGGGAAAGGTTTCGCCATCGGATCAGCGGCCTTCGCCGCGTTGGGGCTCATCGCCTCCTACCTTTGGTCGGCCATCGGTTCGGCAGAACAGGTCCTCCCACCCCAGGTTCCCTTGATCGGGGATATCCACCCCTCCCTTTCCCCCATCGGCCAACTCATCTCCGTGGGCCCGTGGGTGATCGGGGGGCTGATCGTGGGGGCGATGCTTCCGTATGTGTTCTCGGCGATCCTCATCCGGGGTGTAACCCGCACCGCGGATGTCCTCGTCCTCGAGATCCGGCGCCAGTTCAAGGAGAATCCCAAGATCCTCACCGGGGAAGCGGTAGCGGACTACAAGCGCTGCATCTCCATCACCGCTGGAGGGGCGCTCAAGAACATGACCCTGCCCGCGGTGATCGCAGTGGTAACGCCCCTTTTCGTGGGGATCGTGTTCGGCCGGTATGCCCTGGCAGGGTTGCTGTTCGGGGCGTTGCTTTCGGCGATCCAACTCGCCATCTACTGCGCCAACTCCGGCGGTGCCATGGACAACGCCAAGAAGTACATCGAGCTGGGCCACTACGGGGGAGAGGGGTCCGAAGCCCACGCCGCGAGCGTGGTGGGGGACACCGTGGGCGATCCCCTCAAGGACACGGTGGGCCCCTCACTGGACATCTTGATCAAGCTGATGTCGGTGATCTCGCTCCTTTTCGCCTCGCTTTTCCCGGTGAACCCCATCTTCATGTGAGGTATACGAGCGGGGACGCCCGAGGCGTCCCCGCTCGAACCCATTTTTACTGACGAAGGTTCCCACAAGGAAAGGAGATTTTCCCGATCTAGGTTAGGCTTTGTTTGCTAATAGTTTATAATGTAAACTATTTGCGGAGGTGACGGAGATGCAGGGTAGGGTTTGGCTTTCGGCGGGGATCTTCGTGGGCCTTTGCGTTTTCTCCCTTTTGGCCGCTCCCGTGGAGATCGCCACGGCGGAAGACCTTTCCCAGCTGTTGGACCAGGTATGTCAGGACCTCGCCGCAGAACAGACCCCTTCTTCCGTCGCGTCGGAGCGCTGCGCCGAACTGCAGATGCGGCTACATCACGAGCTCCGGGAGCGTCTGCATAAACGCGGTACTTTGACCCTCGATCCCGAGGTTTTGGCTGAGTCCGTGGCCTTGGCGATGCGCTGGATCGAGGCCAACCCGGGAAAGTGGGGCTTAGAAGAAGCTGCCGAGATGGTCTTGGGGTTGAGCGAACTGGCGAAGCAGTACGGAGATGAGCTCCGAGATTTCCTGGCCCAAGCCAAGGCGGCGGGATACTCCCCTGAAGAGCTCGTCCGCTTTGTCACGGAGCTAGCCCAGAACGTAACCGAGGATTCTCCTGCCGAGGAAGCCCTGGAAGAAGTCCTGGACAGCGTCGAGGAACTACTCGAGGAAGGGCACGGCAAAGCGCACGATGAGGAAGACCACAAGGCCACTTACGACGAAGACGAAAGACCCGGCGAAGATGAAGAAAAGGCCCCCCCTGCCAAAGAAGAGCACGGTCCCGGCAAAGGAAAGGGGGACAACGAAGACGAGGATGACAATGGGGATCGGGACCACCACGGGGATCACGGCTCGGGCAAAGGAAAGGGAGGAAATGGAAAAGACAAAGATAACGGGGGCGGGAAAGGCGGGGATCACGACGACGAGCATGAGGAAGGGGACTGAGCACAAAGCCTAAGAGCTGAGAATGGCGCCAAAAGAGGGGGCCATCTGCAATGGCCTCCTTTTTTTAAAATATTCCCCCGAATGGCCCTACGTTGTAGACCAGGTTTGAATAGCTAAGGGATTCTGTTGCCCCACCCGCCGAGATACCATATACTTTGTGCATAGGGATTTAAAGAAATTATAGATCTTTAAAGGAGGTGAGGGACAAACCAAAACCTCGAAGAGACCCTTTAAGGAGTAGTTGGCACAGAGCTTGGGGAGCGGGTGTCAGGAAAGGAGGTGCCTTATGAAACGTTGGGTTCCTGCCCTTGTGGGGCTGTTGATGTGCCTCTCGTTCGTGGCCTTCTCCCACGGAGATGAGCTCTTGCAGAAGGCCCTCCAAGAGGGCAAAGTGGTTTTCTACGCCAACATCACGGCGGTGGAACCCATAATGGAAGCCTTCTATGAAAAGTACGGAGTAGTGGCAGAGTACACGCGCATTTCCACTTCTAAATATCTCCCCACTGTGCTTACCGAGTTCGGCGCGGGGAAGCTCCTGGCCGATGTGTTGCAGGCACCCGTGCCCATCCTGGAAATCCTGAAAAAGCAAGGGGTTTTGGCGCCCTACACCTCCCCGGTGGCGAGCGCTTACCCCGAATGGACTATGGACCCCGACGGCATCATCCAGATCTTTGGCATCGAATACGTGGGCATCATCTACAACAAAGACGTTATTTCCCCTGAGGAGGCTCCCAAACGGTATCAGGACCTCACGGATCCGAAGTGGTACGGCAAGATCGTCATGCCCAACCCCACTTCACATGCTACCACGATCTCCTGGCTCATCGGCCTCAAGGAAAAGGTCTTCGAAACGGAGGATGAGTGGTGGGACTTCCTCCAGGGCCTCGCCGCCAACGAGCCCCTGTTCGTCAAATCCTTCGGTCCCACTCCCGGGCCCATCGAGACCGGAGAGCGTCCCATCGGCATCTCCATGCCCAAGTACATCATAACCCACGCTCCCGCTCCGTTGGATTGGGCTCGTTTGGAGCAGCCCCTCCTCGGGACGCCCCGGGGAATCGCTCTCTCCAGCGTTGCCGCTCACCCCAACGCCGCTAAACTGTTCATCGACTACTGGCTGTCCGAGGAAGCCATGAAGCTCCTCGTCACGAACGTGGGAGAGTACGTACTTTACCCAGGGGTCTATCCCCCCATCGAGGGGATAAAGGACGCCACCGTACTCCCCGTGCGGACCCTCTCGGAGGAAGAGCTGGAGTACTGGGCCGAGAAGTTCCGGGAAATCTTCGGGGGTTAGCCCCATGTGGGCACCCGCTCCCCACAGCATCGTAACGGCATGGAAATAAAGGTAAGTGCGCTAACGAAGATCTTTCGGTCCCCTTCCGGGGAAGAGGTGCGAGCGCTAAAGGAGGTGGACCTCACCATCCCCGCCAACCGGATATTCACCTTGCTCGGGCCGTCAGGATGTGGCAAGACGACTTTGCTCAGGTGCATCGTGGGTCTGGAAGTACCCGATTCGGGGGAGATCGCGATCGGGGATACCGTGGTGTGGTCGAAAAAGCAACGTATCTTCATTCCTCCTAACAAGAGGGGAATCGGAATGGTCTTCCAGACTTACGCAATCTGGCCCCACATGACCGTCTTCGACAACGTAGCTTATCCCCTCCAGGTCCGCAGGCTTCCCCGGGAGGAGATCCGACGCCGGGTGAGGGAAACCCTTAAATTCGTGAAGCTAGAAGGCCTGGAAAACCGTCCGGCCACGGCTCTGAGCGGGGGGCAACAGCAGCGGGTGGCCTTGGCCCGGGCGCTGGTCTCCGAACCGAAGGTAATCCTCTTCGACGAGCCCCTCTCCAACCTCGACGCCAAGCTCCGCGAGGAGACACGGAGGGAACTGCGCCGTTTCCTCACCGAACTTCGCATCACCGCCGTTTACGTGACCCACGACCGGCTGGAAGCCCTCACCTTGTCCGACCTGGTGGCGGTGATGCGGGAAGGCGTAGTGGTCGAGGTGGGAACCCCTTTGGACATTTACTTCCGGCCAAAACATAAGTTCGTAGCGGACTTCATCGGCAAGGCCAACTTCATCGAGGGCACGGTGGAGTCCACCAGTGAAGACCTCATCCGTGTCGTCACGCCTATGGGGCCGATCGCCTGCCGCCGCGCCGAGGGCTTGACCCCAGGACAACGGGTCACCGTTTGTGTAAGGCCCGAGGCTATAGCGATCGACCGTCCCGGTGATACCTCCGGGGGAACGAATACCTTCCGGGGTCGGGTGGTGTCCCTCCTCTTCGTGGGCGAAAACTACGAGGGCGAGGTAGCCGTTGGGAAAACAATCTTGGCGATCAAGACCAATCCCGCCTTTCCCATCGGGGAGGGCGAGGAGGTCTCCGTATACATTGATCCCGCCCAGTGTCACATCTTGATGGAATGAGGATGAGTGGATTGCGCCCGCGGATTTCCCCGCTGACTTTCACTTTTGTTCTCATCGTGGGATGTTTGACTGTAGGCCCGGTCCTGATGCTCATCCTCGGGAGCTTCTCGCGGGGCATCGGGGCCTTCGGAGTTTTCACCGTGGAAAAATACATTCGGGTCTACACCGATCCCTCTTTACCGAAGATCCTCCTCAACACCGCGGCTTTCACGGTGGGCTCGAGCCTCTTTGCCACCGCGCTTGCGTTGATCCTGGCCTACCTCAACGTCAGGACCGATATCCCCCTCAAAGGCCTTTTCCATCTCATTTCTATCACCCCGATGATGATTCCCCACATCGTCTTCGCCACCAGTTGGGTCCTCCTGCTCAATCCATCCAACGGCATTTTGAACCTGCTTTTGCGGGAAGTGCTTGGGCTGAAAAGCTCCCCCTTCGACATCTATTCCTTGGGGGGAATGATCCTAGTGGAGGGCCTTTTGGATCTACCCATCGCGTACCTCATCATCGCCCCCGCCATGGCCTCCTTCGACGCCGCGTTGGAAGAGGCAGCGTGGGTGAGCGGGGGTTCAAAGTTCCGGGCGCTCAGACGGGTAACCTTCCCCATCCTCAGGCCCGCCATCCTCGCCTCCCTCGCCCTGGTGATCGTGCGAAGCCTCGCCGCCTTCGCCGTCCCCTCGGTAATAGGCATGCCCGGTCGGGTCTACGTGCTCACCACCTACATTTACCGGCTGATCAGCCTCGGCTTCATGCCCGACTACGGCCGTGCCGCGGCGGTGGGGGTAAGCGTCCTGGTCACATCCACGGTCCTGGTGTACGTGTACCGCCGTCTGACAGCGCGGAGCGAACGGTACGTGACCATCTCGGCCCGGGGGTATAAACCCGCCATCATCGGTTTGGGGAGGTGGCGCTATCCCCTGAGCTTCCTCACTTCCCTGCTCTTTTTGGTGTTGATCGTGATCCCGGTCCTGGTGCTTTTGTACGTCTCCCTCATCCCCTACGTCATGCCCCCAAGTGCCAAGGCCTTCAGCATGATGACGCTGAAGCACTGGAACTACGTGCTGCACGATCCCCTCTCGCTGAGGGCGTTGAGAAACAGCGTCTTTTTGGCTTTGGTGGGGGCGACACTAGGGATCCTTCTTTCCACTTTCGTCTCCTACATCATCGTACGGGTGAAGAGCGCGGGGAGTGCCCTACTGGAGAGCCTCGCCTTCTTCTCCTTTTCCTTTCCCGGACTTGTGATCGGCATCGGCTTCATGTGGTTTTTCGTGCGGACGCCCCTTTACGCCACCATCTGGGCCTTGCTCATCGGCTACATCGCCACATACCTCCCATACGGGATCAGACCCCTCACCAGCACCTTCATCCAAATAAGCGAAGACCTGGAAGAGGCCTCGAAGGTAGCGGGGGGTGGGTTCCTCTACACCTTTCGCCGGATAGTGGTCCCCTTAGCGATCCCGGGGATCGTCTCCGGGTGGATCCTCATGGCGAGCATGTTCCTGCGGGAACTGAGCCTTTCCGCAGTCCTTTCGCGTCCGGGGACCGAGGTGTTGGCGGTCCAGATCCTGCGTTTTGCCGACGACAGCCTCTGGGGACAGGTCTCGGCCTTGGGGATCGTGATGATCGCCCTTTCCACCACCATGGTAACCCTGGCCACCCTGGTGGGAAAGCACATTGGGAAAAGCAAGTAAAACAAAGGGAATTTCCGCACTTTAATCTTTTAGATCAGTTCATGGCCTTGTGGAATTGTAGTGTGTGTACTGCTCGTCGAGTCACGCAGGGAGACAACAACTCTACCCGGGTATCGAGAAAATCTTCGGCCAGCGTACAATAGAAAAGGCCCGTTTCGGATGAGGCAATTCCCGGCTCCCAAGGGGCAAGTGTGAGCAAATGTAGCCGATATTCAAGAGGCAACTCTTCAAGCTGAGAGGCCACGGCGAGCTCGTCGAGTAGGCCCTGAAGAGCCTTTATCCTCTCGTACAGCGACGTACTGGCCGCAAGACTATGCTCTACCGCGAGGAGATGCGCGGTCTCCCGGAGAAGGTCGACGAACATCTCTTGTCCCACCCTTTCGCGGGTGGCCCGCATGAACAGAGCAAAAAGGGATGAAACCCGGTAAGGACGAACGTTGCCTTGACCCTTCAACGTAGGACGCCAGACCCGTTCCCGAGGACCCGGCCCGTCCCCGCGGACAAAGGCCACCTCCACAAGCCCGTGCTGCAGCAAGGTACGGAGATGTTGCCGGACGCGTGCCTGGGTAATCCCTAACGCCTGGGCAAGCTCGTTCGCCCCGGCCAAGCCCAATCTCACCAAGGCATCAAGGGTTCGCAATGGACCTCGCGGTATAAAAATCTTCTTTTCGCCTCCTTAGACGCTATCAACCCACGAAGCACCTTACCCTATGGAGAGGCGCCAAACAAACGGCGCAATACGCAAGGGTTGACGTTCGTAATTTTTGGGGCTAAGATGTGGAACTGGGGTGTAGGCAGGTGATGTACCACGGGAGTTCAGCTATTATCTGAAGAAGTTCGCTCCCTTCTCTCGGCACTTCCCTATGCCGCGCTTTTGGTGGATCGGGAAGGGGTTTTTCGGTGGGCTAATTCACAGGTAAGGAACCTCCTGGGTTACGGTCCAGAGGACCTGGTCGGGCAAACAGTAGAGGTACTCATCCCCCAGCATCTACGCGGAATGCACATTCGATTGCGTGAGTCGATATGTGGTCACGGCCTATCCTTTTATAATGCGGAGCGGCCCCACCGTACTTCCCTCTGCACTCGTGAGGGGAAATTGGTCCCGGTTGAGATCGACTTCGTCCCATGGCCTGCTCCTGAAAAAGAATTTGTCCTCATGTTGGCACGCCGCGCAGCGACCGTCTTCCTAGAGCCGGAGACTATGGGGCGCCAGCGGTTCCAAGCCCATGCCCTGACGTTGGCCGAGACCATCTTCGGTCTGACGAGCAAGAGGGAGATCCTTAACGCCCTCGTTGAAGGACTAAGAAGGACGTTCAATGCCGTATCGGTCACGATTTGGAAAGTAAACGAAGAGGGAAAAGCTTTCATCTTACAGGCAGCGGCATCCGACGCTCCCAAGATCCGCCCCGGCTATATTCTGACCTGCGACGATGCCCCGGGAGAGCCCCTCGTGCAGATTTCGAAACGTGGGCACGGAGAGGTACTACATTATATCACTGCGGAGACGAACATTTTGGGGCGGGAGCTCGGCCTGCAGTCAGCAATCATTGTCCCCTTGGAAGACGAAGGGGGACAACGGCTGGTAGCGGCGATCGGCGATACGGACGACCCCGAGAAGTTCACGGAACTTGACCTGATGGGCGCACATCTCCTGTTGCACTTTGCTACCTCGTCCCTCCAGCGCGCCGGACTCCTCGAAGAGACACAACGCCGATTGGAGCGCCTGCAGACATTGCGGGAGATTGACCTTGCCATCACCTCTAACCTGGACCCGCACTTCACCATCAAGGTCCTCTTGGAAGAGACGATGGATCGCTTGGGAGCGGACGCCGCTGCAGTTTTGTTACTGGAACCAGAGAGTTTGACGTTTCGAGTCGCCGGGGCTCGGGGGTTCAGGAGCGCGGTGATGGGGCTGCGCGTCCCACTCTACCGCAGCTTCGCTCGGCACGTAGCCCGGGAACGCCGACCCTTGTTCCTGGAAATCCATGCCTTGCCCACCGAGGCCTCTTCACCCTTGATCGAGATCGCGCACGGGGAGGGATTTCGTGCCCTCCACATTGCCCCTATGATCTCAAAGCAGCGCCTCCTTGGGGTGTTGGAGGTTTTCCATCGCGTACTTCCTCAGCCTCCCGAGGAGTGGACCGATTTCCTGGAAGCATTGGCTTCCCAAGCGGCGATCGCGGTTGAAAACGCTAATATCTTCAGCGAGCTACAACGGACCAACTTCGAGCTACGGATCGCGTACGAGGCTACCTTGCGAAGTTGGGGACAGCTTCTTGAGCTCCGAGATCGCGAGACAAAAGGACATACTGAGCGCGTTGCGGAGCTTACCGTGAAGCTCGCCCGCGAGCTCGGCGTACAAGGAGAAGACCTTAGATATATGCGGTGGGGAGCACTCCTCCATGACATCGGGAAACTGGGAATTCCTGACTCCATAATGTTCAAGCCCGACAAATTGACACCGGAAGAGTGGGCGGTGATGCGCAGGCATCCTGTATATGCTTATGAAACCCTGTTGCAGATCGAATTCTTGCGTCCTGCATTGGCTATTCCTTATTCTCACCACGAACGATGGGACGGAACCGGATATCCTCAAGGACTAAAGGGAGAGGAGATTCCTCTTGCAGCCAGGATTTTCGCCGTAGTAGACGCATGGGATGCCATGAGAAGCGAACGCCCTTACCGTGGGTCACTGCCTCGCGATAAGGCATTAAAAGAAATAGTGAACGGAGCCGGGACCCAGTTTGATCCCAGAGTAGTACGTGCATTCATGGCTTTGGTAGAAAGGGGAGAAATATAATCAAATGAGAATTACGGACAAATTTCCATTTGTTTTCCAATGCCATATGCCATAAACTGATAATTTGTAATGGTAACAAACATAAAAACGGACCGTTTGTGTCATCGACTACTTCGGCAAGCGCTGGTCCTGCCTAAAGGGATCAAGTGAGATAGGAAGGAGGTGATGGCGAAGAATTTTTTAAAACATCACCACTTTTACTTAAACTCGAAATGAGGTGATCGCTCTTATGCTTTTTTCAAAAAAGGTACTCTGGCTACTGGTTTTGGGAGTTCTTCTAATGACACCGCTGATGGCTCCCGCAAAGGACAAAAGCCCAGTGGTCAAAGTGAGAGCTAGAATAGCTGGCACGCTTATGCTGTCTATAGAAAGCGGAGAAGAAATAGACTTTGAGGTTGACCCATTGAACAACCCCGAGGATACTGCCCAAACAGAACTGCTCGTCATCACAAACCTTCCAGCATATAGCGTAACCGCTCTCTTCGAGGAATTCGTGATCGAGGATTTTGGCTACGATCTCATAAAGAACGGAAAGTTCTTCATAAGAACAAAAGCGCCCGGCAGCGGGGAGGGCATCGCCGACTGGACTGTGCCGGAAGAGGGAGAAATGGTGATTGTCAAATTCGAGGATGGGTTTACTTCAGGAGAGACGGTACTCATCGAGTACATGTTGAAAATTGATTTCAGCGTGCCGCCTGGGGTAGGCAAAATGAAAATTGTGTTTACCGCGGTGCCAGAAATTTGACAAAGAAGGGGTGATTTAAATGCGGAAAATTGTTGCCGGTTTGTTTTGGACAACTCTGCTGAGTGTGGCCTTATACGCCGGGGTCTCGGTATCCCCGGTAATCACAGAGATGGTTCTTCCACCGGGATCTTCATATGAGGGAAGGCTCGCCATCACAAATACCGGGGACACCCCTGTGATAATCGAGGCTCAGATCAAGGGGTTCACGGCTCCTGGAGGGACGCCGCTCATATTGGATCCGGCAAAGGACAATTACCCATATAGTGGCAAGGATTTACTTCAAATAACACCTACACAAGCGAAACTGGGACCTAACGAGATGACTTATTTTGAATACAAAGTTCAGATGCCGGAAAACCTCGATCCTTATGGAGGCCGGTATGTAGCCGTTGTGTTTAAGATAAAGCCAGCGGTCTCTGAAGCTCAAGTGGTCACAGTAGCCCAAGTGGCTTCCCTTTTCCTGTTGAACCCAGGTGGCGACGTGAGTCCGCATTTTTCCATCAAAGGAATTGAGGCAAACCAAGATCCGAATGACCCTCGAAGGGTTATAATTCGATCGGTGATAGCTAACGACGGAAATTTACATATAAATGCAGATCAAGTGTGCGCTATGTTACACATACTAGATGGTGATGGATATATTATCGATCAGATACCCCTTCGTACTCATACAATGCTTCCTGGCACGGAATACACTCATACCACGTATTGGCTGGCCCCAGAGGATCTCCCGAGCGGAACATATCAAATCCATTTAAGTGTTATCCTCTTTGGAGCTATAAACAAAAAAACACAACATTATTTCCAACAAGTGCCAACCGAATTTAAATTTTAATTAGGCCGCGCTGTCTAGATAGGTTGGGGCGAGGGTTTCCTCGCCCCAATTTTTATTAATCAGCAATTGCTCAAATCGTTTTGACTTCTCATCGCTATATTTGGCGACAAAGGACATGTGATTGGGGTATTTCTAAAATATTTCACTCGGCTGAATCCCAGGGGAAAATTTCGAACAGCAAAGTACTTTCTAGTTTTTCCCTTGGCGCTAGCATCTCGCTAAGCACCATAATCACAAATTCCAGGGTGAAAATATGCTCACCCAAGGGCCCGGTAATCAGGGGAACGTTCTTGCATCCAAGGGAATAAGTCCTGTGGCCGAAGACGAGCATAAGGATACCATGAGTAGGTGTACCTTCTTTCTCACATTCCGTCCGTACTGAAAGCAACCACGGTATATTACTGCGCACTTTTAGTTTTATCGCTCCTTTGTATACGGAGAACTCATCCATAGATAAAAGCAGACGAAAGCGATGACTTATCACATGCCCCACATCGGTATTTGGATATAAAGACAACGTCTGGGCAGGGAGAATAACCCAGCTAATTGTGACTGTGCCCTTTTCTCCGAATGCAAGCTGTGGGATGGAGAGGGAAAAACCAATTATGATCAAAAAAGTCGCAATTTTAAGATCTCGTTGCACAAGATATCAACCTCAAAAAATAGTACTTCGTTGTGCCATAAATTACAAACTACACAGGCCCTTATGGTAGCGCCTCATTCAGTGTATCCGACAACATGGTGGGTTTCCTCCTGTACTTTCGCGAATCTCTTGAGCCGCCATCTGAGCGTAGTTCGATTCTTTTCCTCCAACACTATAAAAGCTTTTCTACCACCTTCACCCTCCGTTTCACTTCCTTCATGAGTCGCTTCAGCTGGTTTGTGGTGCAAATGTAGGAACGGATCGCCTTGGGATGGTCGAGGAACTCTAACAAGGCGTAGCTTTTCTCTACCCATCTGGACACGATTTTGGGGTACTTTTGCGCCCAGGCGCGCTCGAACGTCTCCAGGGCCTCACGGGCCTCCTTAAGTGTGTCCGCCCTGTAGATCCGCTTCATATCTTGAGCCATCGCTTCCCGGTCCACCCGCCTCACCTTCGCCAATGCATCCCTCACCGCGTGCACCACACAAAGCTACTCTGTGGGGAGTAGAATGCCCCATAAACGGCCTCGGTGAACCGGGAAATGCTCGGGTGCTCACCCCCGAGGGGTAATAGCAAAAGCACCACTTCCATGAAATCCAGGGAGGCCCGCCGGCGGTAGGGAGGAGTTTGGGGTGGAAGTCCCCTTCCCGCCCCCGGGGGACTCTCAGGTCTTCGATGGGGCCGAAGAGGGTGAGGAGGGTCGCGGGTGTAGTAACCGTTCCCTCTGGTGGGATATTCCTCGAGATAGAGCTTGCGCTCCTCCAACATGAGCCGCTCCAAGAGGCCCTTGACCAGGTCCTTGAGCCCCGAAAAGAACTCTCCTAGCATTTGCCCGCGGGGCTTTTCCACATGGTGGCCTTCCTTTCTGTCCCTGTTTTTTTGAGAAGGCCGCCATGCTTCTGGGCCGGACACACTTTTTGAGATACCACCGAGTTCATATTGATGGGGCGTTATTCCCACCGGAAACATCACTTTCAACGAGGGGCCCCCAGGACTTGCTGGCGGTGGAGGAGACGCCGTGCCTCACGGACACCCTGGGGTTGGCGGAGCGTTTGGTCACTGAACTCCCCGGAGGCGGGCGGCAGCGAGTCCTGCTCGCCCGGGCCCTGACCCAGGAACTCGATGTGTTACTCCTCGACGAACCCACGACACATTTAGACATCGGCTATCAGCTGGAGGTGCTCGAACTAATACGCCACCTGCCGAGGGAGCGTGACCTGATCACCGCGCTCTCTTCTCAAGATCTCAACCCCGCGGCGCGCTTCTGCTCCCGGTTGGTGTTGCTTCCCAGGGGCGGGTGTGTGCGTTCGGAAAGCCGGAAGAGGTGATCTCCCCAGAGCAGCTCCGGCGGGTTTACGGTGTGGAGGCGGAGGTCCAGCGTCACCCCCGGGGTTCATCCAGGTCCTCCCTTACATCCGGGTGCGTGCAACGTCGCGGACAAGCTGCGATTGAACGTCGCACACAAGGAGCGACCAACGGTGCAGATAAACCGCGACGCTACGAATTCGGGAATGTAGCGCCGGGCCCTGTGCCCAACGTTAGTCGGGCTTGTCCCCCACGTTGTGACCTCGAGGCTTGTCTCCGACGTTGATCGGAGTTCGCTCCCAACGTCGAACCGGGCACATCCTTCGGGCAGGCCCCGGCCACCGGCGTCTTCAGGAGCGGGTGCGCAAGGCCCTCAATACCCGCTCGGGGGTGAAGGGGATCCGGTACAGCCTCACCCCCACCGCGTCGTAGATGGCGTTGGCGATGGCCGGCGCCGGGCCGTTGATCCCTATCTCCCCGATGGATTTGGCCCCGTACGGCCCCGTGGGCTCGTCGGTGGGGATGAGCACGGCCTCGATCTCGGGAACGTCCGCCGCGGTGGGAATCCGGTAGTCGAAGAGGCTGGGATTGCGTACCCCTCCCCGGGAGGAGATGAGCATCTCCTCGTAGAGGGTGTGGCCGATCCCTTGAACGATGGCGCCCTCCAGCTGCCCCTCGGCCAGGGCGGGGTTTATCGGCGTACCGCAATCGGCAACTCCCACGAACCTCACCACCCGCACGATCCCGGTCTCTGTGTCCACCGCGACCTCGGCGAAGAACGCGGCAAACGGGGGCGGGGATTCGGGCGCCACGAAGGACGCGGTGGCGATGATGTGTTTTTGATCGGTGACGTACATCGCCCGGTGTCCCACCTCCGAAAGCGGCACTCGCTTCCCGGTCTTTTTGCTCACCACGTACGATTCGGCGAGATCGAGGTCCTCGGGGGGGTCCCCCAGGATCGCCGCCCCCACCTCCAGGATCCGGCGTTTGACCTCCCGCGCCGCTCGGAGGACCGCCCCGCCCGAGACGTAGGTGGTGCTCGAGGCGTAGGCTCCGGTGTCGAAGGGGGTGAAATCGGTATCGGAGGAGTAGACGGAGATCGCCTCCACCGGCACTCCCAGGGTCTCGGCGGCGATCTGGGCGAGGATGGTGTCGGACCCGGTGCCCAAATCCGTGGCCCCCACGAGCAATCGGAAGGTCCCGTCCTCGTTCATCACCACGGTGGCGGCGGCCATGTCGATGTCAGTGATCCCCGAGCCCTGCATAGCCACGGCCATCCCCACCCCGTGCACCCAGGGGCCATCCCACAGGTGTTTTCCGCGCTTTTCATACCAGCCGATGCGTTTTGCACCTTCCCGGATGCACTCCGCCAGGGCACAAGACTTCACCACTTGGGCCTTCCCCTCGCGCCCTTCCCCGATCTTCTCGAATATGGGGGAGGATTCTCCTGCGCGGATGTGGTTTTTCAGGCGGAGCTCCAGGGGGTCCATGCCGAGCTTCTCCGCGAGCTCGTCGATGGCCACCTCCAAGGCGAAGTATCCCTGGGTGGCACCATACCCCCGGTAGGCCCCGGCCACCGGTAGGTTGGTGTAGACCGCCTTCCCGTGGAACCAGAGGTGAGGTGCCTTGTTGTAGAGGGGGAGGGTCTTCGAGCCCACGTTGGAAAGGACCGTCAGGGAGTGGGTCCCATAGGCCCCAGTGTTGGAGAGGACATCCATCTCGATGGCGTGGATTCTCCCGTCCTTTTTGGCCCCGAGCTTCACCCGAACTTTCATGGGATGGCGGGTGCGGGCGGAGGTGAATTCCTCGGCCCGGGTGTACTTCATCACCACCGGCCGCCGGACCCGGAGGGCAAGCGCCGCGGCCACGTCCTCCAGGATAATCTCCTGCTTGGTGCCGAATCCCCCGCCGATCCGGGGTTTCACCACCCGGATCCGCGAAAGTGGTAGCCCCAACGCCCGGGCCACGATCCTCCGCACGTGGAAGGGAACCTGGGTGGCTGACCGGATGACCAACCGGTCCTCCTCGTCCAGATAGGCGACAACACAGTGGGGCTCCAGGGGTACGTGCTGCACGTAGGGGAACTCACACGTGGTCTCCACCACCACATCCGATTCCGAAAAGCCCCGCTCGATATCCCCCACGCGGATGTCGATGGCCGCGGCGATGTTCCTTTGGGGATCGTGGATTCCCCGGGCGTCCTCCTCGTCGTGGATCACCGGGGCCCCAGGGGCCGTGGCCTCTTCTGGGTCCAGGACCGCGGGGAGCTCCCGGTACTCCACCTCGATGAGCCGGAGGGCCTCGTCGGCGATCTCCTCGGAAATCGCCGCCACCGCCGCCACCCGGTCCCCCACGAAGCGGACCTTCTTGTCGAAGAGGAAGGTGTCGTAGGGGGAGGGCTCGGGCCAGCCTTGGCCCGCGGTGGTGTAGGGGGTCCGGGGGACATTCCCGTGGTGGAGGATACACAGGACCCCGGGAAGCTCCTCCGCCTTCTTCGTGTCTATCCGCACGATCTCGGCATGGGCGTAGGGGGACCGCAGGACCTTCCCCACGGCCGCCCCGGGAAGGTCCACGTCCAGGGTGAAGACCGGCTGCCCCGTGGCGAGGGGAATTCCGTCTACCTTGCGCACGCTCTTTCCCACGACCTTCATCGCCAGTCCCCCTTTCGTTTCCGCTCCGCCGCCAGAAGCACCGCGTCCACGATCTTGGCGTACCCGGTGCAGCGGCACAGGTTCCCGGAGATCGCCTCCCGCACCTCCTCGGGGGTAGGGTCCGGGTTGTGGGAGAGGAGGTGATAGGCCACGAGGATCATACCGGGGGTGCAGAAACCGCACTGGATCGCCCCCGTCTCCAGGAAGGCTTCCTGTAAGGGATGGAGGTCTTCAGGGGACCCCAATCCTTCCAGGGTAGTAATACGGTGTCCCTTGGCCTTGGCGGCGAAGGTGAGGCAGGAACGCACCGGCCTCCCGTCCAGAAGGACTGTACAGGAGCCGCACTCCCCGGTGCGGCACCCCTCCTTCACCGACTTCATCCCCAGCCGCCGCAAAAGATCCAGAAGCCTCTCCCCCGGCTTTATCTCCACGTACTTTTGTTCTCCGTTCAGCTCAAAATAGACCTTCATCATCCGTGACGCGTAACGGGTAACGCGTGACGCGTTTTGGAGAGCCTTCCCGTCACGCGTTACGCGTCACCCTTCACCTCCCTTGCAGCGCGTTCCAGGGCCCGCCGCACCAAGGCGGGTATCACCGCCCGACGCCACTCCGCCGAGGCCCGCAGGTCATCGCCTACCTTCGCCTCGGCCGCCGCCTTGCGGCCGGCCTCGGCCAAGAGCTCCGCGGAGGGGGACTCCCCCACCAGGAGCTCCTCCACCCCGGTGAGACGGGCGGCCCGGTAGGGGGTGGCCCCCACGGCGACCCGGGCCCAGGCGACCTTCCCGTCCTTCACCCCGAGGCCGCACGCGCAGTTGAGGAGGGCGATGTCCCCGGCGTTGCGGGAGACCTTCTCGAAGGCGAAGGCCCCCCCCCACGCCGGGAGCCGTACTTCGGTGAGGACCGCGCGGCGGAAGATGGCCCGGAAGGGCCGACGGTAAAGCTCTTCCAGCGGGGCCCGCTCCTCCCGTTCCTCGTTCCGCCACGCAACTTCGGCCCCCAAGGCGATGAGGGCCGTGGGGATATCGGCCCAGGGGTGGGCGGAGACTACCGCCCCGCCCAGGGTGGCCATACACCGCAATGGCAGTGTGGCCACATGGCGCATCACCTCGGTCAGGAACCCGCCGAGGTAATCCCGCGCCTCCCGGGAGGTCCGGATCTCCTCCAGGGTGACGGTGGCCCCAATGACGAGGCCCTTCTTGGCGTCGCGGGAGATCCCCCCGAGCCCGGCGGCCGTGATGTCGATCAGGCCTTCCACGTCCGTACCCGGGCCCCGGGCGAGGTCCACTCCCCCAGCCAGGAGCGCCCCCCGACCCTCGTAGGCCAGAAGGAGCGAAAGGGCCTCGTCCACGTCTCGAGCATAGTGGTATCTCCGTATCGCCATGGCGTCCGCCTCCTTACGCGCTTTTCGCCCCGGCCATCATGAGGCCGAGCTCCTCGATGTCCGCCTCCTCGGTCCGCACCACCCCCATGATACGCCCTTCGTAGATCACCGCGATCCGATCGGACAACGAGAGGATCTCGTCCAGGTCGTCGGAGATGAGGAGCGTGGCCGTACCTCGCTCTCTCTGTTCGAGGATGCGCCGCCGCACGTACTCCGTGGCGGAGACGTCCAGGCCCCGGGTGGGCTGCGCGGCGATGAGGACCTTGGGGGAACGGGAGAGTTCCCGCGCCAGGATCAACTTCTGGATGTTGCCGCCGGAGAGGCTCTTCAAGGGGGTGCGACGGGAGGGAGTGCGGATATCGAAGTCCCCGATCAGCCGCTCGGCGTAGCGGGCGATCTCCGGGAAGTTCAAGAAGATCCCCCGGGAAAAGGGGCGGAAGGGGTGATCCTTGAGCACCAGGTTGTCCTCCACCGAGAACTCCGGGACCCCCCCGTCCCGCATCCTCTCCTCGGGGATGTAGGAGAGCCCGAGCTTTATCAGTTCCGCCGGGGGCCATCCGGTGACGTCGGTCCCGCCGATCTGGACCCGCCCCCGGGTGGGGCGGCGCAGCCCCACGATTACCTCCGCCAGCTCCCGTTGGCCGTTCCCCGAGACCCCCGCCAGGCCCACGATCTCCCCCGCCCGGACCTCCAAGTCCACCCCGCGCAGGGCCGGGACCCCCCGATCCCCCATGGCCCAGAGGTCCCGGATCTCCAACATCACCTCCCCCGGCTCCACCTCGGGGCGCTCCAGCCGAAACACCACCTCCCGCCCCACCATCATCCGGGCGAGCTCCTCCCGGGTGGCATCGGCGGCCGGGATGGTCCC
Organism: Acetothermia bacterium UBA3571; assembly: GCA_002375995.1. Classification (GTDB taxonomy): domain Bacteria; phylum Bipolaricaulota; class Bipolaricaulia; order Bipolaricaulales; family Bipolaricaulaceae; genus UBA3571. The sequence continues at coordinate 6,244 of DFNI01000001.1, read as the reverse complement.
CACCACCCGCCCGCCCCGCAGCACCGTGATCCGGTCGGAGATGGAGAGGACCTCTTTCAGCTTGTGGCTTATGAAGACGATGGCATGCCCTTCTTCCTTCATGCGCCGGAGGGTCCGGAAAAGGCCCTCCACCTCTTGGGGGGTGAGGACCGCGGTGGGCTCGTCCAAAATGAGGACCGAAGCCCCGCGGTAAAGCACCTTCAGGATCTCCACCCGCTGCTGCTCCCCCACCGAAAGCTGCCAGATGTACGCCCCCGGGTCCACCTTGAACCCATAGAGTTCCGCCAACTCCCGGATCCGGGCCGCCACCCGATCTAGATCGTTCACGAACCGGCGGGACGAGGGAAGGCCCAGCGCCACGTTTTCCGCCACGGTGAACGGCTCCACCAGCATGAAGTGTTGGTGGACCATGCCGATGCCGCGACGGATCGCGTCGAGGGGGGAGCGAAACCGCACCCGTTCCCCATCGATGAGGATCTCCCCGGCATCCGGGCGGTACATACCGTAGAGGATCTTCATCAGCGTGGATTTGCCGGCGCCGTTCTCCCCCAAGAGGGCGTGGATCTCCCCAGACCGGACCTCGAAGTCCACGTGATCGTTGGCCACCACCCCGGGGAATCTTTTCACGATTCCCCGCATTTCTACTGTTTCAACTCGTGTGCGCATAAGCGAAAGCAAAAGGGGGACGGGACATCCCGCCCCCCGATCCGTTTCACTCCACCTCGATGATGATCTCCCCCGACACGATCTTCCGGAGCGTCTCCCAGACGAGCGCCTTGAGCTCGATGATCTCCGCGGGGGATAGCTTACCCTCCAGGGCCGCGTCGTTGAGGACGAGCTTCAGGCCCCCGTTGGCAAAGGTGAGGGGGAGGATCTCCCCGCCGTATTTGCCTTCACGGATCATGGCGATGATGGGCTTGAGGGCCACGGTCCAGTCCACTACGATGCTCGCCGCCACGGTCTTTGGGGCCAGGGGGGACTGGTCCACATCGTACCCCAGCCAGGTGATCCCCTTCTCCTTCGCCACGGAGATGGCCCCCACCGTCATCTGGGCAGTGCCCGTGAGGACGTCGGCCCCGGCGTTGACGAAGGTGCGCGCGGCCTCGGAGGCCAGGGCCACGTCGCTGTAGGAACCGATGAAGGTATAGTTCACCTGCACATCGGGATTTGTGTCCTTGATCCCCTTCTCGAACCCCGCGGCGTAGCGTTTGGCGTCCCCGGTTTTGATGGGGCCGATCCCGCCGATGATCCCCGTCTTGGTGAGGAGGGCGGCGATGACCCCGTTCACGTAGCCTCCCTCCTCGGCGTGAGGGGCGTAGGCGAAGATGTTGTGGATGCCGAGCTCGGTGAAGGTCTGGGCGGTGGAGCCCCACACGAAGCTCGTTTTGGGGAAGTCGGGGGCGATGTCCACCAGGGAGCTCCCGTACTGGGAGCCGTGGGCGATGATGAGGTCGTACCCTTGAGCGGCGTAATCGCGGATGGCCGCCGCGGCATCGGCGATGACGTACATGTTCTCGGAGTAGACGAACTGGAAGTTCTCCTCCCCCATCTCCTCCTGGATCGCCATTAATGCCTCGTACATGCTTTGGCTCCAGGCGAAGTCGTTGATGGTGCTGGGGAGGATAACCGCCACTCGGAACGGGGCCCCCAGCGAAATGAGGTCCACCATTACCAACACTAACGCCACGAACCCGATTTTCCGCATCATGTCCCGACACCTCCTTGTTTTTTTTCTACTGAAACGTTCCTCCCCGCCATCACCTCCTCACTCCCCTCCCCGCTCGAAAGGCTTGTTCAGGGCCGCGGGGACGTGGATCCTGCGCCGGGCCATGGAGGCAAGCACCAGGATGGTGATCACGTAGGGCATCATCAGGGCGAAGTCCGAGGGGATGTCCACCCCCTGGACCTGCAGCCACACCTGGATCGCGTTCACGGTACTGAAAAGCATCGCCCCCGCCAACACCCCCAACGGACGCCACCCCCCGAAGTACACCAACGCCACGGCGATGAACCCCATCCCGTTGGTCATGTTCTGTTGGAACACGTTGAGGAGGGCGATGGAGAGGGAGGCCCCGGCGATCCCCGAGAGGATCCCCCCGATGATCACGGCCACGTAACGCACCCGGATCACGTTGACCCCCAGGGAATCGGCCGCCAGAGGGTTCTGTCCCGCCGCCCGGAGTTTCAGGCCGAAAGGGGTCTTGTTCAGGACGAACCAGGCCAACGGCACCAGGGCGAAGGCCCCGTAGACCAGGGGGTTGTGGGAGAAGAGGATCTCCCCCAGGATGGGGATCTGGGAGAGGCCGGGGATGGGGGTTGGGGGGAAGCCCGCCACCGCCTTGACCGTCCCCACCGTCATCCCGAAAAGGAGGGTGCTAAGTCCCAGCCCGAAAAGGTAGAGGCCGATCCCGCTTATCCCCTGCTCCGCCTGGAGGGTGACGCTGACGAAGGCCATCAGCAACCCCATCAGGCCCCCCGTCCCCACCGCCGCCAAAAGCCCCAGGGTGGGGTGCCCCGTGAGGAGGGTGACGTAGAAGCCGGAGAACGCCCCCATGAGCATGATCCCGTCCACCCCCAGGTTGAGGACCCCGCTCAGCTGTCCCAGGGCTTCCCCTATGGCGGCGTAGAGATACGGGGTAGCGAGGCGGATGGCCGAGGTGGCGATCCCCACCAGTGTTGCCCCGATCATCCCTTCCCCTCCGCGGACAACTTCTCCAGGCGCCGGAGCCTGCGGCGACGGATGACCTCGCTTCCCACCACGAACAAGACGATGAGGCCGTTCAGGGCCACGATCAGGGCCGCGGGAACCTGCATCACGCGCTGCATCTTGTTGGCCCCCGTAAGAAGGGCTCCGAAGAGGAACGAGGAGGGGATCGTGCCCAGGGGATGGAGCCGTCCGAAGAGGGCGGCCACGATCCCGTTGAACCCCGCCCCGCCGGTGAAGCCGAAGGCGGTCCCGTCGGTAAACATGCGGTGGTGGACCCCCAACACCTCCACCGCGCCCCCCAATCCCGCGAGGAGCCCCGCCAAAAGGAGTCCGAGCACCATGTACCTCTTCACCTCGATCCCGGCGGCCAACGCGGCCCGGCGGCTCATCCCCACGGTGCGGATGCGGAACCCCACGGTGGTGCGCCAGAGGAAGATGTACACCAACACCGCCACGGCCACGGCCAGTAGCGCCCCCAGATGGAGGCGTGTGGGGACGAGCCGGGGGAGGTCCGCGGCGCGCGGGAGCCTGGCGGTCTGGGGGATGAAGAAGCCGAGCTTGACCTGGATGGGGTCCATCATGGGGCCGCGCAGGAGGTAGTTCATCCCGTAGACGGCGATGTAGTTGAGCATGATGGTGCTCAAGATCTCGTTCACGTTCAGGTACGCCTTGAGGAAGCCCGCGATCCCGCCCCAGGCCGCCCCGGCCAAAGCACCGGCGAGGAGGGAAACGGTGACGAGCATCCACCCCGGGAGCCCTGTACCCGCTAGGGCCACGGCGGTGGCCGCCAGGGCCCCCACCACCAGCTGCCCCTCTCCCCCGATGTTCAACACCCCGCCCCGGAAGCTGATGCAGATGCCGAGCCCCACGAAAAGGAGCGGTATGGCTTTGACGATGGTGTCCGCGATGGCGTTGAGGTCACCGAAAGCGCCTTGCAGGAGGGCCTTCAGAGCACCCCAGGGGTTCACGCCCAGGGCCAAGAGCATCAAGGCGCCCACCGCGAAGGCCAAGAGGACGGCGAAGAGGGGGACCAGTTGTGCCAAAAGGCTTGCCGGCCGTCGCGGTCTCAACCCATCGGGCATGTAGAACGCTCCTAACAAAAAAGCAGTATAGCGCCGATCAGCCTGTAAGACAACTTGACAGCCTACCTACCGGTCCTGCTATACTAGACGGCGCCATGACGGAGAAGAGAGCGAACGCCCATCCGCCCCCCTCCGAAGCCTCCAAAGACGTCGCCCTCCTCATGGTAGATATCGTCAAAACCTTCCCCGGAGTGGTGGCCAACGACCGCGTCACCTTCGAGGTGCGCCGTGGAGAAGTACACGCGCTCCTCGGGGAAAACGGGGCGGGAAAGACCACCCTCATGAACATCCTCTACGGGCTTTATCAGGCCGACTCCGGCGAGATCTACCTCTACGGGAAGCGGGTACGTATAAGAAGCCCCCGGGACGCCATCCGCCACAAGATCGGCATGGTGCACCAACACTTCAAGCTCGTGGCGCGCCACACCGTGGCCGAGAACGTGGTCCTGGGCCTTTCCGGTACGCCCTTCCTCGCCCCCGCCCGGGCTGTGGAGGGAAAGATCCGGGAGCTCGGGGAGCTCTACGGCCTCAAGGTGGACCCCAAGGCCCACGTGTGGCAGCTTTCGGCGGGGGAGCAGCAGCGGGTGGAGATCATCAAGGCCCTGGTGCGGGGAGCGGACATCCTCATCCTGGATGAGCCCACCTCCGTCCTCACGCCCCAGGAATCGGAGGAGCTCTTCAAGATCCTCGAGCGGATGAAGGAAGAAGGGCATTCGGTGATCTTCATCACCCACAAGCTCGACGAGGTGATGGCGGTGGCGGATCGGGTCACGGTGATGCGCCGGGGCAAGGTGGTGGCCACCCTCCCCACCGCCGAGGTGGACAAACCCACCCTGGCCAAGATGATGGTGGGCCGGGAGGTGGTTTTCCGTCTGAAGAAGGCCGCCTGCGCGCGTGGGAACGAGGCCCTCGTGGTGGAGAACCTCTGGGCCCTCTCGGACCGCGGGCTCCCCGCGTTGAAAGGCATCTCTTTCTCCGTGTGTCGGGGGGAGATCCTGGGGATCGCGGGGGTGGCGGGCAATGGCCAGAAGGAGCTGGTGGAGGTGATCACGGGGCTCAGACGGGCCACCCGGGGCAGGGTGGTGGTCCTGGGGGACGACGTCACCAACAAAAACCCCCGCCGGATCGCGGACAAGGGGGTCGCCCACATCCCCGAGGAACGCCTGAAGATGGGGATCGTCCCGGAGATGTCGGTGGCAGAGAACCTCATCCTGAAAAAACACCACCGTCCCCCCTTCTGTCGAGGGTTCCTCCTCAATCTCCGGGCGGTACGGCGGTTCGCCCGCCACGCCATCGAGGAGTACGAGATCATGACCCCGAGCCCCGAGACCCCGGCGAAGCTCCTCTCGGGCGGCAACATCCAGCGGCTGATCCTCGCCCGGGAGCTCTCGGGTGAGCCGGCCCTAGTGGTGGCCGCCCACCCTACTTACGGCCTGGACGTGGGCGCGACGGAACAGATCCGCCAGATCCTCTTGCAGCAAAGGGAGCGGGGCGCGGCCATCCTCCTCATCTCCGAGGATCTGGAGGAGCTCATGACCCTGGCCGATAGGATCGCGGTTATCTTCGAGGGAGAGATCATGGGGGAGGTGACCCCGGAGGAGGCGAGTTTGGAGGAGATCGGCCTCATGATGGCGGGCGAGAAGCGTGGGGTGAGGGCGTGAAGCGCATAGGCCCGTTTGTACTCGAGCGGCGGCTGGCTCCCACCCGGACCGCGGTCCTGGGCTATTCCCTTTTGGCCATCGTGATCGCCCTGCTTCTCATGTCCATCATCTTCTGGGCCTACGGGGTTAGCCCCGTAAAGGCCTATTCGGCCATCGGGCGCACCACCCTAGGGACCCGATTCGGGCTCATGGAGATATTGCGGCGCACCATCCCCCTGCTTTTGTGCGGGGTGGGACTGGTGATCGCGTTCCGGGCCAAGTTCTGGAACATCGGGGCGGAGGGACAGCTCCTGGCGGGGGCGGTGGCCGCCACGTGGGTGGCCCTCTTCTCGGGGATCCCGGCTCCGTGGAAGATCCCGGCCATGTTCCTTTTGGGGTTCGCCGCCGGCGCCCTGTGGGGGATAATCCCCGCCCTCCTCAAGGTGAAACTCCAGGTGAACGATGTCATCTCCACCCTGATGATGAACTACATCATGGCGTATCTGGTGAAGTGGCTGATCTATGGACCGTGGCGGGGGCCTTCCATGCGGGGATTCGCCTACACCGACCTCTTCCCCCGGGACGCGTGGCTCCCCCTCCTCGCGTATTCCAAGGTCCACTGGCCCACGCTCCTCATCGGCCTCGTCGCGGCCGTGACGGCGGCGTTGATCCTCTCCCGCACTCGGTTGGGGTACGAGATCCGGGTGGCGGGGGACTCCCCGGACGCAGCCCACTACGCCGGGATCGGGTTCCTGGGGGTGAGCGTGTGGGTGATGCTGCTCTCGGGGGGGCTGGCGGGCCTGGCGGGGGTGTGG
>DFNI01000011.1:105509-134561 GCA_002375995.1 Acetothermia bacterium UBA3571 | reverse complement strand
GGCTGTTCGGGTTTCGGGAGGTGTTCCTGGTGGAAGGGGGAGTGGGGGATCCCCTGGGGGGGGCGGGCATCGCGTGGAACACGTTCCAACCGGTTTCTTTCATGCACGTTCCTCTCCTGCGGGACGAAAGTGCGTTCGAAGCCCTCCTCGGCGCCGCGGCGAGTCTTTTGGCGAGCTGCGGTAAAGCCGAACTCCACGTGGATCTCTGGGAAGAACAACGCCGCCCGGCCGAATACCTCCGTGCCGTGGGGGCACAGGAAGCCGGGCGTTGGCTCTACTTGATCAAGCGGCTTTAGGCCTCGCCACGGAGGGAGAGGACGATCACTCCGGCGATGATCAGCCCAGCTCCGAGAAGTTGGGGAATGGCCACGGGCTCACCACGCACCCCCATGGCCAACGCGATCCCCATCACGGGCTCTAAAGTGGCCACGGTGCCAGCGATGCTAGCCGGCAGGCGCCGGAGGGCGAGGGCATAGAGGAACGCGGCCCCAAGCGTCGGCCCGAGGGAAAGGAAGAGAAGAAACGGGAACGCCCCGCCCCGAAGCGCTTGCCAAACGCCCTCCAGAGACTGGAAGGGAAGCAATACCAGGGTCCCGAACCCCAAGGAGTAGAAAACCACCGCCCAGGGTTGGTGGCGCCGCAGCGCGGCCTTGGTGAATACGGTGTACAGAGCGTATGAGATCCCCGCCCCGAGGCCGAAGGCCACCCCGAAGGCGTTCAGCCGCACCCGGGCCGGATCGTAGACCTGGGCCACCAGCGCACACCCCGACATGGCCAGGGCCAAAGCCACCAGCGTGGCCTTTCCGATCCGCTCGCCCAGGAACCTCCACGAGATGAGCACCACCCAGGCCGGGGCGGTGTAGAGGAGCACCACCGCGATGGCCATCCCGGCGTGGACCACGGCGTAGACGTAGACCACGTAGAAGGCGGCGATCCCAAAGAAACCGAATGCAAGGAACAAAGGGAGGTCCCTGGGCCCCAGCCGCGTCCAGTTCCGGCGTTGTCTCGCCCAAAGTGGAAGGAGGAGGGCGAAGCTCAGGCCGGCGCGGAAGAAGGCCACGGTGACCGGCGGGAGTCCGAACCTCCCGGTTAGGTCCCAGTAGAAGAGGCCAAGTGTCGCCCAAAGCCCGGCCGCCCCGATGGCGAAAAGATATCCCACCTCTTCCTCCGGCGATGCGCCTGGACTTTGGCCGCCACCTTACTCAAGGGGCGGCGCTGACGCCAAATTTCACAGGAGCTCGTGCTCGGTGCGGGAGATGATCTCTTCCTGAAGCTCCCGGGAGAGATCACAAAAATAGTCGGTGTAGCCGGCCACCCGCACCAAAAGGCCCCGGTGCTCCTCCGGCCGCTCCTGCGCCTCCCGCAGCACTTCGGCGGAGACCACGTTGAACTGGACGTGATGCCCCCCGAGCCTGAAGTAGGTCCTAATCAAAGCTACGAACTTCCGCAGCCCCTCCTCCCCCTCCAGGGCCATGGGGGAGAACTTCATGTTGAGGAGGGTTCCCCCGGTTTTGGCATGGTCCATCTTGGCCGCCGACCGGATCACCGCCGTGGGGCCGTTCCTGTCCGCCCCCTGCACCGGGGAGATGCCCTCGGACAGTGGGGTTCCGGCGCGGCGCCCGTCCGGGGTGGCGCCCGTGACTTGGCCGAAGTAAATGTGGACCGTGGTGGGGAGCAGGTCGATGTGGTAGGTCCCGCCCCGGGGCGCGGGGCGCCCTTCCACCGCCCGGAAGAAGGCCACGAACGCCCGCTGCATCAGCTCATCCGCCCGATCGTCGTCGTTGCCGTAGCGGGGGGTCCTGTTGAGGAGGACCTGACGTAGCGCCTCCCGCCCCCGGAAGTCCGCCCGCAACGCCTCCAGGAGCTCCCCCATAGGGATCGTCCCCCACTCGAACACGTGGTGCTTCAGGGCCGATAGGGAGTCGGTGAGGGTCCCGATCCCCACCCCCTGGATATAGGTGGTGTTGTAGCGGGCCCCGCCCGCGTTGTAGTCCTTTCCCTTCTCGATGCAGTCGTCGATGAGGATGGAGAGGAAGGGAGCCGGCATCTCCTCGGCGTAGAAGCCCTGCACAATGGCGTTTCCCTGGATTTTTATCCCGACGAAGTGCTCGAGCTGCCTCTCCCAAGCCGAGAAGAGCTCCTCGAAGCCCTCGAAATCCCGGGGATCGCCGGTCTCGAGGCCGATTATTTTTCCGGTGCGAGGGTCGTGGCCGTTGTTCAGGGTGATCTCCAGGATCTTGGGGAGGTTGAGGTACCCCGAGAGGATGTAGGCCTCCTTCCCGAAGGCCCCGGTCTCCACGCACCCGCTCGTCCCCCCTTCCCGGGCGTCCTCGATGGACTTCCCCTGTCGCAGGAGCTCCTCCGCCACGCAATCGGCGTTGAACATAGAGGGATAGCCATAACCTTTCCGGATGAGCCTCGCGGCGGCAAGCAGGAGTTCATCCGGGGTTACCCGGGAGACCTGGACGTTGAGCTGGGGCTGCAGGAGGTGGAGCTCGTCCGCCACCTCCAGTATCAGGTAGGAGACCTCGTTGGAGCCGTCCCTCCCGTCTGGGGTGAGGCCCCCTAGGTTGATGTTCACGAAGTCGTTGTAGGTGGCGGACTCGGCGGCCGTCACCCCTACCTTCGGGGGCGCGGGCTGGTTGTTGAACTTGATCCAAAAGCAGGAGAGGAGCTCCTTTGCCCCTTCGCGGGTGAGGCGACCCTCTCGGATGTCCCGCTCATAGAACGGGAAGAGGTGTTGGTCCAAGTGGCCGGGGTTGAACGCGTCCCAGCCATTGAGTTCCATGATCACCCCCAGGTGGTAGAACCAGTAAGCCTGGAGGGCCTCCCAGAAGTCCCGGGGCGCGTGGGCGGGGACCCACTCGCATACCTCGGCGATCCGCAGAAGTTCCCGCTTCCTCCGGGGATCGGGGGTGCGCTCGGCGAGGCTCCGGGCGAGGGCCGCATGGCGGCGGGCGTAAGTGATCAGGGCGTCGGCGGCGATGTCCATGGCGATAAGCTCGGCCCGCTTCCTCGGGGCGTCGGGGTCGCGCTCGTAGTCGAGCCGCGCCAGAGAAGCGGCAATCTTTTCCTTGAAATCCAGAAGCCCCATGTGGAAGAGCTTCCCGTCCCCGGCGGTGTGGCCCGGGGCCCGCTGCTCCATGAACTCGGTGAAAATCCCCGCTTCATAGCAGTCGTGCCATTTGGGGGGCAAGGCGTCGAAGATCTTGTCCCGAAGGGACCTCCCCCTCCAGAAGGGAATGATCTCCCGCCGGTAGGCCTCATACACCTCCTCGGGGACTCGATAGGCCGTCTTCTCGCGGGAGTCCAGGATCTCCAGGTCCTCCAGGGAATGACAACAGAGCTCGGGGTAGGTGGGTACTTGCTTAGGTCCCGGACCCCGCTCCCCCACGATGAGCTCGTCCTCGCCGATGTAGATCGCCTTGCGCTCGCAGAGCTCCTTGAACGCCAGGGCCCGCATGATGGGCGGGGGATATTTTCCCAGGTTCTCCTTGTAAAACTCGGTTACGATCAGGGCCCGCTCGGCGCTCAAGGTAGGCGTCGCCTCCAGGGATCGCTCCCGCAGCCTTCGCACCCGTTCGGTCATCTCTCACCCCCCGACACGCACGCGGAATCCTGCGGCGGAAAAGGCCGCCCTTATTTCCTCCACCCGCTCCCCACTCGGAGGCTCGAGGCCCTGAAGGGGATAGGGCAGGTCGAGTCTCCGGTACTTCTCCTCCCCCACTGGGTGGTAGGGAAGGAGGAAGACAGGGTGTCGCCGCTTGAGGCCGGAAAGGAAGCGGATGTAAGCGTCGATGGTGGCCTCATCACAGTTGACGCCCGGGATAAGCGGAATACGTATCCATACCTCCGCTTCCGCCTCGTCCAGGGCACGGAGGTTCTCCAAGATGGGCTCCAAGGGAACACCGCAGTTTTCGCGGTGGCGCTCCGGATCCATGTCCTTCAGGTCGAAGAGGAAGAGGTCCGTGTATTGGGCTACCTGGAGGACCGTTTCTTTCGGGGCGTAACCAGCGGTGTCTAGGGCGGTGTGGAGCCCCGCGGCCTTGCAAGCCCGGAGGCAGGAAAGGAGGAAATCTGGTTGGTAGAGGGGTTCCCCTCCCGAAAATGTGACCCCACCCTCGGAGGTCTCGAAGAAGACCCGGTCGCGCTCGATGTGGAAGAGCAACTCATTCACCCCGTACTCCTTGCCCAGGATGGCGCGGGCCCCGGTGGGACAAACGGCGACACACGTCCCACATGCTGTGCAGCGGCTTCTATCCGTCTCGGGGTAGCCGTCCCTCATGGACACCGCCCCATTGAGGCACGCGGCTACACAGGCTCCGCAGCCGATACAGCGCTGACGCACGGTGGAAAGGACGGGGTTGGGGTCCTTCCCCTCGGGGTTGTGACACCAGAGGCAATTCAGGGGACACCCCTTGAGGAAGACGGTGGTGCGAATGCCCGACCCGTCGTGGATCGCCCCGCGTTTGATGGCGAAGACGATTCCCCGCTCCATCAGTCCTCCATCCTCAAGCTGGCCTGGGCCTCGAAGGACTTATGGGTGGAGACGATCAGCACCTTGGCCCCGCGTTCGGTGGAGTAGCTGTGGGGGTAGCGGGCGGGGAAGTGGAAGCTATCCCCGGGCCCGAGGGAGTACTCCTTATCCCCCACCACCAAAGTGAGGTCTCCTTTCAGGACGTAGCCGAACTCCTCCCCGCCATGGGAGACCGAGGGATGCCGATACCCCCGGTGGAAACTCGTTGATGAGGGCCTCTGGGGTCCGTTCGGGGAAGGTGCCGGAAAGATACCGATAAGAGGCGCTTGAGTTGTTGAGCTGGATGCGGATCTGATCCCCGCCCCTCCGCACCACCGCTACCTGGGTCCGGGGCTCAAGGAGTACCTGGGAGATGGGGATCTCCAGGGCAGAGCAGATGCGGTAAAGGGAGGCGATGGAAGGGGTGGTGGCGCCCCGCTCTACCTGGGAGAGGAAGCTCGAGGAGAGCCCGGTGAGCTCGGAAAGTTCCTGGAGGGTAAAGCCCCGTTCCTTCCTCGCCGCCGCGAGCTTAATCCCAATTTGCCTTTGCACCACTTTTACAGTGTAGGTGTAAAAGTGCAGTATCTCAACCGTGATTTGTTGCTGGAAAATTCGCGACGGTAAAATGGAGCGCTTTGATCGCCGAAGGGGTCCAGAAGTGGAACACGGTCACTTTTCGTGCCGAAATGCTTAAGCGAGGAGGGTGAGATGCGAGGCTGGAAAGCGTTGTGCGTGAGTGTAGCGCTGGCGGTGTTCGGCCTTTTGGCCACGGCTGAGGAGCCAATCCTCATCGGGTTTCAGGGGCCGCTCACTGGCGCCTGGGCCGTGGAAGGCGACTGGGCCCTTAAGTCAGTCCAGATCGTGGTGGACCTCATCAACCAGCGTGGCGGTGTCTTGGGGAGGCCCCTAAAGCTGGTGGTGGAGGACGATGCTGGCACCCCCCGGGGCGGGGTCATGGCGGCCCAGAGGCTCGTGGCCGCGGGAGTGAAGTTCGTGGTGGGGAGCTACGGCTCCTCCATCTGCATGCCCTCTTCTGATATCTACGAGGAGGCCGGGGTGCTGGTGATCAGCTACGGCTGCACCGCCGTTAACCTCACCGCCCGGGGGCTCAAGTACTACTTCCGCACTTCCGGCCGGGACGACTCCCAGGCCCGCTTCTTCGCCGAATATGTGGTGCCCCTTTTCGGCGCCAAGCGCATTGCCATCATGCACGACAACACCACCTACGCTAAGGGTGTGGCTGAGGAGACCCTAAAATACCTCAAGCCGGCCATCGACGCGGGAGAGGTGGAGATCGTCTATTACGACGCCATTGTCCCCGGCGAGCGGGACTACACCCCCGCCCTCACCGCCCTCAGGGAGGCCAATCCCGACATCTGGTACTACACCGGGTACTACCCCGAGTGGGCCCTGCTTCTGCGTCAGGGCAAGGACATGGGCCTCGACTGGAAGGTCATTCGGGCTGTGGGGTCCAACGCCTGCCCCATCTCGGAGACGGTGCGGATCGCCGGGGCGGACGCGGTGGTGGGGGCGATGATCACCCAGGAGCCTCTGCCGGCCTTCATCAAGGATAAATACCCCAAGGCCAAGGAGTTCGTGGAGGCCTACGAGGCCAAGTACGGCCCCATCCACGATAGCCCCTGGGCCACCTACGCCGCCGACGCGGTGTACACCATTGCATTTGCCATCGAGAAGGTAGGCAAGGTGGATCCCAAGGCGGTGGCCGATCTCCTGCACTCCGGGCAGGTGATCGGCGAGGGGATCACCGGTGAGCTGGCCTTTACCCCCGAGGGCGACCGGATCGGGGTCCCCTATTCGCTCCTCATCTGTAACGAGAAGGGGGAGACTGAGCTCTTCAACCCGGAAGTCCACGGGAAGCTCGTGGGCCTTGAGGACTGAGGGATTAAGGGCCCTGGGGATGACCCCGGGGCCCTTTGACCCCCGAAACCAGTGATGATCACGTTCATTCAACAGTTTTTGAACGGGCTCACCATTGGCTCCTTTTACGCCTTCATCGCCCTGGGGTACTCGCTGGTCTACGCCATCATGAAGCTGATCAACTTCGCCCACGGCGACCTCTTCGCCCTGGGGTCGTACGTGGCCTATAGCTTCCTCGTCTGGTCCGCGGCGGCGTTGGCGTCGGTCCTGGGGCTTTGGGGAGCGTTGGTAGTGGCCATGGTGGTGGCCGCGATTTCGGTGGCCATCGCGGGGTTGGTAATGGAACGGGTGGCGTACCGGCCCATCTACCCCGCGGGACGTCTTCCGGCGGTGGTCTCGGCCCTAGGCGTCTCCATCTTCATCGAGAACTTCATCATGCTGGTGTGGGGTCCCCGCTACCAGGCGTACCGCTCTTCCTTTGTCCCCGTGGGTTATTTCCAGATCGGGGAACTCCGCATCAGCGTCTTGCAGGTGGTGATCCTCATAAGCGCCGTGATCCTCCTGGGGTTCCTCTACTGGCTCATCGAGCGGACCACCTTCGGGGCGGCGGTGCGGGCCACCGCCCAGGACCGGGAGACCGCCGCGCTGATGGGGATCGACTTCCGCAAGGTGATCCGGTTCGTGTTCACCGTGGGGCCGGCCCTGGGGGCCATCGCCGGGGTGATGGTGGGGCTTTACTACCGCCAGATCAGTTTCTCCATGGGCTGGGTCTACGGGCTCAAGGCGTTCGTGGCCACCATCCTGGGGGGGATCGGGAACATCCCCGGAGCCATGGTGGGAGGGATACTCCTCGGGATCCTCGAGGCCATGTTCGCCGGCTACGTCTCCGCGGCGTGGAAGGACGTGATCGTCTTCTTGGTGCTCATGTTGATCCTGATCTTCCGTCCCAGGGGGCTCTTGGGTGAGAAGGTGGCGGAGAAGGTGTGACCATGCGCGACACACTCGCGAAGCTGCAAGGCAAACCGTCCGTGAGGCGAGCGGCGGTGGCGGCCGCCGTGGCCGTGGTGATTGTGTTCCCGTTTGTCACATCCCGTTATTGGGTGGACGTGGCCTTCTACTTGGGGCTCTACACCCTTTTGGGCCTGAGCCTGAACGTGATCCTGGGTGAGGTGGGGCTCTTCAACCTGGGACACGCGGCGTTCTGGGCCTTCGGGGCTTATACCACCGCCATCCTCAACACCCGCTTCGATATCCCCGTCCTGGTCCTCCTCCCCGTGAGCGCCCTGGCCACGGCGGGGTTCGCCTGGCTCGTCACCTCCCCCATCATCCACCTGCGGGGGGATTACCTCTGTATTGTGACGATCGCCCTGGGGGAGATCGTGCGGCTCACCCTGAACAACGACCCCGGGGGGATCACCGGCGGGCCCAACGGGATCTTCGGCATCGACCGGCCCCGAATCGGGCCTTTGGTGATCAACACCCCCACGGAGTTCTACTTCTTGGTATGGGTCATCGTGATCCTGTGCGCGTGGGCGCTTCTCAGGCTCCAGAACTCGCGGATCGGGCGAGCGTGGAACTACATCCGGGAGGACGAACTCGCCGCCGAGGCCATGGGGGTGGACGTCAGGTCGCTGAAGCTTTTGGCGTTCATCCTCGGAGCGGGCCTCGCCGGGGTGGCGGGGAACCTCTACGCCGCCAAGATGATGGTGGTCTCCCCGGAGAGCTTCGTGTTTTTGGAGTCCACCATTATCTTCATGATCGTCCTCATCGGGGGGATGGGGTCGGTGCCGGGGACGTTCTTGGGGGCGCTGGTGGTGAGCCTGTTTCCGGAGCTCTTCCGGCCCCTGGCCCAGTACCGGATGCTGATCTTTGGGGCGGCGCTGGTGGCGGTGATGTACTTCCGGCCGGCGGGGATTTGGCCCCGCAGGCGGGCCACGTTCCGGTCGCTGCGAAAGGAGACGGGGAAAGCATGAGCGAGGCCATCCTCCAGGTCCGTGGTGTGACCAAGCGGTTCAAAGGGCTGGTGGCGGTGCGCCGCATGGAGATGGAGATCGCCGAAGCCACCATCCACAGCTTGATCGGCCCCAACGGCGCCGGAAAGACCACCCTGTTCAACGTGATAAGCGGCATCTACCGCCCGGAGGAAGGCCGGGTCATCTTCCGGGGGGAGGATATCACGGGAAGGAAGCCCCATGTCCTGGTAGCCAAGGGGATCGCCCGGACCTTCCAGAACCTCAGAATATTCGCCAACCTGACGTGCCTCGAGAACGTGATGAGCGGCCAGCACTGCCGCGGCCGCTGCGGCACCTGGAGCTCCATCTTCCGGCTTCCCCGGCAGCGGGCCGAGGAGCGGCGCATCCGGGAGGTGGCGGAGGAATGGCTGGAGAAGACCGGGCTGTGGGAGTTCCGGGATGAGCTGGCCAAGAACCTCCCCTTCGGGCTCCGCAAGAAACTGGAGCTCGCCCGGGCCCTGGCCACGGAGCCCAAACTCCTCCTCTTGGACGAGCCAACCACGGGGCTCAACGACAAGGAGAAAGAGGACATCATGGAGTTCATCGGCGCCCTTCCGCGGATGGGGATCACGGTGCTTTTGGTGGAGCACAATATGAACGTGGTGATGGGGATCTCGGAGCGGATCACGGTGATGGACATGGGGGAGAAGATCGCCGAGGGTACACCTGAAGAGATCTACAATGACCTCCGGGTGATCGAGGCGTATCTGGGGAGGGAGGAGGCGATCGCGTAGTGCTCCTGAGCGTGGAGCGGATCTCGGTGTATTACGGCGCGGTGGAGGCCCTGCGGGAGGTCTCCCTCCAGGTGGACGAGGGCCAGATGGTGGGAGTTTTGGGGGCCAACGGGGCGGGGAAGACCACCCTGCTCAAGGCGATCTCGGGCCTTGTCCCCGTGAAGGGCGGGACGATCGTGTTCCAGGGCAAGGAGCTCACTGGGATCCCGCCCCACGAGATCGCCCTCATGGGTGTGACCCACGTGCCGGAGGGGCGCGGGATCTTTCCCACCCTAACGGTGGAGGAAAACCTGAACCTAGGGGCGTACGGGCGTCCCAAGGACGAGGTGGCCCGGGCCAAGGAGCGGGTGTTCGCGCTCTTTCCGGTGTTGCAGGAGAGGCGGCGGCAGCTGGCGGGGACTCTATCCGGGGGCGAGCAGCAGATGCTGGCCCTGGGGCGGGGGCTCATGCGGAACCCCAGGGTCATGCTCCTCGACGAGCCCTCGTTGGGGCTCGCGCCGATCCTGGTGGAGGAGGTATTCAAGACCATCCGGGGCATCAACCGGGAGCAGGGGGTGACCATCCTTCTCGTGGAGCAGAACGCCCGCAAGGCCCTGAACCTGGTGGAGTATGGGTACGTATTGGAGACGGGGAGGATCGTGATCGAGGGGCCCGCGGAGGAGTTGCGGGCCGACGAGCGGGTGCGAGCGGCGTACCTGGGTGGCCGGGCCATCCGCGGCCGCTGAAAAAACTCGTTTGAACTTCCAGCTTTGGAAAGTTCCCGGGGCCACGTGGGCTGGGTTCTTTCTAGCTGCGGAGTCCCCGGCTTTATAGCTCGTACAGCGCGGCAGCGACCTCCTGGACCTTCGGTGGGCGCTTCCCCCGTGGGGGGAGGATTTCGTGGCCCTCTGCTTCCAGGCGCTGTGCCTGGCGGGAGGTGCCCCCGGGGAATTTGGGGTTCAGGGAACCGTCCCCCTTCACCACCCGCCACCACGGCGTGATCTCCGAAAGGTCTCTCCCTTCACGGAGTTCCTCCTCCGCGGCCTCAGCCACGATCCGCAGGAAGATCCCCGTGACGAGGGGGCAGGTGAAATCGGCCCCGAACTTCCGCGCGAGGTACGCCCGCAGTGCCTCCACGGTGACGAGCTTCCCCCGGGGCACCCGGCGGATCAACTCATCCAAGTCCAGGGGCTTCGGGATAAGCATCAATCCCCGGGCCTTCGGGTCCTCCACCACCTTTCGCTCTCCTCCCTGAAGCTTCTCCCGCCACGTTTTCTTACCCATAGGACACACCCTCGGCAGTATAGCGTGGGGATGAACCCGATGTCGGGGTTTTTTCTGTCCCCCTGAACGTGCCTGCGGGCACTTTTTTCACCGCAAGTCGCTTCTTTTTCGTCATCTCATCCTTCGCCGTCCCCACATGTTCGGCGGTCACGAAATCCGGCTGGCGAATCGAGAGTTTCCACTTCCGTTCCTCCCGGGGGACCTCGAACCAAGGCTTCACCGAATCTCCCGCCAGAGGCCCTCCAGCCTGGCCACCGTGGAGTCCATTCCTTCCCTTTTTAGTACGCGTTTGACCCCATATGCGAGGGAATAAAGTGCGGAGACTTTGGCCTGGAACTCCGTGCCCCCTGGTGCCCCCGGCCCCTCGATGGACAGGAACTTTCCCTCTCCGATCTCGACGACCTCCGGCGTAGTCTTCGCTGTACAATAACAATTTGCACTTTTCGATTAAATTAAGTTTTCTTCGGCCCTTCGTGTTTTGTCCGTCATACCCTCCTTACCGGGACCCGAAGCTCCGTCACGTACCTCGCTGGAGGGCGGTTCGCCTCGGGCCCCTTCTGGAATAGGAGCGGTAAGCGCACCAGTACCTCTCGCGATATCCCTCGTCGTACCAGATGGCGAACGGGGGTCCAGCGGCCTGTGCCCGAAAGCGTTGAGGTAGGCCAGTACTCCGAAAACAGACCACCCACATCGGGATATGAAGCGATAACCTCCCGGATCCCCGCGGCGAGCTGCTCCGGCACCCGTTTCACCACCGCCTCGTACAGAGGAAGTGTGCCTGCACCAAGCTGGGTGATGCGCCAAGCGATTCGGCGTAACCGCCGTCGGGCCTCCTCGATATTCGCCTGTAGCTCGGTTTCTCGGAGCCGCAACGTCCCTCGGGCTCCTCTGGGGATGGGTTCGCCCTCAGGATGCGCGCGATTTGGTGTAGGGAAAATCCGAGATCGCGAAGGGCTAGGATTCGGTGGATCGCTGCAAGCTGTTCCGCGGCGTAGTACCGGTAGCCCGCGGTTCCGTCGACCACGGCTGGCTTAAAGAGGTCGACCTCATCGTAATACCGTGGGGTATTCACCGGGACCTGTGGCAACTTCGAAAATTCCCCGATCCGGAACATCCCCATATCCTTACACCCTCCCGCTGCTGGAGGGGCAAGACCGCGCCTCGGGGAAAGGACGCGGGGAAGACCCTATGCTGTATGGGTGGGCGGCTGAAGAAGCGAGGACAGGAACGTAGACGTCGTGCTATGCCTCGTCCCCGGGCTTCGCGAACTCCCGTTGGAGGAGGAGGTCGATCAGGCGGGCGATCTCCTCCTTGTGGGCAGCGCGAAGCCGGTACTCGCAGATGATGAGGGGTTTTCGCTTCCGCGACTCCTTGCGCCAGACGCCCATCACCATGCGTCCCCTGTCGGTGACGAGGGAGAAGGAACCCTCCCAAAACAACGAATAATCGCGTCCCACTTCCCACTCGATCCCCACCCGATCCACTTGAACCGCGATCCGCCTCATCCCACCTCCTTTCCCAGGGCTTTACGGGCCGCTACCAGATACCCCGTGAACCCCACCATCCGCTCGAATGGCCTCACTCCTTCCCGCTCGCGCACCAGGACCTTTCGCTCCAGGAGCTCTATGCATTCCACCGCCACGAACCCTTCTCGCTCCAGGGCGGCCACGAAGCCTTTCAGTTGCTCGGCGGTGGGGACGATCCCCGCCAAGGGCCTCCCCGGGGCGAGGACGGAGTAGGCCGGTGGCACCGCCAGCCACGGCTCAGGAAGGTCGATGAAGGCCGCGTCCACCTCCCCCTCCACCGGGAAGGGCTCCCCCGCCTCCAGCACCCCCGCTTCCACCCGCCCGGAAAGCCCGGCTCGGGCGATGTTTTCCAGGGCGTTTTTCAGAAAATCCTCGCGCCGGTCGAAGGTGTAGACCCGCCCCTCAGGACCAACGAGCTGCGCCAAGAGGATGGTGAACGCCCCGGAGCCGGTCCCGATCTCCACTACCCGCATCCCAGGGCGCAGGTCCAGGGCCAGGGCGAGCCAGCCCGCGTCCTTGGGGTAGACGATCTGGGTGCGGCGGCGGACCTTCATCATCCGCTCCCCCACCCGGGGTCGGAAGACCACGAACTCCGTCCCCGTGTTGGAGAACACCCTCGCGCCCTCGGGCTTTCCGGCGATCTCCCCGTGGGGGATCGAGCCCCTGTGGGAGTGGAAAACATCCCCCTCCCGCAGGACGAAGGAGAAGGTCCGGCCCCGCTTGGCCTCCCAAAGGAGCACCTGTTCCCCGTATTCAAGCGGGCGCGCCATGGTCCTCCGTAACGCGTAACGCGTGACGCGTGATCCTTTCCTTGAGGCGGCAGAAGCGACAGAGGCCCTCCGAAGCAGTGGGCATCCCGCACGAGGGACAATCCCGCAGCTCCACCGGCTCCGGGGGAGTGAACCTCTCCCTCACCTTGAGGAACCCCCGCAGGAACCCGAGCTTCGTCCCGGGGTAGCGGTCCTCGAGTTCGTTGAGGACCCGCTTCAGGGTGATGGAGCGGGCCCCGGCGGCGTGGGGGCACTCCTCGTAGATGTACGCGATCCCCGAGATGACGCAGTATGCGGCCACCTCCCGCTCCGAGAGAAACACCAAGGGCTTGGCCCGACGCACGAGCTTCCCCTCCCCCGGGAGGACCGGGTGCTGCCGGGCGAGGTACCCCTCCTCCCAGCATAGCGTGTTCCCCAACAGGGTCGCGGCCTCGTCGTCCAGGTTGTGGCCGGTGAGGAGTACGTCGTATCCCCCCTCGTAAGCGACGCGGTTTAAGAGGTAGCGCTTCACCGTGCCGCAAAGCGAACAGGCCTTTCCCCGTGCCACCTTCACGAGCCCGTCGATCCCCGCTCCGAGTTCCTCCTCGACCCTCACCACCAAAAGCTTCAGGCCGTGGGCCGCCGCGAACCCCTCCGAGAACTCCCGGGAGCGCCCCGAGTAGCCCGCGATCCCCAGGTCGAGGTACACCCCGTCGGCCCGGTAGCCGAGCTTGTTGAGGATCCCCCACAGGGCTAGGGAGTCCTTGCCCCCGGAGACGGCCACGAGCACCCGCTCCTCCGGGGTGAACATGCGAAATTTTTTGATCGTCTCCGCCACGACCTTCTCCACCCGAGCCACCAGGTGCTCCGGGCAGAGTTTCAGGTTGGCGTGGCGTAGCTTTATGACCGCGGGCTTCTTGCAGATTGTGCACTTCACCCTAGCCCCCTGAGATCACGTCCACGAGCTCTATCTCCTCCCCCTCCTCTAGCCGATGGGTGGGGGGAATGATCTTTCCGTCCCGCACGGGAAGGACCGTCTCCGGGATGATCCCGAGCTCCCGCAGGGCCCGCTCCAGCGTCGTCCCCGGTTCCACTTCGTAGGTCTTGTCACGATGCTTCAACGTTGCCATAGCCATTTATTATACGAAATGCCGGTTCGTTTTTAGGAAAGCGGTCCCACCCTGCGGAAACAGTACCTCTCGTAGATGAGCCTCACCCCTTCCTCGTCCACCAGGAACTCCACTGGGAGCCGGCGACCGTTCTGGAGGGTGAAGAAGCGCTTCACCTCGCCCGAGAGGTCTTCCGGGACCAGGGGGACGAGCTCCTCGGAGTACTTGTCCTTTATCGAGATGGCGAGCATCTCCCCCAGGGGCCTCACCTCCACCCGCATGGTGCCACGGAACGCTTCATAGACCCCGGTCAACGCCTCCAGGGCCCGCCCGTGGGTCACGAAGGGAAGCGTCTCCGGGTCCTCGCCCAACATCAGGGCGAGGGCATAAAGCCCGAGATGCGCCAGCCGCGGGCCGCTTCCGTTGGCCAAAAGGGCTATCCCGATCCCCTCCTCGGGGATGTACCCCATCCACGCGGTATAGACCAGGACCGAGCCCCCGTGGCCGACCACTTTGCGGCCGAGGAAGTCGGGGATGATCCAGAGGCCCAGGCCGTATCCCTCCTCCCCGAACGGCCCCCGATACGGCACCGGGACCCGGGCCGCCTCCATCTCGGTGACGGACTCGGGGGAGAGGATCAGCGCTCCCTCGAGCTCGCCGCGGGAAAGGTACATCCGGGCGTAGCGGGAGAGGTCCAACACATCCATGGCGAGACCCCCGTCGGCGGCGATGGGCCCCTTGGGCACGAAGGAACGTTCCCTTGCTCCTTCCGCGGTGATAACGTAGGGGGCCGCGGGCTCGGGAGAGTTCTCCAGCTCCTCCAGGAAGCAGGCGCTCTTGAGCCCTAATGGCTCCAGGATCCGCCGGCGCACGTACTCCCGGTAATCGAGCCCCGAGACGGCCTCGATGACCTTCCCCAGGAGGGCGTAGCCCTCGTTAAGATAGAACCACCTCTTCCCCGGGGGCTCCAGGGCCCAACCCTCCGCCCCGGCCATGAAGGTGACGATGTCGTCCGCGGTGGCGATGGGGACCCAGGCAGGGGCCGCCCCGGTAATGGAGCGGATGAAGCACTCGGCGTAGGCCAAGGCCGGGATCCCGGATGAGTGGGTGAGGAAGTGCCACAGGCGCACCGGCTCGCCCTTCACCTCGAGCTCCAGCGGCAGGAACCTCCCGATGGGATCGTCCAACGAGAGTTTTCCTTCCTCCTGGAGCTGGAGGAGGGCGACGGCGGTGAAGGACTTGGTGATGGAGCCGATGCCATAGACGGTGTTCGGGGTGGCGGGAAGGCCTTCCTTCACGTCCCGGAACCCGAACCCCCGGGACCAGATCACCCCGTCCCGGTCCACGGCCGCGGCCGAAAGGCCGGCCAACTTCGTCTTGCTCATGGCCTCGAAGATGAACTCCTCGAATCTGCGGAGCTCCTCCATCGTGCCCCCTTTCCGTCCCATGGTACGGGAGGGAGAAACGGTGGGCCAGGGTCGTTATCAATTGTCCGGAGCTTTGACGAGGGTTGGGATCTTTATGTAGCATGGTTTTTGCTATGGAAGCCAATTGGAAGCCCTTCAGGATCAAGGTGGTAGAGCCCATCCGGCTCCTCCCGCGGGCGGAACGGGAACGTAAGCTGAAGGAAGCTGGATACAACCTGTTCAACCTGCAATCAGAGGATATCTACATCGATCTCCTCACCGACTCCGGCACCGGGGCGATGTCCCAAGCCCAGTGGGCGGCGCTGATGGAAGGGGACGAGGCCTACGCGGGATCGCGCTCCTTCGAGGCCTTCCTCGACACGGTGCGGGAGATCACCGGTCTCCCCTACATCCTCCCCACCCACCAAGGCCGGGCCGCCGAACACATCCTCTTTTCATGCGCTCTCGAGCCCGGAAAATACGTGCTCTCCAACTCCTTCTTCGACACCACCCGCGCCAACATCAAGGCATGCGGGGGCCGGCCGGTGGACCTCCCTTCCCCCGAGGCCCTGGATCCCGAGTCCGACCGCCCGTTCAAGGGGAACATGGACGTGGAGGCCCTGGAGGCGTTCATCGCCGAGAAGGGAAAGGATCAAATCGCCATGATCGTCCTCACCGTGACCAACAACACCATGGCCGGCCAGCCCGTTTCGCTCGAGAACATTCGCGCCGTCTCCGAGATCGCGAGGGGAAACGGCATCCCCCTCTTCATCGACGCTTGCCGGCACGCGGAGAACTCCTTCTTCATCCGGGAGCGGGAGCTGGGACAGGGGGACCGCGCGCCCCTGGAGATCTCCCGGGAGGTTTTCTCCCTGGCCGACGGCTGCACCATGTCAGCCAAGAAGGACGGTCTGGGCAACATCGGTGGGTTCCTGGCCATGCGGGACCGGAAGCTCTTCGAGCGGTGTCGGGAGCGGCTGATCCTGGTGGAGGGCTTCCCCACCTACGGGGGCCTCGCAGGGCGGGACCTGGCTGCGTTGGCGGTGGGCCTGCGGGAGGCACTGGACCCCGAGTACCTGCGGGATCGGGTGGGACAGGTCCGCTGGCTCGCCGAGAGGCTCCGGGAGTCGGGGATCCCCGTCTACTGGCCGCCCGGGGGACACGCGGTGTACGTGGACGCAGGAAGGTTCCTCCCCCACATCTCCCCGGAGGAGTTCCCCGGCCAGGCCTTGGCGTGTGAGCTTTACCTCGAGGGCGGGATCCGGGCCAGCGAGGTGGGGTCGGCGATGCTGGGAAGGGAAGCGCGGTTCCAGTTCGTACGGTTGGCAATACCCCGGCGCGTCTATACTCGGGAGCACCTGGAGGCGGTGGTGGCGGCCCTGGTCCGCATCGCCGAACGTCGGGATTCCATCCGGGGGATGCGGCTCGTGGCGGGAGCGGGCCCGCTGCGCCACTTCCTCGCCCGGTTCGAGCCCCTCCCGGGCTGACTCCCTCAGGCCCGCACCTCGATGCGATGGCGTTTCCCGCGGTGGTACACGGTGAACCGCAATCCCCGCCAGTGGGGCGGGAGGCGCGGGCTCACCCGGGGACCATCGGGGGTGAGCTCGAGGCCAACGAACCCGAACACGATGGCCTGCCACACCCCGCCCGCGGAGGCCATGTGGATCCCGTCGGCAGTGTTTCCCCGGTTGTCCCCGAGGTCCACCAGGGCGGCCTGACGGAGCCGCCGCAGGGCCTCGTCCATCTCCCCCAGGCGGGCGGCGAGGGCGGCGTGGATCGCCGGCCCCAGGGAGGAGCCGCCCTCGAGGTCGGTCCGGGGCGCGTAGTAGCCCCAGTTAACCGCCAGGTCACCCGATGGGAATCGGTCTCGGAGGAGGTAGAGGAGCATGAGGACGTCGGGCTGCTTGATGGCCTGGGAACGGTTGGTCCTTTCGGGCCCGAGGAGGTCCCGCACGGACGCCTTACGGGGGGCCAGGGCCCCGAGGTCCACGTCCTCCAGTGAGAAGTAGCCCCGGAACTGTTCGATCATCCCGGTCCCCTCGTCTCGGAGCAGCGCGATCTTTGCGGCGATCTCGGCCCATTCGTCCACCTCGTTTGGGGAAAGCCCGATCCGGGCGGCGAGCTCGGCGAGGCGTGCGGGATGCTCCCGCTCGAGCCATGCCCATACCTCCCGCGCGGCCTCCAGGTTCCACCTAGCCATCCAGTTGGTGAAGGCGTTGTCGTCCACCTCTTCATGGTACTCGTCCGGCCCCATAACTCCCGTGAAGTGGTAGAGCCCGTCCGGGCCCGGCTCCACCCGGCTCGCCCAGAACCGCGCGGTCTCGAAGAGGATCTCGGCCCCGTGATCCCGCATGAACGCATCGTCGCCGCTCGCCCGCCAGTACTGCCAGGCGGCGAAGGCCACGTCGGCGGTGATGTGGTGCTCGAGCTCCCCACATCGGATGGGGACCGGGGACCCATCGGGGGCAGGAACCCACCGCGGCGTGACCTCGGTCCCCTCGCCCGCCGCCTCCCACGGATACATGGCCCCCCGGTATCCCCGCTTCCGCGCGTTCTCCCGGGCCCCGGGGAGGGTGCGGTAGCGGTACATGAGGATCCGCCGCGCGAGCTCGGGCACGGTGTAAATGTAGAAGGGGAGCATGAAGATCTCGGTGTCCCAGAACACGTGGCCCCGATACCCGAAGCCGGTGAGCCCCTTGGCGGGGACGCTGAGGCCCTCGGCGTGGTGGGGGGCGGAGGCGAGGAGATGGTAGAGGTTGAACCGCACCGCCCGCTGGAGTTCCTCGTCGCCCTCGATCACGAGGTCGCAATCCTCCCAGAGCGCGGACCAGGCGCGGCGGTGGTCCTCGAGGACGCCGGGGAGCCCTTTCTCCCGGGCCGCCGCCAGCTTCTCCGCGCACAGGGAGTGGGGATCAGATGCCTCCATAGAGGTGGCGATGGCGGAGAACCTCACGCCTAACAGCGTCTCCCCCGGGGAGAGGCGGGCGCGGAGGGAGATCGCAGGCTGGATTCCCTCGTGTACCCGTACCTCGACCGCGCCCTCGGGGAGCCCGAACGGGAGGACACAGGTGGCGGCGACGAGCTCGATCCCCGAGCGGCGCGTGCGGAGGCGGACATAGACCGTCCCGTCCTGCGCGCCCCACGAGAGGGGCTCCCAGTGCGCGACTCCCACCTCGGGGAAGGGGGGGAGCCCGGAGCCCACGGGGACCCCATCCAGCCGGAACGCGGCCTCCACTTCCCCCGCGAAATCCAGGGAGGTGATGGAATAGACCTGTACAGCGAGGTGAGGCTCCGCCATGGAGGCGAACCGCATCGTCCGGACCTCCACCTCGCCGCCATCCGGGTGCCGCCAGCGTGCGCGGCGCCGCAGGACCCCGTCCCGGAGGTCCAGGACTCGCCCCGCGCCGGCGTTACTTCTGTTGGGGAAGAAGCGCACCCCATCGAGGCGAAGCTCGACCCACGTCCAATCCGGCACGGGGGTGAGCTCGGTGAAGAAGAGGGGGACGTCGTCGTAGAGCCCGCTGATCAGGGTGGCCCGGCACTCCCCGGGGACGCGCTCCTCCACCGTCCCCCGGGTCCCGAGGTAACCGTTTCCCACAGTGAACACCGTCTCCTTGGCCCGCGGGGCGAGGCCACCGAGATCGCGTCGCTCGTCGATCTCCCAAGGTGCCCGCGCCGCTGCGGCCCCCTCGAGGAGCACCTGTAGCCGGGCGTGGTCCAGGCCTCGGAGGTCCGGGAGGATGAGGTCCGGTCTGAGGGCGGCGAAGAGGCGGGCCTCCCCCAGGGCGAGGCTCGCCATGCCAGCGATCTCGGCCGCGGCGATCCCCGCGGGGGCGTCCTCCACCACCAGGCACCGGGAGGGGGGGACGCGGAGGTCCCGGGCGGCGTATAGGAAGAGGTCCGGAGCCGGCTTGCTCCGGGCCCCGGAGTGTCCGTCCACCACGGCGTCGAACTCGTCCAGGACCCCCAGACGCGTGAGCACCGTCCGACCGTTGCGGGACACGGTGGCCACCGCCACCTTGACCCCATGGCGCTTGAGGTCGCGAATGAACTCCAACGCCCCGGGGAGGAGGTCCTCCGGCCCCAGGCCCTCGATGAGCTCTCGGTAGTACGCGTCCTTGCGGTCGGCAAGTTCCCCGGCGCTGTCCTTATAACGAGACCATTCGTCACCCAGGACGATCTTGAGGGCCTCGAGGCGGGAAATGCCCCGCACCTGGTCCTTGCGCTCTCTGGGGCAGGGAATCCCCAGCTCCTCGGCGAGGCGTTTCCACGCGCGGTAGTGATGCTCGGCTGTATCGACGATGACCCCATCCAGGTCGAATATCACGGCTTCAAGTTCCATCCTCTCCCCTCCTTGCTGTAACCGGTTTCAAAACAAAGGTATAATAACGGCAAATGAAACGCAAGATGACCATCCAAGAGATCGCGCGCCTCGCCGGCGTCTCCAAGGCCACGGTATCCCGCGTGCTCAACAACCGAGGTGGGGTGAGCCCGGAGACGCGCCGGAAGGTGGAGGAGGTGATCCGGCTCTATTCCTACACCCCGAACCTCGTGGCCCGGGGGCTGAGCCTCAAGCGCACGAGCAGTATCGGCCTGATCGTGGCCCACACGGCCGAGCGGCTCTCCTCGCACCTCTTCTTCATCGAGTTCCTCCGCGGGATCAGCGCCCTCCTAGACGAACGGGGATTCCGCTTGATCGTGGCCACGGCGGAATCGGAGGACCGGTACGAGACCTCGTGCCGCTCCATGGCCGAGGGGGGCGTGGTGGACGGGGTGGTGGTCCTGGGCGTGCGCCGAAACGATAAACGGCTCCGGTATTTCCTACGGGCCGGCATCCCGGTGGTCACGGTGGGCCGCCCCATCGGGTTCCCCCGGGTGGATTACGTGGACGTGGACAACGCGGGCGGCGCGCGGGTGGCGACGGAGTACCTCCTGCGCCTCGGCCACGGGGAGGTCCTCTTCATCAACGGGCCCCGGGAGCACACCGCCTCGCTGGCGCGGGAGAAGGGCTACCGGGCGGCGTTCCGGGCGCTGAGGCGGGAGGTGGACGAGGGGCTCATCGTGTACGGGGATTTCTCGTTCGAGAGCGGTTACGAGACGGTGAGGGGTCTCCTGGCCAGGGGGAGGGCGCCGTCCGCGGTGTTCGCCGCCAGCGACCTCGCCGCCATGGGGGCCATCACCGCGTTCAAGGAGGCCGGGATACGCGTGGGGCAGGAGGTCTCGGTCATCGGCTTCGACGACATCCCCTACGCCCACTTCTTCGATCCCCCGCTCACCACGGTGCGACAACCGATCTACGAGATGGGGAAGGAGGCGGGGCGGCTCCTGCTCCTGCGGCTGGAGGGAGAGGCTGGCCCGGAGCGGCTCCACAAGACCTTCCCGACCCAGCTGATCGTGCGCGAGAGCACGATCCGCAGTTGAATTGACGCTGTCCTGTTGGGGAGCTATAATGGTTTGGAACCGGTTTCAAAAAGGAGGTGGTGTGCCGAGCACGAAAGTGCCCAATGGATCGGGCTAAGATGGTGAAACCCTTTTGGCACGAAAAGGAGGGAGGATGTTCCGAAAGATTTTTCCGCTGTTTCTCATCGGTCTGCTCGTCGGGATCTCAGGGGTAGCGGCGGAAGAGATTTCCATCAGGGTGTCCGGTTGGGTCTCATCCCCGGTGGAGTCGGAGATCATGCAGACCCTGGTGGACCTCTACAACTCCCAGTTCGCCCCGCCGGGCGTCGAGGCGGTGTACGAACCAATCCCCGCCGACTATACCACCAAGATCCAGACTATGCTCGCCGCGAGGAAGGCCCCGGATGTTTTCTACTGGGACATCTTCATGGCCGAGCCCCTGATGCGTAAGGGGGCGCTCCTGCCCCTGGACGACCTCATGGCCGCGGCGGGCGTGGATCCGGCGGAGTTCGTGGACACCTGCATCGGCGCCTTCACCTACGCCGGCAAGATCTACGGCATC
The DNA here is from genome assembly GCA_002375995.1 of Acetothermia bacterium UBA3571. GTDB lineage: Bacteria > Bipolaricaulota > Bipolaricaulia > Bipolaricaulales > Bipolaricaulaceae > UBA3571. The sequence continues at coordinate 113,406 of DFNI01000011.1, read as the reverse complement.
CCCAAGGACTTCAACACCCTGGCCCTCTTCTACAACAAGAAGATCTTCGATCTCGCCGGGGTCCCCTACCCCACCGCCGACTGGACCTGGGAGGACCTCCTGGCGGCCGCCAAGGCCATCCAGGCCAAGGCCGATGAGATCAGGAAGGCCGTGCCCAACTTCCAGGCCGCCCTGTGCATGGCCCCCGACGTCGCCCGGTGGCTTCCGTTCGTGTTCCAGAACGGGGGCAGCTTCTTCAACGCCGACCGGACCGCGGTAGTAATCAACTCCCCCGAGGCGGTTAAGGCCCTCGAGTTCTACACTGGCTTCGAGCTCGTGCACGGAGTGGCCGTCCGGCCCTCGGAGATCGGCGCCGGCTGGCAGGGGGAGGCCTTCGGCAAGGAGAACGCCGCCATGGTGATGGAGGGCGGCTGGATGGTGCCCTTCCTGCGGGATAACTTCCCGGATGTGGAGTTCGGCGCCGTGGAGCTCCCCGCGGGCCCGGCGGGCAAGGGGAATCTACTCTTCACCGTGGCCTACGTGATCCCCGCCTACGAGAAGCATCCCGCGGAGGCCTTCGACGTCCTCAGGTTCCTCACCAGCCCCCTGGCCCAGATGTACGTCCTTTCCCGCGGGTTCGCCCTTCCCACCCGCAAGGCCCTGGAGGGGTTCATCGCCGACCCCATCTCCCGCACCATCTTCGCCGGCGCCGCCTACGCCCGGCCCTGGGAGTTCGGCCCCCTGGGGAGCAAGCCCATCGACGAGCTCGCGGCGGCGATGGAGGCCGTGTTCCTGGGCAAGAAGACCGCCCAGGAGGCCCTGGATGATGCGGCCAAGGTCTTGAACGAACGCTTGCAAGAGGTACTCTCCGGATAAGAACTGCGATGCGTCTGGGCGGGACGGGGACGAGGGGGGCAGGGCCACCTGCCCCCCTCGTTTGGTTCAGGAGGTCGAGGACCCGGGAGGTCCTGGCGGCGTACGTCCTCATCGCCCCCCACATGTTGGCCCTGTCGGTCTTCACCTTCTTCGCCATGGGTTTCGCCTTCTACCTCGGCTTCCACCGGTACGATCTGCTCAGCCCCCCGGTGTTCATCGGCATGCGCAACTTCGCCAAGATATTCACCGATCCCGACTTCCACATCGCGCTGCGGAACACCCTCTACTACACCGCGGTGGTGGTGCCCGTACAAACCGTGCTCGCCCTCTTTTACGCCGTGCTGTTGAACCGACCCGTACGCTTCAGGGCCTTCTTCCGCGCCGCCTTCTACGCCCCCTCGGTCACGGCCTCCATTGTCATCTCCCTCGTGTTCATTTGGTTGTACGCCAAACAGGGGATATTCAATTACCTCCTGTCCAAGCTCGGCCTCCCCGCCACCGTCGATTGGCTGGGGAACCCGGCCACGGCCCTGCCCGCGATCATGATGATGAACATCTGGTCCACGGCCCCCACCTTCATGGTGGTGTTCCTGGCCGCACTTCAGGACATCCCCGACTCCCTCCTGGAGGCCGCCGCCATCGACGGGGCGAACGCGTGGCAACGGTTCACCCGGGTGACGCTCCCGCTGCTGCGTCCCAGTATCTTCTTTGTCGTGGTGATGGGGACCATCGGCTGCCTCCAGGTATTCGACCAGATTTACATCATGACCCGCGGGGGGCCGCTGAAGTCCACCATGACCATCAACTACCTCATCTACAGCGAGGCCTTCGAGAACTTCCGCATGGGATACGCCGCTGCCCTTTCCCTGATCTTGTTCGTATTGATCCTCTTGCTCACCGTGATTCAAAAGCGATACATAGACGTGGAGGTCCAGTACTGATGCGGGGGAAAGGGATCCTCATCTACGCGTTGCTCTTCGCCATCACCGTCGTCACCTTCAGCCCGTTCGTCCTCTCCATCCTCGGCTCCCTGAAGGACACGCGGAGCATCCTCGCCTGGCCCCCCCAGATCTTCTCTCCGCCCTTCCACCCAGAAAACTACGTGCGAGTATGGAAGGCGAGCCCTCTGTTCCCGGTATGGGTGAGGAACAGCATCGTGCTGGCCCTGATAACGGTGGCGGTGAAGCTTCTCTCCTGCTCCATGGCGGGCTACGCCTTCGCGCGGATGCGGTTCCCGGGAAGGAACGTGTTCTTCTGGGTCACCCTAGCCACGATGATGGTCCCGTACGCGGTGACCTTGGTCCCCAATTACACCATCATGGCAAAGTTCGGTTGGATCGACACCTACCTCCCCCTGATTGTCCCCGGGATATCCGACGCGTTCGGGGTGTTCCTCATGGCCCAGTTCTTCAAAACCCTGCCCCGCGATTACGAGGACGCGGCCCGGATCGATGGAGCCTCGTGGTTCACCATCTTCTGGCGGGTGATGCTGCCCCTGGCGAGGCCGGCGTTGGTGGCCCTGGCGATCTTCAAGTTCCAGGCTTCATGGAACGATTTCCTCGGCCCCCTTATCTACCTGAACAGCCCAGCCAAATTCACTCTTCCCTTGGGACTCAACTTCTTCAAGGGGCAATACTTCCACTTCTGGGAATTGATACTTGCCGGCGCGATGTTCAATGCGGTCCCGATGTTGGTGATTTTTGTGATCTTTCAACGATACTTCATAAAGGGTATTTCCTTGGGTGGACTCAAAGCCTAGGAACAACCCGGAAATCGTGCCTTCCCTTGGCGGAAATCCCCTTTTCTCTTAAACTGTCTCTCAGAAAGGAGGTAGGGAAGATGGGGAAGTTAGTGGTGCTGCTCGTGGTGGTATTGGGAGCGATGGCGATCTTTCCGCTCATTGCTGCAGCTCAAGAGAGGCCGCGGGACCCGTTGATCCACGGGCTCGCTTCGTTCCTCATCCCCGGGCTAGGCCAGTACTTGAACGGTGAGCCGGACAAGGCCCTGGTACACTTTTTGGTGGCGGTAGCAATCCCCACCGCGGGCTATTACCTCGCGGTGATCACCGTCAACCCATTCCTGGCCTACGCCGTCCCCCTGGTCCAGCTCGGCTGGCACGTCTATTCCGCCTTGGATGCCTACAACGTGGCCCAGGCCTACAACGAAGCCCATGGGTTTTCGTTCCTGAACCTGGACCTAAAGCTCGGCGGCTGAAAAGGATTACCAGAACGGACAAGATTCGGGCGGGCGCGAGCCCGCCCTTTTTCTCATAGCTCCACCCGCAGTTCCCCAAGCACCGTCCCCATGGGAGTGAAGATGGTGGCTTCCTCCGAGCCAGCGAAAAGAAGGCCCACGGCCCGCTTGCTCTCGGGAAGGAGGACCACCGCTCCGGAATCGCCCCCCGCGGAGAACCCCGGCACGGCCACCACACACTGGTCTACGAACCGCACCCGCTCCAGGCCGTACAGTACCTCCACCGTGGCCGCCACCACGTCCACCGTTCCCCGGGTGAGCCCGGTGGTGCGGCCCGATTTCACCACCTCCGCCCCGAGCTCCGGCTCCTTCAGGCCCGTGGGCTCCCCTACCTCCAGGATCTCGGCGGCAACGAGGTCGGGAGAGAACGGCCGAGCCAAGGCGGCATCCACCTTGTTCTCGCCCCCGAAATCTATGCGCACGTAGTCGGACAACTCCGCGATCCCGTCCTCGGGGACCCTGCCCCCATCGGCGGGTCCCGGCTGGAGGATATAGTCCCCTTTGGCACCCAGGTTGGTGGCGGCGAGCACGTGGTTGTTGGAGAGGATCAGTCGCTCGCTCCCCCGGCGCACTAGGCAACCTAAGGTCCCAGCGGTGGCGCGCACGTGGCCGATGGAACATCCCCCCGGCGCCGGACGCATCCTCCCCCTCCGTCCCCCTTCCTCGGGAGGCGGCACCCGCACCAGCCCCACCTCCACCACGTCGGTGCGCACCCCCTCTATCTCCGGGGGGACACGATCCTTGGGATGAACGTCCTCCAGGGGCCGGATCTTCCGGGTGACGAGCACCACGATGGCGAGCTCAGGGGTGACCCGGCCACCCACCTTCTTGTAACCCACCCCCACGCCGCGGACGTTCCCCTTGGCCAAGAGCTCCCGCTCGGCCCGCCGCTTAATTTCCACCAGTTCCGTCAAGTCCCTCATCACTCGCTTTGGGCCGCCCCACGACCCGCACCCGCACGGGCACCCCTTCGAGCTCCCGGGGCCAGTTTCGCCCCTCCTGGGATTCCACCAAGAGCTCGATGGTTTCACCGTTGCTCCTTCCGATTCCCACCCCCACCACCCCGGGAAGCCGGAGGAGTTCCCCGCGATGGCGCTCCAACACCTCTTGGGCCCTCATTCCGAAAGCGCCTCCACAGCCCGCTCCAGGGCCATCCCCCGGGAGCCCTTGACCAAGAGCACGGTGGGTGCACCCCGCAGGGCCTCACGCAGTTGGGGGAGGATTTGCTCCAATTCCGGCGCCGCCGCCCCCTCGCCCCGCCACTGGGAAAAAGCCCGGGACGCTCGGGGACCTACGGCGAACAACATATCAATCCCCACCCGGGCCGCGTACTCCACCACCTCGCGGTGGTAGCGGTCTTCCTCCGGGCCCAGCTCCAACATGTCCCCGAAGAGGAACGCTCGTCGCCGGGCCGGGAGGGCCAGGGATACTAATACATCTAACGCTGCCTTCACCGTGGGGGGACTGGCGTTGTAGCAGTCGTCCAGGATCCACCCGAACCATGTGGGTATGAGGTGGAGCCGATGGGGCAGGGGTTCCACTTCCTCCAGTGCGGGTACCGCCGCCTCCAGGGGCACCCCCATGGCCCAAGCCAGCGCCAGCGCCCCACAGGCGAGCACCGCCACATGTTCCCCCAAAAGCTTGAGCCGCACCTTGTAGGAGCCGGCGGGGCTGTGGAGGGTGAACCTCACCCCTTGGGGATCGTGGGAGACCACCCCCGCCGGGGAGAAATCGGCCTCGGCGCTTGTGCCGAAGCGCAGGCACAAAGCCTGGCACAACTCCACGCGGCGCAACTCGGGATAATCCCACGCCAAGGCCAGGATCCCCTCTTCGGGTAAGCACTGGGCGAGTTCCCACTCCGCCTCCACCACGTCGTCCAACGTGCCCACCGTTTCCAGATGTTCCTCCCCGACCCCGGTGATGATCCCGGCCCAGGGGTCCACCAACTCACACAGGGCCCTTATATCGCCCCTTTTGTTCATCCCCAGCTCGAAGATCGCCACTTCTGTCTCGTCGGGTACGGACAGCATGGCGATGGGGACCCCGATCTCGGTGTTGTAATTCCACGGGGTCCGGTAAACCCGGAACCGGGTGCGGAGGGCGGCCGCCAGGAGCTCTTTGGTGGTGGTCTTGCCGAAGGAACCCGCCACCCCCACCGTGGGGATAGCGAGCTGCCTCCTGCGCCACAGCGCGAGCTCCCACAGGGCCCGGGGAACGTCCTCTACCAAGATCAGGTTGTGGCCGGCGCCGGGATCCCGGGCCACCAACGCCCCCACCGCCCCCTTGGAGATGGCTTCCCCCACGAAATCGTGTCCGTCGTGGCGCTTCCCCACCAGCGCCACGAAAAGATCCCCCGGACGCACGAGGCGCGAATCGCAGCTGGCTCCCGACGCCTCGAAGGGCGGCTGGGGACGGAGGATTTCCGCCCCCAGTACCCTAGCCGCCTCCCTCAGGTCCCACATCTTGTCCCTCCCCTTCGCTGAAGGGCACCTCTTGAGAAGGGGGTGGGCTTTCCTCCCGCACCAGGGGGATGAAGACCCGATCTTGACCGTAAACGAATCTCATCCCCATTTGCTGGGAAACGGAATCCACCCCATAAACCAGGGCCTGCCCCACCGCGTCTGACATGGGATCCAGGGCGAAAAGTTCCACGGTGATGGTGTTGAAGGAGGGAATCCCCGCAAGATAATCCAGGAGGTCCTCGAGGGACTCGAAGAAGGGGGGCTTTTCCCCGCTCTCGAGGGGCCGGGGGCCTCCATACGCCCGTAGCTCCACGTAATCGCCGTATACGTCGGCGGGAATGGTGAGCTTTCCGTGGAGGGACTCGATGTCGCCGCGCCACGTGCGCACATAAAGATCGAAAGACACGGTCTCACCCGGAGCATAAGTGTCCTTTTCGGTCACCAAGCCCAGGATCTCCACCGCCTTGAGCTCCTCCACCGCCGTCACAGAGAACTTCACCCCGGTTATCTCCGGGTCTTCGAACTCGTTATAGGCGAGGATCATGTAGATCAGTGCCGCTTCCAGTGGCACTAAGGAGGCGATGTCGGTGGTGGAGAGGTACACGTTCTGCCGTACGAATGGCCAGGGCATGTTGTCACCATCCAGGGTGAACCGCACCATGGCCGTGCCCGGGCCAATGCGGTCCAGGGTTCGGTCCATCGCCTCCAGGCCCGCGATGTAGAGGAGCAAGGGACTGAGGCGCGGTTCGTCCACCATGCGGCATCGGAGGTATTCGGTGTGGAGCTCAGAGTGATCGGATATGTGGTAGAGGAGCTCCACTGCCCGGGGATCCAGACCCATCACCCCTCCGATCCCGGCCCAGCGGTCGGAGTAAACCCCGCCCACCGTCTCCTCCAGCACCCCAAGCTTGAAAGGTGCATCCAGGGCAGCGAAGGTGTCGATGACCCGCGCCTTGGTGAGGAAATAACGGGATCGGCCAGAAAATAGGAAGGGATGTCCGAAGGCTACGAGGTTATCCCCTTCCCTAAGGGTCACCGTGCCTAGGGCGCCCAGCCGGAGATCCCCGTCCACGAGCCCCACTCCCACTGGGGCCCCGGGGACGAAGTCCAGGGTTCGGGATGGGGTCTGTGTGCCGCCTGTGGGGGCCTGGAGGAACTTTGTGATCCCGTAGCTTCCCAGGCCTGCCACCTCCCGTTTCCAGGGGGGAAGGAACCTCCAAAGGTAGTTGAACGCAGGATAATCCTGGAAGCTCAAGCCGTCACGGAGGATCCTCAACGCCCGAGAGGAGATCCCGTTGGAAAGCACCGGCACGCTCACCGGCATAACGTAAAGGACCCCGTCCACCAGTGTCGCGGGAGGCCCCTCCACGAACTCAACCCGCTCGACGGGCAAGCTCCCATGGAAACCGCCCTCGGTGTAGAGGCCGTGCTCGAGCTCTTGTAGGATCTCGAGCATCGGTTCGATCGGAGTGACGAGCCCCAGAGGGCGTTCGGGTTCGGCCGCCCAGAGGCCGGTCCGGGAAAGGGCACCGGCCAGCTTCCCCTCAAGATACACAGGGCTTCCCGACATCCCCTGGGCGATGCCACCCGAGCGCTCCACCGCGTCGCCGAAGGCCCGGACCACGATGAAGTCGTTCTCGACCCCCGGCTCGTCGATTATCCCCACCACTTCCACCTCGAACCGGGAGATCTCGTCCCCCGCCACCACGGTGAGGCCGTAGCCCTTCATGCCCACCTCGACATCCTCGAAGGGCAGGATCTCCTGGGCCAATACCCCCGACATAGCCACAAGGATCAGCGTCAAAACGAAAACGCTCTTCATCGCCCCTCCTTGGCTAAGGAAACCACGAGCTCGGCGCCCTCCTCCATGGTCTCCACCGGTCGCACGCCGGCCTGGGCCAGGATCCGGCGCCCTTCTTCCTCGTTGGTACCAGTTAGACGTACCACCATGGGAACCCCGGTGCCCCTGCTCCCTTCGATCAGGCCCCGGGCCACCTCATCACAGCGGGTGATCCCCCCGAACACGTTCACGAACACCGCTCGCACCCGCTGGTCCCCGAGCGCAAGCTCCAGTGCGGCCTTGACCCGTTCCGCCCGGGCCCCGCCCCCGATATCCAAGAAACAGGCGGGTTTCCCCCCGGCCCGAGAAACGAGATCCAGGGTGGCCATCACCAATCCCGCCCCGTTTCCGATCACCCCGATGTCCCCCTCCAGGCGGACGTACGAAAAACCGGCCTCCCGGGCGGCAGCCTCGGTGGAATCGAGGGAGGCCTCCTCGAACTCGGCGAACTTCGGATCCGGGGTGTGGTCCTCGTCGATGATCACCT